>CAZSQG010000007.1:0-4263 GCA_964608615.1 uncultured Marinilabiliaceae bacterium
GAAAAGGGTGGTTATTGGCGGAAGTCATGGTAAAACTACGGTTACATCCATGATCATGCATGTGTTAAAGCATCAAGGAGTAGATTTTGACTATATGGTAGGTGCACAACTCGAGGGATTTGATACTATGGTTCACCTTTCACCAAAATCAAAAATAGCAGTATTTGAAGGTGATGAATATCTTTCATCGCCTATTGATTCAAGGCCTAAGTTTTTGTGGTACAAGCCGCATATTGCGTTGTTAACTGGTATTGCCTGGGATCATATTAATGTGTTCCCAACAATTGAATGTTACAATCAGCAGTTTTCTGATTTTATAGGTACTATTGATCCAAATGGATTTCTTACATATTATGATGGTGACTCCGATCTGGGAAAAGTAGTAACTCAAGCAAATGCTGAATGCGTCACTTTACCATACCACGCTTTAGAAGCTGTTGTTAAAGATGATTTAACAATGATTCAACACAAAGGAAAAGAATATCCCGTTTCAATTTTTGGCAGTCATAATCTTCAAAATATGGCAGGAGCTATGCTGGTATGCAAAGAATTAGGTGTTGAACCCGAAGCCTTCCTTATTGCCATGAAATCGTTTCAGGGAGCAACACGCCGACTTCAGGTTTTAGGAAAGAATGATCATTCAGCTGTGTTTTACGATTTTGCTCATGCCCCATCAAAAGTAAAAGCAACCATGCAAGCTGTCGGAGAGCGTTATCCCGAACGACAGCTTACGGCTTGTTTTGAACTACACACATTTAGCAGTTTGAACAAAAATTTCCTTCCCCATTATCGCGATACTATGTCTTTGGCAGATAAAGCGATAGTGTTTTTTGATCCTCATGTAGTAGCTCATAAGAAGTTACCTGAAATAACCATAAATGAAGTTGCCAAAGCTTTCAACCTTTCTGATGATTCTGTATTTACAGATGCCGATGAATTAAAAAAAGAACTGGAAAAGATCAAACTACATAATGGCAACCTTTTAATAATGACATCGGGTAATTTTGCAGGTATAAATCTTAAGGAGTTGACAGAAAAAGTTTTGTGAAAAAATTTGTCAACCTATCTGAGTAATAACTTCCTCGGGGCAGATTACTACTTTGCACAGTGATAGCATTGATATAGAAAAGAGGTTTTGTTTAGGGGACTAGCCGCGACATCTTCGTAAAATTGAATAAGAAAGCCGAATGGTAGGGGCGTTGCTCTGTAGGCTTATTAGGAAACATTTTCTTAATAGTATGTAATCCGTGTGGTTAAAACAAATTATCAGCTTTTGCCATATACTTGTTAATCATATAAAAAAGCACAAAGAATAAGGAAAAATAAGTGTTAAATTGAATTAATAATATTATTGTTGTAATAGGTTTTATTATCAAAACATTAAATTTGTCTTATCCATTTTAATGTTTTGTTGAAGTGAAATGGATCTAATGGAAATTAGGTCAAAAACTACACAACAACAAACTGTTGTCTTGTGATTTTAAATCATTTATAATGACGACTTCATATAACCTGAAAAAAATACGGGAAGGAGATAAGAAAGCTTTTCATGAAGTTTTTGAAGTTATGTATCCATCTCTGGTTTTTTTCGCACAGCGTTATATTGATGATATACATATTGCAGAGGATGTTGTTCAGGAGAGTTTTATTGCGCTGTGGAAACAACGTGAAACCATAAATGAAAAACATAACCTCAAATCATTATTATACACTTCAGTCAAGAACAGATGTTTGAATGCTTTACGTGACAAGAAACTTCGCCTGTCTCACTACGAGCATTTTAGTGGAGAATTAGTCGAAACGGATGATTATTATGAAAATATTCTTATAGAAGAAGAGGTATGGTCATTATTATTGAAAACGTTAGAATGTGTCGGTGAACAAACAAAAAAGGTCTGCCTTATGTCAATCGACGGATTTAAGAACTCCGAGATCGCTGACCAACTAAATATTTCGATAAGGAGTGTAAAATATCATAAGTCGCTGGCACGTTCAGTTTTATCTATTTCATTAAAGAATTCAGTCTATTTAGCGGCCCTCTTTATTAATTAGTTCATCCCGTTTTCACCTATTGGATTTTTAGTTTGTGGGATGCAAATTTGTTTCTCATTACAACGTACTTGAAAAATGGAGTCTCGCCTCATTGATGGTAGGTTTTACCGTATCCTACGTGTAACTATTCAGGCGAGCTTGATGATATTCATATACATGATAAAATATCAACAGCAAAGGATGCAAAGGATTTTATTTGAAAAGATTGCAAAAAATTAGTAATTAATTCTTTGTTTTTTTGCAGTTTCCTCTGAATGTTTTGTGTAAGTTTCATCGCATTACTGCACATTGTGTTATGACTTTTTTTGTTCTGTAATAATTACTCCATCATTAAGTTTATGATTCCCGTTACCAGATTATCACCCAATGGTCCTCATTTAATACTCATTTGTCAAAAAAAACAAAAAAATCATAACATTTTTTCATTTTTATTGTACCTTTTTTTTTCTGTCGTGTATTATAATAAAACAGGATTCCTGCTGTTATTATATGGCTTTTCTAAAATATTAGTAAATTATTTAGGGGGTGATCAATTTTAATTCAGTTATATTTTATTAAATGGGTGAAAAAATAGAGAGGGGGCTAAAAGTTTCAGAAATTATTTCCAGAAAAATAAATGGGAATATTACCACTGAAGAAGAAGCTTTTTTACAGGAGTGGATTAATGAATCACCTGGTAATTTGAACATCTACAACTCTTTTTTTGATAAAAAAGAGCTTGTGAGGCGACAAAAAGAATTAAATAAGATAGACATTAATAAGGCCTGGAATACGGTTATTAGGAATATAAATTCTCAATCGAACAAAAAAAGGATAAGAATATTACAATCTATTTCAAAATACGCAGCAATAATAATTTTAGCCATCTCAATATCATTAGGAATAATTCTTATATCGAATAATATAAAACCCGATACGGAGAAGCGTTTTGTTAACAGAACAGATTCAATTATGCCGGGAAGCAGTCAGGCTTTTTTACATGTATCAGATGGAAATGTTATTGCCTTGGATGAAAAAGACACCCTGATTATTGAAAACGGAATACGAATACAAAATTCACAAAAGAGACTCTCTTTTGCTTCTGAGGGCATAAAGGATAATCCGAAGAAAGAGAAAAAAGTCATTAATTATCGTTTAGAAACCCCTGTTGGCGGTGAATATCAGGTTGTTTTGTCTGATGGTTCGCGAGTATGGTTAAATGCAGTATCTGAATTATCGTATCCATCTGATTTTATTGGAGATAAGCGTGTAGTTAAATTAAAAGGAGAGGCTTATTTTGAGATACAACCTAATGAAAAGAAAGCATTTATTGTAATTACAAATAAAATGGATGTTAAAGTTACAGGTACAACATTTAATGTCTCTGCTTATGAGGATGATAATGACACACATACCACTTTGGTGGAAGGAACAGTAGATGTTAATGTTAAGAGGGAAAATGGGAACATTCAGGAATATAGGATGAATCCCGGAATGCAGGTGCTAGTTGATGAAAAGAACCCATTAGGAGAATGTAATTATGTTGATGTATCAAAATATACTGCCTGGAGAAATGGCGTTTTCATCTTTGAAGATGATCCACTTGACGAGATATTGAAGAAAATTTCACGTTGGTATAATGTTGATTTTGTTTTTAATGATCCTGGTTTAAAGGATATATCATTTACTGCCGATATTAAACGTTTTGAATCATTTTCAACGTTATTGGATTTAATATCACTTGGATCAGATGTTCGGTTCGATGTATTTGATGACAAAACAATATATGTAACAAACTCAAAAAATAAAAAACGGTAATTATTGTATTTCCTAACCTAATCTTAACTAATGAATGACTTTATGATTTTTAGAAAGCAGAAAAAATTGCTAAAAAGACTGCTGCCATCATTTAAAGGATTGGCTACAGTGTCATTGTTCTTCGTGTTAAATATGCACATGATTGCATCCGGTCTATGTCAAACACGGATAAGCCTGAATCTTGAAAATGTATCTCTGGAGCAGGCAATCAGAAGTGTAAAAAAAACATGTGGGCACGGAATATTATACAAAACAGCGGATGTGCGAAATGTTAACAATGTTTCTGTACACGTAAATGACGCTCAAATTGATGAAGTAATGAGCCTTTTATTGTCTGATTCGGGTCTTGATTACGCAATAAAAGATGATGTAATTGTGATAATGAAGAAAGCTGTTGAGGAAGAGATTCAACAA
>CAZSQG010000007.1:4273-18170 GCA_964608615.1 uncultured Marinilabiliaceae bacterium
TGTATCCGCAGGCAAGTTCAGCTCCAAGGGAGCGAGATTCAACAACAGGAAGAAACAGCAATTATGGTAATTGGTAAAGTTTTGGATGAAACCAACGTGCCCCTACCTGGTGTTTCTATTCAGGTTAAAGGAACTTCAATTGGAACAATTACTGATGTGGATGGAAACTATTCGATTAAAGTTCCGGGAAAATCGGCGGTACTTCTTTTTTCATTTATAGGAATGAAGTCAAAAGAAGTTCCTGTTGACGGGCGAGCACAAATATCTGTTTCAATGGAGTCCGAAGCTTCTATGTTAAATGAGGTTGTTGTTACCACGGGTATGACAAAAATGGATAAACGATTATTTACAGGAGCAACCGACCAGTTAAACTCTGAAGATGTAAAAATTGATGGTATGACCGAGATAAGCCGAGCTTTGGAAGGGCGTTCGGCAGGTGTATCGGTACAAAACGTCTCCGGAACATTTGGTACAGCACCAAAAATTCGTGTTCGTGGTGCTACATCAATATACGGAAGTTCAAAACCGTTATGGGTAGTTGATGGTATTGTAATGGAAGATGTAACTGAAGTTAATTCGGATGATCTCTCGTCGGGAGACGCCGTTACTCTTATTAGTTCTGCTATTGCAGGAATAAATGCCGAAGATATAGAAAGCTTCCAGATTCTTAAAGATGGATCTGCTACCTCTATTTATGGAGCCCGTGCAATGGCCGGAGTTATTGTTGTGACTACAAAAAAGGGGAAAGTTGGAACAAGCCGTATTAGCTATACAGGCGAATACACAATGCGTTTAAAACCAAGCTACTCTAATTTTAATATTATGAATTCTCAGGAGCAAATGGGTATTTATAAAGAGATGCAGGAAAAAGGATGGTTAAACTTCGCGGACGTTTTTAGGGCCTCAAATAGTGGTGTTTATGGTAAGATGTACCAGTTAATTAATGATTATGACCCGATTACAGGAACGTTCGGATTATTAAACACTCCTGAAGCTAAAAACCAATATTTACAAGATGCTGAGATGAGAAACACCGACTGGTTTGATGAATTATTTAATTCAAACGTAATGTCGAATCACTCAGTAAGCATATCTTCAGGTACTGAGAAATCATCTTCATATGCATCTGTTAGTGTTCTTAGCGATCCGGGATGGTCAAAGCAGAGTTCTGTAAACAGATACACTGCCAACTTAAATACTACCTACAATATTTCTAAGAAGCTATCAGTAAACCTTATTTCCGGGGCATCTTACCGTAAGCAAAAATCGCCGGGTACTCTTAGTCAAAATATGGATGTGGTTTCAGGTGAGGTTAAACGCGATTTTGATATCAATCCATATAGCTTCGCGCTAAACTCTTCAAGGGCATTGGATGCCAGTGAATTTTACACACGTAATTATTCTGACTTTAACATTATTAATGAATTAAACAGTAATTACATAGAGTTAAATGTTGTTGATCTTAAGTTTCAGGGTGAAATGAAATGGACTGTTCTTCAAGGTTTGGAGTTAAGTGCCCTGGGTTCAGTAAAATATCAGACAACATCACAGGAACATAAAATTACTGATCAATCGAATCAGGCTTTGGCATACAGAGCTATGCCCGATGCTACAGTTCGGGATAACAATCCTTTCCTGTACACCGATCCTGATGTTGACTACTCATTGCCAATAAGTGTTTTGCCTGAGGGTGGAATATATCAACGTACCGATTATAGAATGTTGGGTTACGATTTTCGTACTACAGCTTCCTGGAACCACGTATTTAATGATGTTCATATTACCAACTTCTTTGGTGGTATGGAAACCAGCTCCAATGACCGCGGAAAAACATGGTTTAATGGATGGGGGATGCAATATTCTCTTGGTGAAATTCCTTATTATGGATATCAATTTTTCAAGAAAAGCATCGAGGATGGTTCAAATTATTATTCAATCACAAACTCGCGTTCCCGTAATGCAGCTTTCTTTGCTACTGGTACATATTCATACAACAGAAGATATATTGTTAATGGTACATTCAGGTATGAAGGGACAAACAAGCTTGGTAAATCCAAATCGGCACGCTGGTTACCAACATGGAATATTTCCGGGGCCTGGAACATGCACGAAGAGGCTTTCTTTGAAAATTTGAAACCCGCTCTTTCACATTTCACATTGAAAACTTCTTACAGCTTAACTGCCGACAGGGGTCCTTCGAGTGTAACAAACTCTTTAGCTGTTATCAACAGTTATTCTCCATACAGGCCCTTTACCAATATTCAGGAAAGTGGACTTGAAATTACTGATCTTGAAAACAGCGAACTAACCTACGAGAAGAAACATGAATTAAATATCGGTGTCGACATGGGATTCCTTGATAACCGTGTAAACCTGAGTGCCGACTGGTATAAAAGAAACAATTTTGACCTTATTGGCCCGGTTATTACACAAGGGGTTGGCGGGCAAGTAAATAAATTAGCCAACACTGCTGATATGGAATCTCATGGTGTTGAGTTTACTCTGTCGACCAAAAATGTTGAAAGGAATAACTTCGGCTGGAATTCAGATATTATATTCTCATATAATAAGAATGAAGTTACTAAACTTGAATCAAATTCGAGGGTTATTGACCTGATTACCGGCTCAGGCTTTGCACGAGAGGGCTATCCAGTTCGCGGATTATTCTCAATTCCATTTAAGGGATTAGATGAAAATGGAATCCCTACATTTTTAGATCAGGACGGTAATATTACAAGTACAGGAATATATTTTCAGGAACGGGATAATCTAGACTTTCTTAAATATGAAGGACCTTCCGATCCAACTATTACCGGTAGTTTTGGAAATATGTTCAAGTATAAAAATCTGAAGTTGAATATTTTCATCACTTATTCATTCGGTAATAAGGTAAGACTCGACCCGGTTTTCAAGAGTTCTTATTCTGATCTTTCGTCTATGCCTAAAGAGTTTCAAAATCGTTGGATCTTGCCCGGCGACGAAGGGAAAACTGATATACCTAGAATAATTAACAAACTTCAATACGAAACCGATAATGAACTGAAATACGCCTATAATGCTTATAACTATTCAGATGTTCGTGTTGCTGATGGAGGCTTTGTCAGAATGAAAGAGATATCGTTAACCTATGATTTTCCCAAAAGGTTAATTGAAGCTTTAAACGTTAGTAATTTGTCGTTGAAGTTACAGGGTACAAATCTGTTTCTGTTATATGCTGATTCTAAACTAAATGGACAGGATCCGGAATTTTTCCGTTCAGGAGGTGTTTCAGCTCCTGTGCCTAAGCAGTTTACATTTACTCTGAGATTAGGGATATAATTTTTTCCCTTAATCACAGCGCAAAGACTAATAACAAACAAGTTTTAAAACATGAAACGAGCATGTTAATTGCAAACACATACGCGGATAAAAATTCACATGCGAGTTCCATTAGGGTTTAACATAAAAATTATTTTCGGATGAAGAATAAATATATATCAGTTTCGCTAATTATTGCAGCATTGTTTTTTGGAACTGGTTGCGATGATTTCCTTGACGAAACACCGGATAATCGTACCACGATTGATTCGAAGGAAAAAATTACCAAACTATTGGTTTCTGCTTATCCAACTTCAACCTATTGTTATCTTGCTGAATTATCATCAGATAATACTGATAACAACGGAAGTACCTGGAGCCCCTTTAACAGGTTACAAACACAAACGTTTGCATGGGACGATATTACTGAAGTAGATACCGATAGTCCACAGAGTCTTTGGGATGGCTGTTATTTAGCTATTGCATCAGCAAACCTGGCTTTGGAGGCTATTGAGGAATTAGGTGACCCCGAAAATCTTAGCTCACAAAAAGGAGAAGCTTTATTGTGTCGTGCATATAGTCATTTTGTCCTTGTAAATATCTTTGGCAAGCATTATAATGCATTAACAAGTAAAACCGACTTGGGTGTTCCGTATATTGAAGCTCCTGAAACTACTGTTTCTCCTAAATATAAAAGATTAACGGTTGCTGAAGTTTATGAAAAAATTAATACAGATATTGAAACTGCGCTTCCTTTAATAAATGATGATATTTATTCAGTTCCTAAATATCATTTTAATAAAAAGGCTGCATACGCCTTTGCTACCCGTTTTAATCTTTATTATTGCAACTATGATAATGTAATAGCTTATTCTGCAAAGGTGCTTGGGTCTAATCCTTCTTCGGTGCTACGTGATTGGGAATATGCCGGATCATTATCGGCTAACGATAATTATCAGGGCGACGAATTTATTAGTAAAGATAACAGGGCAACATTAATGTTGATTTCTACATATTCTTTATGGGGACGGATAAGCGGGCCATATTCAGCAGGGGCGAAGTATTGTCATAATAAAACTATATCATCACACGAAACAACAGGCTCAACAGGAACTTGGGGTTCATATTCTTCGTTTTACTGTAAATATGCAAGCTATTCAGGTATTCCAAAAGTGATTATCAGAAAAATGAATGAATATTTTGAATATACTGATGTTGTTAATGGAATTGGATTTACACATATTATTCATCCTGTATTTACTACTGATGAAACCTTGTTGTGTAGGGCTGAAGCTTATGTTCATAAAAAAGATTATGAAAACGCGACAAACGATCTGGCCACTTTTCAGGATGCATTTACTTCGGCTGCAACTTTAACCCGCGAGAGTGTTAACAGCTTTTATTCCGGAATTAGTTATTACACACCGGAATTACCTACAGTAAAAAAGAAACTTAACCCCGATTTTACCGTGGAAGAAGGAGAACAGGAAAACTTTATTCAGTGTATTTTGCACATGCGTCGCATATTAACCATACACGAAGGATTACGTTGGTTTGATATTAAACGGTATGGCATTGAGATATTCCGTCGTACTGTTGAAAACAACACTATTACTGTAACTGATGAACTAACAGTTAACGATCCCCGTAGGGCAATACAGTTACCTCAAGATGTAATCACTGCCGGAATGACAGCCAATCCAAGATAATGAATTTAAAATAAGCGATATGAGAACAATAGGAATATATATAATTGCAATTCTGTTGACCGGATCTATTTGGTCGTGCAGGGAAGATGATATAACCGGCGACAGCATATTTGATACTTCTGAAATTGAACGTAATGAGTTTGAAAAATGGTTGCTTAAAAACTATACATGGCCATATAATATTGATTTCAAATACAGACTTGAAAATATTGAGTCGGATATGGATTATACTCTTGTTCCGGCCGATATTGATAAATCGGTTCAATTAGCCAAACTTGTTAAATATTGCTGGCTTGAGGCTTATGATCAAGTTGCCGGCATAGATTTTACCAGAGCCTATGTGCCAAAAATAATTCATTTGGTTGGCTCTGCAGCATATAACGACGATAACACAATGGTTCTGGGTACTGCAGAAGGTGGCCTGAAAATTACTCTATATTATGTGAACTCAATGATGGTTGATGCTAACTTTTTAAATCGTTATTATTTTAAAACAATGCACCACGAGTTTGCTCACATCCTTCACCAAACAAAAAATTACTCAACTGAATTTGAACAGATTTCAGTAGGGAAATATATTGGTGACGACTGGTCGTATAATTCAAATACCGAAGCACGCCAGGCCGGCTTTGTTTCGCCTTATGCACAAAGCGAACCAAATGAGGATTTTGTGGAAATCATTTCAATTTATGTTACAAATTCACCCGAATACTGGGATGCGCTACTTGTTGATGCCGGAGTAGAAGGCGCCGCAATTATTAATGAGAAATTTGAAATAGTTCGTGCCTATCTCGAGGAATCATGGGAGATTGACATAAATGAATTGCGTAGTGTTGTTCAAAGGCGTTGTGGTGATTTAGATAAACTGGATTTGGAAAGTCTATAAAATATTCAAAATGAGAAAGATAAAATATTTACTATTTATGATCCCATTTTTCCTTTTACAATCGTGCGTAGAGGACGAGGAAAATATATTTGGGAGCTCTGCTTCTGATAGGATGAGTGAAGCATTATCAGAATATGAAACTGTATTAACAGGGGCTAAAAACGGATGGGTAATGGAATACTATCCCGAGGAGGATCACGCTATTGGTGGATACACCTTCTTGTGTTCATTCAATTCTTCCGGAGAAGTTATCGTGGCTTCCGAAATATCTACAAGCAATTATGTGCTTGGCGATAAGGTTACTTCTTTGTATAAATTAATCTCCGACCAAGGTCCGGTACTTAGTTTTGACACCTATAACGAAATATTCCATTACTTCTCGGAACCCAGTGGTTCTGATGTTAATGGTTATTCGGGTGATTATGAATTCGTATTCACTTCTGTTACACCTGAGCTTATTGTGATGAAGGGCAAAAAATATAGCAATAAAATAATTATGACCCCTCTGGCTGAAGGTCAGGACTGGACAACATATCTTCAGTCAATTTATGATATTGCCGATGGCAGCGGGTATGGATCATATAAATTACTTATAAATGGACAAGAAGCAAGTTCTGTTTCTCAGACTGAAAGAGCTTTTAGTTTTGAATATACAAGTGGTGAGGAGATAGTAACAGTGGCCGAAAGCTTTATTTATACCACCACCGGACTTAAACTGTATGATCCTTTAACCATTGGAGGAGTAACCATTGAACACTTTGACTGGAGCAGCAACGACAAAACGTTTACCTGTACCGACGATGGTGTTACGGCTAGTTTAGTTGTGGATCTTCCCGATAATTATTTAAGTTATAGTGATTATATTGGAACCTGGACATTACTAACTAAAGATGCCGATGGCGCAGATTTAACCTCAGAAATAAATATATCACAGAACGTTAAAAACAGGAGTTTCCTTGTAAGCGGCCTTGATTATGATTTTATAATGAGTTATAATATGGGTGGCGGAACTGTTTCGATAACAACTCAAGATGTTGGAATATTAGGAAACTATATCGTTAAATTGTGCCCATGGTCTTTAGTATCAGGTGGTTATTATACCTGGTCAAATGGTGTGGGAATGGTGGGAGAATGGAATGGAGAACCAGGGAACAAGACACTTACATTTTACGACAATGGCGTGTGGAGTAATATAGTCGACTCTTTCTTATTCTATGCCTTTAACGCGGATGGATCACCTGCAGGTGCTGTTTCTAAAATAAGAAACCTTACTTCAATGACTAAACAATAAGGAGTATATATGTAACATTCATACTATTATTAAGCAACATAAATAAGTTGCTATAATGTATGAATGTTGCATATATTCATTTAATTATAAAAACATTGACAAATGAAAAAGTTTTTTTATATACCTATGTTACTCTTCTTTTTGTTAATAGCAGGATGTAGTGACGATTCAGATGATAGTAATGTAATTCTTAAAATTAAAAAAACTGATATTAATATAACGGCAGCAGGAGGGACTGGAACCATTGAGGTTTCTGCTCCCGGTGCTGTATCGGCATCATCAAGTGATGAGTGGTGCTCCGTTAACGTATCTGATAATATTGTAACAGTAACGGCTTCAGAAAACAAAGACCGATCAAACCGTACTGCCATGATATTAATAAGTTACAATGGAGAGAATATTACTGTTCCGGTTACTCAGAAATGTGCTTTTCTTATTATTGAATCCTCAAGTCTCAATTTCTCATTCCAAGGAGGAAGTCAGGAACTTGCAATAACTTCAAGTCTCAGTTTTAGTGTAATTATTGATAATGATTGGTTAACCTATTCAATAGAAGAAGGTAAAATAATTTTAACAGCAGAAGCTTATACTGGGAATGAATTACGTACCAACAAAGTTACAATAAGTAGTGGTAATATGACTGAGGAAGTTTCTGTTAGCCAGGATAAAGTTGCTCTTTTGTTGGACCAAACAAGCTTAAGTTTTTCGGGTGAGGGTGGTACCAATAAAATTACCGTTTTATCAAACATTGAATTTGAAGTAACCGTGGTTGATGATTGGATTACATATACTGTTGAAGATAATGTTGTTACATTCAATGCTGTAAAAAGCAGTGAAACTGCTGCAAGAACAAGCACTGTAACATTCACAAGCGGAATTTTGACTGTTCAGGTTTTAGTTACCCAAAAAGTTTCATTAATAGGCGACTGGAAGATGGATTATGATGATGAAGATGGAGTAGCTCAGCAATTAATCGTTACATTAACTGATAATAACGATGGATCATATATTATGAGTGGACTCCCTGTAGGTTTTAATGTTGTTGTAAAATATAATAATAATGGAGACCTGATTATTCAGAATTCACAATATCTTGGGATTTTCTCTTCATATTATATTTTCTTATGTATGTCAGATGGTGAGGATGTTTCTTGGAGTCCGGATATTCAATATAAGGCTTCATATACTGATGGAAAATCTTTTACTTTTGCTGATAATGGTACCTGGACATCAAAAACTGTGAGTGGAATTTGGTTTTATGCATTCTCAGAAATGACTCCTTCAAGTTCAACAGCTCTTGGATTTCTGGTTATAATGGACAATATTGTATTATCGAGAGATTAGGTAAAGGATATCTCGACTTTTTTTAAGACAGAAGAAATTTTTCTTCTGTCTTTTTTTATATTTATCTGTAACCTATTAATATCTCAAGGCGTCATACAATCAAAATTTAAGTGTTAACTAAATTTGAAGATTATGATAAAATTTGTTTTTTTATTAAGCGTGATACTCTGGCTCAATCCGGAGTTTGCGAATAGTCAGGATCTTGCTGATCAGGTTCAGGAGTCTTTTACCGATATCAATACAGTTATTGTAAAAGGTGTTTTCTGTGATGTTGAGGTGAGTCCGGGCAGTAATTCTACTGTTACACTTGATGGGGAAATCAGAGCGACCCGGCAATATGAAGATTTGCGTATTAAATACACCAAAACCGGTAACACGCTTGATGTTTGGATTGAAAAACCACGTAATATCATAGGTCAGGTTAAGGGATTTATTAATCTAACAGTTCCGGTTGCAACTTTATTACGAGTTGAAAATGTTTCGGGAAGTGTAAAGGTTGAAGGTGTTGGTCGGGATGAATTGATTCTGGATGCTGTTTCCGGAAGTATAAGTGTCATCAACATCCCGTGTAAAGCCAGTTTGAAATCTGTTTCAGGATCCATAATGGCATCGGTTGTTGATGGAGATCTGGATGTTAAAACTGTTAGCGGATCAGTTAATGTTAGCGAAATAAAAGGTTCGGCAGAGTTAAACTCAGTGTCGGGCAGTGTTAATGCAAGAAGCATTATGAAAGGAGTTGATGCTTCATCGGTTTCCGGGTCGGTTAAAATTGCTGAGGTTTATTCAGATGTTATAGGGAAAACGGTTTCAGGAGGAATATCGATTTCCGATATTAAAGGAGCGCTCTCGGCCAACAGTACCTCAGGGGGTATCACTCTAACGGCTGTTGTAGGAGCAGTTAATGCATCTTCAACTAGTGGCGGAATACGGGGCAGCTCGGTTATGTTAACAGGCAGTAGTTCCTTTAAGAATACATCGGGCAGTGTGGATATCACTCTTGAGAACGATCCTGGAACCTTGAGTTTTGATCTTCGATCGGGTTCCGGTAGTTTGGAGGCAGCTGGAGTTAGGAGCTCAAAACGTTTGGTTGTTGGCAGTGGTCCTGTAAAGGTGACGGGTGTTACAGCCTCCGGGAGTCAAAAATACAGATAGATAGGTCGGCAATAGAGTAATGTAGGCTGTGGTTAGCTTTAATAAAAGATTACGTATAATTATTTTAGGATAAAATTTGAATGAATCATGGTTTTTTCATTCTTGAGCTAGACGCAAATTACTAACAATGAGTTTTTTTATTTGTTAAAAAAGGGGTTGTGGTTTTTCCACAGCCCCTTTTTGCATGTTATTTATTGATAACCAGTAATGATTATACTTTTGGTACGTAGCGGTAGTGAGGTCCAAATCTTTCAAACGCTGCCCTGTCAAGCATTTCGCGGTGATCGGGATGAGCAATGGAGATGATCATGCGTGAACGTTCCTGAAGGGTTTTACCATAAAGATTGATGGCTCCATATTCGGTAACCAACCAGTGCATATTTGATCGGGTGGTCACAACTCCTGCGCCTTCAATAAGAGTAGGGGTAATTTTTGAAACCCCTTTGGAAGTTACCGATGGCATAGCAATAATAGGTTTCCCTCCTTTGGAATGACCTGCTCCACGTATAAAGTCAATTTGACCGCCTACACCCGAATAGAACGTGGTTCCAATAGAGTCGGCACAAACCTGACCGGTAAGGTCAATCGACAGAGCTGAATTGATGGCAGTTACCTTATGGTTTTTTCTGATAATATGAATTCCGTTAGTGTGTGCCACATCCATCATAGCCACCATTGGATTGTCGTCAACAAAATCATATAATGCCTGCGATCCCATAAGGAATGAAGCTACGATTTTTCCTTTGTCAATCTGTTTTCTGTTTCCCGTAACAACTCCTTTTTCAATCAGGGGAAGAAGACCATCAGAGAACATTTCGGTGTGAATACCCAAGTCTTTGTGATTGCCAAGTTCAGCTAAAACAGCATTTGGGATACCACCAATTCCCATTTGAATGCAGGCTCCATCTTCAACCAATGCAGCCACGTTGTGTCCAATAGCTTTTTCGATGTCACTCAAGGGAGCATTATTATGAATATAGAGAGGTTCGTCATGTTCAACAAAGAGATCGATTTCTTTGATGTTGATCATGGCGTCGCCCCATGCTCGTGGAACATGTTTATTAACCTGTGCAATTACAATGTCAGCATTTTCAATGGCAGCCAATGACGCATCTACGGAAGTTCCTAATGAAACAAATCCATGTTTGTCAGGAGGAGAAACCTGAACCATGGCAACATTCACTTTCAGGTATCCCTGACGAATAAGCTTTTGTGTCTCGCTTAAAAATACTGGAATATAATCGGCATATCCGGCCTGTGTGGCTTTACGAACGTTGCCTCCTACAAAGAACGACTCAAGCTGAAAAATGCCTTCAAATTCAGCGTTGGCATATGGACAGGGTCCTTCGGTGTGGATGTGCTGAACTTTTACATCCGTGAATTCTTTGTTGCGTCCTCGCTCAACCATGGCCCTGATCAGGGCTAGGGGAGTAACAGCCACACTACTTAAGTGCACCCTATCGCCCGACTTGATAACTTTCACCGCCTCTTCGGCTGTAACTGACTTGTAACCCATTTGAAAATATTTATGTTTGTTTTTAGTATAGCTTTAAAAACCAGTGCAAAATTACAATTTTCAATCCAGTTTTCACTAATTCATAATCGGTTTAATGTCACTTTTTAAGTTACAATTTAACGTATTGTTTTTAAATAAGTAGATTTTAGATATGATTAAAAAACAGAATATTAGATGATTAAGCCCCCTTCGACCCTTTGCTAACATATTATTTATAGTTATAATAAAAAAAATCAACCAACTATTGAGGTTAAATAAATCTTGCTTGTATAAACATTAATTATTTAAAGGCGTTCTGGATTAAAATAATGTAATGCAAAAAAAAAATATATCAGATATTCGTCAGATTTATGCCAAAGGTGAATTATTAATAAATGATTTGAATCCCGACCCTATCCGGCAAATGGATAAATGGGTTTCTGAAGCCATTGATTCTGGCCAACCCGAATCTTTATCCATGCATTTGGCAACCGTTGGAGCTGATGGACAGCCCCACTTGCGCGTGGTTTTATTGAAAGAGATTGAAGATGGGGCTTTGGTGTTTTTTACAAATTATGAAAGTGCCAAAGCCAAAGAAATGACAGTAAATAAAGCTGTTGCAGCACTTTTTTTCTGGCCTTTGCTTGAACGGCAGATCCGGATAGAGGGTATTGTAAAAAAAATTGGTGCGGAGGCTTCGGATTATTACTTTGCATCCAGGCCGCGTGCGAGTCAGATTGGGGCATGGGCTTCGCCACAAAGCACCGAGATTCAATCGCAGGAGCAATTGGAGCAACTATATATAAAAGCAGAGAAACGGTTTGAGAATCAATCTGTACCAAGGCCTCCTCATTGGGGAGGATATGCCATAGTACCTGTTTTGTTTGAATTCTGGCAGGGACAACCAGGACGGATGCATCACCGTTTTAGGTATAAAACTGATAATAATGGTTGGACTATTAGCCAGTTGGCGCCATAATGCAATAATTGTTATGGTCAAAAGCTTCGTATTACTTAGCCTTTAGTTAGAGAATGGAAAACCTCTTCGAGCGACTGATGTTTTTGCATCATTCCCAGAATAACCAAATTGTTTTCAACGGCAAAACCAAATAAAGCCGGGCGTAAGTCTTTTTCGTTATTTGATGTTACTAACCATCCTCTGGCGGTTTCTTGCAGGTTAGATACTCCGGGAATTGAAAGCAGCAGTTCGGGGGCTATTTTTTGGTCAAATTCCAATTCAATAATTTGTTCCTCTTTTAAATTTAGATTTTCCAAATCATTGGGTTTTGCATCAGCCACAATCATACCGTTATGAATGATGATTACTCTTTCACAAATGGCTTTAACTTCTTGCATTATATGGGTCGAGAGTAATACGGTTTTTGATTTCCCAAGATCTTTTATCAATGTACGCATGCCTGAAATCTGGTTAGGATCAAGCCCTGTGGTAGGTTCATCCAAAATCAGCACTTCTGGATCGGGAAGAAGAGCCTGAGCCAATCCAACGCGTTGCCGGTATCCTTTCGATAGGGCTCCTATTTTCTTATACCTTTCGGGTTGAAGCCCGGTACATTCAATCATTTCTTCAATCCTGTTACGAGGATTTTTCATTTTATAAACCGAAGCAATAAAGTGAAGGTATTCGGCCACATACATATCAAGGTAAAGCGGATTGTGCTCGGGCAGGTAGCCAATTTTATTCCTGAAAGAAACATCATTATCAGTCACATCATGCCCATAAACAGTAACTTTGCCCGATGAGGCCGGTAAGAACCCGGTAAGGATTTTCATCATGGTAGATTTTCCGGCGCCATTTGGGCCGAGGAAACCTACAATCTCTCCGCTCCTGATGTTGAACGAGATATTTTTAAGGGCTTGTTGCCTGCCGTAATAACGGGAGACATCTGAAACTGATATGGACATTATTGTTTTTTTTGGGTTAAAGTTATTAATTTTATTAAAAGAGAAGATAAATTAGCATCCTCAACCAACATCAATAAAGATTTCTTTTATGAATAATAATATTACCACCAATTCTTATTGTGATAGTTTATTTCAATACAAGCGCAATCCTTGCCTGGAGGTTACAATAGGCAATTTAAAGCTTGGTGGATTGCACCCGGTTCGTATTCAATCAATGACCACCACTAACACACTTGACACGGAAGCAACAGTTAATCAGTGTATTCGCATATACAAAGCAGGCGGGGAACTCGTTCGTATTACCACTCAGGGACAACGCGAGGCCTCTAATCTGGGGCCCATCCAAGAAGGTTTACGTTGTAGAGGGTATGATTTTCCATTAGTTGCCGATATTCATTTCAATCCTAATGCAGCAGTTATTGCGGCTTCGTTGGTTGAAAAGGTTCGTATAAATCCGGGAAATTTTACCGATGGAGCAAAAAAATTTCAAGATATTCAATATTCTGATGAAACCTACAAACTGGAGCTTGATGAGATAAAAGAAAAATTTATTCCATTTCTTGACATCTGTCGTCAACATGGCACAACGGTAAGAATTGGAGCTAATCATGGTAGTCTTTCTGATCGTATTATGGCTCGTTATGGTGATTCGCCCAAGGGAATGGTGGAATCATGCATGGAATACCTTCGCATTTGTCGTGAAGAGGGTTTTAACAGGATTGTTCTTAGTATAAAATCGAGCAATACCAGAGTAATGGTTCACACGGTACGTCTGTTAATTGCAACAATGAAAGCTGAGG
>CAZSQG010000007.1:18180-58879 GCA_964608615.1 uncultured Marinilabiliaceae bacterium
TCATCTGGGCGTTACTGAAGCTGGAAGTGGTGAGGATGGCCGTATTAAATCGGCAGTGGGAATTGGCGCACTTATGGCTGATGGTTTGGGCGATACAATACGTGTTTCTCTTACTGAAGATCCTGAATTTGAGATCCCTGTTGCGCGTCAGTTAAAAGAACATTTTGAATTATTTGAAGGTCACCCGTTCATTAAGGAGGTTTCAACAGATCATTACTTCCCCTATGAATACCAAAAACGGACCTCGCACCCTGTTGCCGGTATTGGGGGCAATCATTTGCCTGTTGTTATTGCCGACTTCAGGGGGGAACAGGAAATTTTATCACCCAAATTAGTTCCTGAAGCTATTATTTTGGATAATCCCCAACTTGTTTTGCCATCTGAATATTCTGATATAGTTAAAATATATCCTGCGGCTGGTAATTTTGAAATATCTCATAAACAATACTTATTGCTTTATACAATAGATTCTTTGGCTGTTATTCCCGAACAGAAACCAGCTGTTTTGCAATTGAATTATAATGAACTTAACGATGAGGTAGTTTCATTTCTCAGGAAAAAGCAAGATGTTATCCTACTTCTTGTAACACAACATGCAAACGGAATTGCTGAGCAGCGTGCTTTTTTTCTTGCCCTTGGCCATTTAGGTTTAACCCATCCTGTAGTTGTTCACAGGCAATATGAAAATGATGATAAAGCATCATTTCAAATTGATGCCGCGGCCGATACGGGCTTGTTGTTTTTGGATGGTTTTGGTGATGGACTTTCATTAGTAGCCCCAGCCATTGACCAGGCTTTTGTTATTGAAACCCATTTTGGAATTTTACAGGCCTCACGTGTAAGATTTTCACGTACTGAATATATTTCCTGCCCAGGTTGTGGGCGTACGTTATTTGACTTGCAAACTACGTCAGCTTTAATTAAGGCCCGGACCTCGCATCTTACAGGACTTAAGATAGCCATAATGGGATGTATTGTTAACGGTATTGGCGAAATGGCTGATGCCGATTATGGATATGTTGGAGCAGGAGCCGGGAGAGTGTCACTTTTTAAGAACAGAGAACTAATAATCAAGAATTTTCCTGAAGCTGAAGCCGTGGAACGGTTGGTTGAACTCATCAAAGAGGGGGGGCATTGGCACGAGCCTTAATGTTTTTTTGGGTTGGAAAGTAATTTGATGTACTTTTATAAAATAATTGAACAAAATAATGTAATTCGTAAGTGCTATTTTTTGCATTGGCGCAAAGGTTTTTATAAATTGCATTATTGTTTGAACCTTCAATAAACAAAAAAATGAAGCATCTGCTTTTGCTGTTGATTATTTTGCTGCCAATGGTTTCCTTGGCAGAAAATATAGAGATTAAAGGTACCTATCAGGGCGAAAATCTATATGTTAAAAATCCATTTGCATCATCCGGAGTCGGTTTTTGCGTTTATGAAGTTACTGTAAATGGGATGACTACTACTGATGAAATCAATTCAAGCGCATTTGAAATTGATTTGAGTGTTTTTGGCTTTCGGGTCGGCGAACAGATTTCTGTTGCTATAAAGTATAAAGAAGGTTGTACACCCAGAGTTTTAAATCCTGATGTGCTAAGTCCCAGGGCTACCTTTGAAATGGAGGAGCTAAATGTTGAAGGGGATAATATTGTATGGACAGCTCGTAACGAGTCGGGACCACTGCCATATTATGTTGAGCAGTTTCGTTGGAATAAGTGGGTTACCGTTGGTGAAGTTTCCGGTAAGGGAGTTCCAGGTGCTCATAGATATTCTGTACCCATAAGGTTCCATTCAGGAGAAAACCGTTTCAGAATAAGGCAAACTGATAGTCAACACAAGATTAAATATTCAGCTGAAGTTTCTCATAAAAGCACTACGCCGCCTGTTGCTTTTACCATTTCAGTAGGCCATAATGAACTGGTTTTTTCTCAACCAACCATGTATGAGGTTTACGATGGTTATGGGCGTATTGTATTTAAAGGATTTGGCGAACGGGTTAATATTGGGTCACTTGATAAGGGTCGTTACTATCTTAATTTCGACAATAAACTGGACTTCTTTATAAAACGATGAGTTTTTTGATTATGATATTTTTGTCACTAACTTCCAAGTCTATTGCATAGGGCATATCTATCCGGCTTTAACCTTAAGGTAAAAGAGTGGATTGTTTTAACAATTTATAACCTTCCAAATCCATATTGAGTACATAACTGTGTTGTCAAGCATTATTAGCTTTGATATTCAGTTGGTTACTTGTTTTGTAATTCACCCCCAAGGCTTTATTCCGGAGTACTATTGAAAAAATGAATAGAAATTCGAAAATATATATTATTGAATGTCAATAGCAAACGCAAATTAATGGAAGCAATACCTGTTTTTTTTTAATAAAAGATTAACTTTGGCTTTCGTCAAAAAAAGTGTTTTATTCATTTTTGACATGGATTTTAAACCATTATTTTATGGCAAAAATTATTGCATTAGCAAATCAAAAGGGGGGTGTAGGTAAAACCACCACAGCCATTAATCTTGCGGCCAGCCTTGCTGTACTTGAATATAGAGTACTAGTGGTTGATGCAGATCCTCAGGCAAATGCCACATCAGGATTAGGGTTTGATCTTAAAGAAATAGAAAACAGTATTTATGAGTGTATTATAGATAAGGTTGATCCTAAAACTGCTGTTCTTAAGGCAGAGATTGAACATCTTTTTGTGATACCATCTCATATCGACCTTGTTGGTGCCGAAATTGAGATGCTGAATATGCCAAACAGAGAGTATGTGCTTAAGGATGTTCTGGAAAAAGTTCGCGGTGATTACGACTTTATTCTAATAGATTGTTCTCCTTCGCTTGGACTTATAACTGTAAACGCCCTTACTGCTGCTGATTCGGTTATGATTCCGGTGCAATGTGAATATTTTGCTCTTGAGGGACTTGGGAAACTTTTGAATACCATAAAAATTATACAAAACAGGTTGAATCCTGACTTGGAAATTGAAGGATTCCTTCTTACTATGTATGATTCACGTTTGAGACTTTCAAATCAAGTTGTGGAGGAGGTTCAAACGCACTTTCAGGAAATGGTTTTTGAAACAATCGTTACCCGTAATATCAAATTGAGCGAAGCACCCAGTTATGGTAAAGCTGTTGTTATGTATGATGCTTCTTCGAAAGGAGCCCTGAATTATCTGAATTTGGCAAGAGAATTGCTTCAGAAAAATAACATGACGAAAATGGACAATAAAGACAAGATCATAAAGAAATAATAACCATTTTATTTTTAGTGATGACAAAAAAAAGTGTTTTGGGACGAGGCCTTGGGGCGTTAATTGACAATACCGAAGATGTATCCAGAAGCAGGGTGTCGGCTTCGATTATGGAAGTTGAAATAAGCAAGATTGAGGGGAATCCATGGCAGCCACGTTCCAGATTTGATGAGGAAAAATTAAATGAGTTAGCAGTTTCTATAAGGGAGCTTGGAATAATACAACCATTAACGCTTAGGAAAATTGACGACAACCGTTATCAGCTTATTGCTGGTGAACGACGTTTTCGTGCTGCTAAAATTGCAGGATTGCAAAGAGTTCCGGCATATGTGAGATCGGCTAATGATGACATTATGTTGGAGATGGCCCTTGTTGAAAATATTCAGCGCGAAGACCTTGATCCAATTGAAATTGCTATTAGCTATCAGCGTTTGATGGAGGAATGTAGTCTTACCCAGGAAAGCATGTCGGATAGAGTTGGAAAAAAGCGTTCAACCATTGCCAATTACTTGAGATTGCTTAAGTTGCCTGCCGAGATTCAATTAGGTTTGCGTGAAAAACAAATCACTATGGGTCATGCCAGAGCAATGATTAATGTAGATGATTCTGATTCTCAGTTGATGATCTTTGAAGAGATTATTAAACACGACCATTCTGTTAGAAAAGTGGAGGAGATGGTTCGAAAACTGGCAGATGAACCTATTGTAAAAGAACATAAAAAGATTCCTGCTGAAACATCAACCGAAGCTTATGATCAACTAAAACTGCAGCTTTCAAATTTCTTTAAAACAAATATCCAGTTTTCAAGAAATGATAGTGGCAAAGGTAAAATCGTTATTCCTTTCCGTTCTGATGAGGAACTTGAGAAAATAATAACCATTCTTGATAAGGTTAATTCTTAACTGATTGTTCGATTAGTTATCAGATTGGCGGTGCGAAAATAACACACACCCCCTGGTCTGAATTATTATACAGGTGCTGAAATATATGGTATGGATGTTCTGCCATAGGCTTCCAAATGTGACACGTAGCCAATGACTTATAAACATGAATGCATGAAATTGTGCCTTTGGATTTTTTTGTTTAGTTTGAATGTTGTTTTACAGGCTCAGACAAATGACACAATTCCTGTTATTGTCTCTGAACTTGAGATTCCAGAAGTTGTTCAGGAAAAGCCCCATTCGCCCCATAAAGCCAGCATTTATTCTGCAGTTTTTCCGGGATTGGGTCAAATTTATAATAAGAAATATTGGAAACTACCATTAATATATGGTGGTATTGGAGGGGTAGCTTATGCTATTCATTTTAATTCAACAAATTATAATAAATACCGGAGTGCTTACAGGGATTTTTTAATTGGAGATCCTGGAAATACGAGTTATATAAAGGTTATTCCTCCCGGATTAACCATTGAAGATGTTCAGGGAACATATTCAACATGGTTTCAGAGAGCCCTGAAAAACAAAAAAGAATATTACAAACGATACAGGGATATAAGTTATATTGGTATGGTTGCTATTTACCTTGTCAATATAATCGATGCGAGTATTGATGCGCATTTTTATGATTTTGATGTAAGCGATGATCTTTCATTTAGAGTGGAGCCTGCGTATCTTCAGCCAAATGCTGAAACAGGTGGGGCACTTGGATTGCAGGTGAAGTTTCGGTTCTGAGGGTTCAGCTATTTTGTGTATTTTGTGTTTATTGTATCTTTATTTTTATTAATACGTTTAATAGTAGCCTTTGGTGTTCTTAACGTGGAATAATTTCAGAAGGTTTGAAAAGGGGGATTGAGATTTTTACACGACATAAATAATTTATTTGAGATGAAGAAAATTTTGTTTTTATTATATATGGGTGGCTGTTTTATGACATCACAGGCCCAAACCGAAGAACAGGAAGAACTTGAAGTAATTGCCGAAGAACTTGAAGTAGTAACCGAAGAAGTTGTTTGTGGTAATAACCTTGACAGTTTGGTCAACCTTTGGCACATGCGAAACAGCGTTACTGATCTTGTTGTGGATACTATTTCGGAAACTGCTGAACGGCTTATTGAAGAATTACCTGATTCAGTTTATATTAAGCGTCTTGCGGCAATAAATTCGCCCATCAATTTCCCGTTTAACAGTCAGGTTAAATCCTACATAAAGCTTTATACCCAGCGACGTCGCGAACAGGTTGAAACCATGCTGGGATTGTCAGAATATTACTTCCCTGTTTTTGAAGAAGCTCTGGATGCAAAAAATCTACCATTGGAGTTAAAATACCTTCCTATTATCGAATCGGCACTTAATCCTCAAGCCCTTTCCCGGGCTGGGGCCTCTGGAATATGGCAGTTTATGTATTATACCGGAAAACGTTATGGGTTGGAGGTAAACTCTTATATGGACGAACGGCGAGATGCTGTAAAAGCCAGTAAGGCAGCAGCCGAATTTTTATCGGAACTATATAAAATATACGGCGATTGGCACTTGGTGATTGCTGCCTATAACTGCGGACCGGGAAATGTGAATAAAGCCATTCGACGTTCGGGGGGGAAGCGTAATTTTTGGGAAATTTATTACCGATTACCCAAGGAAACAAGAGGATATGTGCCGGCTTTTATTGCAGCAGCTTATACCATGAGCTATGCGCGCGAACACGATTTTGTTGCCCGGCCATCTTATTTACCAATTGCTACTGATACCATTATGGTAGGGCAACCACTGCATTTTAATCAGATAGCGGAAGTAATGCAGATACCTGTTGAAATGATACGTGAGCTGAACCCACAATACCGTCGTGATGTTATACCTTCTAAGGACAAACCATACCCGTTACGTCTTGCTTTTGACCATTCTACAATTTTTGCATCACTTGAAGACTCTATCTATAATTTTAAACGTAATCAGTTCTTTCCTGATAATAAACTTATTGTAACGCCTACCGACTCGCGACACGCGGTGGTGTCTCCATCAGGCCGGGAAGGTATAAAATATACTGTTCGAACAGGAGATGCTGTGGGGCTTATTGCCGATTGGTTTAATGTATCATCGTCTGACTTACGATACTGGAATAATATTAATCGAAACCTGATAAAAGTAGGACAACGTCTGGTTGTATATGTGCCAAAAGATAAGGCAGGTTATTACCAGAATATTGCCAATTCAAAAATGGGTAAATCTGCCACAACAGTTAGCACTGCAAAACCTGTTGAATTCAAGGCTAGCCTTTCAGAGGGTGATTATGTTTACCACGTTGTGCGATCGGGGGAAAATTTGTGGACTATTGCTCAAAAATATCCTGGTGTTTCAAACGAGGACATCTTAAGACTAAACAATATTAATGATGCACGAAAATTAAAACCAGGACAGAAATTGAAAATTAAACCGGTATCCTGAAAACAAATAATCAGTTTTTTTATCGGGTGGAGAGGGATTAGTGACCAATAATTAATGCTTGTTACTTTTATCTGGATTGATAAAAATTGCCTCACATATTCTAATGTGGGGTTTTTGTTTATACCATATATATCATTTGTATTGATTCGATAGAAGAAATTTGTCGTCTTTAGGCCTCCATTCTGTTTATAATGCCTTGTAATATATACTGAAACAGGATTAAATGGATTTTTGTATAATTGGTAATATCTGTCTATATTATATAGAACATCAAATTAAGTGAGATCTCCCTTGAATTTTGAGCTATTCCTTAATAATTGAAAAAAAATATCTGACAAAAAGACTGTTTATTGTTGCTGGCAGGTTTTTTGTTGTTTGATATTTGAATTTAAAACTTAAAGCTATGTTTTCGTTTCCGTTACTAATAATTTTTGTTGCTTTTAGTTTACTGAGCTGGATTGTTAGTGCTCAGCTGAAAAGCCGGTTTAAAAGATATTCCAACACTCCATTGCAAAGTGGTATTTCGGGAAAGGATGTTGCTGAGAAAATGCTTCGCGATAATGGTATTTATGATGTAAAGGTACTCTCGGTTCCCGGACAACTTTCTGATCATTATAATCCTGCCACCAAAACAGTTAATTTAAGCCCCGAGGTTCATAATGGTCGTAATGTGGCAGCTGCTGCTGTGGCTGCTCACGAGTGCGGACACGCCGTTCAACATGCAAAAGCCTATGCACCTTTGCAAATACGATCTGCACTGGTTCCTATTCAGAATGTTAGTGCCAGGTTGCTTAACATTATCTTTATGGTCATGTTTTTTGGTGCTGTTATTTTGCCATCTATTATCTCATACAATATGGCCCTTTTGGTAATTATTGGTTGTTACTCTGTTTTTACCTTGTTTGCCTTTATTACCCTGCCGGTTGAGATTAATGCCAGCCAAAGAGCCGTTGCATGGCTTTCGAATAGTGGTATAACATTTGGCCGTGGACACGAGGAAGCCAAGGATGCTCTTAAATGGGCTGCTATGACATATGTGGTGGCTGCTTTATCGGCATTGGCAACATTGGCTTATTACATTTTTCTGTTTGTTGGCAGAAGGGATTAGTGAATAATCTTGTTACGATAAAAAATGAGGCCTTCTCCATTGTGAGAGGCCTCTTTTTTATAAACTATATAGTGACAGTGCAACAATTTGACTTTCATATCTCGCACTTCGTTTGAAATGACAATCAGTCATTTATGGTTTTACAGCAAACCACAACCTATAAATTACTAATTCTTGGCACCTCGGTGGATAGAAAACTTTGCGACCTTTGCGTTTATAATAATTGTTATATTTGAAGATCATCATTTTAACCCACCTGAATAATTTAATAAGCGAATCTGTGCCTCTTTGCTAATATTAATTTTACCAGCTATTACTGTTCAATGACTCTGGTTCCAAAAACAAACTTTTCGTTCCAGTAAGGGTCGTTTAGCGATGTTATGGTTACACCTGCTTTTGAAGAGGTGTGAATGAATTTGTTATTACCGGTGCAAATACCCGAGTGGGTAATAAATTGATTGGTTTTATACGACCGGGTAAAAAATACAAGATCACCTTCTCTAAGATTATCCATATCAGCTATTATTTTTCCATATCTCGACTGATCTTCTGAGTTATGGGGCAATTGAATTCCATGTTGGGCAAAAACTGCCACCAATAATCCGGAGCAGTCAATACATTTTTTTGTTGTTCCTCCCATACAGTGAGGTACACCAAGGTATGTTTTAGCGGTTTTCACTGGCTGTAGAATTCTCTATTTTTAGTGTTTTTTGAGTGCCAGCTTCTATAAACATGTTTATTTTTTTGTTTTCAACAGGATTTTCAATATTTTGAATATTTTGAATTGAGGGTTCACTATAAATTTGTTTGGAACATGCAGTTATAAACATTAGGATTGCAATAGCTACAAAAAAAATGTCCTTTGGACTGGTTTTAGGAAGCATGTTATTCATAATTAGCTGTTTTATCAATTCTTTAGTTAGCAAATGATATGCCATTTAGTATTTTTAAAATCCGCAGATGTCATCATGATTGTTTGATGTATGGGCAATTGATCTGTAACGTAATGTCAGATTAATCAAATAATAGAGTTCTAATTTGCGAGTTTTTTGTATTCAGCAAAATTACTTACAATACTTAACTTAATATACCACAAACAAAAAAAAGTATTTAGGTAGATTTAAATCTGCAGATGTTAGTTTGACTAAATGATAGTTAGGACTTGACCTAAACTAATGCCTGAAACATAACGGGTAATTGATAAAAGAGTCAAGCCCCGGCTTGTGAATTTAAGGTTTGATATGAATCAAAATCTTAAGAAGTATAGGATAATGATTATATTTGATTTACAAAAAATTCGTATGCTACAATAAATGCAGATCATGGTATGAAAAAAAAACTTGTCTTATTTACAATTATAGTATTCTTGGTTCAATGTGCTCCCAAACGAGCAATGCTTGATCTCAAAGATTATAAATCAATTGAGGGTGTTAAGATTGGAATGAAGATAAATTCCGCAATTGATATGGTTAAAAGTATTTATTATATTGAAAAAACTGAAATCTCAAATTATGGGGAGAATTTTGAATACATTGTTTATGGGGATATTTCTAAGAAATTAAAATTATTCAGTTTTAACTCAGGAAATGATCCCCAAACTGTTGATAAAGTGTTTCGATTGGCCGTTAAGCATCCAAAATATCAGACTGCTGATGGCGTAAAGGTTGGCATGACTCTTAAGGAACTTAAAGAAAGGACGAAGCTTAAATTAGCTGATTTTGATTTTGAAAATGGTTTATTCCTTATTTCTGATTCATTTGATGGTGGTTTTTTAATGGATTTGTCAACAATAAATGACGATAACTATAATTATGAAGAGCCTCAGATTGAATTATTACCAGAGGAATTAAAAATTAAGGAGATAATATTATTTTAAAATCAATAAGTAAATGAGTGGTTACTCCATTATTTCTCAACCCAAAGGATCATTCCACAGCGCTCATTGATTAAAGCAAAAAGACTTATTGCTGATGAAAGGCATTAAAATCTTTAACTATAGTAATCAAAAAATTTCTATCTTTCATATCACTTGTAATACCTGCTTTTTCAGCTACAGCATTACGAATCTCTTTAATTAGCGATGAGTTTGTTTCATTGTCACCATTTTTGTAGGTTACCAGTAAGATGTCTTTTACCACCTGAATGTCTTTTTCTGAAAGTCTCTCAACCCGCGGGAAACAAATTTCGTAACTTTCTTCAATATCGGTCCAGATTGTGTTTTCGAGTTTACCCTGTTTGCCAATTTTTAAAACCGTTGTTGATGCCGCTATATCGCCCAGTCGTTGTCCTTTACCATTTATTATAATAATTAAAACAGCAATGGTTCCTCCCATCAGAGTTACATCAATTATTCTGAATATCCAACGAATAAAGCATGCTCCAATGGTGAGTTGAGAGCCATCGGTTTTAACCACGCGGATTCCAAAAATCATTTTCCCAAGACTTTGCCCATTAAAAAGGACCTCAAAAAGGAAATGATAAAAAAGGACAGGTAAAAAAAGCACCATCATCCAGGAGGAGAATCCAATTCCGGTTTGTGTTAGGACTAATGTAACAACGAGAGCAGTAAGGCCAAGAATTATAAGATCAAGAAGATAAGCAATAATTCTGTCTCCAACACTGGCAATTCTGAATTCAAGAGCAACATTTTGTGATGTGCTAAGGTTAAAGGTTTCCATAATTGGTGGGCCTTTTTTTAAATAAATTAAACCAACGGGTTCAAAAATAGTAAAAATTATCTCTTCTTTTATTTTGATTTGGTATATTCAACGTCTGAAAAACCAATATTGATTTGTTAAGCCTAATCAGATGAAGGAAATATCGTTCATCAAACTAAATAAAAAAAGGTGGAAAGACCTGGAAACCCAAATAGACCAGAAAGATAGTATCAATCCGGATCATTTGGCCGACAGTTATATCCAACTCACTGATGATCTTTCGTATTCCAGGACTTTTTATCCTGATTCCAATATTATTTCCTATTTGAATGGGCTTAGCTCCAAGACTCATGCACTGATATACCGGAATAAAAAGGAGAAAACATCACGAATACGAACTTTTTGGGTTACCGAGCTCCCGCTTGCGCTTTATGAAGCCAGGAAACATTTTTTCTGGTCTTTTGTGATATTTATTGTGGCAGTGATTATTGGCGGTGTTTCGGCATTGCAGGATGATAATTTCCTTCGCATTATTCTGGGCGATGAGTATGTAAATACAACTTTGGACAATATTGAAAAGGGTGATCCTATGGCTGTTTATAGAAGTATGGATCCGGTGCCGATGTTTTTTATGATAACGGCCAACAATATTTATGTTTCATTTTTAGCTTTCCTCTTTGGTTTGTTTACTGCAGTTGGTACAGCATTTGTTCTTTTAAAAAATGGAATCATGCTGGGAGCTTTTCAGGTTTTTTTCATGAAAAAATCGTTGGTAAGTGTGTCAACCCTGGCTCTTATGATACATGGTACTATTGAACTGTCGGCTATTGTTTTAGCCGGAGGGGCAGGAATCCTTCTTGGTAACAGTATTTTGTTTCCGGGCACATTTCCGCGATCCACCTCTTTTAAGAATGGCGTTATGCGTGGAACAAAAATAATGATTGGATTGGTTCCTTTCTTTTTTATTGCAGGTTTTCTTGAAAGTTTTATTACCCGGTATTACAATTCAATGTCGCTTATATCCAATCTCTTAATTATATTTATTTCGGTTTTCTTAATATTAGGATATTTTGTCGTTTACCCACGAATTGTTTATTTAAAAACCTCAACCAATAAATAATATATACATGAATAAACCACTTGTTGTTTTAGAAAAAGAAAGAGATTTTACCGATGTCATAAACGGCACATTTTCTTTTATTACCCAGGAATTTAAATTACTGTTTAAAGTAATAGTATTATATGCCGGGTTACCAATAATTGCTGCTTCGTTAATTGGAGCTATTTATACGGGTAATACTATGGCGAACGTGTTTTTAACTATTCAGGGAAAGAGTGTAGCTGTAGAGCCCGATTATAATGTAATGGGTGCAATGTATCTGATGTTGTTTATAGCGATGTTTATGATTTCGGGATTAACAGCAGCCTACCTTGATGAATACCGAAAAAAAGGGCACGGCGGTTTTAACGAAGGCGATGTTTGGCGTAACTTTGTTTCGCAGCTGTTAACGGCTGTTGGACTGAATATAGTTACTTTTTTGATGATCATGATAGGTGTAATGTTGTGTATTATACCAGGTATATATATTATGGTGCCTTTATCACTTGTTATTACAGTGCTTTATATCGAAAAGGTAAGCTTTGCAAATGTAATTGGACGTAGCTTTGAGCTTGTTTCAAATAACTGGTGGAATACCTTTTTAGTTTTAATTGTTGTTTCAATAATTATAAGTATTTTGGGAGGTTTGTTTTCCATTCCAGCAATGGTAATTGGTGCAGTTCAGGGATTTACTATAGCCACTGGAGGTGAGCCAGAATCCGTGAATTCTATACCAATTATTGTATCTACGATTGTTGGTGGTTTGGGACAATACCTGATATATCCTGTTTTATATGTTGCCGTGGGCATACAGTATTTTAACCTCAAAGAAAAGAAAGACCAGACTTCTTTATTTAAAAAGGTTTCTGAGATTACCAATGAATAAATTCAAAAGAGTTTCCCGGTGTTGGCGGCTTGTGTTCTTATTATTAATTATGCAGACTGTTATTCCTGTTGTCGGTTTCTCCCTTAATGAGAAGGTTGAACCGTGGGATGAAAACAGTGCCATTGATTATAGGAAACCTCCCTATGAAATTATCGATTCGTATAAAAAAGATCCAGCTTATTTCTACGATGGTGATAGGGAGGGAATGGGCTTGTTGCAGCGTATTTTGTTAAAGATTGTTCAATGGCTGGTAAGTGGCTTATCCGGGCAATCGTGGTTGCTTTATGTCTTGGGTGGATTTGCAATAATAATTGTATTTTTATTGGTTCTGCGACTTTTGAATATTCCTTTTTCAGGGATCTTTTCATTTTCAGGTAGTAGTTCTGTTTCAGGATTGGAAATGGTTCATCCGGCTGAAGGAATGACAAGGGTGGAAATGGAGAAGTTGTATAAACTCTACAGAGGTAATGGGGCTTATCGGGAGGCTGTAAGAGTTTTATACCTGATGTATTTAAAAAATCTTCATCAAGAAGGAGTAATACGATTAAAGATAAATAAAACCAATAAGGATTACCTCCATGAGATTAAAGATGAGACTATTTTTAAAGATTTTAGAAAACTTTCAAGGCTTTATGATTATGTTTGGTTTGGTCAGTTTAATATAGTTGATCAGGAGTTTTTTCAGATTGAAAAAGAATTTAATCTGAGGGATAGGTCCGGGTCAATAAAAATGGTAGTGAATGGGTAAACAGAAATCAAATAATACTCTAACCGTTTTTTTGGTTCTGGCTTTCATGGTTTTTGTATATGTAGCCCTTATAGCTCCAAAGCCGGTTGATTGGACGCTGAGCTTTTCCAAAAAGCATGACATTCCTTTGGGTGAGAAATTAGTTTTTTCGGTTTTGCCGGCCTTATTCCCTAATCAAAGCCTTGTTTCAATGCATTCGCATTTAGAGGATTTTTTGGAAGGAACAACGCCTCTCAATACTAATTTTATTTATATAACTGATAATTATAATATAAATGAAAATGAGGTTGAGAAGCTTTTTGAAATTATTGCTGCAGGCAACAGGGTTTTTATTGCAGCCGAGTATTTTTCAAATGAGATAAAGCAAAAGCTTAAAATTAGTCAGAAGCAATCACAACAAATTGATTACTCTTTTATTACAGATTCAGTTTGTTTTAATTATGCCAATCGCAAGCTAAAGACTGCATCGGGTTACTGGTTTAAAAAAGCCATAAGCGACAATGTATTTACATCGTACGATTCTACTAAAACTACGGTTTTGGGATACAATCAGAAAGGGGAAACCAATTTTATCAGGATCGAAATTGGCAATGGTTTTATGTACCTGAACAGTAATCCGCTGGCATTTACAAATTATCATCTTCTTTCGGGAAACAGTAGTGAATACATTTTTAAATGTCTTTCATATTTACCTGTGTCCTCAACGGTTTGGGATGAGTATTACAAACCTGGAAAATCTCAGTTAGGATCAGAGATTAGCTATATTTTAAATGATCGCTCTTTACGTATTGCTTGGTACATCTTGCTTTTTGGCATATTAGTATATTTTATTTTTAAAGGAAAACGGCGTCAGAGAGCTATCCCTGTTGTTATTCCACCAAAAAATAATTCTCTTGAGTTTGTAGAGACTGTGGGCCGGCTTTATTTTGTTAAGGAGGATCACAGAGGTATTGCTCAAAAACGCTATATTTATTTCCTCGACTTTTTACGAACACGATATTTTGTTGATACATCAAGTCGCGACAGTAAGTTGATTGAGGAAGTGTCAAAGAAATCGAACATTGCTGAAAGAACGGTTACTGCTTTGTTCAGAGTGGCCGAAAATCTCGAAAAAGTCAGATATATTTCGCAGGAAGACCTGCAGCAGTTTAATCGCCAAATAGAGTATTTTTATAAAAATTGTCGCTGAAATGGAACAGAATAATATGGATAATGTTCAGGAAGAGAACTCCCTTTTTGAAAGCCGGCTAAAAGTTGAAGAACTCAATCATGTAGCCTTTCGCATCCGCAATGAAATAGGCAAAGTTATTGTTGGACAAGAACGCGTTTTGGACCTGTTGTTAACGGCGCTTCTTGCAAACGGACATGTTCTGATTGAAGGCGTCCCTGGTGTGGCAAAAACCATGATCGCAAAATTGCTTTCCAAAACCATAAGTACGGGATTTTCACGTATTCAGTTTACTCCTGACCTTATGCCTTCAGATGTTTTGGGTACCACAGTTTTTAATGCAGCTAACTCATCATTTGAGTTTAACAGTGGACCAGTATTCTCGAATATGATTTTGATTGATGAGATAAACCGCGCTCCGGCTAAAACCCAATCGGCTTTGTTTGAAGTGATGGAGGAACGTCAGGTAACTGTTGATGGAACTACCAGATTAATGGCATCACCTTTTATTGTGCTGGCTACCCAAAACCCTGTTGAACATGAAGGCACCTATAGGCTTCCTGAAGCACAACTCGACCGCTTTCTCTTTAAAATAAATATCGATTATCCATCTGTTGATCAGGAGATAATCATTTTGCAAAATGCCTGCGAAAGAGGAAGTCGAAAGGAAATAGATGATATACAGCCGGTGATAACCGAAAGCGAACTGGAAAAATATCAGGAAATGGTGAATAAAGTGCTGGTTGATCAGCAATTACTTCACTATATAGCTGCTATAATAGAAAAAACCCGCAACAACAATGCGCTTTATCTGGGTGCCAGTCCGCGTGCCTCACTGGCAGTATTACGAGCATCGCGTGCATATGCAGCGCTTGAAGGGAGAGATTTTGTGACTCCTGAAGATATCCGGGAAGTTGTTTATCCTGTATTAACCCATCGCATCATCTTGTCTCCCGAAAAAGAGATGGAAGGCGTGAAACCTGAGTCTATTATTCGTCAAATTCTGGATTCTATTGAAGTACCAAGATGATGAGTTCGGGTATGTACATGAATCTAAGGTAAAATGGCCTCTATAGATATTTAGGGGCTGCTTATGGTGCTTTAGATTACAGGGGTGTTTGGTTTATTATAGGCCAACATTACAACAGCATATTACAAAATAAAGTAAGTTATAGGATTTAATGCAATAAGGGATGAAGAATCCATTTGGGCCTGTTTTTATAAATAATCTATTCTTTAAAGCACTTGGAGCACTTAGTGTTTTGTTTCTGCTTGCCCATATCTGGAGTTTTCTTTTTTTGTTTGCTTTTCTGGCTCTGGTAATATTTGGAGGCGTGTTAGTTGTTGATGGGGTGTTGCTTTTTTGGCGTGCCCCCAAAAATGGTATTATTGCTAAACGAATAATGTCGGATCGTTTCTCCAATGGTGATCAAAACGAAGTCACGATAGAGGTTGAAAGTTTTTTCCGCTTCGGAATAAAAGTGGAGTTAATTGATGAGGTTCCTGTTCAGTTTCAGAAGAGAGATTTTTTACAGAAATTTAGTTTGAACCCGGGACAATTATATCGGTTGAGTTATATACTTGTTCCTGTTAAACGGGGGGAGTTTGTATTTGGAGCTCTTAACGTTTTTATTAGCGGAGGAATAGGATTTCTATCACGCCGGTATTCATTCGGAAAAGATGTTGTAGTAAAAGTATATCCCTCTTATATCCAGATGCGTCGTTATGAAATAATGGCCATTTCAAATCGGTTAAGTGAGGTAGGAATTAAGAAAATTCGCAGAATTGGCCGGCACATGGAGTTTGACCAGATTCGTGATTATAGTAAAGGCGACGATATTCGTACATTAAACTGGAAAGCAACAGCACGTAAAGGTCATTTAATGGTAAACCAATACCAGGATGAAAAGTCGCAACAGGTTTTTTGTGTAGTTGATATGGGCCGCACCATGCAGATGCCATTTAATGGGATGACTCTTTTGGATTATGCTATAAATACAAGTCTTGTAATTTCCAATATAGCCATGCTTAAGCATGATAAAGCCGGATTGATTACGTTTAATGATCAGATACGTTCCTTGATTCCTGCACGACACGAGGGGCATCATATGCAAACCATCATGGAGGTTTTGTATAATCAGAGCACCGGTTTTCAGGAACATAATTTGGAGGCACTTTATGCCAGGGTAAAGCACCATATTCATCAAAGGAGTCTGTTTATACTTTTCACGAATTTTGAAAGTATGAAATCAGCCGAGCGTGAATTGCCAATGCTGGCGCGGTTGGCTGCTAATCATCTGCTAATGGTTGTTTTCTTTGAGAATACTGAGTTGAAAACGATTATTAATAATCAGGCCAAGGATACTGAAGAAATATATCTGCAAGCAATAGCCGAGAAGTTTATTTTTGATAAAAAACGAATCGTCAAGGAATTAGAAAGGCATGGTATTTATGCAATACTTACTGATCCCGAAAAAATTACCATCGATACCATAAATAGATATCTTGAATTTAAAGCAAGAGGTATTATTTAGGTTGTGCTGATTATTTCTTATTTTTAAAACAAAGCTTCGGACATGAAAATTCTCCTTCTTTTGGTTACGTTTTTTTTGTTCTCAATAAATCTCTTTTCTCAGGTTGAGGGGTTGGAAAAGCGCCCTAAAATTGGATTGGTTCTGAGTGGAGGAGGAGCCAAAGGTCTTGCTCATATTGGCGTTTTAAAGGTTTTGGAAGAAGCGGGAATAAGACCTGATTATATCACCGGAACAAGCATGGGCAGTATTGTGGGGGGCCTGTATTCAATTGGCTATTCGGCTCACGAGCTAGATTCCTTTGTTAGGAGGCTTAACTGGGATCATCTGCTCTCAGATGCAATCCCTCTTAGAGATGTAATGCCAGAAGAGAAATTTGACTATCAACGGTTTCATGTGGAATTGGATTATACAAAGGAAGGATTTAAAATGCCGGCTGGGTTTATAGAAGGTAATATTATTTATGAGTTATTATCAAGAATGTCAATGCGGGTGGCTGGCATCAATTCTTTCGATGACTATCCTATTCCTTTTCGGTGTGTTTCAGCTGATTTACTGTCGGGTAAGCGTTATATTTTTAAAGAAGGAGATTTTGCAACGGCTTTAAGAGCCAGTATGTCAATACCATCAGCTTTTGCACCGGTTAAAGTTGACAGTGCTTTACTTGTTGATGGGGGTGTTCTGGATAACTTTCCTGTTTTACTCTGCAAGGAAATGGGGGCCGACATAATAATTGGAGTAAATGTTGGTTCAACTGAATCTTTGAATGTTAATAGTTTTTCTCTTCCAACTGATGTTTTAATGGCCACGGCAACCCTTTCCAGTCATATTGCTGGCCTACAGGCATTACCTTATGTTGATTTACTGATTTCACCCGATTTGAAATTATTCAATTTGATGAGTTTTCTTGATGCAGAAAGTATTATTGATGCTGGAGAACTTGCTGCACGACAGAAATTGACAGATCTGAAAAAGCTTTCTCAATCAATTGATTCTGCAGGGCTAAAGCAAGCTAAGGTAATTAATGTGCAGCCACTTAAGGTGAAAATTTGTCAGATTAGGGTAAATGGTCTTGAACGTACTAACCAACGTTTTTTTATGGGTAATCTTAAAATTGAACCCGGAGATGAAGTTACTCCGGAAGACTTGGGGAAAGGAGTGAGAAGACTGATTGGAACACGTTATTATTCCTCGGTGTATTATAAACTTTTGCCTCTTCGTGATGGTTATATGCTTGATATTAATGCAAATGAAGCAGAGCAGCGTAGGTTAAAATTCTCAGTCCACTATGACAACGAATACAGGGCCGGGTTGGTGACCAATTTAACCTTACGAAATATTATTGCCCGGGGAAACAGGCTTTCAACTACAATTGATATTTCAGAGAATCCCAGGCTCAACACTTCAATTATAAACTATATTGGCGAGAGACAACGAACAGCCTCAAGGATCGAGTTTGTTGCTGAGAACAATAAACTTCCATATTATTTATCGGATGGATCGCTTTATGGTACATTCAAACATAATTACCTCAGTCTGTCAGCCGGTTTCATGTATTCGATAGGAACCAGTTGGGAGCTTAATTCATCTTTGATGTTGGAGCGGTCGGTCTTTAAACAAAAAAGTGGATTTAATGAAATTTTTGATACTGGGATTTCCCGATTTGGCAATCGTTATTTAACAGCGAATTTTACGGCCAATCGAAACACCTTTAATCGACGGTTTTTTCCCACAAGGGGAGGTTCTCTGGAGTTTCGTTATAAGTTTTATTTTGATATAGACGAGGTTTATAGTGGGAGCCTTACAGGATATGATGTGGTTGCCGAAAGGATTCAAAATGATGAAAGTTCTGTTTTTTCTGTTTATGCGGGATTTGAACATTTGTTTTCTTTATGGCGCCGGGTTGTTATTACGGTAAGCGGGAAAGGCGGTTTTGACAGCCGACCTTTGCCTTCCTCCGGATTGCAGTTTATGGGTGGAATGCCATACACGAACCGCTCTTATGATATCAGCTTTGTGGGTCTCCTTCCTCGTGAACGACAGGTTGATGACTTTGGTATGGTGGGTGTTAAAACACGGTTTCGTTTTTTTAAGAAAATGCACTCCACTGCCATTGTTAATTTGGTGCATTCGATTAACCCAAACGAAAATCTGGTTAATCCGTTTTTATTAAAGCCTAAAGAAAATATTTGGGGTTATGGATTGATGTTTGAATACGACAGCCTTCTGGGGCCTGTTCAGGGTGGAATGGGCCGTAATTCCAGCGACGGTCGTTTTAGATGGTATCTGGGGCTGGGTTATGCTTTTTGATAATCATTGATATAGTTTGATAATGCGAAGATATGGCTCAATGCTTGTTGCAGAGGCATCGGCAACCACTGATGCCTGACAATAGAATGATTCGCGTTCCTCAAGTTTCTTTTCGATATATAGCAGTAATTCTGCATCACTTTTGTCAGCTATAAGCGGTCGTGTTTTACGTGCTGGCAATAACCGTTGAAGTAAGCTTTCCGGACTAAGTTTCAGATACATGGTTAGTCCTGCCTGCTTCATGTTTTCCATATTGTTGAAAAAACAAGGAACGCCTCCTCCGGTTGCTATAACCACATTATCCATTTTTGAAACTTCTTCGAGCGCTTGTTGTTCCATAAGCCGAAAAACGCTCTCTCCATCACGGCTGAAAATTTCAGATACCAAAAATCCCTGTTTATCCTCAATGTATGTGTCAAGGTCAATAAACTTCCATTTAAGGGCATTTGCCAAATTACGTCCAACAGTTGATTTGCCGGATCCCATAAATCCAATGAGAAAAATGCGTTTCATGCGATTGTTTGAGATGAAAATGTTTAAAGGTTGTATATCAATGATTGAAGCAAGGCGATATAAATATTTAAGCCATAACAATATGATTCTTTGTAACTATTCAAGTACTTGAAAAAGTTATATATCCCTAAAAATTCTGCCGTCGGCAGAATTTTTAGGGCGGAGTTGGTTACGTAGTAAATACCATGGGCTTAATCCATGGCTACTAATATTTAGCTACTTCGAGGCCTAGAATCCAACTCTTATTCGCATTAACTACAATTATGCCTAAAAAATTGACATCTGTCCATCCGTTTCATCGCTATCGATAATAGGTTTGTCAGAGGTTTCTTTTTCGGGTTCTGGTTGTTTTATCTCTGGCTTTATTAGTGGTTCCAGTTCTTTAACTTTTGCTACCTGGTAGGTTGTCATTCGTTTGCCCTTAGCCTTGTATCCTCTTACCCCAATAAAATCGGCCACTTCAACAATCATTTTCTCTCTGTCTTTATCCTCTCCACCAAATTTGACTTCCAGTCTTGGGTAATCAACACGTGTCATTTGTACTAAGTAAGAATCCGGGTGATCCCCGATAAATCGTTGAGACTTAACAGAAGCCTCAATCTGAAAACGCTTGATGTAATAGTATTGCTGCTCAGCATCGTAATAAACAGCCGACCAAACTATATCGGGATTGAATTTTTCTATGTAAAGGATATTATCCTTATAATGATTACTAAGATCAAAAGTGGTATTGTAAAACGAACCATTACTGTCGACAACCAGGATTTGTTCATCATTGTGAAATTCACCCAAATAGGTGCCGCGACTATCGGTGTTCAGGCGCAATACTTCAGGTTCGAACCATATTTTACGACCACCCAGAGTGGAGTCGCCTTTGCGCTTTAGTGCAACTTTATGTACATCCTGTTTGGAAAGTATATTGCCTCTGGCGCTTCTGCCTTTAATCGTAAGCTCTGCCATGTCGAACTCAAAAATAAGGTTGCGAATACGTGGCTTTGGTTTAAGGGCTACGCGTAATACCTCAGCTTCACCATTAGGGTTTGCACTGAAATACAATACATCTGAGCCTTCGGTACCTTGAGTTATATCGTAATCCTTATCGCGTGTAATACCGGTTACAGCAAAACGTTTAACATAGGTTGAGCCAATTTTTCCATCGCGATAAACAGCATTGTAAATGGTGCGCTCGTCATTTTTACGGAAAACGGCCACATGAATGATGTTTTTACCCACATAGGCTTTTTCCTGAACTTTTGTAATAATGTAATGACCATTTTTGTAAAACAGAATGATATCGTCAATGTCGGAACAGTCACAAATATATTCATCTTTACGAAGGCCCGTACCAATAAAACCTTCGTCGCGATTAATGTAAAGTTTTTCATTTTTAACCACAACTTTGGTGGCTTCAATGTTTTCGAAGTTACGTAATTCGGTTTTACGAGTAAATTTAGGGCCGAATAACTTCTTAAGCCTTTTGTAATAGTCAATAGAATAAGGTATAATATTTTGCAGGTTATATTCAACCTGTTCCATCTCCTCTTCTAATGAAGCTATGTATTCATCGGCTTTTTTTGCATCAAAGCGAGAAATCCGTTTGATTTTTATTTCGGTAAGTTTGATTATATCATCACGTGAAACCTCACGCCTAAGCAGTTTTTTAAATGGTTCCAAACCATGATCAATAGTTTGAATAATAGCTTCATATGTTTCGCAGTCTTCTATTCGCTGGTAAATTTTATTTTCAATAAAGATTTTTTCCAGTGATGCAAAGTGCCAGGATTCTTCAATTTCTTCTTTCTGAATCTCCAGTTCTCGTGTAAGCAGATGAACAGTTTGGTCGGTATTGGATTTCAGAATTTCAGTAACACCTATAAAACAGGGTCTGTTGTCGCGTATTACACAGGCATTTGGCGATATTGACAATTCACAATCGGTGAATGCGTAGAGTGCGTCAATGGTTTTATCAGGCGATGTTCCGGGAAACAGATGTACCAAAATCTCAACATCTTGAGCAGTATTGTCATCTACTTTGCGGATTTTTATTTTTCCTTTTTCAACAGCTTTTAGGATTGATTCAATAAGGGTTGAGGTGTTTTTACCAAAGGGTATATCTGAAATAATCAGTGTTTTGGCATCGAGTTTACTTATTTTGGCTCTCACTTTAACAGCTCCGCCGCGTATCCCATCGTTATAACGCGATACATCCATCATTCCACCAGTTGGGAAATCTGGAAACAACTCAAAATCTTGTTCTTTTAAGTGAGCAATGGAAGCATCTATCAACTCGTTAAAGTTATGGGGCAGAATTTTTGATGCTAAACCAACAGCAATTCCTTCAACTCCCTGAGCCAACAGAAGTGGAAATTTTACCGGAAGGGTTATGGGTTCCTTGTTTCTACCATCGTATGTTGGTTTCCAAATAGTGGTTTTAGGATTAAAAACAACCTCAAGGGCAAATTTAGTGAGACGGGCTTCAATATAACGTGGAGCTGCAGCGCCATCACCGGTAAAAATATTACCCCAGTTTCCCTGAGTGTCAATAAGGAGTTCTTTTTGACCTAGTTGTACCATTGCGTCGCCAATGGAGGCATCACCGTGCGGGTGATACTGCATGGTAAAACCAATAACGTTGGCTACTTTATTATAACGGCCGTCTTCCAGACGACGCATGGCAAACAAAATTCGGCGCTGAACCGGTTTAAAACCATCATTAATGTGTGGAACGGCCCTCTCGAGTATTACATATGAAGCGTAATCGAGAAACCATGTGCGAAACATTCCCTGAAGAGGAGTAATCTTAGGGACATCAGTAAAAGAGTCAGGTTGTTTGCCTTCATTGTTCTCTGTTGGCATCACTTCTTCGTATTCTTCAAAAATATCGTCGTTCTCCATGTTGTTCTATTTCTATCACTTATAATAGATGGCCAGATATGAACTAATTGTATTTAAGATGTAGGACAGAATTACTCTATTAATGAATTATCGTATATCTGGTTTACTAGCATCAAAACATCTTATTTTATAGCATCTCCTCGTCTACCGTAAGGTTATTAATGATAAAATTTTGCCTCTCAGGTGTGTTTTTGCCCATGTAAAAATCAAGAAGTTCCTTGGCTGCATCTTCTTTTTTCATCCTAACCTGATCTAATCTTATATCTTTACCAATGAAGTGTTTAAATTCATCAGGTGATATTTCACCTAAACCTTTAAATCGTGTTATTTCAGGATTTGGGGAGAGATCTTTTATTGCTTTAGCGCTTTCCTCTTCTGAGTAACAATACTTGGTGTGTTTTTTATTTCGAACCCTGAATAGCGGTGTCTGTAGAATGTAAAGGTGACCGTTTTTAACCAATTCCGGAAAAAACTGAAGAAAAAATGTGATGATAAGTAAACGGATGTGCATCCCATCAACATCGGCATCGGTAGCAATAATTACATGGTTGTAACGAAGTGCTTCCAGACCTTCTTCAATGTTGAGAGCTGCTTGTAAAAGGTTAAACTCTTCATTTTCGTAAACCACCTTACGTGTTAATCCGTGCGTGTTGAGAGGCTTACCCCTTAAGCTGAAAACCGCCTGGGAAGTAACATCTCTCGATTTGGTGATGGAGCCGCTGGCCGAATCGCCCTCCGTAATAAAAATGGATGATTCTAATTTTCGCTCATCAGTTGAATTATAATGTATGCGGCAATCGCGCAGTTTTTTATTATGCAGGTTTACTTTTTTTGCACGATCTTTTGCTAACTTCTGAATTCCTGAAATGGCTTTTCTTTCTTTTTCTGATTCCAGGATTTTTCTATAAATAGCTTCTGATATATTGGAGTTTTTATGAAGAAAATTATCCAGTTGTTGCTTTATGAAATCGTTAATATAATTTCGAACTGAAGCACCATTTGGAGCCATATCCTTGGATCCAAGTTTGGTTTTGGTCTGCGACTCAAAAACAGGCTCTTCAATTTTTATGCTTATTGCCGCTACAATACCCTGGCGAATATCAGATACATCAAAGTTTTTGTTGTAGTATTCCCGAATGGTTTTTACAAACGATTCGCGAAAAGCAATCAGATGTGTTCCTCCCTGTGTAGTGTGTTGACCATTCACAAATGTATAATACTCTTCTCCGTATTGTGTTGTATGTGTAAATGCAATTTCTATATCGGGGTCTTTTAGATGAATAAACGGGTATAGCCCGGTTTCGGTCATCTTGTCGTCAAGTAGGTCGAGCAATCCATTTTTACTTTGGAAAACTTTATCGTTAAAATGAATGGCCAGACCGGCATTCAGGTATGTATAGTTCCTAAGGAGGTCCTCAATAAATTCATCCTTGAAAACAAATTCCTCAAAAATTAATGGATCGGGTCGAAATTCTATTAATGTCCCATTATGTTGTGTTGAAGCTGAAACAGGTAAATCTTCCACAATTTCACCGCGGCAAAAAGTAACTTTCTTAACTTCTCCTTCTCTGAATGCCTGAACACAAAAATCAATTGACAAAGCATTAACAGCTTTTACACCAACCCCGTTCAAACCTACAGATTTCTTGAACACTTTGCTGTCGTATTTTGCACCGGTATTCATTTTTGAAACCACGTCAATAACTTTGCCCAGGGGAATACCGCGCCCATAATCGCGCACTCTTACCACTCCATCGCGAAGGATTATTTCAATCTTTTTCCCGAACCCCATCATGTATTCATCAATGGAGTTGTCCATTACTTCTTTCAATAACACATAAATCCCATCATCGGCATAGGTTCCATCGCCTAGTTTCCCGATATACATTCCTGGGCGTCGACGGATATGTTCTTTCCAGTCAAGTGTTTGTATTGTATCTTCCGAATAATTCTGAATCATCTTTTTCGTATGATTTTACTGGTAATAATAGCGATTTCTAAAGGTTAATAAAAATTACGCGGGTTAAAAGGGCACAAAAAATATCTTTCAAATATAGCGAAAAGGTAAAAGTTGTGTTCCATTGTTTTTTAAATGAAAAATTAAAACACAGTTAATCAGTGGCATATATTTTTTTGTTTTTTTTAATTTCTAAATCAGAAAGATTTGTCCTCTAATAATAATGATTCATCCTCCTGATTAGAATGTGAATGGGGTGATTTTGATATTAAAGATCACTATTTAGAGTTAGCATAGTTGAAATTACTGAGCCTGGGATACCTAAAAGCAAATCATATAATAGTAATTAAGGGTATAATGATCCAATGAGTTGTAAGGTTCTTAAGGTGTTGCAAAAATAGAGTCAAGTTTATAGAATTATTTATCCCTGCCCAATTTTTTAATCCTAGAGGCAGATTCTAATATACAAGTGAGGAATTTGCCTTTTTGGATTTAAATTATCTATCTATGGTCTTTGAGTATCCCGGAACTGTATTTACTTATTCAAAACTTTTTCTTAACTTTTGGTGTGATGAGTTGATTCTTAGTCTACTGGTGTAGTGTTAGTTGCTCCAGTAATCCTTTAGCCTGTTTTGATCTTAATTTGTTTTTTTGTCACTTTAAAAGTATTTATTACTTTTAAAGATGAAAATATTGTTACTTTTATATAAATTTAAGTTTAAAACAACTGAACTATATTAAAACGATAAGATTATGCTAAAACAATTTGAAGTTTGGTTTGTAACAGGAGCTCAACTCCTATACGGTGGCGATGCTGTTGTTGCAGTTGATAGTCACTCAAACGAAATGGTAGCAGGTTTGAATGCCTCAGGTAATCTTCCTGTAAAGGTAGTTTACAAAGGAACAGTTAACTCCTCTAAAGAGGTAACTGCAACAATGAAAGCAGCAAATAATGATGATAAGTGTATTGGTATTATTACATGGATGCATACATTTTCACCTGCAAAAATGTGGATTCACGGTTTGCAGGAACTACGCAAACCCTTGCTCCACTTTCACACACAATATAACAAGGAAATTCCCTGGGCAACAATGGATATGGATTTCATGAATCTAAACCAAAGTGCTCATGGCGATCGTGAATTTGGCCATATTACTGCACGTATGCATAAACCTCGCAAAATTGTTGTGGGTCACTGGCAGGATACTACGGCTCAGGCTAAAATTGCTATATGGATGCGTGTTGCTGCTGCCTGGGCTGATGCTCAGGATATGCGAATTATTCGTTTTGGCGACCAAATGAATAACGTAGCTGTTACCGATGGAGATAAGGTTGACGCTGAAATTGTTTTAGGTTACCATGTTGATTACTGCCCAATTGCGGAATTGGTAGCTTATCAGGACAAAGTCTCGGATGCTGAAATAGCCACTTTGATGAAAACTTACGAGGCCGAGTATGATTTTGCTGCTGATTGTAAAGAAGGGGGAAGGAACCGAGGTCAGGTTATTAACGCTGCCCGTATTGAAATTGCCTTACGCAAATTTTTGAAAGATAAAGGTGCGAAAGCATTTACTACAAATTTTGATGATTTAGCTGCAGTTGATCAACTTCCGGGACTTGCATCACAACGCTTGATGGCCGAAGGTTATGGATTTGGGGCTGAAGGCGACTGGAAAACGGCAGCATTATTTCGAACAATGTGGTTCATGAGTCAGGGGATGCCAAAAGGTTGCTCATTTCTGGAAGATTATACTTTAAATTTCGATGGAGAAAAGAGTTCAATACTTCAAGCTCACATGCTAGAAGTATGTCCTTTGATTGCAGAAGCAAAACCAAAAATGGAAGTTCACCCCTTGGGTATAGGAGGCAAGAACGATCCGGCTCGTTTGGTCTTTACCAGCAAGCCGGGTGAGGGTGTTGCTGCTACTATTATTGATATGGGTAATCGTTTCCGTATGATCGTTAATGTGGTTGATTGTATAAATTCCAAAGAGCTTCCTAAACTTCCTGTTGCCAGTGCATTGTGGATTCCACAACCAACCTTTGAGATTGGTGCTGGTGCATGGATTTTGGCAGGAGGAACTCATCATAGCAGTTTCTCGTACGACCTAACTCTTGAATATTTGGAAGATTATGCTGAAATGGCAGGTGTTGAGCTTGTTGTTATTGATAAAGACACTACAATTCGTGAACTTAAAAAAGAATTGCGCTGGAACGATTTGTTTTATATGTTTAATAAAAGATCTTAAAATTTGAGGACAATTCGGAATTCAAATCCGAATTGTCTTTTTTTTTAAACTCTGAGAGTTATTCTCATTATTACTTCTTTTTAAGCCTATTTCTGGTAGGTTTATATTTTGTAATCGTATATAAAACAATCCTTATGCTTAAAGAACTTAAATCGACGGTTTGTAAAGCAAATCTCGATCTGGTAAAATATGGCCTGGTGGTTTTCACATGGGGAAATGTGAGTGGTATTGATCGAAAATCGGGATTAGTTGTTATTAAACCCAGTGGAGTGCCTTACGATGATATGCATCCTGAACAGATGGTTGTTGTTGATCTCGAGGGAAATGTGGTTGAAGGAAATCTGCGTCCATCATCTGATATGGCTACGCATATTGAATTATATAAGGCTTTCCCGAATATCGGAGGCATTGTTCACACGCACTCAACCTACGCCACAGGCTGGTCGCAAGCCGGGCTTGATTTACCGATTATTGGAACAACGCATGCTGATTATTTTGCTGACTCAATACCCTGTACACGCGATATGACAGCCAGTGAAGTAGAAGGTGCTTATGAGGCCGAAACAGGAAAGGTGATAGTGGAGACCTTCAAAAAACTAAACCCTGAGCATATTCCGGGTGTACTTGTAAAGAACCATGCTCCCTTTACATGGGGAAAGGATGCGCATGATGCTGTGCATAATAGCGTTGTGCTTGAGCAAGTGGCTAAAATGGCGTTTATTGCAAACACCTTAAATCCATCAATGACTATGAATCCCTTGCTTACAAAAAAGCACTTTGAACGAAAACATGGAGCGAATGCCTATTATGGTCAGGGGAAAGAATAACGTGGGTTTGAGAAAGAAGACCGGAGCCTAAAGACCGGATGTTAGGGGATAAATATAAGTGAGTAATTTTTAACTATATCCCTGATTAGATGGTTCACTTTTTAATTTTTTACGGTACGAACTAATTAATAATTGAATTTATGTCTGAAAAAAAATATGTGATAGGATTGGACTACGGAACCGACTCGGCACGGGCTGTTATAATTGATGCCATAACAGGCCATGAAGTGGCTTCGGCAGTTAAGTATTATCCGCGTTGGGCCAAAGAAAAATATTGTAATCCTTCAAAAGATCAATATCGTCAACATCCTCAGGATTATGTTGATGTGATGGAATTTATAATTAAAGAATCAATAGTTAAGGCAGGTCCGGGAGTAGCCGAAAATGTGGTTGGAATGTCATTCGATACTACGGGTAGCACTCCTGTTTTTGTGAATGAGGAGGGAACACCATTGTCCATGCTTCCTGAGTTCTCTGAGAATCCCAATGCAATGTTTGTGTTGTGGAAAGACCATACAGCTGTTAAGGAAGCTGGCGAGATCAATGAGCTTGCCAGCAAATGGGCGGTTGATTATACAAGTTTTGAAGGAGGTATTTATTCCTCTGAGTGGGTTTGGGCTAAAGTATTGCATGTATTAAGAGAGGATGAGAAGGTACGGAAAGCTGCTTTTTCGTGGATTGAGCATTGCGACTGGATGCCGGCTTTAATTACAGGCAAGCAGAAGCCAACTGAAGTGATACGAAGCCGTTGCTCGGCAGGTCATAAAGCCATGTGGCTTGAGGAGTGGGACGGATTGCCAACTGAGGAGTTTTTAACAGCATTGGATCCTCTTCTGGCCGGATACCGAAAACGGTTATTCAGACAAACTTATACCAGTGATGTGAAAGTTGGAAATCTTACCCCTGAGTGGGCCAATAGACTTGGTTTAACTACCAATGTGGCTGTTGGCGTTGGGGCTTTTGACTGTCATATGGGAGCAGTAGGAGGCGAAGTTACTTCTAATGTTCTGGCACGGTCAATTGGTACTTCAACCTGTGATATTATGATAGCTCCTTATAATCAGATTGGTGACAAACTGATTGCGGGTATCTGTGGTCAGGTTGATGGATCGGTTATTCCGGGTTATGTGGGACTTGAAGCCGGACAGTCGGCCTTTGGTGATATTTACGCCTGGTTTAAAAGAATTATTGGTTGGCCTATCGAAAATATTCTGTCGAAAACGAATTTGGTGGATGCAGAAACTAAGGCCAGATTGATTGAAGAAACTCTTAACCGCATTATTCCTGAACTATCTGCCGAAGCGGCCAATATACCCATTGAAGAATCATCTATTATCGCTGTGGATTGGATGAATGGACGTCGCACGCCAGATGCCAGTCAGGAAGTAACGGGTTCAATTGCGGGGCTGAAACTGGGTTCTGATGCCCCTCGTATTTTCAGGGCATTGGTTGAGGCAACAGCCTTTGGTTCAAAAGCCATCGTTGACCGGTTTGCCAGGGAAGGCGTTGAGATAAAAGGGATAATTGGTCTTGGTGGTGTAGCAAAAAAATCACCTTTTGTAATGCAAACTCTGGCCGATGTTTTAAATATGCCAATTAAAGTGGCACGTTCGGAACAAACCTGTGCCCTTGGCGCTGCTATGTTTGCAGCAGTAGTTGCCGGTGTATATTCAAAAGTGGAAGAAGCTCAGAAGGCCATGGGTCAGGGATTCGAAAAAGAATACCAACCAAAGGCTGCCAATGTTAAGGTTTATGTTGATATTTATAAGAAATATCAGAAACTTGGAACATTTACCGAAAACGAAAAACTATAGTTCTTTAAAAACTATGCTTTTTAAGTGTGAGTTATTGTTTTGAAGGTTTAATTTATATAGAAAGGGATATCCTGTTTTTTTCAGGATATCCCTTTCTAAAATCAGATAAAATCAAATTTGTTGTAGAAGGAGCTTTTACAAAACAGTTGTATTACCATTGTTAATAAAAAAACCATCTCTGATTTGGGAAGAAAAACCGAGATTCATATTCCCTTACAGAGGTTTAATTATCAACTAATCCCATGAATAATCCTTGTGGGTTAAAAGTGGGGGTGCTTGGTAAATAACAAAAAAACCTACTAAAATAAACGCTGTAGGTTTTTAAATATCCAGCATTGGTTGATCCAACTCATTCCATATAAGATCTTTAAGCTCAGGAATTCCTTTGCCAGTTATTGAAGAAATAAAAATATATGGTATCGAGGGTAACTGTTTTTCCATCTCTTTTTGAAGTTCCATATCCAAAAGATCCGACTTGGTAATGGCCAGCAATCGGTGCTTATCAAGCAGTTCGGGATTGAATTGTTTGAGTTCGTTAACCAAAATATTATACTCGGTCATCACGTCCTTACTATCGGCAGGAACCATAAAGAGCAGAATAGAGTTGCGTTCAATGTGTCGTAAAAAGCGCAATCCAATTCCTTTACCTTCATGAGCTCCTTCAATAATCCCTGGAATATCGGCCATCACAAACGATTTGTGGTCGTGGTATTGAACAATGCCAAGGTTGGGAACCAGAGTGGTAAACGGATAATCGGCAATTTCGGGTTTTGCGGCACTAACAACTGAAAGCAGCGTTGATTTTCCTGCATTGGGAAATCCAACAAGGCCCACATCGGCCAATACTTTTAATTCAAGAATAACAGCCAGTTCAATTGACGGTTCACCTGGTTGGGCAAATCGAGGGGTTTGCAAGGTTGATGTTTTAAAGTTGGCATTTCCTAAACCGCCTCGTCCACCTTTTACTAGAATTACCTCTTCTCCTTCAGTAGTTATTTCAAACAGAACTTCACCTGTTTCTGCGTCTTTGGCAACAGTTCCTAGTGGCACATCAATTATTTTGTCTTCACCACCTGCTCCTGATGAGCGTTGCTTGCCGCCCGACTCGCCATGACCGGCAAAAACGTGTCGTCTGAATTTAAGGTGTATCAATGTCCAGTAATTGCTGTTACCGCGAGCAATAACGTGTCCGCCTCGTCCGCCATCACCACCATCGGGTCCGCCTTTGGGAATAAATTTCTCACGCCGCATATGGGTTGAACCCGGCCCGCCATTGCCTGAACGGCAAAAAATCTTTACATAATCAACAAAATTTGAGCTAGCCATGATTCCGCAACATTTATTATTTATTCTCCGACTTTAACAGTACGTATTATGAATGCCTTTGTGCATCAATGGCATTACATATTTTTTCAAAGATCTCACTAACAGTTCCAATACCATGTATGCCTTTGTAACAACCTTCGTTCTGATAGAAGCCTATTACCGGTGAAGTCTGGGTTTCGTAAACGTCAATTCTTTTTTCAATAGTTTCAAGATTGTCGTCCGACCGTCCTGAAGTTTCACCTCTTTTCAACAGACGGTCAATTAACTCTTGTTTTTCCACTTCCAGATTAAGCATTATACAGATGTGTTCTCCGCGCTTTTCAAGCATCTCTTTCAATGCTTTAGCTTGATCTTCTGTACGAGGAAAACCATCGAAAATAACGCCTTTGGAATTATTTAATAATATAAGCTTGTTTTCGAGCATATTAACGATGATATGATCGGGAACCAATTCGCCGCGGTCAATAAACTGACTGGCTGTTTTACCAAGATCGGTTCCTGAATTGATTTCCTGACGAAGAATATCGCCAGTTGAGATATGCGATAAACCATAGTATTCAATGATTTTTTCGCTTTGCGTTCCTTTTCCTGAACCCGGAGGGCCAAAGATGATGATGTTTAACATTTGTGAGTGAGTTTATTAAATGACGCTATATATGTCAGGGAGATTTCTACCATAACCATCGTAATCAAGTCCATATCCAACAATAAATTCGTTGGGTATTTCCATTCCTATATAATCCAGTCTAATATCCCTTTTCAGTGATTCCGGTTTAAAAAGAAGGGTTACGACAAAGATTTCTTTTGCGCCAAGTTTTTTTAATTGGTTTACACTATTTTCAACGGTAATTCCGGAATCAACAATGTCTTCAAGCAAAACAATGGTTCTTCCTTTTAATTCTTCATTAAAGCCTATTAATTCCTTTACTTGTCCGGTGCTACCCATTCCTTCATAAGAAGCTAATTTTACAAAGCTTATCTGGCATGGAAACTCTATAAGCTTCATTAAATCGGCCGAAAACATAAAAGAACCGTTTAGAATACAAACCATTAAAGGATTTTTATCCTTTAAATCACGGTTTATTTTCTCCGCAATCTGCCAAATAGCTTTTTTAATATCACTGGCAGGTATTGAAAGGCTGAATTCTCTGTCTAGCAGCTTAATCCGTTTCATAAAAGGATTTTTTTTAATTTAAAACAGAGTGCAAAAGTACTAAAAATTGGGACTCCATCTTCAGTGAATTATATTTAAAAAAAAATGATAATTGATAAAATGTGTATTAATGGGCTATGTATTCCAATAAAGTCATTCATAATGGCACTATTTAGTGTAGGCAAGGAAAAAATGTGTTTGCCGCATTTTTGTTAAGACTATTAGTGTACATATATATTGTTAATTATTTTATTTCTGTTGATTGGGATTAAGTAATTGTTTATATTGTAAATAATAGAGAGATAGTGAATTGAGATTCGTTCGGCTTGTTTGACTAAACCCTTAACCCTTTTAGGCCATGAAGCAATTCTCATTATTGGGTATTTTATTGGTGATAAACCTTTCCGTTTTTTCTCAAGGTGTTTTATTTTTTAGTCCTGTTGATCAAGGTATTGGTCGAACTGGCACTTTAGGAGTTGATTCCTGGAGCTTTTTCTCTAATCCGGCAGGTCTTTCAGGTGTAGATATGCCCTCAGCCGGGATTGGTTATTACAGTGGATTCCATATTAAAGAGCTTGCATCGAGGGCAGCTTTTGGGTGTTTTCCAACTTCGCTTGTAACTGTGGCCGGCGGGTTTACTCATTATGGGTATGAACACTTCAATATTCAACAATATGCTTTGGCTGCTGCGCGACAAATGGCACCATGGCTTCGTTTAGGTATCAGGATCAATTATTTTCTTCGTAATCAAACTGGGAGTGAGAGGTTGGGGCTTGCCACTCTTGATGCAGGTTTCCAAATTGATCCTGACCCGAAAGTGTCGATCGGATTCTTTACTATTAATCCAGCTCGCCTCAAATGGAATCTGAGCGATTGGAGCGAATATCAAGCCTCGGGTGTGGCTGCTGCTATTGGATATAAACCTGTTCAAAGTCTTAATTTGGAGCTGGGCGTTTTAAAGAATGTTGGGTATCCTGTTGAAACTTGTTTTGCTATTGAAGCTCCAATACATAAACAAGTTGTTATTCGCGGTGCCGTTACCACAGAACCTTTGAGACTAGGTTTTGGCGCAGGGTTTAAATGGCAATTACTTAGCTTTGATTTAGGAATAAACCACCATTCTACTCTTGGGTTCTCATCTTCTTTCGGAATATTATTTTATCTGCGTTCTTTATCGAAAAACAACACCCCAATACCATGAGAGCCAGATTTATTATTTTTATTTTCTTATTCGAATTGACAAGCCTTTATGGACAGGCAATTGACGATGTTTATGGTTGGGCTTCGGAGATTGCGGAGGCTTTATCAGAGGAGTCGGACGATGAGGATTTCTCATATCTTATTGAAGATATTGTTAGAATATATAATAATCCTATTGATATAAACCATGCCACACGGCAGGATCTTGAAAAGATTGTTTTTTTGAATGCCATTCAAATCGAAAATCTGTTGTTTCAGCGATATACCAATGGCGCATTTGGATCTATTTATGATTTGCAGAATGTTGAGGGATTTGACCGTCGTTTGCTGGAGTGGTTAGAACCTCTGATTGTTTTTGGAGAGATGGATTCCCGGCAGAAAAAAATCAGACCTCGCGGTGATCTGTTTTTACGAACAAGATTTACCATTGAAACACCAGCAGGGTATAAGCCCTCGGGTGAGGATTTGCCGGTATTTCAGGGTGATAAACCTCTTTTGTATTCCCGATTTGAGATGAGTATTACTCGTGATTTGGAAGCTGGATTTGTAACCGAGAACGACCCCGGTGAGCCTATGTTTAATAGTCAAATTTCAACAATGGATCATTTGGCCGGTTATGTTTCATGGAAGCCGGGTAAGTTTCTAAAACAGGTTATCGTGGGACAATACCGAATAAGCGGTGGCCAGGGATTAGCTTTACAATCGGGTATGAGTACCCGAAAAAGCAGTTTAACTACTTGTATCCAAAACAGAAGTAACACTTACCGGCCATCCTTATCGGTTAATGAATATTCGGGATTGAGTGGTTTGCTTTTATCGTTGGGAAATCAGAATTTTTCAGTAACCCCGTTTGTTTCCATAAGAAACAGGGATGGCAGGATTGTTGAAGGCGCTGAAGGCAAGGTGATTACTGGGTTTGATGCGGATGGCTATCACCGGACACTAACCGAGTTAAGTTCGAGAAAGAATACACGTGAAGACGTGTTTGGAGTTCAAGTGAAATACTTTTTTAAACGATTAACAATTGAGGCCGGGCATTTGGAATACCGAATTGAATATCCATTGACACCTTCGGCACTTCCATCGAAACGGTTTTATTTTAGTGGGCAGGAAAACCATAATAGTTGGTTTGCTTTGGAAGGAAGCATCGGTAATACGTTTGTTTTTTCGGAGGTGGCATTTAATAATAGTATGGAGCCGGCATTGTGGGGCGGGTTGCTTTTTTCACCGGGAGCACCTGTTTCAATGGTTCTGTCGTACCGGCGAATTCCGGTTGACTTTAATGCACCTTTAGGTGGTCCGTTTACAGAATCTTCGGGGGCAGCAGGTGAATCAGGATTTTATTCAGGAATTCAAATCAATTTCCCTGCGAATTTTTTGTTATCGGGCTATTTAGATTATTTTAAGTTTAATTGGTTGCAATATCAGTTGAAATCACCTGCCAATGGTTATGACGTATTGGCAATTCTGACACATAAGGCAGGTTTAATATGGGAAAACAGTTTGCGGTTACGGCATCGTGAAAAGATGGTAAATCTATCATCAGAAGGCCCTGATTACCCGATTGGAGTACGCAAGCAGAATCAGATACGACTGCAAACCCGTTTTAATCCTGTTCCGGAGTGGAGTTTTACTACCCGGCTCGATTTTCATCAGGTTGCCATACCGGGCAAGACTATTCCATCGGGCTTTTATCTGGGACAAGAGATTCGTTATAATCATCCGGGTAATAAATGGAACGTTATTATGCGTTATGGAATTATTGATGTGGAAGATTTTGAAACACGTATTTATGTATATGAACCTGATGTTTTGTACAGCTTAACAACGCCTGCTTATTACGGGCAGGGGAGTAGATGCATTGTGATGAGTAAAATAAAAATAGCAAACAGGCTTGACTTGTGGGCAAGGTTTGCCTGGTGGCACTATACAAACCGGGAAAATATCAGCAGTGGCAATATGTTAATTGATTCGAATGTTGTAAGGGAATTTCGGGTTCAAATAAGGAAGAGGTTTTAATAACATCAAACCTAATTTCCTACCTCGGAGATGAATTTGATCCTTACCATTCTTATCTCTTCCTCAGTATACTCATCTTCGCCAAGTTCCTGTAATGCAGTTGCCACATCATCGGTCTCTGCATCCTCTTTAAAGTAATAGAATATGTTATCATGGTGTTCTTCATCAATTACCTGATCGATGTAGTAATCAATGTTAACCCGGGTTCCGCTGTAAACAATTGATTCCAGTTCCTTTAACAGTTCTTTAATATCAATACCTTTACTTTCGGCGATATCGTCAAGAGGAACTTTGCGGTCAATACTCTGGATGATAGATATTTTAAGTTTCGACTTATTGGCAACAGACTTTACAACGAGATCAATTGGTCGTTCAATTTCATTCTCCTCAACATGTTTTTTAATAAGTTCCACAAACTCTTTCCCAAAGCGTTTAGCTTTTCCGGAACCAACACCAGGCATATTTTGAAGCTCCTCGAGATCAATTGGGTAGTAGGTTGACATTGCCTCCAGCGAAGGATCTTGAAAAATCACGAAAGGAGGCAGATTGAGTTTTTTGGAAATTCGCTTGCGAAGGTCCTTAAGCATGGAGAAAAGATCAGGGTCAACTGCTGCGGTTCCCCCGGCTGCTCTACTTTCTTCCTCCATCTCGTCGTAGTCGTGGTTTTTAGAAAGGAACATACTATAAGGAGACCTTATGTATTCATGTCCTTTTTCGCTTATTTTCAGCAAGCCATAATTTTCAATTTCTTTAATGATAAATCCGGCCACCAACGATTGCCTAATAACAGCACTCCAGAATTTTGAATCATGCTCGTCGCCAATACCAAAAATCTCCAGGTTTTCGTGGCCGTATGATTTTACACCTCCGGATATTTTTCCGGTAAGAACATCCACCACATGATCTGCTTTAAACTTTTCTTTAAGTTCAACAATGGTCTTAAGTAACATAACAATGTATTGTTCTCCTTCGAATTGCTCTTTGGGAGTAACACAGTTATCGCACGAATTGCAATTGTCTTCCTTGTATTCCTCACCAAAGTAGTGTAACAGCAGTTTTCGCCGGCAAACAGATGTTTCGGCATAAGCAACAGTTTCAAAGAGTAGTTGTTTGCCAATTTCTTGTTCAGCAAGAGGTTTGCCTTGCATGAATTTCTCCAGTTTCTGAATGTCTTTGTAACTGTAAAAAGTAATACACCTACCCTCACCACCATCACGTCCAGCACGCCCGGTTTCCTGATAATAGCCCTCAAGACTCTTTGGAATATCGTAATGAATAACAATACGCACATCGGGTTTGTCGATGCCCATACCAAAGGCAATGGTAGCAACAATAACATCCACATCCTCAAGAAGGAACTTATCCTGATTCAGCGAACGTGTGCTGGCATCCATTCCTGCATGATATGGTAAAGCTTTAATGTCGTTAACCTGGAGTATTGCGGCAAGTTCTTCAACCTTTTTACGGCTAAGGCAATATATAATACTCGATTTCCCTACGTTTGCCTTAAGTATTTTAATAATTTCCTTGGAGGCGTCTAATTTAGGTCTTATCTCGTAATACAGATTAGGTCGGTTAAAGGATGATTTAAAAACACAGGCATTTAACATTCCCATGTTTTTTTGTATGTCGTGCTGCACCTTTGGTGTAGCGGTGGCGGTAAGGGCAATTACGGGAGCTGATCCAATTTCATTGATAATGGGTCGTATACGTCTGTATTCTGGTCGGAAATCATGTCCCCATTCTGAGATGCAATGGGCCTCATCAACAGCATAGAAAGAGATATTTATTTGTTTAAGGAAAAGAATGTTTTCCTCTTTGGTTAGGGATTCAGGAGCAACATAAAGCAATTTGGTTTTACCTGCCACAACATCCTCTTTAACGAGAGTAATGGCTGATTTTGTTAATGAAGAGTTTAAAAAGTGCGCAACACCATCGTCTTCACTAAAGTTACGCATGGCATCAACCTGATTCTTCATTAATGCTATAAGCGGGGATATAATAATAGCAGTACCTGGCATAATAAGGGCCGGCAATTGGTAGCATAATGATTTTCCGCCCCCTGTAGGCATCAGAACAAATGTGTCGTTTTTGGCAAGAACATTTCTAATGATTTCTTCCTGATTACCTTTAAAGGTATCAAAACCAAAATGCTGTTTTAGATAATAATTCAGATCAATTTGTTTTGTCATAATTCAAACCTGGGTGGTCTACTTTTAAATGATCGTTTTTACGTCAATAAATAAAGGTTCAACTTACTATTAAAAAAAGAACGTACAGATAACAAATATAGAAGATTAATATCAATTCATCACCAAAGATGGATTGTTAATCTATAAAAAACTGTCATTTGTAATGAGAATGATTTTTTTTAACAGCACACAAAAACTCTACCTGACAATCCTCCTTTTTCATCGAAAAGAATAGAAACGAATAATTGAAGTTAGCAAAACTTTTGTGCAATAACAAAAAAGCGAAAAAAAATTCGCTAATGTTTTATTACTATTTAAACGGTAATGAGTTAAGCTGATAAGTTTTTCTAATTTTATTATACCACAAAAACGAAATAGTCAAAGGCGATCCAAGAGATTCATTTCTTATATATGCTCTATCTATGTGTGGCCGTGTGATATCCTAAAAAGAGAGAAGTTCTCAGGTAACACTAAGATTAGGTTTTATAACGAAAACTGTTTCTCAGGAGGCCATGAAGATGAACAATTAAATACAATGATTGCTTTTTGATTTTAATCGCAATAATTTATATAGAACATTTATTTTATGAGCAGACGGGTTTAACAGCGTTAGTTTATTAAGCATTATATATGGAGTTGTTTTTTTAAAAAGCCATGAATTACGACATAAAAAAAAAGAAGTCCCAAACCTGAAATGATTTAATTATATTTGGCAATATATTTTAATATTACTTGTATTCATGAGTAGTACAAAAAAAACAGAAATGTCATTTCTTGATCACCTGGAAGAATTAAGGTGGCATATAATGAGGTCGTTGGGGGCAGTTATTGTATTTGCTGTTTTGGCTTTTATTTTTAAGACGTTTCTTTTTGATGTGGTTATTCTAGGACCTAGTCGGCCTGATTTTTTTACAAACCGGTTTCTGTGTGAGATGTCTGAATATCTCAATATGCCGGTATTGTGTATCAATCAGGTTCAGTTAAAGTTACAGAATATCGATATGTCAGGTCAGTTTACCATGCATATACTGATTGCCTTTATATCAGGGTTTATCATGGCTTTCCCATATATATTCTGGGAATTCTGGCGTTTTGTTAAACCGGCTCTTTATCAGGAAGAAATAAAACATAGCCGTGGTGCTATTTTCTTTGCAAGCATACTGTTTTCAATAGGTATTTTATTTGCCTATTATATTATTTGCCCTCTGTCGGTTCAATTTCTTGGTAATTACCAGGTGAGTCAAAATGTTGAGAATATTATTAACCTTGGTTCATATATTTCTACTATTTCATCAATTGTTTTAGCCAGCGGAATAGTTTTTGAGCTTCCGGTTTTTATTTATTTTTTAAGTAAGGTAGGGCTTGTTACCTCCAAATTCCTTAAAACTTATCGCCGGCATGCCATTGTAGTTAGTCTTTCGTTGGCAGCAATTATTACTCCGCCTGATGTAATTAGTCAGATACTAGTGTGTTTGCCTCTTATCGTCTTGTATGAGGCAGGGATATTGATTGCAAAGGGAATTGAGAGGAAAAAGGTTGAGCAAAGTTCATAGTGTATTATATAGCGTTTCAGAGAAATAAATTGTAATAATGGGAAATCAAGATTTAGTATTACATACAAAGGATCTGGTAAAAAGGTATAAATCGCGCACCGTGGTAAAAAGTGTGTCGGTTGAGGTTAAACAGGGTGAGATTGTAGGCCTTTTAGGGCCTAATGGTGCCGGAAAAACCACTACTTTTTACATGATGGTGGGCCTGATTACTCCCAATAGCGGAGAGATATATCTGAACGATGAGGTCATTACCAATGAGCCGGTTTATAAGCGTGCCCAGAAGGGTATTGGATATCTGGCTCAGGAGGCAAGCGTATTTCGTAAGTTAAGTGTTGAAGATAATATCAGGGCAGTATTGGAGATGACCAAGCTGTCGAAAAATGACCAAAAAGAAAGAGTAGAAGCTCTGCTTGAAGAGTTTGGTTTAACCCATATTCGTAAAAGTTTGGGCATTCAACTTTCAGGAGGGGAGCGTAGGCGTACAGAAATTGCAAGGGCATTGGCAATTAATCCTAAGTTTATTTTACTTGATGAGCCTTTTGCCGGAGTTGATCCTATTGCAGTTCGTGATATTCAGGAAATTGTAGCTAAGCTAAAGTTTAAAAATATTGGTATTTTAATTACCGACCACAACGTACACGAAACCCTTTCAATTACTGATAGAGCCTATCTGCTTTTTGAAGGAAATATACTTAAAGCTGGTACAGCAGAAGAGTTGGCTGACGATCCGGAGGTGCGAAGAGTTTATCTTGGCGACGATTTTGAATTACGCCGCAGGAAATTTGATGTTGAATAAAGCTCTGTATATTGTTGAAAATCACTGCAAAGTATTTTTATTTATCGTTAACAGATTTTTTATCTCAAATTGGCTTGTTAAACACAAAAAAAGAGTCTAAATTTGCAACGCTTTTTGCGGACGTGGCGTAATTGGTAGCCGCGCCAGACTTAGGATCTGGTGCCGAGAGGCGTGGGGGTTCGAGTCCCTTCGTCCGCACACAATGAATGAATGATAAACCGCCTTTGCTAACGATGCAAATCGAAAGTGGGGCGGTTTTTTAGTGTTAAGGATTGTTTTTGTGAGAAACGCTTGTGATAACCACGCCTTAGCATTGTAAATAAAGCCAAATCTAAAAATATATTAATTGATTGGGTTTTAGGTTGAAATTGACGCCTGCATGTTTGGTTCATTCTAAATGCTTCATTACCTTTGCGGTGTTTTTCGAGAATAGGGAGATAAGCGTCAATTGATTGAAAAATATCACATTGAGGATCCTTTTGGTTTAAAAAAAAACGGTAGTTTAACAGGCCTTGCAAAGAAATAATTTAATTATCTACAAATGAATATTACAAGGGAAAACATTGATGATTTGAATGCGGTAATTCGGATGAACATCGAAAAAAATGATTATGAGCAACGGGTTAACGATGTATTGAAAAATTACCAGAAAAAAGCGAATATGCCAGGGTTTCGGCCAGGAAAAGTGCCGGCCGGTCTTATCAGGAAAATGTACGGTACAGGGGCTTTAGTTGATGAGATCAATAAATTGGTTTCTGAAAACCTATCAGGCTATATTACCGAAAATAATCTTGATATTCTTGGAGAACCACTTCCTGGTGAAAGTCAAAACACTATTGATTTTGACAGTCAGGAAAATTTCGAGTTTGCATTCGATATCGCATTGACTCCCAAATTAGATATTAAACTGTCAAAAAGGGAAAAGATCAACTACTACAGCATTCAGGTGACTGACGAGATGCTTGATACACAGGCAAAAAGCATGACCGGGCGATTTGGACAAAATGAGAAGGTTGACAAGGTTACCGAGAAGTCGGTTTTGAAGGGTTCATTT
>CAZSQG010000007.1:58889-81361 GCA_964608615.1 uncultured Marinilabiliaceae bacterium
CAGGTTGATGAATCGGGAGCTGTTATTGAAGGGGGGATTACTGCTGAGGATTCAGTTTTATCGGTAGCTATTGTTAAGGACGATTCTGAAAAAGCTAAATTGTTGGATAAGGCTATTGGCGATCAGGTTGTTTTTGAACCCATGAAAGCCTTCCCTAATGCAACAGAGATTTCATATCTTTTGAAAATTACGCGTGAAGAGGCTGAGAAAGTTAGTGGATCATTTCGTTTTACCATTCAGGAAATAACTGAGTTTAAGGAACCTGAAATGAATCAGGAACTTTTTGATAAGTTGTTTGGAGCTGGTGTAATTTCTTCAGAGGAGGAGCTGCACGCCAAGGTTAGAGAAAACCTTGAGAATGCCCTGGCTATGGAATCGGATTATCGCTTTTCGATGGATGCCCGTGAAAAACTTATCTCAAAATTTGAGATGACGCTTCCCGAAGCCTTCCTGAAGAGATGGCTGAAAGCTACCAATCGTGAGAACAAAGAGCTTACCGATGAGCAACTTGAAAGCGAAATGCCCCGTTTCATTGAAGATTTGAAGTGGCAATTAATTAAAAATGAAATCATTCGTACTAGCGAAATAAAAATTGAGAATAGTGATGTTCTTGAATTTGCAAAAAAATCTGCAAGGGCTCAGTTTATTCAATACGGATTAACAAATATTCCTGAAGAACACATCGAAAGCTATGCTACTGATATGATGAAAAATCAGGATCAGGGACGTCGTTTTGCTGAAGGTGCAATAAATGATAAGGTGATGGAATTTATTAAAGAGGCAGTAAAGCTTGAAGTTAAAGAGGTGAACAGGGATGAATTCAATAAGCTGTTTGATAAAAAATAAGTAAATCATTCTTATCAACCGAAAGAATTATTAATTTAGAGGTTTTCATCCTTTAATTTTTTTATTATGATGTTTGATCCCAAAGATTTTCGTAAATACGCTACCCGGCATATTGGTATTAATAGCCAGGTTTTTGATAAATACACCTCCATGTCGGACAACTATATTTCGCCCACTATTATTGAGGAGCGACAGTTGAATATTGCCAGTATGGATGTGTTTTCGCGCCTGATGATGGATCGTATAATATTTTTAGGCTTGCCTATTGACGATTATGTGGCCAATATTATTCAAGCCCAGTTGCTTTATCTCGAGTCGGCTGATCCATCCAAGGATATTTCAATTTATTTTAATACCCCGGGAGGTGCTGTTCATGCCGGTTTGGGTATATATGATACCATGCAGTATATTAGTTCTGATGTGGCTACTATATGTACTGGAATGGCTGCATCAATGGGAGCTGTATTGCTTACTGCGGGAGCCAAAGGTAAACGTTCGGCACTTCGTCATTCGCGCGTTATGATTCACCAACCTATGGGAGGAGCACAAGGTCAGTCGGTTGACATAGAAATTACCACCCGTGAGATTGTTAAAATGCGGAAAGAGCTTTATACGATTATTTCGGAGCACTCTGGCCAATCATTCAAAAAAGTTGAGAAGGATTCGGATCGGGATTACTGGATGACTGCCGAAGAAGCCAAAGAGTATGGTATGATTGATGAGGTTCTGGTTAGAAACGGGAACAAAAAAGCTTAAGTTATAGTTGTAATATGTATAATTAAGACTCAAGAGAGATTGGTTGTGCATTTTTTTAGAAGAGAAAAATAAATATGGATAAGTGTTCATTTTGCGGAAGAAGTAGGAAGGATACAAACTTGCTCATAGCTGGCGTTTCAGGTCATATATGTGACGGTTGTATTGAACAGGCTCATGCAATCCTGGAAGAGGAGTTCAGGAAGAAGGGTTCCTTTGACATGGACAAAATTTCGCTGCTTAAACCCGTAGAGATTAAGTCTTTTCTAGATCAATATGTGATAGGACAGGATGAAGCAAAGCGATATCTTTCGGTGGCGGTTTATAACCATTATAAACGTTTGATGCAAACAAGTTCATCCGATGATGTTGAAATTGAAAAGTCAAATATTATACTGGTTGGAGAAACCGGAACAGGAAAAACATTACTTGCCCGTACAATTGCTCGTATGTTGCATGTTCCATTTACCATTGTTGATGCAACAGTGCTTACCGAAGCAGGTTATGTGGGCGAAGACATAGAAAGTATACTTACCAGATTACTTCAAGCTGCCGATTACAATGTGGAAGCTGCTGAGAAAGGAATAGTGTTTATTGATGAAATAGATAAGATTGCCCGGAAAAGCGATAATCCTTCCATAACACGTGATGTATCAGGCGAAGGCGTGCAACAGGGATTGCTCAAACTACTTGAAGGAGCCATAGTAAATGTTCCACCTCAAGGTGGACGTAAGCATCCCGAACAAAAGATGATCCCGGTTAACACTAAGAATATTCTTTTTGTTTGTGGTGGGGCATTTGATGGTATTGAACGAAAAATTGGTCAGCGTTTGAATACCAGAGTTGTGGGTTATACTGCAAGCCAGGCTAAAGACCATATCGATGCGGTTAATCTTCTTCAGTATATTGCACCTCAGGATTTAAAATCGTACGGGTTAATACCTGAAATTATTGGTCGTTTACCAATACTTACATATTTGAATCCACTCGACAGGGATACCTTGCGTAAGATACTTACCGAGCCAAAAAACTCTATCATCAAACAGTATGTTAAGCTTTTTGATATGGATAAAATTGATCTTCATTTTTCCAACGAAGCCTTGGATTATGTTGTTGATAAAGCTCTTGAGTTTAAGCTGGGTGCACGCGGATTACGATCGATTTGCGAAACTATAATGATGGATCAGATGTTTGAATCACCAGGGACAAAAACAGGTAAGCTGGAGATTACGCTTGAGTTTGCTAAGGAAAAAGTCGAAAGGATTAATATTGCGTTGCTGAAGGCAGGGTGATATATTTGATAAAATATATTTGTTATCGTACTATCTCTTATTAAGAATTTCCGTTTGCTTTTGCAGACGGAAATTTTTGTTTTAGTACAGACGTTATATTTTTTACCTAATCGAATAAAATGTTAAGCTTAGGCTGATGTTTTGTTATCGTAATGGTTTGTAATTATTGTTGATATTGAATTAGTTTTTTTTTGTAGCAGTATATGGTTCTGAGCAGTTATTTGAGTTATTGGGGATTATAGAACTATTACCTCTTAAATCTTATTATGCTTTTCGGTTTAATCAAAAGGCCTTAAAAAGGGCGGTTTTGGTAATAACAATTTACATGGATGGTAATTAAAACACAAAATCAGATAAAATAACACTGTTATAAATGTCAAATTGAATATAAATTTGCTATTTTAGATTTGGTTTACAAATTCAAAAAGTGGGTAGGAGCAAAGGGGCAGTTTTATTTTGATGTATCAGATGGTCAAGTCTTTAATCTCTCGAAAATATTCTGTTATTTAATAATTTTAAACTAAACCTTTTATGATTAATCCAGTATTTTGGCTTGTTCCAATCACTTCTTTAATTGCCCTTTATTTTGCCTGGCATTTTTTCAGGCAGATGATGAAAAAATCTGAGGGCAACGACACAATGAAAGAAATTGCTCAACATGTACGGGATGGTGCCATGGCTTATCTGAAAAGCCAGTATCGTGTTGTTGGGATGGTGTTTGTAGTATTAGTAGTTCTTTTGGCCGTTTTGGCATATTTGGGAGTTCAAAATCCCTTTGTGCCTGTTGCTTTTTTAACCGGTGGTTTTTTCTCCGGGTTATGTGGATTTCTTGGAATGAAAACTGCCACTTATGCTTCAGCACGTACAGCTCAGGGGGCATCGGTTTCGCTTAACCAGGGATTGAAAATCGCATTCCGAAGTGGAGCCGTAATGGGTCTTATAGTAGTAGGTTTTGGACTATTAGACATCGCAATGTGGTTCTGGTTTTTAAATGATATGATTTTTACGCCTGAAAATATGGCCAATGGTCTGGATCTTTTTGGGTTGTCATTTGTTCATGCCGGCACCACCGATCACCAAAAAATGGTTGAGATAACTGCTACCATGCTTACTTTTGGTATGGGTGCTTCTACACAGGCATTGTTTGCGCGTGTTGGTGGAGGAATATACACAAAAGCAGCTGATGTAGGTGCTGATCTTGTTGGTAAAGTGGAAGCAGGTATCCCAGAGGACGATCCAAGAAATCCTGCTACCATTGCCGATAACGTGGGTGATAACGTGGGTGATGTAGCCGGAATGGGAGCCGACCTTTACGAATCGTATTGTGGATCAATACTGGCTACAGCGGCACTAGGTGCAGCCTTGCCATTGTCGGGGGCGGAACAAATGAAAGCGATTATTGCTCCAATGATTGTAGCCGGAATAGGAATTATTCTGTCTATTGTTGGGATTTATATGGTACGAACAAAAGAGTCGGCTACTCAAAAGAATCTCCTTCAGGCCTTATTAATTGGTACAGGTGGAAGTTCCTTTTTAATTCTTATTGCTATTGGTGTACTGGCTTGGTTTAACTGGATTAGCTGGGGTGTTTTTGGCTCCGTGATTGCCGGTCTTTTAGCTGGTGTTATCATTGGCCAGGGTACAGAATATTTTACATCCGATGAATACAAGCCAACAAAGGGTATTGCAGGACAGGCTCTTCAGGGCCCAGCCACAACTATCATTGATGGTATGGCTGTTGGTATGTTTTCAACCTGGATACCGGTTGTAACTATTGTGGGAGGTATCATTGCAGCATACGGTTTTGCCGGAGGGTTTACTCATTTTGCTCAGGGTGTTTACGGAATCGGTTTTGCTGCAGTTGGAATGCTTTCTACACTTGGCATTACTCTGGCAACTGATGCTTTTGGTCCTATTGCTGATAATGCTGGTGGTAACGCTGAAATGGCTGATCTGCCTGCCGAGGTACGTCAAAGGACTGATGCTTTGGACATGCTTGGAAATACAACAGCTGCAACGGGTAAAGGTTTTGCCATTGGTTCGGCTGCTCTTACAGCTCTGGCGTTATTGGCTGCTTATCTTGAGGAGGTTCGCTTATGGTTAGGTAAGATGGCTGTTGCCTCGGTTGAAGGATATAAAGCTGTTGGCAATGTTTTATTCTATCGGGGTGAAGCTCCTATTGGCGCAGAAGGAAAAGAGTTGATTGAACTTTCATCTGCCTCTATCCCTGATTTTGTAACGGCTTATGATTTGTCAATCTTCAATCCAATAGTTCTTGGAGGTATCTTTTTAGGTTCAATGATGGCATTCGTTTTCTGCGCTCTTACAATGAAGGCTGTGGGCCGTGCTGCAGGTGATATGGTTAACGAAGTTCGCCGTCAATTCCGTGAAATACCCGGAATTATGGAGAGGACCGCGAAACCAGATTATGCCCGCTGTGTTGCTATCTCAACCAAAGGAGCACAAAAGGAAATGGTTTTTCCATCTTTGCTGGCAATTGCAGTGCCCGTCGCTGTAGGTATTGTTTTTGGTGTGGCTGGAGTAATTGGCTTACTTGTTGGAGGTTTAACCACAGGTTTTACTTTGGCATGTATGCTAAATAATGCCGGTGGAGCGTGGGATAATGCCAAAAAATACATTGAGAAAGGTAATCTGGGCGGTAAAGGTAGTGATGCGCACAAAGCAAGCGTTGTAGGCGATACCGTTGGAGATCCGTTTAAAGATACATCAGGTCCATCGCTTAACATCCTTATAAAATTGATGACTATGGTTGCTGTTGTTATGAGCGGATTAACCGTAGCGTTCTCTATTTTTTAGAATTTAATCTTATTTATTATATCAAGGGCGGAATCTTTTCCTTAAATGGATCAGATTCCGTTTCTTTTTGATTGAAGTACCGTTGAACTGTACAAAACCATCAATTATAATAGCTTAGCCAAAATTTGTCATTGGTATCTAATTTTTAATGACAGTTATTAGAAAAACACATCTGTTTCTCAACAAAAAGAGGCAGTTACAATGACAAACCAATAGGTCTGTTGTAGATTGAACATGGGATATTAATTTGTCGAACGTGAAAAGCCCCTGTTTTTTTAACAAGCAAAATGCCATCTTCTCCTGTTTTTAGCTAATTTTTACAAAAGCCACTGTATGCCTTGATTTTACTAAAAATAATTTATAAAATGGGTGTTCCAAATATGAAAACAGGAGTTTCTCAGTTATAATACTAATTAGTGTTTGGCTATAAAGTCAACTACTTCGTTATGCTTGCCATAAAAACAGTCATTTACGAAAAGTAAACTGATTTAGTCTTCTTCCTCCTTGTAAAGCATAATCAAAGCAATCCTGTGACAAATTTGCAGCAACAGCTTTGCCTCTGCCTCTACTTAGTTCGTCAGTTCCTTAATTTTTATGACTTCACAAGCCTCGTATTTGAACTTTATATTTCAAACACTTAGTTTATGGACAAACACTAATTACTTTCCAGTTTTTTTAGAACATCCTTCTTATAACTACGACTCACCGGGATTTGTCTTTTACCAATTTCTACATATTCGTTAGTAAATGATTCAATACTGGCTAGTGAAATGATATATGAGCGATGTACACGGATAAAATCCTTTTGGGGAAGTTTGACTTCAATATTGGATATGGTGTCGCGAGAAACTACGGTTTTGTCAGTCATGTGGATTTTTACGTAGTCAGCCAGACTCTCAATAAATAGTATGTCACAAAAGTTTATTTTCACCATTTTCCTGTCGGAGCGCACAAAAAAGTATTCGCTTTTGTCAGGAGTAAAATCCTCTATCGTGGAGCTTTGTAGGTGCATATTCTCATCCAGATATTTATTTATTGATTGAAGTAAACGTTCGAATGAGATGGGTTTTAACAGGTAGTCGACAGCTTGCAGGTCAAATCCGTCAACAGCATACTCACGGTAGGCAGTCGTGAAAATCACCTTAATGGCTTTATTAATGGTTTTGGCCAGAGCTAACCCGGATATTGATGGCATATTGATATCCAGAAAAATCAGGTCAATTTTTTTAGTGCTTAGAATATTAAATGCTTCAACAGCACTTTTGCAACTGCCCGCAATTTTTACAGCATCAATTTTTGAAAGGTGGCTCTCAAGTATTTCACGAGCTACCGGCTCATCATCAACAATTATGCAGTTAACTGTTCGATTCATCTTTAATCTTGTTTAAGTTTTCTATTGATAGCTCAGCATAGTATCGGTTATTTTTTATGTAGTTGTATAGTTTGAATCTGTTTTGGTAGTTTAACTCGAGCCTTTTACGAATATTCTCTAACCCTATACCGCTACTCTCTTTTGCCTTATCTTCTTCATCGTAAATAAATGTATTGCTAATGGCAAAGTAGAGATGGTTGTCGTTAACCTTAATGTTTATTTCTATTGAGAGATAACCGTCTTTAAGTGTCCCATGCTTAAAAGCGTTTTCTACAAATGGGATTAGTAGCATGGGGGCAATCTGGATCTTTCCGCTTATTTCGTTTGCAGTAAAACTAACCTTTAAAGTCTCTTTAAAACGGATTTTTTCCAACTCTATATATTCTTTTATATGCAGCACTTCTTCTTTAAGGCTGACTATTGGTTTGTCCACCTGGTAGAGAATGTAATCCAATAAGTTAGATAACTTAAGGATGATTCCCGGTGTTTGTTCCGACCGTTTTATTGCAAAACCATATATGGTGTTAAGAGTATTAAACAGAAAATGAGGATGTATTTGCATTTTCAGGTAGTGTAGTTCCTGATTCTTTAGTTGAAGTTGTGTGGCAAGTATCTTATTTTGTAACTCTTTATTTCTGGAAGCCGTTTTAAAGCTGTGATTGAGAAGGGTTACAAAGCTGATAGTACCTACCACAAGGTTGACAAGAATAAAAATGAAAAAGAAGTTCTTGCTCATAGGCGGCATATTCGAAATGTTAAAGCTTAAAAGCAAAACAAGAAAACCGTAAATGATAAGAACAATCATGTAAGAAGTGAAAACAAGAGTGTAAAAGGTATAGAGTGCAAATTGGATGTACTTTTTTGTCAGTAAAAATCGCGGTATAAGGAAGTAAACCACAAAGTAGGCAACAACCATAGTTAGCGGCAGTAAAAAGGAGGAGAACCAGGTAATGAAAACAGTATCGCTTGAGTTATAGCTGAAAAAATAGGCGTAGAAGAACCAAACTGCTACCCAGAAAATGAGATGTATGGGCAGGTTTTTGGCTTTTTTATTATCCAAATGGCTTTTTATAAATAGTTTTATGGTATTGATAATCATTTATTAATTCCGATTAGTTCTGCTTTTAATATTGCATTTTTCAAATTCTATGCTACGTTAATAATAACCTATCTTTCCTTCTCAGGGAGGCTTCACTTTAATTGAGATCGTAATTAAAAGTAGAAAATTGGGTCATCCACATTTTACTATAAATACATGAAATCAATTACTAAGGTAAATAAAAACCAAATCAGACTATTATTTTTCGATGAATTACTGTTTTAGCATCTGTTATTGCAATTTTAGGTGTCAATTTCTCATTTCGTAGCGGTATATTTGTTAATGAGACGGTTGATTTTATCATCCGTCGCAAAAAATAATCATTAGGATAATAACACATTATATTTGGGATAGTATTAATCTTAAAATCATTTGTTATGATAGCTATTATTGGAAAACTCAACGATGGAGGTCCTTTTTTTACCTATCCCATCCTGTTAATGTTGTTGATCATTTTAGGGCTGTTTGTCAGCGCTTTGTTGAGAAAAATTGGAGAAAAAAAAGTCATCGATCTCATGGGCTCAATTGGCTGGTTTGCTGTAGCATGGGGCTTCCTGGGCCGTACTATGGGCTTGATTATGGCCTTTGATATGGTTGCTGCCAGTGGCGAGGTAACTCCACGCCTTCTTTCTGAAGGTTTTAAAATGGCGTTGGTGGATCCTTTAATGGGAATTTCTGTATTCCTAGTGGCTCGCCTGGGAATTATCATTCTTATTGCTATGCGTAAGGAGAAATAAGTCCTCAATAATTCAATATTAACCTACCTTAGTGTAGGTTTTTTTTTGACGGTTGAATATATTCCTGTACATGAAGGAAAAATATCAGGTTATAGGTCATTGTTTCATTTTATAAGAGATTATAATACTTCCGTGATTCTTATAGATAAAAATCAAAAGACTGATCTTATTAAAATTTCTTCTGATATTATAAATATTATTTATGAAGATTACCATGATAATTAATGTTTGAAAACTTTGTGTAGTATGCCTATATATCAAGTTCTGTGATTAAAACTTAGTTATTCATTGGTAGGTTTCAGAAGAATAAATTAGATTTAATCCTGAACTAATACGGTTTAACAACATTAATAGCAAGTATGCAATTACCCCGATTTGAAGATATAGTAAAAGCGCATCAACGGATAATACCCTTTATCAGGCGTACTGCTGTTGTAGAAAGTGGTTCTGTAAATCGTTTTTTCAAAGCGGAGTTATTTTTTAAATGTGAACATCAACAAAAGGCCGGAGCCTTTAAATTCCGAGGAGCTACCAATGCGGTATTATCATTGACCGATCAGGAAGCCCTAAAAGGAGTAGCCACGCACTCGTCGGGGAACCACGCTGCTGCTTTGGTTTTGGCTGCCAGTCAAAGAGGAATACCGGCTTATATTGTTATGCCTTCGTCGGCACCTGAAATAAAAATTAAGGCCGTTCAGAGGTATGGTGGACAAATTACTTTTTGTGAACCTACGTTGGAAGCACGGGAGTCAACTCTTGAACAGGTCGTTGCCCAAACCGGGGCAAAGGAGATTCATCCATACAATAATTTTCAGGTTGTTTGTGGACAGGGAACAGCTGTTGTAGAATTAATTGAAGAATCTGAAGCGTTTGATGTGGTAATGGCTCCTGTGGGAGGAGGAGGATTGATAAGTGGAACTTCTATTGCAGCAAAGTATCTGCTGCCGAATTGCAAGGTGATTGCCGGAGAACCACTTATTGCCGATGATGCTTGCCGGTCGCTTAAGGCTGGTTACATTATTCCGTCGTGCTATCCAGACACAATTGCCGACGGACTTAGAACCTCTTTAGGTGAATTGCCTTTTGCTATTATAAAAAGGCATGTTGATGATATTTTTACTGCATCAGAAGACTCAATAAAATTGGCTATGGTAATGCTTCGAAATCATGTTGGTATACTGGCTGAGCCGTCATCGGCTGTTCCGCTTGCAACCATTTTAGAGAACAGGTCGTTTTTCGAAGGTAAGCGAATAGGTATTATCATTAGTGGTGGAAACCTGAATCCCGATAAGTATGAATTTTTGAAATAGACCAGATTTTTATTTTTTTAAAGCAAAGGACTAACTACCCTGGCAAACGATTCCTTAGACTTCTGGATTACAGGTCGTTTGTTCCATTCTTCAAGGATTATTTCGCGGCTGTGGCTTAAGTCGTCGAAAAACGACTCCTTCAATTCACGAAGTGTTTCTTCATCGTATATAAAGGCGGTAACTTCAAAGTTTTGTTCAAAGCTTCGAAAATCCATGTTGGCTGAGCCAATTACGGAAATAACATCATCAACAATCATCACTTTTGAGTGTACAAATCCTTTTTGATAAAAGTAGAATTTTACCTCTGCTTCAAGCATTTCACGTATGAAAGAGTGGGACGAAAGCAATGTAACAAACGCATCGCTTTTTTCGGGTATTATGATCCTTACGTCAACACCACCCAGAGCCGCGGTTTTTAGGGCCAGCAGAACACTCTCGCTGGGCATGAAATAAGGAGTGGCTATGTAAACACATTTCTTTGCAGAAGCTATAGCCTGAAAAATTCCCATCATAATGGCCGGCCAGTCACTATCGGGGCCACTAGCTACAATCTGAACCGTTTTTTTGCCAAGAGGTTTTTTTACAGGAAAATACTTGCGGTCATGAATTTCTGTCTGGCTCACAAAAAACCAGTCGGTAAGAAAAACCGTTTGCAGGGTATTCACGGCATCTCCTTTAATCATGAGGTGAGTATCGCGCCATACGCCATATTCAGGACTGCCATTCATATATCGGTCGGCAATGTTAATACCACCAAGGAAACCAATATTGCCATCAATGACAATAATTTTACGGTGATTACGGTAATTTACCTTGCTGGTAAGGTTGGGGAAACGAACCTGAAGGAATGAATAAGCCTGAATGTTGGCAGCCCACATCTCTTTAAAGAAGGGTTTTTTAAGTTCCCAGCTCCCAACATCGTCAACAATGAGCCGGACCTCCACTCCTTGTGCAGCTTTTTTCTTTAATATTTCCTTAATAACGCCACCAATATGGTCATCTGCAAATATGTAATATTCAAGGTGGATGAATGATTTAGCCATTTCAAGAGCTTCAATAATGGAATCAAAGGTTGCTTTGCCGTTTTGAAGCACGTCAACGTTATTTCCTATGGTTACCACTGCGTTGCTGTTGTTTAGGAGCAGAGTTATGAGGCTTCGTTTCTCTTCCATGGATGGATTTTCGAATATCTCACCTTCCGATAACCGGTGAATCTGATCGTGGGCCAGTCTCGAAAGGGCATCGTGGTTGCGAAGTCCTTTTCGGGCAATAATTTTTTCCTTACGAAAGTTTTGACCAAAGAAAATGAAGAAGATGAAACCTATTACGGGAAGCAGTATTAAAACCAAAACCCATGAAATGGTTTTTACCGGGTTGCGGTTTTCAAGCACAGTATAAACCGCTACCACTAAGATGCTAATGATATATATGGATAGTAAAACAGGGCTTACAAACTGGGTTATGTTTTGGATAAAATCCATTGGTTTTATTGTTTATCGGTTGTATCTTAATTTACAAATTATTACGGAAAACAAATAGGCTGCTGCACCCAAATTTTTCAAATTGTTTAACAGTACCAGAAATATGGGGTTCATTAACCCCTTTGATAAACCATTGAGGTCCTTTAAACACGCGGGCTTCATCCCACAAATTCATATCAATAAAGGCGTTAAGTAATTGGGCTCCACCTTCCACAATTACCGACTGAACACCTCTTTGGTACAAGGTTTCCAGAATTGTATCAACCGGATTAGCGTTGTAAGACATTAATATCTTTTCAGCATATTCAAAAGAACTATTCTCATTACTGGTAAAAACCATTGTAGGGGCTTCATCATTAAATAGCGAAAGGTTTGCGGGAAGCGAACCATTACGGTCCAATACAATTCTGACAGGATTACTTCCGGCCCAGTCACGCACGGTTAATGATGGATTGTCCTTTAGCGCCGTAATGGATCCAACCAAGATAGCTGGTTCGCGACTTCTCCAGAGGTGTACCATTCGGCGGGCGTGTTCGTTGGTGATCCAGGTTGGGCGGTTTTCAGTTGTTTCTTCACGATTAACATCGATAAAGCCATCTTGTGTGGAAGCCCATTTTAGAATGATATATGGTCGTTTTTGTTCATGAAAAGTAAAAAACCGTCGGTTAAGTTCACGGCTCTCTTTTTCTAATATGCCAAGCACGACTTCAGCTCCAGAGGCTTTAAGCATGGTTATGCCACGACCAGATACTTCAGAGTATGAATCGGTACAGCCAATAACAACACGAGGAATTTTTTTTTGCTGTATGAGCAGGGAGCAGGGAGGTGTTTTACCAAAATGGGCACAAGGCTCAAGGTTTACATATAAAGTAGATTCTTTTAAAAGTGTTTGGTCCTTAACTGATTCTATTGCCCAAACTTCGGCATGAGGACCTCCGGCTTTGCGGTGGTACCCTTCTCCAATTATTCTGTTTTGGTACACAACAACAGCGCCAACCATGGGATTTGGTAAAGTTAAACCTTCGGCATGTCGTGCCAGTTCAAGGCAGCGGCGCATATAGGTTTCGTGAATAGTTTGTTGGCTTGACAATTCCATAGGTTTGAGGTTCATCTTTGTTGTTGGCTGAAAATACGAATTTTTGCTAATATAATAGTTATTTTTACGCATTAGAGATTCATAGTGGCAATGACAACAATAAAAGAGATTACCAGCTTAATTAAAGATCAACTTAGTCCATTAGTTGGAGATAATGAGGCCAGACACTTTATCTGGTTACTGTTTGATTATTTGCGAAGTTATTCGCCTACAGATATTATTCTGAAAGAGCAGGAAGTGCTTGATACAACAGAAATTGCCTTTATTAATGAGGCTTTGGGTAGGTTGATGAAAGGAGAACCAATACAATATGTACTTGGCCAGACAGAGTTTATGGGGCTTTCTTTTAAGGTTGACACCCGGGTTTTAATTCCCCGTCCCGAAACAGAGGAGTTAGTGGAATGGATCCTTTCAGAGGTAAAAAATGAAAGGGTAAATGTTTTGGATATAGGTACAGGCAGCGGCTGTATTCCTATTGCAATTAAAAAAAATCTTACGAAGGCAAAGGTGGTAGCATGGGATGTTTCGGTTGATGCGCTTAATGTATCAAAGGAAAATGCCGTAATAAATAAAGTGGATGTCGATTTTATAGAAGAAGATGTTTTCAATCCAAAAATTATAAACCAGGCTTACTTTGATATTGTGGTAAGTAACCCTCCTTATGTCACTAATAAAGAAAAAGCAATGATGGCTGGCAATGTTTTGGATAATGAACCGCATTTGGCGTTATTTGTTTCTGACGACGAGCCGCTTGTTTTTTACAGGGCTATTGCTTGTTTATCGAAAAATATATTAAAGCCCGGAGGTAAATTGTATTTTGAGATTAATCAGGCTTATGGTAAAGAGGTGGTTGAAATGCTAAATAGCGAATGTTTTGTGAATATAATATTAAGAAAAGACCTTTCGGGGCGTGACCGAATGGTTAGAGCTATTTGGCCTGCTGCTCAAAAAATGGATCGGAATTAAGATATGTTTTGCTCATTTCATTGATCTCTTCAAAAAACTGTAAAAACTCAATACTAAGCTGAGTGTAATTGATGTTAAGTTGTTCCATTGCCCAGTTGGTATGGTCAGGTAATGATGAGTGTCCTGACATAATGCGTAAAGTTTTTTCAATGCCCTCAAGTGTTTTATATTGCTCCATTCTCCGGCTTTTAATCAAAAACGGAAGAAAACTTTTAACCGTGCCGGGAAGAGAAAAATAATGAGCCATTAAAATGCGGTGCGATTCTGACACATAGCTTTTAAGTGATTGTGGGGAAAACTTATCCCAGGTAACAGCCAGAAAATGATCGTATATAATATCAGTTACAACACCTGCATAGCGTTGGTACATAGGTTTAAAACGATGAGAGCTCTCTCTGAATATTGGATGCTTATCGGTGAAAGTGTCGATTTGGCGATGGAGAATAATTCCCTTGCGGATATTATGTGAATATCGGTTGTAATTACTGCCCTTAACATAATCGCCTATAAAATTACCAACCCTAACACCCGGTTCGGGGCCTGACAAGTATAGGTGAGCGAGGTAATTCATTGTTGAAACTTTATAACATAATATTTTATCTGCAATATTGGGCGCGTTCGCCGAGGTGGTGGAATTTTAAGATCTTCGACTCCCTAATGTCAACTCAGATAACCATTGTTTGAAATTTTTTAAGTGGTCACAAAAGAATAAAAGTACTAATAAACAATTTATTCGGAGTTAAGTTTAAATCTGTTTCTTAACATATTGGTATATGACAAAAGAGGGTGTTTTGAATAATCTGAATGAATAAATTTACGTTTATTGAGAAGAAGGGAAAAGAATATGTTTAGATTTGAGTTGGAACGTCTTGATTAAGAAAAAAAACTGTATTCAAGTATAATTAATACCAGGTTTATGAAAAAGGCAATCATTATTGGAGCCGCCGGTAGAGATTTTCACAATTTTAATACATTCTTCCGCGGAAACAAAGACTATCAAGTAGTTGCATTTACAGCAGCACAAATACCCGATATTGATGGTAGGCGTTACCCTGCCGAATTGGCGGGAGAGTTCTATCCCAAAGGAATTCCTATTTTCACTGAGTCGGAATTGCCCGGGTTGATTAAAGAATATGAGGTTGACGTGTGCATATTTTCATATAGTGATGTTCCATACTCCAGGGTTATGGGGGTGTCGGCTGTGGTAAATGCAGCAGGTGCAAGTTTTATGTTGCTTGGACCCAACGACACCATGATTAAAAGTATGAAACCAGTTATTGCTGTTTGCGCCACTCGTACCGGCTGTGGTAAAAGCCAGACCTCACGACGAATTATTGAACTTTTAATGGAAAAAGGACTAAAGGTTGTGGCTATACGACACCCTATGCCATACGGCGATTTGGCCAGACAAAAAGTTCAGCGTTTTGCTACCATTGAGGATCTTGAAAAGCATAAATGCACCATTGAGGAGATGGAAGAGTATGAACCACATGTGGTTCGCGGCAACGTAATATATGCCGGGGTTGATTATGAAGCCATTTTGCGTGAGGCTGAAGTTGATCCCGATGGTTGTGATGTAATTTTATGGGACGGAGGAAACAACGATTTCCCATTTTACAAGCCCGACCTGATGGTTACCGTTGTTGATCCACACCGGGCCGGTCACGAAATGAGTTATTATCCGGGTGAGGTTAATCTGCGAATGGCCGATGTTATAGTCATAAACAAGATGGACAGTGCTGATGGGAAAGATATTGAAATCGTTCGTCACAACATTAGGATAGCTAATCCAAAGGCTCTTGTGATTGATGGAGCTTCGCCTATACGCATTGATTATCCCGAGTTGGTTACCGGAAAGCGTGTTCTCGTTGTTGAGGATGGCCCTACTCTAACTCATGGTGAGATGAAGTTTGGAGCCGGGATGGTAGCAGCAAGTAAGTTTGGTGCTGCTGAAATTGTTGATCCCCGCCCTTATGCAGTTGGCAAGCTGGCCAGTACTTTTAAGCAGTATCCCGAAATTGGAGTATTGCTTCCGGCGATGGGTTATGGTAAGGAGCAAATCAGCGACCTTGAAAAAACCATTGAAGCCACCCCTTGTGACACCGTTATAATTGGCACTCCAATTGATTTGAATCGTATTATTAAAATTAGCAAACCCAACACGCGGGTTCATTACGATCTGCAGGAAATAGGAGCGCCTGATATGAAGGAGGTTCTTGAGGGCTTTTTAAAAAAAATTAGATAATTAGAAATTTTCTGAGATGGACACTTAGTTTTATCAAAGTTCTTCATGTGGCCTTATTATGTAAACCTGTAATTTTTGGGGCATCCATTTTAGGTGTTCTGGTGTTGACGTGAGGAATTTCGGCAAAAAGCAATATAGAAACGAAAATCAATTATTGAGAATAATGATTTAATATGGATAAAAAGGTATATTTACAGGCTAACTGAATAAAAATCAATCGGTAACTTATATATGCCTTTCGAAATCAGGTTCGATTTTTATGCATTACTGATATTACTTGGAGTATTTCAGGGCTTTTTTGTAGGATATTTTCTACTGCGTAAAAAGAGCCGTAAGTATAGAAGGAATCTTTTCCTGGGAATACTTATGGTGAGTTTGTCGTTGGTAATACTGGAAATTCTTATTAATTACACCGGGTTGATTACCCGGGTTATTTTTATTGATAATTTTGCTGAGCCGCTAAATTTTGCTGTTGCCCCATTGTTTTATCTTTATCTTTGGTATGGATTGAATCCTGACAGGCGAACTCCTGAGTGGCCACATTTTCTGCTTTTGTTATTTTATTTTGTTTATTGTTGGTTTTATTTTTTGCAGCCCAACGAGTTTAAGTTTAATTCATTTTTATGGAGTAACCATCCTGATTCATTTCCTGGAGATAATCCGGCATTATTTAATCCCGACCCCTGGTGTATTCGTCAGCATATTAATGTGTTAACCGTTTCTCATTTTTTATTTTATCAGATTTTAGCAGTACGGTTGCTAGTAAAACACTACTGGCGTAAGGATTTATTGGTATTTTCTCTTCAAAAAACTGAGCTTTCTCCATACCGCAATTTTGCTCTTCATTTTATAATAACCGCAGTTATTCTGGTGGTTGTTAAAGCCGTTTTGGGACGCGACCTGGGAGATGTATTTGTGGCTGTATATGTGGCTGTTATGCTTTATCTTACCAGCTTTATGATAGTGGGGAAGTCGAGTTATTTCTTTGAACAGGAGAAAAGGAATAATGAAAAATACCAGAAGTCGGCCCTTGAGGAAGAACAAAAGGATGAAATCAAGCAAAAGTTGGAGGCTCTTATGAATGAGGAAAAATACTTTTGTGGGAATCTGGTTTCGTTATCTGATTTAGCTAATCGCATTGGGGAGTCACCTCACCGTGTTTCCCAGGTGATAAATGAAAAATTCGGGATGAGTTTTTTCAATTGGCTGGCCCGTTATCGTGTTGAAGAAGCAAAAATAATCCTTTCGGGGGAAGATTCCAGAAAATATAAAATTGAAGAGATAGCTGAAATGGTGGGATATAATTCAAAAGCAACTTTTAATAAGGTTTTTAAAAGCCTAACTGGATATACTCCATCAGATTATCGCAATCAACAGTGATGTATTTATCGGCACGGAGTATTTGCCGATAAACACATACTTTATTTCATAGCGTTTGAAGTTTTCTTTGTGTTTGTAATCAAAAATAACACAGCTATGAACGAACGACAATTTTACATTGACTGGATACGCATCTTTTTAATATTAAGCGTATTTTTTTATCATGTTGGAATGATTTTTAACGGATGGGGCTGGCACATAAAGAACGATGTGCAAATTGAAGCTTTAAATCCGGTTATGAGTATGCTTCATGCATGGCGTATGCCTTTACTTTTTTTAGTGTCGGGTAGTGGAACCCGTTTTGCACTTAAGTTTAGGAGTAAAGGTGAATATACGGGCGAAAGGACAAAGAGGCTTTTTCTGCCTTTGCTTATAGGGGTTTTTACCCTTGTTCCTGTTCAGGTTTATATCGAAAGAGTGGGGAGCTATTCCAATTTGATCGACTTTTACCGTCATATGTTTGAGGGTTCCTATCCTGAAGGAAATTTCAGCTGGCATCATCTATGGTTTCTGGTTTACCTCTATTTTATCTCCTTGGTTTTTCTTCCAATAATAAATTTTTCAAGATCTAAATATTACCCTAAATTTGAGCGGTTTATGGTTAGGTTGACGGAAAAAAAAGGAGGACTACTACTTCTCTTTATTCCTATTTTGATATCGCAAGTTTTATTAAGGCCTTATTTTCCTAATGAAACTCATGGCTTTATTGACGACTGGGCTTCGATATCTATGTTTTTTCTGTACTTTATTTATGGGTTTATTTTAACCGGAAATACTGAAGTAATGGCTGGCGTGGAGCAGCAACGACGTATTTGGCTGAGTTTATCAGTGATATCCACCGTGTTGTTGTTTTACATTCCGGGTTTGATGAAAACAGCTGCCGCGTGGTCGGTTATGTATGGATTGATTTCCTATTTTATGAGCTGGGTAATAAGTCTCGCTATTCTGGGGTATATGCGTAGGTACCTGAATTACGATCATCCTTTGCGTAAACCATTTAATACAGCCATCTATCCTTTTTATTTATTGCATCAACCGGTGATAATTGTAATGGCCTATTTTGTTTTAGCGCTTGGCATACCAATTATTACAAAGGCTTTGGCTATTATATTTGCCAGTTTAATATTGATATGGTTTATTTACAGGTGGTTAATTGTGCCCACTAATTTAATGCGAGTGGCTTTTGGAATGCGAAAGAAGTAGGGATGATTTAAGAGTCGGAAGACAAAAGAAATAAGAGTTTCTCAATTTTTTGAATCTTTTGCCTTCTGACTCTTATCTTATAAGGTAACCCCGGTTTTAAAAATTGCAATTTCTTTGAATCCGCTTACTTCGTGGTGCAGTTTTTTACCATTGGCCACATCAATAATAAAACTGATAAGCTCTTCAAGCAATTGGTCCATGGTTTTTCCTTCGAGAAGCTGTCCTGCATTAAAATCAATCCAGTTCCGTTTTTTATTGAACAGGTGGGAGTTGGTGGAGATTTTCATGGTGGGAATAAAACTTCCAAATGGAGTGCCACGACCTGTGGTAAACAGAACAATCTGGCATCCGCTGAAACCCAGAGCAGATGTTGCAACCAGGTCGTTACCAGGAGCCGACAGCAGATTTAGGCCGTTTTTACTGATTGGTTCGGCATATTTGAGTACATCAACAACGGTTGCTGTACCTCCTTTTTGTGTGCAGCCCAACGATTTATCTTCAAGAGTGGAGATGCCGCCATCTTTATTTCCCGGTGATGGATTCTCATAAACCGGTAGATTGTGTTTCTGGTAGTAATCTTTAAAGTCGTTAATGAGGCTTACCGTTTTTTGAAATACATCTTTGTCGATGGCTCTTTCCATGAGAATGCTTTCAGCTCCAAACATTTCCGGGACTTCTGTCAGAACGGTTGTGCCCCCCTGTGCCACCAGAAAGTCGGAGAAAACTCCCACTAAAGGGTTGGCCGTAATGCCTGAAAATCCATCGGATCCTCCACATTTAAGTCCTACCTTTAGTTCAGCGATTGATACCGGTTCACGTTGGTCTTTACGCATTATGGTATATATCTCTTTGAGTATTTTAAGTCCGGCTTCAACTTCATCTTCAACATCTTGAGCTACAAGGTAACGCACGCGTGATGAATCATAATCGCCAATAAAGTTTTTCAGATATTTTATCTGATTGTTTTCGCAACCAAGTCCAATTACCAAAACACCTCCGGCATTTGGGTGGTTAACAATATCGGCAAGGGCTTTTTGAGTGTTTACATGGTCGTCGCCAAGCTGTGAGCAACCATAGTTATGTTTGAAAACTTCAACGCCATCAATATCAGTTGGATTAACTTCTCTTTTAAAACGGTCGATAATTAGTTGCGCCTGCCCATTAACACAACCAACAGTGGGTACAATCCAGAGTTCGTTACGTATCCCGGTTTTGCCATTTGAACGTCGGAATCCGTTAAATGTTAAGTTCCGATTACCGTAGCGCAATTGGTTTAATTTTTGATTAAATGAGTAAACCAAATTACCTGACAGATTGGTTTTAAGGTTGTGAGTGTGAACATGTTCGCCGGCAGAGATGTTTTTTGTTGCATGACCAATGGGAGCCCCGTATTTGACAACATCCTGGTTTTCATTAATGTTTTTAAGAGCTACTTTATGCCCAACAGGTATTGAATCGATAATTGTGAGGCTATGATTTCCCACCTGAACCAAATCACCGTGATTAACCGGTTCGAGGCAAACAGCTACATTGTCGTTAGTATTAATCAAAAGGAATTTTGCCATGGTAAAAACAGATTTGTAGATTTTTATATGGATAAATCAGATGTTTCATTTTTTGTCATGACACAAAAATGAAACAATCTAGTGTTATGTCAAATATCGATTATCGCTCACGTAACCCCTAACCCCCAAGGGGGAAGCCCAAAACACACAACTAAAAAACGTCATTTTATTGTTGATCTGACACTAGATTGCCCGAGAAATTAATTTCTTAGGAGACCCCCACTGATAGACAATTAAGTATAATGACTGCTTTTTGATTTTATCCACTATAATTCATATAGAGCAAATAATTAATGTAACTTATTTTTTATGACATTTTCATTAATGGATTATTGGAATCCAGAACTGCTTTAACTGCTTTTTTCATTCCAACCTGCTGTATCAGGAAAAGATAATGGCTCACTGATATGGTAAGATTAGGAACTTCATTGAGGTTACGTTTCCAAACTTTATCCAGCTTTAGCACTTTCTCAGTTAGTTGATGAATTGATACTGGACGTCCATCGCAATTAGACCAGGCTTCATTATAGAAATCAAGAATCCATTGGTCGTCCTGGACTTTATATGTTTTTCCTTCAGCTTCGCCCTTAAAATATGCTATCATAGCTGCAAGCGAAAAAACTACTTTTTGGGGTAACATGCCATTAGCTTCATAATAGTTTAACAGCGTTGGCAGATTTCTTGTTTCCCATTTCGACATGGCATTTAAGGCAATGCTTTGCCACTGGTGACGAATATATGGATTTTTGAATCGCTCAAGTATTTTCTTGGCAAATGATTTTAGTTCAGTTTCAGTTCCGTCAAGGGCAGGTAGTACTTCATCGTAAACAAGTTCGCGCATAAACTCACCAGTTTCGAGGTTTTCAAAAGCTTCACGCACGGTATCAATACCGCTTAGGAACGAAACGGCATAGCTCCCGGTATGGCAACCATTTAAAACCTGGACTTTCTGTTCGCGATAGCGGGTCATGTCTTTTACGAATTTCACATCCAGGCCGGCTTTTTCGGCAGGAAATTCATTTTTAACCCACTCAGGAGCCTCTATAACCCAGAAGTGAAAATATTCGCCTACTACTACCAGATTATCTTCAAATCCTATTTCTTCTTGAATTTGTTTTATCTCATCTTTTGGGAAGCCGGGAACAATACGGTCAACCAGTGTGTTGCAGAAAAAGTTGGATTCGTTAACCCAAGTTATAAAATCAGCTTCGAGTTTCCAGTTTTCGGCATGATGTAAAACAAATTTCTTTAACATATCACCATTGCGGTCGATGAGTTCGCATGTAAAGAAAATAAGACCTTTGGATGAATCACCATTAAAGGCTTTGTAACGCGAGTATAAGAGGGCTGCGACTTTACCGGGGAATGAATTTTGTGGTTTCATTTCCAAACGGTCGCTTGGTTCCCACGAAATACCGGCTTCAGTGGTGTTAGAGAAAACAAATCTTAAATCGGGGTTAAGGATTGATTGCTCATACTTTTGGTATTCGGTGTAAGGATTAATCCCCTGGTTGATGCAGTCGATAAGGCTATATTCCTGTATGGGATTTCCATCTTTAATGCCCTTAAGGTATACATGGTACAATCCGTCCTGATCGTTGAGCATATTAACCATTCCATTTGCAAGAGGTTGTATTACATCTATTCCGGTATTGAAGTCGATGTTTTTATTCATTTTGTCTACAATCCAATCGGTAAATGCCCGTAAAAAATTACCTTCTCCAAATTGCAAAATCCTTGTGGGGTATTTTTTTGTAGTAATTGCTGTTTGACGATTAAGTTTCATTTTTGTTTGTTTATGCTGTTTATAATTTATGTTTTTCAGGTTGAGTTGTTCCCTTATTATTTTTTGAACTCTTTAAAACTGTTTTCTCCGTTATCGATAACGAAGATTTGATATTTCAATTATTTAAAGGTTTGAAAGTAGAAGTATTCTAATTAATGCTTTTGCAATAACCAACAAAGATGGTAGTGGTTAATATTGCGCAAATATACAAAGGGTATCTCGTAGAGAGTAATGAAAAATAGTTAAGATTTGGATGTTTAATCTTTATTAACAAACGCTGTGATGTTAATATGCAGAATAACAGTAGTGTAAATATATGACAGCCCCGACCGTTCTCGCACACGATACCGTTGTAATTTGAATATCAAGAAAAAACGACAGCCGCAGAATTGCGAAAGAGCAGTAAAGAGTCTACTTAGGCAAAGAGCTTAGCTAAACGACTTTGAATTATTTTTTTTGTTGGCTGTTTCCGGTTTATCCAGTTAAAAAAGTCGTAGTCTGGCACAAAGTTGAATTAACAGGGT
>CAZSQG010000008.1:0-37156 GCA_964608615.1 uncultured Marinilabiliaceae bacterium
AAGAAACATTAGAGCACATTTCATATGGATTGGAACTTTTTGCAATAGGTGACTTTAAAAACCTTAGTCAAATGGAACAGGGGTTTGTGAAACTTTCTGAAAATGATAAGATAACTCCTGCCTTTAAGAAGCTGACTTTTGCCCTTAATCATATTGCTGAAAATGCTAAAAGGGTAGCTGATGGAGATTTAACGGTGGCTATGGATAAGCGATCGGAGAATGATTTGTTAATGGAGGCATTAACCGAAATGGTTACAAAACTCAAAGAGATTGTTATTCAGATTTCTGATTCGGCTGAAAACGTTTCCTCGGGTAGCACCCAATTAAGCGGGTCAGCCGTTCAAATTGCTCATGCCGCCACCGAGGAGGCTTCGTCATCCGAAGAGGTGTCATCGACCCTGGAAGAGCTGAATTCAACCATTCAACAGAATACCGATAATGCAGTGCAAACTCAGAAAATTGCGAAATCAGCTGCCGAAGGGATGGTGCAGGTTATTGAAGCCGCTCAGGCGAGTCTGGAAGCTACTAAGCTGATAGCTGAGAAGATTAAAATTATTAATGCCATTGCTGAAAAAACAGATATCCTGGCAATTAATGCAGCCATTGAAGCCGCGCGTGCCGGAGAACATGGTAAAGGCTTTGCGGTGGTGGCAGCTGAAGTGCGTAAGCTTGCTGAGACCAGTCAAAATGCAGCCATAGAAATAAACGGACTATCGGCTACCAGTTTGGCACTTACTATGAAAGGTGGGGAGTTAATGGGTAAACTAATGCCCGAAATACAGCAAACAGCTACTCTGATTCAGGAGATTGCTGCAGCAAGTATTGAACAAAACACAGGGGTTGCTCAAATCAGTGAAGCCATGGAACAACTGTCGCAAATTACACAACAAAACTCAGCAGCTGCAGAAGAAATGAGTTCTACTTCTGAAGAGCTCTCGAGTCAGGCGGAAGCTTTGTTCGAAGCGGTTTCATATTTTAAGACTGGTGCCAATACATTATTGGCAAAGTCGGTTGGCGAAATTGTTCCTGCTTCTAAAACCTATAATAAGGGCAAAAAAGGGGCTTCAAAGGTAGGTGTGAATTTTAAAATAGAAAACCCCAATAGTGAATTTGAAGTTTTCTGATGTAATAACCGTTTTAATGTTAATGTGTTGAAAAATAAAGGAGTCGTGCTGGTTGGTTTATCAGCACGACCCCTTTTAGTACCTATCTTTTGGTAAGTCAAGCTGCATAATCAATCGGGAAGCTATTTCTGATATAGTTATGTTTTCAAAAAGTCGGCTGAAAGTCAAATTAAAAAACCCAACACAAGAGCCTCTGATTGTAAGCCGCGATAAAGTAAATGACTTTAAAAACTGGTTGGATGGATGACCAAAAATGCCGGTTTTAAAACGAAAACGCACGAATGAATAGGATTTTTATCGGGCAATGATTAAAAAACTAAAAACAAGCAGCTTTATCAACATATAAGATTGTAATGTGTAGAAAGCAAGGTGTTAGTTAAAGTGTCATTGTAAGCTACATCTGTAATTTTGAAAAAAATGCTCCGGAAAGGCATTGTTTTAAAGATTGTAAGGCTAGAATTCAGAAAATCCTTGAACTTATCCTTGAAAATTTATTATTTAGGTTAGCAACACATTAGCTGGCAAGAGATAGCAACACATTATCATTTGTCAGTAACATTTAACCCCTGTAAAACGTCCGATGTAAAGACATCGGGTTTGTTTGTTTTAGTACATAATGATATTGCTGTTTTTAACAGAAATCATTTGTAAATAATAACGGAGTGGTCGGTGAATTGCCTAAAGCGTTCAAATATGGCTTTAGAGGTTGGTGTTATGTAAAAGTATTTTGTGTTGTTAAAACTAAATTTGTTAAATGATGATTAAAAAGTTTATTGTTTTGTTTGTTGTAATAAGTTGCTTAGGATTAAAAGCATCAAATAAAAATTCGAAACCACTAATAAATGTAAGCTACAGCATTGGCATCAACTACGTGACACATCTATACACTTTAGCTGGGATTGGTTTTTCCGATAAGGAATATTGCACGCTTTATGATACAACTGTGCCCGATAAAGATATAATAACATTAAAACGTTACTCTGATTATTTAAAGTTTGGAAACGGAGCAAGTGCTCCATTAAGTGAGTTTTTGTTTTTCCTTCCTGCGTATGCCAATCTTGACAGCAAGATTGCCTTCGAGCAATATTCTCAGGACGTTAATTCTTCAATTACCAACAAAGACTACGACCCTATTGACAAGTATGTTCCCAATAATAAAAAGAATCAGATGAAGCAATGGTTCTTGTTAAGCGATGATGAGGAATGGAAGAATGTATTGTCTGTATGCCCCGTTTTTAATGAACTATCCAGAGTGTTCATCGACAATATTGAAAATTATATTAGCAGTGTTTATCCTAAAATAATGCCTGATTTGGAGGCAAGATCAAAGCATCTTAACCATCTGATACAAGATAATAATGTCATTTGTGATTGGGAAAGTGTTACGGGATATGAATGGCATCATGGTGAGAAAACTTATTTGTTATTCAGAGCAGGGATACATGGGCCATCGTTCAATAATCTTTCAGAAAACATTAATACACTCTATTATAAATTGGATGATGCTTACACTGTTGATATGCTCAGCCACGAATTTGGCATCTTTTTGCTGAGCGATAGTGTTATGCCATTGGTGAATAAAATGGCGGCATTATACCCATCTTACGAAAACGAAACAACTGTTGGAAGGGTAGATTGGATGGCTTTTGAAATGCTGGCTATTTATTACAACTGTAAGATTAACAAAAGAAAAACAGAAGATTATTACAGTTTCTCCAATTCCGATCCGATTGCATTTATGGAAATTTTTGAACAGCTGGGAAACATGAATATAACTGATCCCAAAGATTTATACCTAAAAGCGATTGCTGAATACATGAAAAGCGACAATGGCTATTGGAATAACGGAGTGCTAGAAAGGTATAAGCAGCTTAAATCGGAAAAGAAGTAGAACGCAATTCATTGAAACAAATATATTCTTGCGTTGTCCTCTTGTTCGGTATTGCCTCTGTCTTTGTTGTCTTAATGGGCCTGGCCTTTTTTTGTTAAACCTGGTATAAGAGTTGTAATAAATGATAGCGGATGGTTTTTGTGTTAATTTGACCTGCTCAATTAGTCCTTTATTTCAATGGTTATTTCTTTGAGGGGAGTCTTCAAAGGTTGATTTTGTGGTCAATTGTAAGGCCATTGAATTAAGTGCTCAGTTTGTTCAAACATTTAATTAGCGAATAAAAGGTAGTTGGTGTTTATTTGGGCAAATCATACCACAACCCGCAATTTATATTGATAATGATTAACTTCGCTCAGTGCAATTGTTAGCTTTAACTATTTTGCTTATTTTTGCGCAACTAAAATGTTGGCCCATATGGCAAAAAAAGGAAAAAAGAAAGATGAGCTTCCAAAAAAAGTTCGGGATGAGGCTTTCAAACGCACGCACAAAGCCACCTTTCTTTTAAATGATAAAGAAAATGAGGCAATAGAAGTATATTGCAAGAAATATAGAATTAAAAACAAGTCGCAGTTCTTACGCGAATCGGTTTTACGTACTGTTATGAACCAGTTTATGGCTGATTATCCCACCTTATTTGAAAAGCAGGATTTGGATAGACTGGTGGTTAAGCAGAATATGCAGGTTTAAAATGTTTTTAGTTACAGGTATGGAGTAATCAATTCAACCCATTTCTTTAACCTGTAATCAGTAAGGTCGGGTTCATTATCTTCATCGAGGGCTAATCCAACTAACATATCTCCTTTTAATGCTTTTGATGTTGAAAAATCATATTCTTCCGAAGGCCAATTACCCACAATGTTGGCACCCTTATTAATAAGTATGTCGTACAGTTTTCCCAAGCCGTCGCAAAATGTGTCAGGATAATTTTGTTGATCGCCCAGCCCAAATAATGCTATGGTTTTTCCTTTCAAAGGGCATTGAAGAAGCATCTCCAAAAAAGTTTCAAACTCATCTTGTAACATCCCTACGCCCCATGTGGATGCTCCCAGGATCAAGTTTGGATAGTTCTCAATTATTTCAGGTCTAACTTCATTGGCTGGTAAAAGAATGGCATGGGGAAGGAGTAAGTTTAGTTTTTCGGCCACAAATTGAGTGTTCCCGAGCGATGAACCATAAATAATGACGGTAGGCTTCATAGGCATAAAAATTAATCAGCCGGTTATTAGCTCCTTTTGCTTTACCGGTTTGATAACCAACAAAAGATGGCGGTGTTGAGTTCAATTAGTCCCGTATTTTCCTAATCAGGAGTAAACCATCGCGTATGGGTATAATGGTTTTTTCAAGACGCTCATCGTTTTTTACCATATCATTAAAATCCATTATTCCTTTGGTGTAATTATCGTCGGGCATGTTGGGTTTTGCAACTTTCCCATCCCATAAAATATTGTCGGCCAAAATAAAACCTCCGATTTTAACTTTAGGCAAAATCATTCTTAAGTACTGTGGGTATTCACGTTTATCGCCATCCATAAAAACCAGGTCGAATGAATCCTGTATGGAAGGAATAATTTCTATGGCATTTCCAATGTGTAGTGTTATCTGGTTATGAACATTGGCTTTATGGAAATATTCCAGAATCAGGCTTTCCAGTTCATCATTAATATCGATGGTATGGATATGTCCTTCGGGGCTGATTCCCTGCGCCATGCAGATGGCCGAGTAACCGGTGAAGGTTCCTATTTCTAGAACCGAAAGAGGGTTGATCATCCGGCAAAACATTTTAAGGATAGAGCCTTGTAAGTGTCCCGAAAGCATGCGAGGGCGCAACACATTAAGGTGCGTGTAACGTTCCAGATCAATCAAAACTTTATCTTGTTGATCAATGTGGCTCAGAATGTATTTTTCCAGATCCAAATCCATTTTTCAGCTTTGTTTGTAAATCAGATATGAGAGTTTTGACTCGTCGAGTATTTCGTTGGCAATTGCCATAAGATCGCTGGCCGTAATATCGTTAATCTTTTTATAAATTTCTTCGAGTGTATCAACGCGGTTATAGAGTAAATAGCTTTTACCAATCGAAAGCATAAGATTCTCTTTGTTATCGGAGGCAATAGTAATTTGTCCTTTTAACTGTCGTTGAGCATTGTGTAATTGCTGTATTCCTAAAGGCTTTTCCCTGAGTTTTTTAAGTTCGCGAGAAACAATATTCAAGCTACGATTGATGTTTTCTTCGTCAGTACCATAATAGATGCTAAAGACTCCGGTTCCCGAATAGGGCGAATAGATGGATTCAATGTTATAGGCAATTCCGTTTTTTTCGCGCAGCGACATGTTTAATCTACTGTTCATTCCGGGACCGCCCAGAATATTATTAAGGAGTAACAAGCCGGGTCTATTAGGGCTGTTTAAATCATAGGCTACATTTCCAATCGCAATATGACTTTGGAAAGTATCCATTTTTTTTTCAAGTTTTTGAGGATGATATGGAAGAATTGTTTTTCGTTCTCCGGTACGAAGATTTGAGGCTACTGGGCCAAAGTATTTGGATACCATTTTAAACAATCGAGTAGGATCAATTTGCCCAACTGAACATATTACCATTTGGTCGGTATGGTAGTTGTTGTGCATGAAATTCTCAATGTCGTTTCGTCCAAATTTTTCAAGAGTCTCAGGAGTTCCAAGAATATTACGGCCCATGGGATCGTTTTGAAACACAAGTTCTTCAAAATCATCAATAATTAAATCCGATGGGTTATCTTTATAAGAATTAATCTCATCAATAATCACTTCTTTTTCTTTTTCAATTTCTTTAGCCGGGAATGTTGAGTTAAAGGTAATGTCGTGAAGCAACTCAATGGCACGGTCGAAGTCCTGTTTCAGAAAAGAAGCATAAATGCAGGTCTCTTCTTTGGCAGTATAGGCATTCAGTTCGCCTCCCACATCATCAATGCGGCTTAGAATATGATACGTTTTACGTTTTTTTGTTCCCTTGAAAATAACATGCTCAATAAAATGAGCCATTCCATGTTCATTTTCCATCTCGTCACGCGACCCGGTATTAATAATAAGTCCGCAATATCCAACTGGTGAAACAGAGGTATGGTGAATGATTCTTATTCCGTTTTTTAAAGTATGTGTAAAAATATCCATGAAAAATTATTTGCGCAAAAATACTAAACATCAAGCAATATAGAGGTCAGTAAAAAAATAAAGGTGATAATTGTTTTAATGTGATTTTGCAAAAAGAAATCTTTCTTTATCTTTGCACCGCATTAAAAAATGGTACCATAGCTCAGTTGGTAGAGCAACGGACTGAAAATCCGTGTGTCCCTGGTTCAATTCCAGGTGGTACCACCAGTTATCTGTTTTAAAGGTTACAGAACAACTGATTTCGGTTAAGCATTAAAAGGGTGTTAACTGAAAGAATTTTAAGGGTTATTGATTGAGGAATTTTGTTATTTTTGTACTTGGTTAATTATAAAAATAACTTTTGGTACCATAGCTCAGTTGGTAGAGCAACGGACTGAAAATCCGTGTGTCCCTGGTTCAATTCCAGGTGGTACCACAACAAAAAACTGGCTTTAAGCCGGTTTTTTTTGTTTTATATAACTTGTTATTCTTCTTTGATATCTTAATTTACTCCCATTTGAATTGAACAAGCAATATTCGAACTTTTACTGTGTGTCGATTGTTTTTTAATGTAATCAGTTTAAAGTAATAAGATGCTCCCTTATTGTCATTCTGAACGAAGTGAGGAATCTAACCTTTAAGAAAACATGTTATCCTTTTTGTTATTCGTAACGATGTAATTTGGAAATCATTGATAAATAGATTCTTCCCTTTGTCATTTCCAAACAAGAAGGAATTCTCAAAGCCAAATTGTTTTTGGTTATTAGTGATATAAAAAGTGTTTACACAGCCATTTATATTTATTGATTTAGATTGAATTAACATTTACAAGTTTTTATTATTTACTTTTTTAGGTATTTTTGTGACGCCCAATTGGGTATAACAATTTTAAGTATAATTGTAATTACGATATAATCCCTTTACTTATGGACAAAAAGACTATACTCATCATTCTTGATGGATGGGGCTATGGAAACAAAACTGCTTCTGATGCCATTTCAAGTGGCGAAACACCTTATTTTAAAAGTCTTTTAACTAAATATCCTAACTCACAGCTTCTTGCGTCAGGTGAGAATGTAGGTTTACCTGATGGTCAGATGGGAAACTCTGAAGTGGGTCATCTTAATATTGGTGCCGGACGTGTTGTTTATCAGGATTTGGTTAAAATAAATTTAGCAATCAGGGATAACTCAATTTCGCAGAATCCTGAGTTGGTTAAGGCCTTAAACTATGCCAAAGAGAACAATAAACAGGTTCATTTTCTTGGACTGGTTTCAAAAGGAGGCGTACACAGTAGCCAGGAGCACTTATATAAATTGACCGATGTGGCTAGTCAGGCAGGCATTAAAAATGTTTTCATTCATGCATTTATGGATGGACGCGATACCGACCCACGTAGCGGTAAAGGTTATATGGGCGAGCTGCTTGATCATATTAAAGGTAATAATGCTGAAGTAGCTTCAGTTATTGGACGTTACTATGCTATGGATCGTGATAAGCGCTGGGAACGTGTAAAACTGTCATACGATTTGATGGTAAAAGGCACAGGTGCTTTATCTAACGATATTATTGCTTCCATACAGGATTCATACAATAATGAGATTACCGATGAGTTTATCAAGCCTATTGTGAAGGTAGATGCCAATGGTAACCCAATTGGAAAAATCAGCGAAGGGGATGTAGTAATCTTCTTTAATTTTCGTAACGATAGGGCTCGTGAGATTACAGAGGTGCTTACCCAGAAAGATATGCCTGAGTTTGAAATGAAAACCATTCCTCTGTATTATTGCACTCTTACACCTTATGATGCAACTTACAAAGGCATGCATATACTTTACGATAAGGATAACGTATCGAATACCTTGGGTGAAATTGTTGCATCAAAAGGGTTAAGTCAGTTACGAATTGCTGAAACTGAGAAATATGCACACGTAACGTTCTTCTTTTCAGGAGGTCGTGAAGCCGTTTTTGCCAACGAAGACCGTATTATGGTTAACTCTCCCAAAGTGGCTACTTACGATCTTAAGCCTGAGATGAGTGCATATGAGGTGAAAGATGCTATTGTGACTGAGTTGAATAAGAAGAAATACGATTTTGTCTGTTTGAATTTTGCCAATGGCGATATGGTAGGACACACTGGTGTTTACGATGCCATCTTACAGGCAATTAAGGCAGTTGATAAGTGTTTGAAAGAGGTTGTGGAAACAGCTAAAGCCAATGATTACGAAGTTATTATTATTGCAGACCATGGTAATGCCGATAATGCAATAAATCCTGATGGCTCACCCAATACAGCTCACTCACTTAACCCGGTACCATTTATATGGGTTACAGAGCGCAAGGGAGTTGTTAAAAATGGTATTCTGGCCGATGTGGCTCCTTCCATCCTAACCATTATGGGTGTTGAAAAACCATTGGAAATGACGGGTCAAAGCCTTATTGCCTTGCAATAAAACTTAAAAAAGCGTTTCTTTGTACAGCAATTCCATGTGGAGTTGCTGTTTTTTTTTATTATGGTTCAGATAGACGATAAAATTATCAGCCTTGACATTTTTGAACGGCATTTTGTTTGTGATTTACCTCGTTGCCTGGGAGCCTGCTGCGTTGAAGGTGAGTCGGGAGCTCCGCTGGATGATGAAGAAACAGAAATTCTTGATGCAATATTCCCTGTAATAAAAAGCATGCTTTCGCCAAAAGCTGTTGAGATTATTGAGAAAAAAGGTACATGGGAAATCGATAGCGATGGCGACAAAGTAACTCCAATCATTAATGGGAAAGATTGTGTTTATACTTATTTTGATGAGGCGGGTATTTGTAAATGTGTCATCGAAAAAGCTTTTAATGAAGGTTTAATTGATTTTAAAAAGCCTGTTTCATGTCATTTATATCCTATTCGTATTACTAAATACGCTGATTTTGAAGCGCTAAATTATCACACCTGGCATGTTTGTTCTGTGGCGCGTGAACTTGGACAAAAAGTTGGTCTTCCCGTTTTCCGGTTTCTAAAAGATCCCATTATCCGAAAATATGGTGAAGCTTTTTATCATGAGATGGAAGAAGCCGAGAGACTGCTTCGGGAACAGGGATCAATCAAATAATCTCCAATTGCTGTGTGATGAAGTACAAATAGTGATTGTGTGATGTTATTGTTTACTGAAAAATTGTTAATTGAAAAAACAGGATTAAATTTGTAGCCCTTAAAAACAAAAAATACTATGGGACGCGCATTTGAATATAGAAAAGCCCGGAAGCTAAAACGCTGGGGTAACATGGCAAAGACTTTTACTAAAATCGGGCGAGAGATTGCAATGGTTGTTAAAACCGGAGGTGCCGATCCTCACTCCAATTCACGGTTAAGGGTGCTGTTGCAGAATGCCAAGGCGGCCAACATGCCGAAAGAGACTGTGGAAAGAGCCATTAAAAAGGCCACCACCAAAGAACAAGAGGATTATAAGGAGCTGGTATATGAAGGTTATGGACCTTTTGGTATTGCCATTTTGGTTGAAACTGCTACCGATAATTCAACCCGCACTGTTGCCAATGTAAGAAGTTACTTTAATAAATTTGGCGGATCGCTTGGAACCTCCGGAAGTGTAGACTATATGTTTGAACACAAATGCAATTTTAAAGTAAAACTTAAAGAAGGCGTTGATTTGGAGGAACTGGAATTGGAGCTTATTGATTCAGGCGTTCAGGAAGTTTTTGCCGAGGGTGATGATATGATGATTTACGGCGACTTCGAAGCCTTCGGTCCCATTCAGAAATTCCTTGAGGAAAATGAATATGAAATTATAAGTGCTGATTTTGAACGCATCCCGCATGAAACAAAATCGCTTGCCGAAGAGCAGGTTGCTGAAATTGAAAAGCTTTTTGCCCGTTTTGAGGACGATGATGATGTAACCAATGTGTTTCATAATATGGCCTGATTTTAATGTGGCCGCAGAATTAAAAATAATTATTGAAATTAAACAGCTCTTTTGCCCTCGGCAGAAGAGCTTTTTTTTTATAGGGCTGTTATCTATTAGTAAATTGATAATTGTCATGCACAAAATCCTGGTTTATTTGTTATTTTAATAGATTATTTTTCTGGTTATCATTATATTTTTATTTGCACCCCGATTATTTACATAACGGAGATGTCAGGTTCAAAGCAATCTGGATTATTTGTTGTGTAAACAGTATTGCATTTCATTATCGAGATTATATTTTAATATAAACGTAAATAATACAATTTAAAATGAGTGAAGTAAAGCAATACATCGCTGATAATAGTCAACGATTTTTGGATGAGTTGTTTGAGCTAATCCGAATACCGTCTATCAGCTCTCAGAGTGAGCATAAGGAGGATATGTACAAAGCGGCTCAATTATGGAAAAAGATTTTACTGGATGCCGGAGCAGATAAGGCCGAGATTCTTGAAACCAAAGGAAATCCGGTAACATATGGTGAAAAAATCATCAATAGGGCTTACCCAACGGTCCTGGTTTATGGCCATATGGATGTAATGCCGGTTGATCCTCTTGAGTTATGGACAACAGATCCATTTGAACCTGTTATCAGAGAAGGGAAAATTTTTGCACGAGGGGCCGATGATGATAAAGGGCAGTCGTTTATGCATGCTAAAGCGTTTGAGTATTTAGTAAAGAGTGGAACTCTTAAGTGCAATGTTAAGTTTCTTGTTGAAGGAGAAGAGGAAATTGGATCTCCCAGTTTGTCAGATTTTTGTGAGTCTCATCTTGAATTACTTAAGGCTGATATTATCTTAGTTTCTGATACATCTATGATTTCACCTAATATTCCTTCAATAACAACGGGGTTGCGTGGATTGGCGTACTGGCAGGTCGAAGTTACCGGGGCAAACAGGGATTTACATTCCGGATTGTTTGGTGGAGCTGTAGCCAATCCAATTAATGTGCTTTCAAAAATGGTAGCCGCAATGGTTGATGATAATGGGAAAATCACTATCCCCGGGTTTTATGACGATGTGGTTGAAGTAAGTGCTGATGAGCGAAAAATGATGGCACTGGCACCCTTTGATGAGTCAGACTACAAACAATCCATTGGCGTTACGGAGCTATCAGGAGAGGTTGGCTTTTCAACTTCTGAACGCACCGGTATTCGTCCATCGTTTGATGTGTGTGGTATTTGGGGTGGTTATACCGGCCAAGGAGCAAAAACGGTATTGCCATCTAAGGCATTTGCAAAAATTTCTACACGTCTGGTTCCCAATCAGAATCATAAAAAGATTGCGATTCTTTTTAAAGAACATTTTGAAAAGATTGCTCCTAAGTCGGTAAAAGTAGAAGTTAAGTCGCTTCATGGCGGACAAGGATATGTTTGTCCCATTAATATTCCTGCCTATAAAGCCGCTGAAGAAGCTTATCAGACTGTTTATGGTATAAAGCCGGTTCCTGTTCGAAGTGGGGGTTCTATACCAATAATTTCAGCTTTTGAGCAAATCATGGGCATAAAGTCTGTACTTATGGGTTTTGGATTGGAATCGGATGCTATACACAGCCCAAATGAAAATTTCCCTTTGGAACAGTTTTATAATGGTATTGAAACAATTGTTCATTTTTATGGCAATTTTGGTAAAAAGTAGATTTTTCAATTTCAAGTCTGTAAAAATGGGGGGTGTTACAATAAAATTACACTATTCTTTTTTTTCTCTTTTGTTAAAAAAAATATTAATTCGACAAAAAACACCTGAAAAAATGATGTGTGTTATAAAAAATAGGGGGTGGTAGCTAAAAATAGTGTAAAAAAATACGATTTAACTTAAAATATTTGGGAATATTGAAAATTAGTGCAAAATTTGTGCAGTTAAACCCGAAAAAAATAATTTATGGCAACATTAAGATTTGACGCATTAGATAAAGCAATGAATAGGAAACCTATTGTTGCAGAGGCTCCATTGGAAAAAACATCTGATTATTTCGGAGTTAAGGTATTTAGTCGCAATAAAATGCAGAAATATATGTCGAAAGACGCATATAATGCGGTTGTTGCTGCTATCGATAAAGGTGAAAGAGTTGATCGTAAGGTAGCTGATCAAATTGCTTCCGGAATGAAGACATGGGCCATGGAAATGGGGGCTTCACATTATACACACTGGTTTCAGCCGTTAACTGGTGGAACAGCCGAAAAGCATGATGCTTTTGCTGATCCTCAAGGTGACTTTACCGTAATTGAAACATTTTCGGGTAAATTATTGGCTCAACAGGAGCCTGATGCGTCAAGCTTTCCCAGTGGCGGTATTCGTGCAACTTTTGAAGCCCGGGGTTATACCGCCTGGGACCCATCTTCTCCTGCCTTTATTTTAGATGATACGCTTTGTATTCCTACAATTTTTATATCCTACACCGGAGAACTTCTTGATTATAAAACGCCTCTTCTCAAATCTTTGGCTGCTATTGACAAAGCTGCTGTTGATGTTTGTCAATATTACGATAAGGATGTATCCAAGGTTAACGGAAATTTGGGCTGGGAACAGGAGTATTTTCTGATTGATGAAGCTTTGTATGAAGCTCGTCCCGATTTGAAACTAACAGATCGTACATTGATGGGGCACGAATCGGCTAAAAACCAACAATTGGAAGACCAGTATTTTGGTGCTGTTCCGCCACGTGTTCAGGAGTTTATGAAGGAACTTGAGTATGAAGCATGGAAGCTTGGTATTCCGTTGAAAACCCGTCATAATGAGGTTGCTCCAAATCAATTCGAGGTTGCACCGGTTTATGAAGAAACCAACCTGTCTGTTGACCATAATCTTTTGGCAATGACTCTTATGCGTAATATTGCCCGCAAACATAATTTTGCCTGCTTATTACACGAAAAACCGTTTGGCGGGGTAAATGGATCTGGAAAACACAACAATTGGTCTCTTTCAACCGATACAGGGGTAAATCTGTTATCACCGGGTAAAAATCCCAAGAGTAATATGCAGTTTCTGACATTTCTGATAAATACGATGACTGCTGTTTACAAACATGGTGCATTGTTGAAAGCATCGATTTCATCGGCTAATAACGCGCACCGACTGGGAGCAAACGAAGCGCCTCCTGCAATCATTTCTGCCTTTTTGGGTTCTTACCTCAATAAAATGCTTGATCAGCTCGAGGAGAAGGTTCCTGATACTAAAATGACTCCTGACGAAAAAACGGAAATCAAATTAAACATAGGGCGTATTCCTGAAATTTTATTAGATAATACCGACAGAAACCGTACTTCACCATTTGCTTTCACAGGTAATCGTTTCGAGTTCCGTGCTGTTGGCTCTTCTGCCAACTGTTCCGAAGCAATGACAGCCTTGAATACTGCTGTTGCTAGTCAGCTGATTGATTTTAAGAAAGATGTTGACGTACTAATTGATAAAGGAGTTAAGAAAGACGAGGCTATTCTTCAGGTTCTTCGTAAGCTGATTGAGTTTTCTAAACCTATTCGTTTCGACGGTAATGGTTATAGTGACGAATGGAAAGCTGAAGCTAAAAAACGCGGTTTGGATGGAGAGTCTAATCCGGTTAAAATTTTTGAAAATTATATATCGGCAAGCACTGTTGAGTTATTCAAGCAAACTGGTGTCTTAACTGAAAGGGAGCTTCATGCCCGTACTGAGATTAAAATGGAGACTTATATTAAAAGGATTCAAATAGAAGCTCGTGTTTTAGGCGATTTGGCTCTTAACCATATTGTTCCTGTTGCTATTGAATTTCAAACCTCTCTGATTAATAATGTTCAGGGTCTTAAAAATTTATTCTCTGATGGTGAGTTTAAAGAACTTGCAACTCCCCGATTGGAATTGATCAAGGAAGTGGGTGGGCATATTTCAATTATTAAAGGCAAGGTTAAACAAATGGTTGAGGCACGTAAGGTTGCCAATAAAATTGAAGATGTTCATAAAAAGGCTCTGAATTATTCTGAGAAAGTGCTGCCCTATTTTGATGAAATTCGTTATCATGTTGATAAACTTGAACTTGTTGTTAATAATGAAATGTGGACATTACCAAAATACCGCGAAATGTTATTTGTTAGGTAATTATTGGTTGTAAACAAAATAAAAAAGGAGCTTTTTAAGCTCCTTTTTTTGTTTATTCAGTTTTTATAAATCATTGGTTTCAGGAAAAATTTTTAGAAAATTATTTAACTACTTTGAATTTTGCTGCGTTCGGCATTGATGCAAACAAGTTTGCTCACTGCGCTCACTAAACGCAAAATTTGCTTACTTTTTTTTGCTGTAGTGGAGCGAAGCGGATCATGAATACCTTAAAAAGAAAACACACTAATGAATAAAAAAAGTAATCCCGCTTTTTAGCGGGAGAGCACTTGAACGAAGAAAATATTTTTTATCGGACAATAGTGTTTATAAATCAATTGTTAATGAGTGAGTACTGGTAAAATTGCAAAAATGTAACATTTTTCAGAAATTAGAGGATGTGTTTTGTTCTTAAACGAATAGTTTCGAATAGCTTGGTAATATGTATTAATTTGGAGTATTGTCAGGATAACTTTATCTGGTTCAGGAAAAACTGATTAACGATAACAAACTGCTAAGGCATGAAAGAGCCTAGTTCTATAACGCCCAAAACGCAGTTGCCAAGAATAATTGGGCTGGTAGCCGGAGTTGCTGTGGTGGCGGGTTCCATGCTTGGTGTTGGTGTTTTTCTGTTTCCATCCATTATTGCAACACAATCGGGTTCGGTAAGTATGTTTTTTCTTTTATGGATACTGGGCGGATTTTATGCCTTGTCGGGTGCGGTTGCCTGTGGCGAGCTTGGGGCTATGATTCCACAGGCGGGTGGCGACTATGTTTTTCAGCGTAAGGCTTTTGGTTCTTCTATGGCTTTTGCCAGCGGATGGGTGCTTTTTGTGGCTATTTTTGGAGGCTCCATTGCAGGAATGTCAGTTGCACTTTTTGAATACCAAATACCCTTGTTATTTGATATTGATACCGGTATTCTTATTCATCAATCGGTACAGATAACTTATTCACGTTTTTATGCTGTTCTTCTGATTTTATTATTAACGCTGCTCAATCATTTTGGCACGCGCTTATCAACGATTTTTCAGATTTTATTAACCCTTTTTCCAATAGTGTTAATGATAATAATTGTCTCAGATATTTGGAATTGGTCTGATGCGATGTCTCTTTGTTTGCAAAGTGACCATTTATTTAGAAAACCGATATTTTCAGGATTAGTTACTGGGTTTTTGTTTGTAAATTTTGCTTATAGCGGCTGGCTGAATATAATATATGTGGCAGGCGAGGTTAAGAATCCCGGAAAGAACATCCCACGCTCAATGTTTATATCAACAATTGGCATTAGCATTATCTATTTATTTTTGTGTGCAGCATTTATTTTGGTTTTGGGATTCAATGAGCTGGCAGCGCTGGTTAATATTGATGCCGGAACTGCTGTGGCTATGAAAAAAGGGAGTGATATAGCACAGGTTTTGGTGCTATTAACCATATCTATGGCTATTGTAACATCTTTAAATGCAACAATATTAACCAGTTCACGAGTGGCATATGCTATGGCTGGCGATGGGGTGTTCTGGAAAGGCGCCGCCAAACTGGGAGGTAAAAATCGCACTCCACGCAATGCGCTATGGATTCAGGCTTTGTTGGCTTCTTTGTTTGTGGTGAGTGGTAGTTTCTCCACTATTATTGAAATGACCAGCATAGCCATGTTATTGACCGGCACACTTACTGTTGCCTCCATGTTTGTTCTAAGATTCACCCACAGGGAAGCCAATCGTCCTTATCGCGCTTTTGGCTATCCATGGTTTCCCGGGCTTTACCTTGTAATGTCGCTGGTCGTTTTTATTGGTATGACTGCTCTGTCGTTTTCTAAAGACGGAATTCAAAGGTATTATCCATTTATAGGGATGGCTGTTTTGGTATTGGCTTTTATTGGTCACTATTTGGTTGTCCATAATAAAAATAATAAAAGAGGGAAGGCAACAATCAAATAAATGTTTATTATTGTAAGTGTCACGATTTGTGATAGTAAGCAAATAGTGATGAGTAATAATGATCATAGTAAGCTAGATGTGAATGACAGATTTGGATTAATAAGAATTTGAGAAAGAGTTTATAATAATTGATTATATTGGTGTATAATTAATTGGTTAATTAATATGAAGATAAGCCTACTCAAATGATGCTTAAACATTGGAAATACTCATTTCTGCATCGGAAATTATAACGGCAAATGGTTGTTGTTAAGGCTTTATTAAACCGTTTTTTTGTGGCGAACAAAATTGCAATTTTAACAACTGCATATATAGGTTTTGAAAACCAGAATATATTATGGGATTTTTTAGTTGCCACTTTTATCAAAAAAGTCATTTTTGGAATTAACTCGATTTTATGGGATTGTTTAAAATTGCTGGCGTTCAAAATTTGTTAATGGATTATCAAAAAAAACATAACTATGGAAAATAAAACAAATAAGATTGCAATATTAGTTGACGGAGATAATGCACAGTCAAAGCTTCTAAAGCCAATCCTTGAAGAGGTCTCAAAATATGGGAAAGTAACTGTTCGTCGGATTTATGGAGATTGGACGATGTCTCAAATGAATAGTTGGAAGGATATATTGAATGATTTGTCGTTTAATCCAATTCAAAAATTCGCGTATACCACAGGTAAGAATTCTACTGATAGTTCTCTGATTATTGATGCAATGGATATTCTACACGATAAAATTGTGGATGGTTTTTGCATAGTATCAAGCGATAGTGATTATACCGGACTAGCTAAAAGAATAAGAGAAGAGGGCATATTTGTTATGGGTATTGGTGAAAAGAAAACGCCAAACGCATTTGTTCAATCTTGTGAGATATTTACCTATTGTGAGAATATTCTTGCTGAATTGTCTATTCAGGAGCAAGTTGTTACAACAGCTAAAACAACACCAAAAGCTAAGGTTACTGATTTGGCTTCTGTTGATCTTGAATTAATCCATAAAGCTTATGAGATGTCTATCAGTGAGGGAGCCGAAACTCATATTTCAACAATTGGTCTTAATTTAAGAAAGATAAATCCAAGTTTTGACCCGCGAGCCTATGGATTTAAAAATCTTACACAGTTATTTTTGAGTTTGTCAAATTACGAAATGATTAATAACGAGGTGGGAGGTTTAAATCATCCGCTTGTAAAGAAAAAAGAACAAGTCTCAAATATCAGGAAAACAAATAATCGTCGTGTCCACAAAAAATCAAAGTAAGGCAGATAATTCTATTTTGTATAGGTCATTAATTCAGTGTTATATAAGATTGAGCTAATATTTACTAACAAATTAATAGGGGTTTTTTTGTTTTGGAGGTCTTATATACGAGTTTTAATTTTCCAATAATCCAAATATCCTCTAAAATGAAAAAAGTCTTTTTTGTTTTTGTTGCGTTCATATTGGTCGCGTTCTCAGTTAATCGACTATATCGAGATGGTCAATATTTTGGCACTTCCAGGGCTATCTACACCAATGAGCCGTTTTATGGTCATACAAAAATTGTCATTGAAAAAGGGAAAATCATCAAGGTTGATTTTTTCGTTCGAGATTCATCCAGACATAAATTTTTTGATGGTAAGTATGAAAAATACTATGCGGGAAATGATAAATATATCATGCAGTGTCGCAATGACTGGAAGGGTGTTCAATCGTATCCCGATAGTTTACTAAAACATCAGGATCTTGATAAAATTGATGCCATTAGCGGTGCCACCTGGTCGTATAATTTATTCAAGGCTTCAGTGAAGAAGGCTCTTTTAGATGCAGAGAAGACAAAGTGATGAATGTAAGTGTTTTATGAGTAAAATAATCACTAACAGGAGGAGAGGTTTTGAGATTGTTTCGGTTGTTATTACCGGATTGGGTAAGATTTTATTTGTTGACTTTCTTGACCTAAAGTTTGTGTTTGTAAATACTGCAATAATATTCTGGGGCCTCTATTTAATCCTGAGAGTAACCAGGCATAATGACTTAATTTATTATTGGGGTCTTTCACTTGCAAATATTAAAGCGACCTTTAAAATTGTAGCGCCAATTGGTGTAATATTTACAGTTCTTTTTTTGACTTATGGTTATTACTGCGATACAATTATTTTGAATAGGAATATAATATTTGTATTAGCTACCTATCCAATATGGGGATTAATTCAACAATTCTTAGTAATGAGTCTTTTTGCCGGCAATCTAAAGGATTATAAAAGAATCAATTTGCATGATAATACTATTGTAATAATAACGTCTTGTTTTTTTGCAATTGTTCATTATCCATCATTTCAATTGATTATTCTAACATTTTTCATGGCATTGTTTTATTCTGTTATATTTTTAAAAAAGCGCAATATTATTCCACTAGGCTTTTTTCACGGAATTTTGGGAGGGCTTTTTTATTATTTTGTGCTTAACAGAGATCCCTGGGTTGAGTTTATTAAAATTCTCTATCCATAAACCCTGACTTGACACTAGTCTTTATCAGTAGTTATTATTAAAGCTATTTAAAAATTGGAATTCTGCGACTTAACAATATTCAAATTTACTTAGCGGCAGTAAGGCAATTACATGTTAAGTTCCATTAAAATAGCATGGTTAATCTTAGCCACTTCGCGACAGAATTCGAAATTGCATTCATCTGCAATGTCATTGTCTGTATGGTAGTTGGGATCATCAGCATTAGTAATAAAAAATACCGCTTTATAGTCATTTTGAGCAAAAGGATAACTGTCGCTATACTGACTATAGGTATTGTCGTTGGTGGTTAGCAGAGTTGTATATTGTGAACTAATCAATCTGGCATAGTCCTGTAATGATCCTGAATTAGGATAATCGATAATATTCAGAGTCCAGCGGCCAGGCTCAATACCAGGCCAATAAGCTACCATGTCGTTGTTAAGCATCATACTTATCTTGTCTCCTCTAACACTGGCTTTATTGGAATAATCCCAACTGCCGTAAAACCCGGCCTCTTCAGCCGCGAAGATAATAAACCGGATAGTGGAACGGGGTTTGAAGTCTTTGTATTTCATTATTCGGGCAACCTCAAGCGTGGTAGCTACTCCGCTTGCATTATCATTGGCTCCCGGAGCATATGTGTATGAGTCACCGGTATTATTAATACAATCGTAATGTCCTCCCATAATATATATACTATCGGGGTAAACTTGTCCGTTGAGGGTAGCAACCACATTGTACTGCCATGTAGTTACAGTTTTCATTAGGGTGGAACAATAAAGAGTTAATGAAAATGAATCGAGATAGGCATTGTTGTATCCAAAATCAAGAAACTTGTTTTTAATACTTAAAGCCACATCACGATGGTTGTTGGCAAATAAATAGCGTGTACCCATATTTTCCAACCAGCGAACGTAACTCTCTAACGAATCGGCGCTAATTTCTGAAAGATGGATCTTTATTTCTTCGGATTTAGATAGTTGATATATTTCGTCAACTTCTTTTTCTTTATTACAGCCAACCAGAAGGACCAGGATAATGCTTAGAAACAATCCAACTCTGATATTTTGTGATAGTTTCATACGTAAATATTTTGTTTTTATTTGTCGTATAGCCTCCCGTGTGTGAGATTCGAAGATATTTCAATCCCGGAATCGGGAAGCAAAGCTAAAGGCTTGCTCATGGCTCGTTTCATGTTGTTATTTGATGGATGATTAAAGATACGAATAATAAGGAAGGTAATGGTAGAGATTTTACAGATACGCCCAATCAGATAAAACGAAAAAAAACAGTTGTTTTATTCTTAATTTGTTATTGATATCTGTTTCTTAATATTGACCAGTTAGTGGATTACTGAGCTTATAATGATTAAATTGGAATAAACAATCTTTAGGTAATGAGCAGGAGAGGTATTGGATAAAAGCATAAAACTCTCTGAACGGATGTCCCGAGAGTTTTAACTATTCAGATTGCTTATTTAAAAAGCTAAATCAATTCTTTTATTATTTTTAAAGCGGCTTCGTAATCGGGTTCCTGTGCTATTTCGGGTACAAATTCCACGTATTTAATAATATTGTCTTTACCAATTATAACCGTACCTCGGGCTAAAAGTCGTAACTCTTCAATTACAAAGCCATACTTCATGCCAAAATCAAGGTCTTTGTGGTCCGAAAGGGTGACAATGTTGTTAAGGCCTTCGGCAGCGCAAAAGCGTGATTGGGCAAAGGGCAGATCAACTGAAATTGAAAGAACAGTTACATCTTTAAGGTTATTGGCTTCCTGGTTAAACCTTCGGTTTTGTGCTGCACAGATGCCAGTATCAATGGATGGATAAACGGCAATAACTATTACTTTACCCTTGTACTCAGCAAGTGTTGTAGGAGTTAAGGTTGATGAAAGCACGGTAAAGTCAGGTGCTTTATCACCAACTTTTATTTCATTGCCAATAAGTGTTACCGGATTTCCTTTAAAAGTAACTTTGTTTGCATTCTTACTCATGTTCTTTTTTTTTTGGTTATACCTGTTCTGTTTATATGGATATAACAATTTGGATCAATTAATGTTTGATTTCAGATTTGCAGGTGTTTTTTGAAAAATTATATGACTTTGGTTAAAATCTGTAATTAACAATCAAAAAACATCTTTGATTGTTAATTAGTTACATCGATTATAGTGAAAAAATGTATATACCCCCTAAAAAAAATTACCCTTTGGTTAATGATTAGTAAAATACTATAAACGCACACTCGCAAAGTTGTGGGATGAAAAATGTGAAACTAAATTTGCACTATTAATGATAGAATTTAATTATTTGTGCAAGTTTAATTTTAAATTGTAAATTATGAAATGTAAAAAAGTAACTAAGCTACTATTTCTTGTAGCAGTAATTGCGTTTGCAGGTACATCTGTTTTTGCAAAAGGAAAAATTTCGGTTTCTCCTTATCTGAAAACTTCTTATGCTGTAATTTCGGCTTCCCCTGGTGTTGAGGAATTGTATTCGGTTTCAATTTCCAATGTTAGTGGTGAAGTTATTTATTCAGGAAGTAAAGTAAAAAATGGTTCAACTTTCATCAGACTGTTCGATTTCTCTGAATTGGAAGATGGTGAATACAACGTTCGTTTAAAAAGCAAGAACAACGTAACTATTGAAGAGCGTTTTATTGTAAAAAACGGTATCTTGGTTTCAGGAAATATATTGAAAGAGGTTGCGGATGCAGATGTAAAAATTTGGAAAAACGATGAATTTGTATATGTTAGTCATCTAAATCGTAATCTGAATAAAATGGTTATTAGTTTGGAAGATGAAAGAGGAAGTCAAATTTATAACAAAAATTTTCCGGCAGAACTATCTTATTCAGGAAAATTCAATGTTTCATCTCTTCCCAAAGGAAACTACTCATTGAGTTTTGCTTCAGGAAATAAGGTCTTCAACTATGAATTTGAAAAGTAGTAACACTGATCTGTCACGACAGAAAATAAACTGTCGTCTCTTTAAAAAGTGTATCCCTCAAAAATTAGGATACACTTTTTTGTTTTTAGTGGTTTCGGCTAATGGCATCTTCTAGTATTTCAGAGAAGACATTTTTTATATCCAGTCCGGCAGCCCGTATTTGTTGAGGAATAAAACTGGTTGCAGTCATGCCTGGAGTGGTGTTAACTTCAAGCAAGAAAATGTGCTCATTGCTGATTATGAAGTCAATTCGAATAAAACCATTACAACCCAAAATGTCATAAATGAACGATGAGGTACTCTGTATTTTCTGTGTTATTTCTTTCTCCAATCGTGCAGGTGTAATCTCAAGTGCTTTATTAGGAGAGTATTTGGCTTCGAAGTCGAAAAATTCGTTATGACTTACAACTTCAGTTAAGGGGAATATCTCCGTTTTTTTTGATGTTTTATAAAGCCCGCAAGTTACTTCAGTTCCTTCAATAAACTGTTCGGCAATTACTTCGTTACTTTCAATAAAAGCTTTTTTAATGGCTGCATCAAGTTGGCCAATATCTTTAACTTTTGAAATGCCGAAACTTGATCCCCCTGCATTTGGTTTAATAAAGCATGGGAAGCCGGTTTTTTTAGCAATCTCTGTTGCGTCATAAGGCAAACCGTTTCTAAGTAAAACAGAGTTTGCAACATTTATTCCAAATCCTTTGAGGTAGCTGTTACAGGTAAATTTGTTAAAGGACATGGCGGCAGGCAAAACATCGCAAGTGGAGTGTGGTATTCCTATCATTTTTAGATATCCCTGAAATAAACCATCTTCTCCGGGAGTTCCATGAATGGTTATATAGGCACAGTCGGGAACAATCTTAACTCCATTAACATCAAAAGAAAAATCTTCGCGTGATATGGGAGTTTCCTTTCCGTCTAATACCAGGCACCATTTGTTGTTCTCAATTAAAACGGGGTAGATATCATACTTATTAGTATCAATGAATGAAATCACTCCTTGGGCACTTTTATGGCTAACGACAAACTCTGATGAGTAACCGCCATAAATTACGGCTATTTTCTTTTTTGTCATTGTATTATTTTTAATTGTGTATTTTGACTTTATTTGAAAATTTTATTCAAGATCTCTTCCGGCAATGTATGTTCTCCATTTAGCGATTACCTGCTTCATGTCGTCGGGCAATTCTGAATTAAATTCAACGTATTTTGCCGTTAACGGATGTACAAATCCTAGTGTTTTGGCATGAAGTGCCTGTCGTGGAAGTAGCTTAAAGCAGTTTTCTACAAACTGTTTATATTTTGTGAAGGTGGTCCCTTTCAGGATCAAGTTTCCACCATAGCGTTCATCGTTAAAGAGTGGGTGTCCAATATGTTTGAAATGCGCTCTTATCTGGTGGGTTCGGCCGGTTTCAAGTCGGCATTCAACATGTGTAATATAACCAAGTCGTTCCAAAACCGAATAATGAGTTACTGCATGTTTCCCAAGTTCTCCATTAGGGAATACAGCCATCTGTTTACGGTCTTTATGACTTCGTCCTATATGTCCGGTAATGGTTCCATGGTCGTTTTCCATGTTACCCCAAACCAGCGCCTGATAGGTGCGCGTGCTTGTTTTATCGAAAAACTGGCGGGCCAGATTCATCTTTGCATCTTCAGTTTTTGCTATAACCAACAATCCCGATGTGTCTTTATCTATTCGGTGAACCAATCCGGGTCGGGGATCGCTTGCGTTAAACCAAGGCTGGTCGCGGAAATGCCATGCCAATGCATTTACAAGGGTTCCTGTGTAGTTACCATGTCCGGGATGAACTACCATGCCTGGTTTTTTATTAATTATAACCAGAATATCGTCCTCATAAACAATATCAAGTGGAATATTTTGGGCAATAATTTCAATCTCGCGAGGGGGATACGACATTACAATGGTAATCACATCGTTGGGTTTTACCTTGTAATTTGGTTTCACCGAAATATCGTTTACCAGTATGTTTCCGGCTTCGGCCGCTTCCTGTATTTTACTGCGAGAGGCATTTTCAATACGATTTACCAGAAACTTATCAATTCGTAATAATCCTTGTCCACTGTCAGCAATAAATCTGAAGTGTTCGAACAATTCACCCGAGTCTTCATTTTCACCATTTTCCGACAGTTCAGGATCGTCAATATCGTCAAACTCTTCAATTGATTCCTTCATATTAAGGTATGTATAATTATAGCTTATTGGTAAAAACAGAATTGAAAGATGTTACTTGATTTCGTCTTCAAATGAAGAATTATCTTCTGGTTCTTGAATCTCTTCGTTGTTATCAAGAAGCAGCGATTCGTCAACTGTTAACCATACATCAATGGATGCGCCAAGGTTTAGATAGGATCCTGGCTGGGCCTCCGGATTTTGTTTCCAAACAAAGGCTTTAGCCGAATCTTCAGGTGTAATAACTCCCTCGTCAAAAATGGTTGCTCCAATATTTAAATTAATGGATTGTGCTTTCTTTCGGGCATTTTCAATGTCAAGGCCTAAAAGACCGGGAACAGAAGTTGTTTCGCTGCTTAAGCCACGGCCAATTAGCAGGTCAATGGCTGTTCCTTTTGGCACAAGAGATCCAGGTTGAATGGGCTTTCCTTTTAAATGTTGACCCAGTATTAAGTTGCTATATTCCGATGGGATATATACAAGTTCGCCTGTGGACAGGCCGAAGGACTCAAGAATTACTTTGGCATTACGCAGGCTGTAGTCCATAAGGTTGGGAACTGAAACCTTGTCCTCAGTCCAGGCGTTAATTGTAAAAAAAATGCGTCGGTTTTTTTTGACAAGTTCATTTGCCTTAGGAACTTGTTCAATCACAACTCCTGGTGGAACATTAGTTATATGAACTGAATCAATAATAGTATAGCGAAGCTTGTGGGTTTTAATCAAGTGCTGTAGTTGCACTTCAGTCAATCCTGTGAAATCTGGCAAAGCAGAACCCTGTCCATGATGAGTATAAATGTTAAGAAAGGAAAATACAATGATTAGAATAGCAATTATAATTCCTGCTATTATTCCAATATTTTTCCAAATCGTTTTATTAAGAATTATTTTCCACCGGGACATTTTATTTTGTTTTAGATGTGCTTCAAAAATAATATAAAATATTCAAATCCCGGAGGTCGCTTAATATCTTAATAAAAAGATTTTCAACAAAACATGGTAAAGTAAAAAAAAAGACCCTTTTATGGGTCTTTTTTTTACTCGAGAAGCCTTTAAATTATCAGGCTTTATGTCTTTTCTCACTTGAAACAGAGAGGCTCTTTCTTCCTTTAGCACGTCTTGATGCTAGCACACGACGGCCATTGGCAGTGGCCATACGCTCGCGAAAACCATGCTTGTTTCTTCTTTTACGGTTTGATGGTTGAAATGTCCTTTTCATCTTAATTTCTTTTTTATCTTATTTATGCCTTACTGTTCTTATTTCGGACTGCAAAAATACATGTTTTTTCTTCTTTGCAAAAGTTTTAGTCTAAATTTTTTATTATATGTTTCTGGATATGTGAATAACCTGAAAAGTAATCAACTAAATCAGTCCTGTAATCAAAGATTTAAGACGTAAGTTTAGAGGGGGAGATGAACTATTTTTTTTGTGGAAAAAAATGGCTCATCATAAAAAGAGCTTAGTTCAGTAACAGAAACAATTTTTCGATAAGGGTTGATTTCAGATGAAAGATCACCACCTTTCAAATATAAGATGCCGTTTGATATAGCGTTTTGTTGTTTATCTGAAATCAAATGACGTGTTTGGCTAACAAATTCGGGAAGTGTTGCTACCGCCCGGCTTACTATGAAATCAAAATTTCCTTTGAATTGTTCTGATCGGGTATGGAAGGCTTTTACATTTTCAAGACCCAGACTTTCAGCAACAGCCTTAACAACTTTTATTTTTTTTCCTATTGAGTCAATCAGGGTAAATTGAATCTCCGGAAAGAATATCGCCAGGGGAATGCCAGGGAATCCGCCACCAGTGCCAATATCAATGATTTTACTTCCATCAATAAATTTTATGTATCTAGCAATGGCAAGAGAGTGCAAAACATGGTGTTGATAAAAGAAGTCCATGTCTTTTCTTGATATTACGTTTATTTTGCTATTCCAATCCTGGTATAACGTTTCCAAATTTATGAACCGCTTCATACGTTGTTCATCCAGATTGGGGAAATATTTTAGAATGATATCCATCTTGTGATTAAAGTAATTTCGAGATGAAACTATAGAGAAAATGTTGGTTGTATTTGGTCTCAGTTGGGATAAAGTTCCAAGTAAGTTGTTTTTGTAGGAACAAAAAGGGAAGGTTTTAATTTTAACTTGTCACAACTATCGTTATAAAAATTGTAATTGAATTTATAGAATTTAACAATTCATTATGCAAATAGTCTGTGGTAAAGCCATTTAAGTAATATAAAAAAATGACTGTAATTTAAATTGTTGTTATCGTTATTATTAACAGTGTTTTGCTAAAATTGATTTACAAACCTATATGCAATTCATCCCTTATACTGATGCAATGCGATTATTAGCATAATCAGTGTTTAACTTCTGAATTTTTAAGAGTATTATAAAGTAATTCACGTGCTCTGAAAAGTTGAGCTTTTACAGTTCCAAGAGGTAACCCAAGTTCTTCAGAGATTTCTTCGTAGGAATATTCTTTAAAATACCTAAGTTCAATAAGTGTGCGGTAACGTGGTTTCAGTTTTTGAACCACTGTGCGCATCAGAATTGCTTTTTGAGCTTTAATAAGGTTTTCTTCCGGATCGGGCGTTTCGTCCCGAAGGTGAATATGTGGCTCTGATTCTTTTTCTTCCGAAAAGTTACCGTCAATAGAGATAAGATTGGATCTTTTTTTCCTTAGGTAGTCAATACAATTATTCGAAGCAATTTTAAATAACCATGTACTAAAGGCGTAATTTGGGGAATACTGTTCAATGTTTTTAAAGGCTTTACCAAAGGCTTCAATGGTCAGGTCTTCAGCATCGGTTTTGTTGTTAACCATTTTGAGCAACATAAAATAAATAGCATCCTTATACCGTGCCATTAATTCCGCATATGATTTTTGGTCTCCGTCCGAAGCCTTATGAACCAATTCTAAATCGTATTTAGCCTTGTCTGAGAGATTTGGATTTATTTCCATTTATTTTTGTTTGAACCAAAATAATTACCAGTATGTGCCCAAAGTAACAACCATGGGTGCAAAAGGTCAAATAATAAAACACCCCAGAAAACTTTTCCCTGTTTTAGTTTTTGTGCAGCTTTGTTCCACAAAAACAATTTGAGAATCATATTAACAAGCAGGATTGCTCCTACTGGTAAAGCAAAAGTATTAAAAAATATTAAAATAATCCCAAGGGCCCAAAATATTTCGCGACTCAAAGGGTCAATAATGAGTTCCAATTTAATGCTTTTCTTGTAGTGGGATGAGGTTGTTAAGTGACGAGCTTTTTGTATTCTCCAATTGATGAACGACATCGGAGGTACTGAGGTTGTATGTGCCAGGTGACTAATAACAACTGAGGTGTTTATGGCTGTTGATGTTTCCTGAACAAAAAGATCATCATCGCCTGAAGCCAGTTTAATATGATTTTTTAATCCATTATTTTTGATAAACAAATCTTTACGATATGCCAGGTTTCTTCCTACTCCCATATATGGTTTTTTGCTTAAAGCAAATCCCAGATATTGCAGAGCTACATAAAAGGAGTCGTATCTTACAAGGAAATTAAGAAAACCTTTCTTTTTTTTGTATCCGCCAAAACCTAAAACCAACTCCTTCCCGGGTGAAGCAAAGCCTTGTACCATTTCACGCAGCCATTGGTTACTTGCCGGTTCACAATCGGCATCGGTAAAAACCAGATAATCATGGATTGCTGCTTTAACACCAATGGTAAGTGCCAATTTTTTACCATGATGAAACTGTCGGTCAAAAGGAATGGTTGTGTAGTAAAGATTAGGGTATTTTTGTTTTAATCGGGCTAAAATCATTTCTGAATCGTCCTCGGAACAGTCGTTTACAACAATTACCTGGTAATCGGGGTAATCCTGTGTAAGTACTATAGGCAGATACATATCAAGATTTTCGGCTTCGTTTTTAGCGCAGATAATCACTGAAACCTTTGGAGTAAACGATAAGTCTGGCTCTGATACTTCTTTTAGAAAAGCAAGCGGACGTATTCTGAATAGTAAATAAATTAGTTGTAACAACCACGTTACCAGAAATATGGAAAATAGAATTAGATATAAATCAGGAAATTGCAAGAGGTCCATAAATCAAATTATGTTTTGTCAAATTTGCGATTTTTTCAAAATATTTGGAAGTAAACTAACATTTAAATAAAATAATTTTATTTTGTGGTAAAGTATTACGTTTCGTTTTTGATGTTTAAGGTTGTTGAATGTTGACTTGTTGTAAAATTAAAGTAGATGAAAAACAGCGAGATAAAAGAACTTTTGTATTGTTATTGTAATCTTTGTTTTTATGATCTGGTTGTCAAACTTTCTACCCTTTATTTTTTTCTATATTTGCGCGTAATTAGAAACTGATGAAATGGATTTTTCGTTATTAAAAACCGATGAAGGTTCCTGTGCCAGAGCGGGGGAGATTATTACCGATCATGGAAAGATTGAAACACCTGTGTTTATGCCGGTTGGAACTGTTGGGTCGGTTAAAGGAATTCATGTTAAGGATCTTGAGGAACAGGTGAATGCCAGCATTATTCTTGGAAATACCTATCACTTGTACTTACGTCCTGGGTTGGAGGTTTTGCGTCAGGCAGGTGGCATACACAAATTCAACAGCTGGAAGCGTGCTGTCTTAACCGATAGTGGAGGGTTTCAGGTTTTTTCATTGAGTCACCGTCGTAAACTTAGTGAGGAGGGGGCTGTTTTTCAATCACACATAGATGGTTCAAGACACTTTTTTACTCCCGAAAATGTGGTGGATACACAAAGGATTATAGGAGCCGATATAATAATGGCTTTTGATGAATGTCCTCCCGGTGATTCTCCATATGAATATGCTCATAAGTCCATGGAGTTAACACACCGCTGGTTAAAAAGGGGAATACAACATTTTGATAATTCAGAACCATTATACGGATATTCGCAAACATTTTTTCCTATTGTTCAAGGTGCAGGATATAAAGATCTGCGAAGGCAATCGGCTGAATATATTTCGTCTTTTAATAGAGATGGAAATGCCATAGGAGGGCTAGCGGTTGGCGAACCCGAAGAGGTAATGTATGAAATGATAGAGGTGGTTAATGAAATATTGCCTGCTGATAAACCCAGATACCTTATGGGTGTTGGCACGCCAGTTAATATTCTTGAAGCCATTTCGCGAGGCGTGGATATGTTTGATTGTGTGATGCCTACACGTAATGGTCGTAATGGGATGTTATTTACGGCAAATGGAATCATCAATATACGTAATGAGAAGTGGAAGCATGATTTTTCTCCTATCGACTCAGATGGCATTTGTTCTTTGGATTTGACCTATTCGAGAGCTTATTTGCGGCATTTATTTGTAGCTGGAGAAATGCTTGGACCTCAGCTTGCATCAATTCATAATTTGTCCTTTTATTTATGGCTGGTTCGTGAAGCCCGACATCAGATTGTTAACGGGAATTTTTTACAGTGGAAAAACCAAATGGTAAAACGTTTAGCTTTGAGATTGTAAGTTTTTATTCCACTTTTTTTGTTCCTTTGTATTTAAATGATCATGAGAATCATTTATTTGCTGTGGCTGATGATTAAAGTTGTTTGGTAGTAACATCTGTTAACTGAAATAAAAACTATAAACAGACGAAAGATTACCATTGAATTGTTTTCAATATTAATTTTTATTCCTTAAAACATAACGAATTATTGTGTCAATTGATTTAGAGGGGATTAAATAAATCAGAATATTTTGAAAAAGCTTGATATATATATTCTTCGTAAGTTTCTGGGAACTTTCTTTTTCGCCATCTTATTAATCATTAGTATTTCAGTGGTATTTGATATGGCCGAGAAGATTGATGATTTTCTGGAGCATGAGACCCCTTTAAGGGCTATTGTGTTTAATTATTACATGAATTTTATTCCTTATTTCGCATATCTATTTACTCCTTTATTTGTTTTTATAGCTGTAATTTTCTTCACTTCAAAAATGGCTTATCAAACTGAGATTATAGCTATTTTATCAAGTGGAGTGAGTTTTCGTCGCTTAATGGTTCCCTATATGATGGGTGCTGCCATTATTAGTGCTTTTTCATTTGTTCTTGGGGCTTATGTTATTCCACCTGCCAATAAAATAAGACTCGATTTTGAGAATACTTATATTAAAAAGCGTCGCGAAACAGGAATGAATAATATACATATGCAGATTGAACCTGGCGTATTTGTGTACGTTAGTCGTTATTCTTCGCTGCGTGAAGTTGGTGATGGGTTTAGCCTCGAAAAGTTTAAGGATAAACAATTGGTGATGAAATTGACATCTGCTTCAGCAGTTTATGATTCCATTACCGGAGGTTGGAAATTGAAACAATATGTGCGAAGGGATTTTTTAGGTGATAGCAGACATGTTATTTCTGGGGGGGCTCAGCTGGACACAATTTTAAACATGAAGCCTTCTGATTTTAAAGATGAAAGAAAATTTTATGAAACGATGTCTAGCCCTGAACTTAATGAATATATTACGGAACAACAGCAAAGGGGAATAGGTAATGTTGAGGAATATCTTATTGAGAAGCACCGAAGAAATGCCTCTCCTTTTTCAGCCTTTATTCTGTCCATTATAGGTGTTTCGCTTGCTTCCCGAAAAGTCAGAGGTGGAATGGGGCTTCATATTGGAGTGGGAATTGCTCTGAGTTTTTCATATATTCTTTTTATGACTATATCAACAACTTTTGCTGTTAATGGCAATATGTCACCTTTAATTGCTGTTTGGATTCCAAATTTTGTATTTACCATTGTTGCTGGTTTCCTATACCACAAGGCTCCCAAATGATGGCTTTATTTCAGGGCTTTATCTCGTGACAGATTATGGTGTTCCTCTAGCTTGAAGAATCAGGACCAGGATTGGATGAGACTGTGTTGCCTTTGGCAAAGTAGTAAGATTAATGTTTTTATGGGGTTAACGTTTTCATCTGGTAATTATTTTCAAACGTTTACTTTGGATAGTAATAATCTTTCCCAATGCCTTAAGTTTAATGTTGTATTGGAATTTACTCTTTTTTCTTTCTGTTGAACCATCTTAAAAATGAAATTTCGTATACTCAACATAAAATACAGGAGCGAGGGGAGGCTTAAATGGCAATATGAGCTGAAAGGATTATGTTAAATATGTGATGAAAAATAAAAGAATACAACTATTTGATATCCATATAAAAGGACTTAAATTTGAAAAAATATTGATAGAAAATGTATGTCATTGGGGTTTAAATTTGTAATTATGTACCCGGTTAGATTAATTATGAATAGTGTAATTGATTGACTAACATTGAAATAACCAAAACTATTTGAGTATGTCATTAAAACAACGCATCCTTGATCTTCGGAAACGAAAAGAAAAAGTTCAGCAGGGTGGAGGTGAAAAAGCCATTGAGAAACAGGTGGCTATGGGTAAAATGACTGCCCGTGACCGAATACTGGCACTGGTGGACAGCGAATCTTTTACCGAATTTGACCTTTTTGTTGAACATGAAGCCCGTGATTTCGGGATGGATAAAAAGGAATTGCATGGTGATGGGGTAATTATTGGTACTGGAACCATTTATGGTGCTCCAGTTTGTATTTATGCACAAGATTTCACTGTTGCAGGTGGCTCATTAGGTCTTATGCATGCCCGAAAAATCACCAAAATAATGGATCATGCTCTCAAGATGAGAGTTCCTTTAATTGGAATAAATGATTCAGGAGGTGCCAGGATTCAGGAAGGAGTTAATTCTCTTGCCGGTTATGGTGAAATCTTTTACAGAAACACTATTGCCTCAGGTGTAATACCTCAAATTTCTGTTATTCTTGGTCCATGTGCCGGTGGAGCTGTTTATTCTCCTGCATTAACTGATTTTGTTTTCATGGTGGATAACATTTCTAAAATGTTTATTACCGGTCCCAATGTAATAAAAACAGTTTTGGGAGAAGAGATCTCGATGGAAGAATTGGGTGGAGCCCGCGTTCATGCGGAAATCACCGGTAATGCGCATTTTTTTGCACAAAGTGAGAATGAGTGCTTTGAGCAAATAAAAAAGCTGATTACTTTTATTCCATGGAGTAATACGCAAAAGGCTAAAGTCTTTCCTCCACGTGAGCCCAAGTTTAAAGGTAGTATTGAAGACATAATCCCGTCTGATCCTAAACAGCCATACGATGTACGTGATATTGTTAGGGCTATTGTGGATGACTCAGATTTCTTTGAAATTCATGAGCTTTTTGCACGTAATATTGTGATTGGTTTTGGTCGTATGAACGGACAAACCATCGGGTTTGTTGCCAATCAACCTATGTATTTGGCTGGTGTACTTGATTGCGATAGCTCAGACAAGGCTGCAAGGTTTATTCGTTTTTGTAATGCATTCAACATCCCAATCATAACCCTGGAAGACATGCCTGGTTATTTGCCTGGCGTTGATCAGGAACATGCGGGTGTTATTCGTCATGGAGCTAAAGTACTGTATGCTTATTCTGAGGCTACAGTTCCAAAAATCACTGTTATTCTCCGTAAGGCTTATGGAGGCGGATATATTGCCATGAACTCCCGCCACCTTGGTGCCGATTTTATGTTTGCATGGCCAACAGCAGAAATTGCCGTTATGGGGCCTGAGGGAGCTGCCAACATCATCTTTAAGAAAGAAATTGATGAAGCTGCCGATCCAGATGCTATGCGTGCATTGAAGGTTGAGGAATACATTGAACGGTTTGCAAATCCTTATGTTGCTGCTGCCAAAGGGTATGTTGATGCAGTAATTGAGCCTGAAGAAACGCGTAAGTTGTTATTGCATGCCATTGAGGTATCGAGCAATAAAAATGACGTAAGACCATTTAAAAAACACGGAATTCCTCCATTTTAATGGATTAAGCTATGGAAGAGATAAAAGAAGAGTTGGTTGATTTTGTTGTCCTTGCACGGAAATACAAAACAATCCTTACGAAAAAATTCATCAACCGAAAGCCTTATGTAGCTCCTAATTCAAAGGAGGTTAAATCATATATTCCGGGAACTATAATCAAGCTCAAGGTTAAGGAAGGTTCAAAGGTTAAAGCTGGAACTATTATTCTAATACTGGAAGCAATGAAAATGATGAATAAAGTTATTATGCCTTTTGATGGGAAAATAAAGAAGATTTATGTTTCCGAAGGTGAAAAAATCCCTAAGGGATTTAAAATGATTGAAATTGAATAAATAAAAAGGCCGGTTAATACCGGCCTTTTTTATTTATGTTTTTGGTTAAATATGATATTAAGGTAGGGTTTCATAACGAAACAAATTTGATAGGAGGCCATTCCGATACATAATTAAATATAGTTACTGCTTTATTGAGTGTCCCTGCTCGTTAGCGGGGCTACCTGTCCCGACTGAAAGACGGGAGGCTATACGACCTTTAAAAAAACAATTATTTAAGTATGAAAATTAACTGGAAAGAACGCAGAGGAAACCGCAAAGTTCGCAAAAATCCTATTACTAATTCTTTGCGCTCTCTACGAATAAATAACTTTGCGCCCTTTGCGTTTAATATTTTGTCATGTAAATCATTTTATAACCCTCCTTAATAGTTACAAACTTTTTAATTAAATCGATACTGATAAACAAACAAATGACTATTTTTACAAACTCGTATTTATAGGCTTTCCGCATCCGGGGCCATTATTTGGATCACATAAAAAGGGAAAACAATATGCGTCGTACGAAAGTAATTGACATTCTGAAGTCAGAGGATCTTGGGAAAGAATTCCTAGTTAAAGGATGGGTGCGCACCCGTCGGGGAAATAAACAGGTTAACTTTATTGCTGTAAATGATGGCTCAATTATTCATAATCTTCAAATTGTTGCTGATATGGAACAATTTGATGAGGAGCTAATGCGTAAGGTTACTACGGGGGCTTCTTTGGCTGTTTGGGGATTGCTGAATCCATCGCAGGGAGGTGGCCAAAAAGTTGAGCTGGTAGCTACGAAAATTGAAGTAATTGGTGAATGTAACGTAAATGATTATCCATTACAGCCTAAAAAACACTCCTTAGAATTTTTGCGTGAAATTGCCCACCTGCGCTTTCGTACCAACACATTCAGTGCAATATCACGTGTAAGGCATTCTATGATTTTTGCCGTTCACAGCTTTTTTTCATCTAAAGGTTTTGTTAATATTCATACGCCAATTATCACGGCTTCTGATGCTGAAGGGGCTGGCGAGATGTTTCAGGTAACTACCCTGGATTTGAAAAATCCACCCCGTACAGAGACCGGTGAATTGGATTATTCACAAGATTTTTTTGGCAAGGCAACCAATCTAACTGTTTCGGGTCAGCTCGAAGGAGAATTGGCAGCTATGGCTCTTTCTGAAATTTACACCTTCGGGCCAACTTTCAGAGCAGAGAATTCTAACACATCGCGCCACCTTGCTGAATTCTGGATGATTGAACCTGAAATGGCTTTTTATGAACTTGAGAACAATATGGATTTGGCCGAAGAGTTTCTTAAGTATCTTATTAATTATGCCCTTGAGAATTGTTTGGACGACTTGCAATTTCTGAGTCAGAGGTTAATTGAAGAGGAGAAAGATAAGAAGGCTGAAGATAGAAGTATGGAACTGGTTGAGAAGTTGAAATTTGTTCTTGAAAATGATTTTATACGACTCACATATGCCGAGGCGGTTGAAATATTGAAAAACTCAAAACCCAATAAAAAAGGTCAATTCAAATACCTGATTGAAGGTTATGGCGCTGATCTTCAAAGTGAACATGAAAGATACCTGGTTGAGAAACATTTTAAAAAACCGGTTATTCTAATAGATTATCCAAAAGAGATAAAGGCTTTTTACATGAAGCTTAATGCCGATGGTAAAACAGTTAGGGCAATGGATGTGTTGTTTCCTCAAATAGGAGAGATTATTGGAGGTTCACAGCGAGAAGAAAACTACGATAAGTTGGTGAAACGCATGAATGAAATGAATGTACCGGTTGAGGATATGTCGTGGTATCTCGATACCCGGCGTTTTGGTTCGGTACCTCATAGTGGTTTTGGTCTTGGATTTGAACGCTTAATGTTATTTGTAACGGGAATGGGAAACATTCGAGACGTTATTGCATTTCCAAGGACTCCTAAAAATGCTGAATTTTAATAAGTTATTACATGGATCGAATAAAAGATTGTTAAGGTCCAGAAATAAATAACAGGCTAAATTATTTTAATGGTGGATTTGAGAGGATAAGCCTTTCAATCCACCATTTTTGCTAGGATTTCCACAGTTTTAGCTTTTAAGGTATACTAATCTCTGCGTTTAAATTATATTAAACCTCTATATGTTTTATAGTTTTTTGGCCATGAAATTTCCGGATTTGAGTTAAATATGCCGTAAACAGATGACCCACTCCCCGACATAGAAGCATAAAGCGCCCCTTTATTGTAAAGATTTTCTTTTATGGCTTTTATTTCGGGGTATTTATTAAAAACAGAAGACTCAAAATCATTAGAAACTGTGTTTTTCCAATCTTTTAAGGGGTTATGCGTCAATTCTTCAAGAGAAAATGGAGGCTTGTGCGGAATAATATTTTTGTAAGCCTCCGAAGTAGGAATAAAAACCGGAGGAGTTATTATTTCAATCCAGAGGCCCGACAAGTCGATACTTGTTTCAGAGAATTCATTTCCAATGCCTTTAGCTAAAACAGCTTTGTTGTTGATGAACACTGCACAATCGGCACCTATTTTGGAAGCAATAATCTCTAATTTTTCATTAGTTAAACCAACATTGTACTGCTCATTTAGCAGTGTTAGCATAAAAGCAGCATCGGCCGATCCTCCGGCCAACCCGGCTCCAAAAGGAATTATCTTATGCAGATGGATATTAAGGTTGGGTATATTAGCATGCTCCCGCATAAGTTGAACAGCTTTTAAGCATAGGTTGTTCTCCGGTTTACAGTCAATCTGAAGTCCTGTATTTGCAAAGGTGTCACTAGATGACTCCCGGTTTGTGAGAACCTCAAGAACATCGCAAAATCCTTTTATTGGCACAAAAATGGTTTCAAGACTATGGTAGCCATCATTTCTTTTTGAGGTTACTAATAGTCCCAGGTTTATTTTAGCATTTGGAAATACAATCATTTTAACCACCTGATTAATGTTCTACAAAGAAAAGTGAAAAATATTAAACAGATTAACTGTAATTGAATTTTGTATAAAAAAATGCTGTAAGGTGTTTTGCTTATGGAGAAATGGCAAATGATAAAAAAAAGTATTGTTAATATCTTAAAATATGCTAAGATGCAGAAAGATAGGTGTATGCACGTGTGAGTATGTTGATAAAACTGTTAATGGATTGTTGATAGGAATGAGTTTTTTGTTTTTCCTCAGCTGGTTAAAATTCTTACCTTTGTCATCCGTCTTAAAAAAAAGTCCCTTTATAAATGGCCGAAAAGAGATATAACAAATCGAATAAACCAACTGAGTCTATGGACATGAGCATTGGTAAAATGCCTCCTCAGGCCATTGAGCTTGAAGAAGCTGTATTGGGTGCCATGCTACTTGAAAAAGATGCTTTTACCACAGTTTCGGAAATTCTTAAACCAGAGTGTTTTTATAAAGAAGCTCATCAACACATTTTTTCGGCTATTAATAATTTGTTTGGTAAAGAGCAACCAATAGATATGCTTACTGTAACCGAAGAGGTTCGGCGTATGGGTAAGATTGATGAAGTTGGGGGAGCATTTTATATAACACAATTAACCAGCAGGGTAGCTTCGGCTGCGCATATTGAGTATCATGCACGAATAATTTACCAGAAGTTTTTACAACGTCAGGTAATTCATCTTTCGGGAACATTCCAGACTAAAGCTTACGACGATTCGGTGGATGTTGAAGATTTGCTTGAGGAAGCTGAAAATTCCCTGTTTATGCTTTCGCAGGGAAGCATGAAGCGCGATGCTACACAGATTAATCCTGTTATTAGTGATGCCATTGAAAAAATTCAGCTTGCAGGCAAACGAACTGATGGATTAAGTGGAGTTCCTTCTGGATTTACTGAACTTGACCGCATTACTTCGGGATGGCAAGCTTCGGATATGGTTGTTATTGCAGCTCGTCCTGCAATGGGGAAAACAGCATTTGTATTATCCATGGCAAGAAATATGGCTGTTAAGTATAAGCAGGGAGTAGCTGTTTTTTCGTTGGAGATGTCCAATATTCAGCTGGTTAATCGTTTGATTGTAGCCGAAACAGAACTTCCTGCCGATAAAATTAAGAATGGTAATTTGGATGCTTTTGAATGGAAGCAACTGGATACAAAAATAAAAGGCTTAATTGACGCACCTATTTATGTGGATGATACCGCCGGATTGAGCATCTTTGAACTTAGGGCTAAATGTCGTCGTCTTAAAAAACAACATGATATACAG
>CAZSQG010000008.1:37166-66169 GCA_964608615.1 uncultured Marinilabiliaceae bacterium
TTCAGTTGATGAGTGCCAGCGGTATGAACCCGGGCAACAGGCAGGAAGAGGTTAGTATGATTTCCCGTTCACTAAAGGGATTGGCAAAAGAACTTAGTATACCAATTATAGCATTGTCACAGTTGAATCGTGGTGTTGAGAGCCGAACGGGCGATGGTAAGCGTCCTCAGTTATCTGATTTACGTGAGTCAGGAGCTATTGAGCAGGATGCTGATATGGTATTATTTATTCATCGCCCCGAATATTATAAGATAACTGAGGATGAACAGGGGAATTCACTTATCGGTTTGGCTGAGATAATTATTGCCAAACACCGAAATGGTGCAACAGGAGATATTAAGCTGAGATTCAGGCCTGAAGCTATTAGGTTTGAGGATTTGGAAGGAGAAAATTACGGTAATGGGTTTGGAATGGATTTTAATGTTCCGGTTACCCTTGGCTCAAAAATGAATGAACCGGCAGGAGCAGCATCAAACATACCGGCCGATAATTTTGGCAATTCATTATCGTTGGGTAATAGTTTTGAAAGAGATGCAAAATTCTAATTTGGAATTTAGGATACAACTTATAAAGCCATCATTGTTTAGAAGATCCATTTAGCCCGTTTTTTAAGCATTTATTTTATGGAGCTAAATGTATAGAACTAGGTGTTAAAGTGATTTCGCATCAAAGTTTTTGCAATACTTAAAGCATATTTTTCAGCTCCAGAAGGGAAGAGATTTCTTTAAAAACTGTTTCGTTGTGGGGTGTTTTTGATGGGTTGAAAAACACATGGTCCAGGCCAAAGTTTTTGGCTCCATAAATATCGGCTTCTAAACTATCGCCAATAATCAGACTCTCTTTTTTACGGGCATTACAACTTTTAATAGCATATTCAAAAAACGCTTTTTTGGGTTTTTGATGGCCTACCTCTTCTGAAATAAAAACCTTTTTAAAGTAGGGTTTAAGTCCACTGTTTTCAATTTTCACATATTGAGTTTCTTTAAAACCATTGGTTATAATATGCATATCATACTTTGAATGAAGGTATTCCAGTACTTCAATGGTATGAGGAATCAAGGTTTTTTGGGTGGGGTTTTGTTTGATGAAATCATCAGCAAACCTTTCGGCTGTATCTTTATCATCAAATCCAACAGAGCAAAAAGTATTGTAAAATCGATTAACATTAAGATCCTTTTTTCTAATTTCTCCGTTACGGTACTGAATCCATAACCCAATATTTATAGGCTTATAACTCTCAAAAAAATCATCGAAATTATCGAAGAACTGTTGTAGCTTATAACTATCGAACAACTGAGTTAGGGTAATTTTTTCGTTTGTTGCAAAGTCCCATATTGTATGATCAAGATCGAAAAAAAGGTGCTTGTAATTACGCATTGTTAATTTGTAAAATACTTAAAAATAGCTATATAAAAGAAATTTGTCATTACGATTTCGCATAATGACAAATTTCTTAAAAGAACTAAGTGAGGTTAAAATCACTAATTAACCTGAACAACCAAGTATTTTGAGATACTCCAGAACTTTTCGGAGTTAAGAATTACCAAAATCAGATTCTCTTCTTCATCTTTAGTCAGTTCGAAACTACCTTGTGGATGCGGGGTAAGTAATTCGGCCTTCAAATGGTAAATAGGTATGGAATTAGTTTCCCGGATATCGATGGGGTTGAAGTATTTTTGTTCGAATTCATTTGTTAGCACCTTATCTTCGCCGAAGAACAAAAATCCTTCACGAGCGATAATTTTTTTATCTTTCAGCTCTTTTTTAGTGCCAATAGCATAATAAGCCATGTTAAGATTATCGCGTGTAGATTTCAACTCAGAACTTGTTTGATCCGATATATTTCTTATCGAATCAACAGCATGAGTAAGGCCTCCAACGGTATAATTCAATTGCTCAATCTGAAGGTTTTTATCATGCAGCATTTCGTTCAAACGGGCAATCTCTTCGGTTTTTTCTTTAAGTTGAGAATTAAGTCCGGCAATAACTTTTTGGAGGTTCTTATTATCAACACCGGCTTTTTTCATCTGATCTTCAAGCTTCTGAATCTGTTCTTTGTTCTGCACCATCAAGTCATAAATCAATTGAATATCTTCATTAATCTGATCAGCTGAGGTGCCTTTAACATCGCCTGATTCAGCTTTTAATGAGATAATCTGTTCTTTTTCTTTGATTGATTGGAGGTTTGATTCAATGGTACTCATTGATTCAAGCATCTGGTTCAATTGAATCTCTTTTAAGGCTGAAGCCATTAATAGTGAATCATTTGTTTGACGAAGCTCGGTTTTACTTGGGCCGAAATCACATTGCCAAAACAATGGCAATATTAATAGAATAACTAAAAGATTTTTCATAACGTATTTGTTTTTAATGGTATTATGTACATTCACATTTATAAAATGAATTGGGTAATTAAGTGTTTAATCAATGATGTAAAGTTCATAATCCATAAGCTTTAATTTTAATTTAAGTTGTTGTTTTCTACTAATGCTAATAATTTGCCTCTATTTCTCTTTTCCCTCTATCACTATAACAATTTCACCTCTGGGCTGGTTCTGTGTGAACCATTCAATAAGTTCAGTTACTGTTCCTCTGCGAATTTCTTCATGCAATTTGCTTAGTTCCCTGCAAACAACAGCTCTTCGATCAGCCCCTAAAAACTCAGATGCCTGTATCAATGTTTTTAACAACCGATGTGGCGATTCATAAAAAACCATTGTACGAGTTTCTTCCTGAAGTGAAAGAAATCTTTTCTGGCGTCCCTTCTTTTGAGGCAAAAAGCCTTCGAAACAAAATCTGTCGTTGGGAAGCCCTGACACTGCAATGGCAGGTATGAGAGCTGAGGCACCAGGAAGGCATTCAACCTCAACATCGGCCTCAATGCACTTGGCCACCAACAGGTATCCGGGATCTGAAATTCCAGGAGTCCCGGCATCTGAAACCAATGCTGCTGTTTCGCCACTATTAATTCTGTCCACAATACGTTGCACCGTTGTGTGTTCGTTGAACTTGTGGTGCGAAATCAGTTTGTTATTGATTTCGTAGTGTTTCAATAAAAAGCCGGTTGTTCTGGTATCTTCAGCCAGAATAAAATCTACCTCCTTTAGAATCCGAATAGCTCGGATGGTTATATCTTCAAGGTTGCCTATTGGTGTTGGTACAAGATACAGTTTGCTCATAGGTATGCCTTGAATTATATATATCTTCGCCGCACTAATTCCCTAAACGCTTTTGCGGCTTCATTATTGTTTTCCCATGTAAAATTTGTTGTAAGGAAAGTTTCAGCCGATTCAAAATCGTTTAAATGATTTAGTTGCTCCAGTGTTTGATTCATAAGTTCGGGGTTGCTGTTGAATAACTCACGCTGAAAGTAAAAACGATCATTTATTCCAATTTCCTTTTTTAAATCCTCAATAGCTTTGGTTTGATATCGGGAAGTTGTCTCTGTTTCATTGTTTTTGGCAATTATATCATAAAACTGAGATGTGTTACGACCCAGTTTTTCGCCTAATGTGGAAGGCTGAGAATCGTTTTTTTTCTCATTGGTTTTTACCACTGGTGTTTCATGTATAGTGGAATCAACGGTTTTATCAACTTTTTTTTCAGCAGTTTTAACTTTATTTGATTCAGGAAATTCAGCAACAGGTTCAGATTTGTCTTGTTTAGCCGGTTCTTTTGGAGTTGGCGAGGGAGTGCTTTCAAAAACTGGCGCTACTATAGGGTCTGAAATTGTAACAGGTTTATGAATCTCCTCCTTTTTCAATAGTGTCGATTCGGATTGAGCCATTTCAGACAGACTATCAAGCATATCCAGTTCATCAAGGATTCCCCTAACTTTACTTTTCGACAAATTGATGAAGGTTTTTGGAATCTGCGATTTTCCGATAAAAGTGTTCATTAAGGTATCCAATTCTTTGATATCTTGTATAATGATTTTCAAAAGCGCTTCCTTTTCCATAAAATCTTGTTGAGAACCAATTTTATTTACCTTTGCAAAGGTAGTGATTGAATCCAAAAAAAAACTTTTTTAATTATGTTTCTTGAGAATAAGGCCAATAGAAGCCGACGTCAGGGATGGATTGAGGTAATTGCCGGTTCCATGTTTTCGGGGAAAACCGAGGAGTTGCTGCGCCGTTTGCGCCGTGCAAGAATTGCACAGCAGAATGTTGAGATTTTCAAACCTGTTATCGATCGTCGTTATGGGGAGGAAGAAGTGGTTTCGCATGACGCCAATAGTATTCGTTGTACACCGGTTGAGAGTTCAGGTAATATATTATTATTAAGTGGCAATACTGATGTGATTGGTATTGATGAGGCTCAGTTTTTTGATGCAGGATTGCTGGAGGTTTGTAATAATCTTGCCAATCAGGGTGTTAGAGTTATTGTGGCAGGTCTTGATATGGATTATAAAGGAAAGCCTTTTGGTCCCATACCGGCGTTAATGGCTTGCGCTGAATATGTTACTAAGGTTCATGCTATCTGTGTGCGTTGTGGCGATTTAGCTCATCATTCGTTTCGACTTAAAGGCAGTGACCGATTGGTTGAGGTTGGAGCCTTTGAATCGTATGAGGCAGTTTGCAGAGCCTGTTACAATGAACTGATAACAGCCGATCTTAAAAAGAAAAACAAATAATTTATCGTTAATGAATAATGCTTTACATCCCTTAAAATTGGCTGAATTAATGGAGGCCCGTTTTGAACTGAAAAGTGCTGAACCTATTCATAGGTTGCTTATCGATAGCCGTATGGTTTTTGAGCTTTCTGGTTCGGTTTTCTTTGCTTTAAAAGGAAGCCGGCACAACGGTCATCAGTTTATAAATGATTTATTTACAAAAGGTATTCGTAATTTTGTTGTTGACGAAGATTTTCATATCCCCACTGAATGTTGCGAAGCTAATTTCTTTATAGTCTCTGATGTTTTAGAGTCTTTACAGAAACTGGCATCAAAACACCGAACCACTTTTAATATTCCTGTTGTGGCCATAACGGGCAGTAATGGAAAAACCATTGTCAAGGAATGGCTGTCGCAACTCATTGGAAACGATGAACAATTGGTGCGTTCGCCTAGGAGTTATAACAGTCAGGTTGGGGTGCCACTTTCGGTATGGCAACTGAATAATAAAACCACTATGGCAATTTTTGAAGCAGGGATAAGTCGTTGTGGTGAAATGCAAAAACTGACCAACATAATTCAACCCAATTATGGATTATTTACGAATCTTGGTTCGGCGCATCAGCAGAATTTTTCATCTGAAGAAGAAAAATTGGGAGAGAAGTTGTTACTGTTTAAGGGAGTGAAGGTTCTTTTTTATTGCCGTGATCAGGAATTGGTTCATGCCGGGATTAAAAAAATATTACCCTCTGTTACTTCTGTCACCTGGGGTAAACATCCTGATTCTGATTTGCATATTGTTGATGTTGAACACAACGATATAACAAAGGTTAGTTTGAACTGGAAGGGCGAATCATTCCAGTGGAAAATTCCATTCCCTGATAAGGCTTCAGTTGATAATTCATTGTTATCAGGGCTTTTTCTGCTTTATAATGGTTATTTACCAATTATTATTGGAGAAAGAATTCTTAAACTGCAGCCCGTTGCCATGCGTATGGAACAAAAAGAAGGGATTCAGGGATCGCTCATTATCAATGATACATATAATTCAGACTTTACGTCGCTTGAGTTGGCACTGGATTTTTTAGATCAGCAGGGTCGAAAAAAAGGTATGAAACGGACTATTATTCTGTCAGATATGTTTCAAACAGGATTGTCTGAAGATATTCTTTATCCGCGGGTTGCATCGTTAATAAAATCAAGAAAGATTGATAGATTGATTGGAGTAGGGCCTGTAATTTCTTCTTTTGCCGGTTGTTTTGGTCAAAATGACAGGTTCTTTGAAAAAACAGGGCAGTTATTATCGGTTATACACGAGTTTTCATTTAAACAGGAAGCAATATTAATTAAAGGATCACGAACTTTTGAGTTTGAAAATATAGCAGAGAGACTGGAGCTTAAGCAGCACAGTACGGTGATGGAGGTTAACCTGAATGCACTCATAAACAATCTGAATGTTTTACGTTCGTTATTGGATCCCGAAACAAAGGTCTTGGTTATGGTAAAGGCTTTTAGTTATGGTAGTGGTTCGTATGAAATAGCTGGAGCTCTTCAACACCAAAAAGTAGATTATCTGGGAGTTGCCTTTGCTGATGAGGGAATGGAGTTGCGTCAGGCAGGCATTACTATGCCTATTATGGTTATGAATCCAGAAGAAAAGAGTTTTGCTCAGATGTTGAAGTATGGACTTGAACCTGAAATATACAGCATAAAGATTTTAAAAGCCTTTAATAAAGCGGTTGAACTTGAGGGTGTTGAAAAAGCTGCGGTACATTTGAAGATAGATACAGGAATGTTACGGTTGGGATTTCTTGAAAATGAAGTTGACCAACTATTGGAGATGCTTTCATTAATGCCCCACCTAAAGGTTCTTTCTGTTTTTTCGCATCTTGTAGGCAGCGATGAGCTTAAGCATGATTCTTTTACCATGTTGCAGATTGAGAAGTTTCATAAGGCTTGTGAAAAGTTGCATGCGGGACTGAGGTATGACTTTTGGCGTCATATCTTAAATTCAGCAGGTGTTGAAAGATTTCCAAATGCGCGTTTCGAAATGGTGAGGTTGGGTATTGGCCTTTACGGTATAAGTGCCATTAACGATAAGCGATTGGAAAATGTTATTACACTTAAAACCTATATTTCGCAAATCAAGCCGGTTTTAGCCGGTGAAACCATAGGGTATGGAAGAGCCGGAAAAGCATTGCAAGATGGACGTATTGCTATTATTCCGGTGGGATATGCCGATGGTCTTAACCGTCATTTAAGCCGTGGCCGTGGAAAAGTGATGATAAATAAAAAACTGGTGCCAATTATAGGAAATATTTGTATGGATATGTGTATGGTAGATGTTTCTCTCTTGCATGATGTTGCTGAGGGCGATGAGGTGATAATATTTGGTGATGATTATCCCGTTACTGAAATGGCCCGACAATTGGATACCATTCCCTATGAGGTTTTAACAGGTATTAGTCGCAGAGTGAAAAGAATTTATTTTAAGGAATAAAAATATTATCCTAATCGGGAGATCCGTTCGAGTTTTTCCTCATCCAGAATTTTAATGATTCGGCCATCTACAACAATTACTTTTTCTTTTACAAAAGTTGTAAGCGTGCGAATGGCATTGGAAGTGGTCATGTTGGAGAAGTTAGCTAAATCTTCTCTTGATAAATATATATTTAGTGTACAGGAATCATCTTCATAACCGTATATGTCGCGCAGAATAACAAGGCTCTCAGCAAGTCTACCCCTTATATGTTTCTGGGTAAGAGTAACGGTTCTATAGCGTGAAAAGCCTAGCTCAGTGGCAAATGATTTTATTATATTAATGCAGAGTTTGTTGTTCGAGGCAAGGAGCTTGTAAATAATGTCTTTCTTAATATGAAATATGGTGCAGGGATCAATTACCACTGCTGAAGCTATGTGTTTTTCATCAGCAAATAAAGCCCGGTAACCAATAAAACCCGGGGCGCTGGCAAGCCTTACAATCTGATCACGTCCACCAACTCCCTCCTTGAAAATTTTCACTTTCCCTGAGCCTAGACATAGCAATCCGGTTGGTTCTTCTCCTTCCTTGTAAATAATCTGGTTTTTTTTGTATTTAACCATTGTATGGTTGCTTTCCAGATATTCTTTTTCCTCATCCGTAAGTACCTTATAAATAATAGAGATGTCTTTTATGGACATCTCTTTAGCAGGAGTTTTTTTTATTGCTGTCATATTTTTATGGTGTTTTAGAACACTGTTCTATAACACTATAAAAATATGAAAAATAAACCTTGTGTCAAAACTTTATTCTCATTGAATTTCAGTATGGTTGCTATTAATTAGTATTTAGCAACGATAGGCATTCTTCGGCCAAATCCGAATGCTTTACCTGAAATACGGAGTATTGGAGGGCATTGAAAGCGTTTGTACTCATTTCGATTGACCATTTTGATGACTCTTTCTGTAATTGCAAGGTCAAAGCCCAATTTTTCAATTTCCATTGCGCTTTGATTTCGTTCAATGTGTTGGAAAAGAATGGCATCCAAAACATCATATTCGGGAAGGGAGTCAGAATCTTTTTGGTCGGGTCGGAGTTCTGCTGAGGGTGGCTTTACAATGGTGTTTATTGGTATTACTTCTTTTTTGCGGTTCATGAAATGTGCCAGTTTATAGACATCGGTTTTATAAACATCGCCAAGTATGCTTAATCCGCCATTCATATCGCCATATAGGGTTCCGTATCCAACGGCCGATTCGCTTTTGTTAGAGGTGTTTAGGAGTATATGGCCAAATTTATTGGAAAATGCCATAAGCAGGGTACCACGGATGCGTGCCTGAAGGTTTTCCTCTGTTACATCGGGCTTACAGTTCTTAAAAATTGGAGCTAATGCTGTTTCAAATGAATAATAAATATCTTTTATTGGTATTATACTAGACCCAATATTTAGATTCTTTACCAGCCTTTGGGCATCATCAATAGAATGGTCGCTTGAATACTGTGACGGCAGTAATATTCCATGCACATTTTCATTACCAAGGGCAGCTACTGCAATTGCAGCAGTTACCGCTGAGTCTAATCCTCCCGATAATCCAATGGTTGCAGTTTTAAGTCCCGATTTCAAGAAATAATCTTTAAGTCCCAGAACCAGTGCGTTATATATTAGTTCTGTTACATCCAGATTTTCCATAATATCAGGTTCCTTGGCATTTAAATTGGTTGAGGTAAAATACATTTCTTCCTCAAAATGTTGAAGCCTATATATAACTTTGCCTGATGCATCAACTACCATTGATCCACCATCAAAAATCAGTTCTGTGTTTGCGCCAACCTGGTTCACATAAAATATTGGCAGCTTATATTGTGCTGCTTTTTTGCATATCACCTGTCGGCGAAGCTCATGTTGATGGTGTGAGAAGGGAGATGCAGCTATATTGATAACAAAGTCAGGCCTTAGAGTAGAAAGTTTTTGAAGCGGCGAAATGGTGTAAAGCTGGTTTCGCGAAAACGCAGCTTCAACGGGTTGGTCATCCCAAAGATCTTCACAAATGGTTATGGCAATTCTTTTTCCCTTAAAGGATAGGATGTTAAATGATTGATTAGGCTGAAAATACCGGTATTCATCAAAAACATCGTAGGTTGGTAACAACGTTTTGTGAACAAGAGGAACGGCTTTACCATCAGATAAAAACCATGCTGAATTAAAAAGTTGTTTTCCGCGTGAATTAGGATTTATACTTGGGCCTCCAATAATGGCTGCTGTATCTAAGCAGTATGTAGCTATCTCGTTCATAGTGGCAGCCACTCTTATCACGAAGTCTTCGCGTGTTAAAAGATCAAGAGGAGGGTAACCGCAAATGGCCAACTCAGAAAAGATTATCAAATCGGCTTTATTGTTTGAAGCTATTTCAATTTGTTTGATTATTTTTTCTTTGTTGCCTTCAAAATCGCCTACTTTGAAGTTAAGCTGAGCCAGAGCCAGTTTCATATTTAGTATTTAATTTATTAGAAAGAAAATCGATTACTAGAAAGAAAATCGATTTCAAAAATACTGAAATAATTGTATAATGCTTACTAAAAAGGGTGCTTATAGGTTTTAAACAACCTTGTTAATAAAATGACTTATAGTATGATGAGTTTGGAAAATAAATGAGTATTCCTTGTTTAGCAGTTAGATTATTTTTTAAAAAACAAAGCCAAACTCAAACACTAAACGATTATGGATGGTTTTATCTTCGAAACTGTTATTAGTAATATCTGCAAAGCCATTGTTAAAAAGGATGCCCAATATCAGCGCATTTTTTCCCCCAAGCGAATATTCTATCCCTGCTCCCAGATGGTATCCAAGGTCGAAAAGTCTTACCTGATTGCCAATGGATTTACCGTTTTCGTCAACAGCCTTAATGTTAATTTGAGGCGACAGCCCAAATCGACCGTAAAAATTTGTTCTTCTGATATCTTCTGATCTTAGCTTTAAGCCAAGTGGTATCTCAATGTATTTTAGCCGGTAGGTTTGTGTGTACTCAGGATCGGTTCCGGTAGCAGGATATTTGAGCTTACCCCCGTTGGTGTTTATTGTTAAACCGGTACAAAATGCATAATTATCGCCAAAAAACCGATCAATGACTAAACCTAAATTGTAACCGGCAAGCGAGCCTTTGCCATTTATGTTTTCATGGTCGGAATTTGTCCAGGAGATTTGAGGACTCAATACAAACGAAAATCTGGTTTGTCCTTTTTCCTGAGCTTTAGTTAATCCGCAAATTACTGTGAATAACAGTAATAGGTATATTTGTTTTTTCATAAAATCTGTTTTTTTAGTATTATAGATGCAAACATAATGAAAACGCTCTTTTCAAGGATAAATTTTTCAACAAAAGTTAAAATGTAAGGTTGTTTAAATAAGTTTTGGCTGTAAATTTATTATAAATTATCGGCCTATTTCTTATCTTGTCACGCTATTACACCTCTTAAGTATGATAAATTATAAATTTTGTTATATGTATTTGTTTCAACGATTTTATGAAAGGACAAAATTATTAAGATTGTCTTTGGGTATGATTATTATTTTGTCTGTTCTTTTTATTTCATGTAGGCCTAAACCGCCAAAAGTGAATAATATTGAGGTTGATTTTAATTTGGTACCTTTTTATGAAGATCTTTTTTCAATACATCCCGATAGCCTTGAGTATGAAAAACAACGGCTGATAAGCGATTATGGTAAATATTTGGAAGCATATAGTATGTTGGTTGTTGGAGCAGGCTCTCCATTTGATGATGAATTTGCATCAAAAATGGGGCTTTTTCTTGCTTATGAACCCAATAAGGAAGTGTTGGACACCTGCTTAAAGGTGTTTGGTGATTTAACTGAATTAGAAAAAGAAATTGAACAGGGTTTTCGGTATTACCGTTATTATTTTCCGGAAACTGAAATTCCTGATGTTTATTTACATATATCAGGTTTCAATCAATCTGTACTGGTTGATTCTTCATGGGTTTCGGTAAGTATAGAAAAGTATCTTGGGAGTGATTGTACTTTTTATGATAGGCTTACCATTCCTGTTTATATGCGTCGAAAAATGGTCCCGGAAAAAATCGCACCTGATGTTTTGAAGGCTATAGCAATGACCCGGTTTTTGTATAACGATTCAGTTGATGATTTGTTAAGCCAGATGGTTTATGAGGGCATGATTCAGTTCTTCTTAAAAAAAGTAATGCCTTACTATTCTGATAATCTGCTGTTTGATTATTCTGAAAAAGAGCTGGATTGGTGCCGAAACTATGAGAAAATGATGTGGTCGGCTATTATAGAGCGCAAGCAGTTGTTTAGCACCGAGCGACTAATGGTTAAAAAATACATAGGGGATAGTCCTTTTACTCATTATTTTGGACAGGATTCTCCCGGTAGAACCGGAGTTTTTGTAGGATACCAAATTGTTAAGTCGTTTATGGAAAAGAATCAGGAAGTAACACTTCAAGAGTTGATGAATATGGATGACTATCATCATATTTTTTCGCAAGCAGCTTATAGGCCATAGTATGCAGATTATGACAAAATAATTATTGGGACTGGGCGGCATAATACTGGGAATGGATATGATTGGCAAGCGGCTAATTATAAAGAAGAGCTATGAGTATTATTGAAGAAAAAAGAAGACTTCGGAAAGAAATAAATATGTTGAAAAGCGTCATGCAAAGTGGCGATAAGGAAAGGGAATGTCGAAATGTTATTGCTCAGTTGGAATCTGATGCTGATTTTAAAATGGCGTCTGTTGTTTTGGCATATTGGTCGCTCGATGATGAATTGGATGTACGGCCATTGATAAAAAAATGGGCAGGGATAAAAAAGTTTTTACTTCCAAAAATTATTGGAAAAGAATTGGAGTTAATAGAGTTTAAAGGGGAAGAACAGATGGTTAAAGAGCCTCGTTTTGGTATTTTGGAACCAATAGGTAAGCCATTTACTGATTATGGAAAAATCGACTTGGTTATTGTTCCAGGAATAGCTTTTGATAAGCAAGGTTTTAGAATAGGACATGGCGGCGGCTTTTATGATAGATTATTACCTCGTCTTTATAAGGCTAAGAAAATTGGAGTCGGGTTTTCCTTCCAGTTAGTGTCAAAAGTTCCTTGCGAAGCGCACGATGAATTATTAGATAAGTTAGTGATTTCTGAATCATAGTGCTAAAGCATTATTTAATAAAAAAAAGCGGGTGCTCTTATGTAAAGAACACCCGCTTTATTCGGTTTTTCTAATTATGCAGGATGAATTGCTTCAGTTGGGCAAACATCAGCACAAGTGCCACAATCGGTGCATATTGCAGGGTCAATTTTATAAATATCGCCTTCAGAGATAGCCTCAACGGGACATTCATCAATACAAGTACCACAAGCAATGCAGTCTTCATTAATTACGTATGCCATTTTTTCTTGTTTTTAATTATTAGTAAGAGCAAAATTATTGGGATTTTTTATTAAAAAAAATCATTTAGGTAGTTTTTAACTTATTTGTATGTGATTTAAATTACATAAGGTGTAGATATTTTTTGTTATGTGGTTAAAAAACCTAATGCAATCCAGGCCATCAGGCCTGAAGAGGTTTCCAGAGAGTTTTCATTTGGATTAAAAAGAGGTGTGTGAAGAGCGCCTGTTTTTTCATCATTTCTTTTTACGCCAAATCGGTAAAAGGTGGACGGGAATTGCTGGCAATAATACCCAAAATCCTCTGAAGTCATTCTGAGATCCATGTCTTCAACTTTTGAATCACCCAGATAAGCATTGGCAAGTTCAATAGCTTTTGTAGTAACTAATTCATTGTTATATACCATTGGGTACCCATTTTTGATGTCAACTTTACAAGATACGCCCATGGCTTGTGAGGTATGATAGGCTATTGCCCTGATTTTCTCTTTAAGTATAGGCCTCCATTCTTCGCTCATGGTACGCAAAGTTCCGGCAATTTCAACTTTCCCGGGAATGATGTTAGTGGCACCTTTGCCTTCAATGTATCCAAATGAAAGTACTGTGGGAATTGTAGCAGGGACAACACGACTAACAACCTGTTGCATTGCCACAATTATTTGAGCGGCTGCCAGTACCGTGTCGTTAAGAGAATGGGGCATGCCAGCATGTCCACCCTGGCCTTCAATGGTTAAGTATATCTCGTCGGCCGAAGCCATATACATACCCTTTTTAAATCCTACCTTGCCACTCTCCATTTCGGGTAAAACATGTTGCCCAATAATCAGGTCTGGTTTAGGGTCTGATAAAGCGCCTTCGCTTAATAGGAGAGAGGCTCCCCCGGGAAATTTCTCCTCGCCTGGCTGAAAAATCAGCAGAATAATGCCATTCCAGAATTCTTTAAGTTCAATTAATATTTTAGCCGTTCCAAGCAAAGAGGCAACATGGGCGTCATGGCCACAGGCATGCATAACACCTTTGTTTTGAGATGAGAACTCAAGTTTCGTGTTTTCTTGAATTGGCAAGGCGTCCATCTCAGCCCTTAAAGCAATCACCTTTCCCTGTTTGGATGCACCAGTTAATGTAGCTACAATGCCAGTTCCGGCATATCCCTTTTTATACCGAATGCCCATGTTATCCAATTGAGATTGAATATATTCCGATGTTTTATTTTCATCAAAAGAGAGCTCGGGATTTTGATGCAACCAACGGCGCCATGCAATTATTTGGGGATGAATTGTTGATGCTGACTGATGGATTTTTTTCTTAAGTATTTCGTTCATGGCGCTTTTTACTTTATTGCCGACAAATATTGATGAGGTAAAAATACACAGATGGCAGGTTAGAAAAAAGAGAACAGGTATTTAATTTAATTAGGCTGATGGTTGAAGACGTATTTTTTTTATTTGTTGTTTTCTAGAGCTATTGAATCCATGTGTGGTCTAATTAGTTGATTAATTATGTTTAGCAAAACCTGTTTTGGAACAAAATTTAGTATAAAACGTATCAAAAGCAGTAAATTGGTATTCAAAAAATGTTAATGTTTTGATAATAATACCTGAAAAATTTGGAGATGGCATAATTTCTGTAATTTTGTTGGTGTAATATGATGAATTTTTTATTTTAGTTAAATAAATCAAAGGAGGTTTATCCTACCTTTTGAAATAGCATTTGTAATTAAGGAAAATTGTTATGAAAAAAATCGCTTTTTTATTTATCGGGTTTGGATTTTTTATTGGTTTATCAGCTCAAAATGCCAAACCTGTTTTAACTTTTGAAGAAAAAATTCACGATTTTGGAGAAGTTAAAGAGGACGGGGGGGCTGTTTATTATGTTTTTGAATTTACCAATAAAGGTACTCAGCCTTTGGTGATTCATAATGTTCAAACATCGTGTGGATGTACATCGCCCGAGTGGACGAGGACTCCTATTCAAGCAGGTGGGAAAGGAACTTTAAAAGCTACTTTTGATCCACGTAACCGTCCGGGTAATTTTAATAAATCAATTACAATTACATCCAATGCACAACAGCCTACCGAAACATTGAGAATTGTAGGTAAAGTTCTTCCAAAGGCTCAAACTATGGAAGATTTGTATCCCCGTCAAATGGGTGATATCCGCTTAAAATCATCTCATCTTTCGTTTACGCGTGTTGAACCGGGTACAAAGAAAACTGAAACGCTTGAACTAATTAATATATCAAAAGAACCGGTAACGGTATCTTTTTCACGGTTGCCTGTGCATTTGGAACTAAAGATGGAACCGGCAACTATTAAACCCGGAGGAAAAGGAACTATTGTTGCTGTTTTTGATGCCTCTAAAAAAAATGATTGGGGATTTGTTGTTGATCAGGTTTTTATTCAGGTTAATGGTGTTCAAAACAATGAAAACAGGTTAAGTGTTAGTGCTACTATTGAAGAGGATTATACCAAATTGAGTTCTGAACAGGTTGCTAATGCTCCCGACATTCAGTTTAGCGAAACATCATTTGATTTTAAAGAAATAAAGAGTGGTGATATTGTTAATCATACTTTTAAGGTAACTAATAATGGAAAGACACCTTTGGTTTTACGTAAAGTAAAGTCGTCATGTGGATGCACTGTTAGTCAACCCGATAAAACAAATATTGTTCCTGGCGACACTGCCAATATAACGGTTACTTATAACTCTAGAGGGCGAAATGGTCGTCAAAATCAGTCAATTACTGTTTATTCAAACGATCCCAAGAAAAGTACCATGTTGTTAAGAATCTCGGCCACTATAGCCAACTAACGATTTAATTGTATTTTGAATAATAAACCCCGGTTGTTAAGTCGCCGGGGTTTTTTTATAATCAAGGTTTGATATTAGTTAAACCTGAAAAATAATTGTTTTTGTAATGCGAATTAGGGGTTGGATTATTTGCCACGAAGTGGCTAAATATTAGCAACCATGGGTGAGCTTACGGTTACGCCCAGTTTTGGGTTTTAAAAAGCAGTTATTCATCTCTTAATTCCCATGATAAATTAAACAGGCAAGTGCTAGCTGATTTGGGGTTTAACCACCTCTTGTTTAAATTCAATTTTTATCATTAATTTTGTAGTTTAAGTCAAATAGAGAAACTTCTTCTTCCTGCCTTTTTATTAACAAATTAGATAAATTATATGGGACTAAAAGGATCCCCCTTGTCGTTAGGTACTGATAAAGTATGGAATTTGCTTATGCAATATGCTATTCCTTCAGTAATTGCAATGACAGCCTCATCGTTATATAACATAACCGACAGTATATTTATTGGGCATGGAGTAGGAGCTATGGCCATATCAGGATTGGCCATAACGTTTCCTTTGATGAACCTTGCCGCAGCGTTTGGGGCAATGGTTGGAATAGGTGCATCTACATTGATGTCGTTGCGATTAGGCCAAAAAGACTATATCACAGCTAATAGCATACTGGGGAATGTTTTCGTATTAAATTTGATCCTGGGATTGGCATATATGGGTGTCGTTTTACTTTTCCTTGATCCTATTCTTTATTTTTTTGGAGCAAGCTCTGAAACCATCCCATATGCACGTGATTATATGGTTGTGATCACTTCCGGCAATGTGGTTACACATATGTATCTTGGTTTAAATGCCATGTTGCGGGCAACGGGCAAGCCGAGAATCTCAATGTTTGCCACAATCTTTTCGGTTATTATTAATGTGATATTAACAGCTTTGTTTATTTATGTTTTTGATTGGGGTATACGTGGAGCCGCTCTTGCTACTATAATAGCTCAAACAACCATGTTGCTTTGGCAAATCAAGATATTTAGCAACAAAGAAAATTTTATACATTTAAAAAGAGGAACATTCAGGTTAAAGCGCAAGATAGTTTTGGATTCCTTATCAATAGGGATGGCTCCGTTTTTAATGAATGCCGTAATGTGCGTAATTGTGATTGTTATAAATAAGAGTCTTGTAAAGTACGGTGGTGATTTTGCTGTTGGCGCTTATGGAATAATTAACAGGATGATATCTTTGTTCCCTATGATTGTGATGGGATTAAATCAGGGTATGCAACCAATAGTGGGTTATAATTTTGGGGCCAATCAAATTGATAGGGTTAACCGTGTGTTAAAACAAACCATTATATTGGCTACTGGGGTAATGTTGGTTGGATTTATTTTTGGTGAATTTTTTCCACGTACCGTAGCTTCTGTTTTTACCAGCGATCAGTCAATGATTGATTTGGTTGTACCGGGTTTACGTATTGTTTTGATATTCTTTCCAATTATTGGATTTCAGATGGTTACCTCCAATTTTTTTCAAAGTATAGGAATGGCAAAAAAAGCCATATTTATGTCATTAACTCGTCAGGTACTATTCTTATTACCGGGGTTGTTGATATTTCCAAAGTATTTTGGAGTAATGGGTGTTTGGTACAGTATGCCGTTAGCCGACATATTGGCAAGTGTGATAGCAGCGTATCTGCTTATAAGTCAATATCGTAAATCTATTATTAAAGAGTAAGTTTGTTACCGTAAAGTCTTTGTTTATGATTGAAAAATTTATAATAAATATTGGACGACAACTTGGTAGTGGCGGTCGGCAAATAGGGAAAAAACTTGCAGAACAGCTCGATATTTCCTTTTATGATAAAGAACTTATCCAAATTGCTTCTCAGGAAAGCGGATTAGGAAAAAAGTTCTTTGAACAGATGGATGAAAAAGCAGGTCACAGCATTTTTGGAGGCCTGTTTGGTATGCGCAGCTCTTTAGTTGACGAGATTTATTCGAATTATTATCTGAGCAACGAAAGCTTGTTTCAAATGCAAAGTGATGTTATTCGGGATTTGGCCGACCAGAAATCGTGTCTTTTTGTGGGACGCTGTGCTGATTATATTCTGAAGGATAACATAAATTGTTTAAATGTATTTATCAGTGCTGACATAAACGATCGCGTTAAGCGAGTAGCTGAAAATCATCAGATAACCGAAGATAAGGCCAAAGATATCCTTGAAAAAATGGAAAAAAAACGGGCCGTGTATTATAACTATTTCAGTAATAAAATATGGGGCTCAGCCGAATCGTATCATTTATGTGTTAACTCCTCTATTCTTGGAATTGATGATACAGTTGGCATTATACGCCAGTTTGCAGAAAAGCGTTTTGGTTTGAAATAGATTGAAAATAATTAATCAAAGTATACTGTGGCGTAAGTTATTCTCCGAATTTACTGTTCATTTCTTGCTGGAACAGATCAATGTATTTGGCAACATGAAATCCATCTGTAAAACCGTGATGTACGTTAATGGAAATTGGCATTACTCTTTTAGTTCCAATTTCGGATGCTTTTCCGAATGATATTTTTGGAATACTATCTGCAAACTTAAAATTTCGGGCATGAGTTAAACCTGTAAATTTTATCCATGGAATAGAAGAATAATGGATTACATCATTTCTATAGATATTATTATTCAATCCCAAACCCTTTGAGTTTTGAATTCGACGAATCTCAGTTGTCAGGTGATCATTAAAAACAGAAAAATCTTCATGGTAAGGAATGAATCCAAATCCAAAGGTGCCATCATCCCTACCTATGGTTGGAGATGCATTGATTGTATCGTATGCCACTATACCATCATCAACTATTCTATATTTAAATTCGGGTATCTGGTTAATTGCAACCAGTGATTTGTGCAGATAATAAGCAAAGAATGAATATTTTTTATTTTTAGCATTGTTATATGCAACTGAACAATCAATATCTGTAACGATCCCGAAAAAAGGTTCGTCAAATTGGGAAAAGAAATCAAAATATTCTTTTCTTTCCCAATTTTGTGCATCAATCCTTATCATATGTTTAGTATTGTCGGTATCTCGGAAATATGTTTTATTTCGTGATAGTTTTCTGTCATTTCTGTCATTTCGATCTTTTCATGTTCCCATGTTGTATGGAATGGTATATATATACCGTAACCTCCAATCTTTATTGCTGAGATTCCTTGATTATATTGGTGTAAGCATCCTGTATTTATGATCTATTTATTAGTTAAGAATATTATTGGGTGGAATTGTGCATTATTTTAATCGTGTTATTTTAACTGTTTTGTGTTTGAAGTCTGCGATATTATAACATTCTGTCTGAAATTTGTCCTTGTCAAGAAATTGTTCGATAAATGGCAGATCTGGAGCGTAATAAAAGGAACCACCAATTTTCAACGATTGCAGTATGTCCATATATTTCCTTGCATATTCAATATAATTTCCATCTTCCCGTAAATGATGATGGTTAAAATGGTTTGAAAAACCAAGGTTGCTGATTATTGTCCCCCATTTTTTTATTCCATATTTAAATTCGAGCCAGTCGGCCTCTTTTAAATTGCTATTATTAAAAGAAAATCTATCGAATCCAAACGTTTCGAATCCTTTATTTTTTAAATGATTTGCTAATTCACCTTGTCTACCACATCCTATGTCTAATACGGGTTCCATTATTGTTGAGATATCAATATGGAGAATCTCAATTTGCAATTCAGCTCTATATTCCGAGCAGACAACAGGTTCTAAAATCTGTCCTTTTTGAGAATAAGTGTTTTTAACAAAAGAGTTAGTTTTTAGTAACCATAATTTAAGATTACGATAGTGCAACTTTGATACTGCTTCAGCAGGTAAGTTTTGGCTTTTAATATTTGAAAATAAACTAACATAAATATTCCTTAAATCATTTTTCGATTGTTTGTTGAATGCGAAGTATTGATTAATTCTGCAAAGCTCAATGAGAGCCTTGTCTGTTGCATAATCTATTAATAAATCTTCATGATCTTTGTTAATATTATTTAGGTTTTCGATAGCATGCAAAGTATTATTTGTGAATTTCATTGTGCTATCAGAATTAATGTGAAAGAGGTTTTTTCCTTTATTAAATTCTATCTGTTTATCAATGTTTTTTTGAAGTTTATACATTAGCATAAATAATTCTTAATATTCTGAAGAGTGATTCTTTTGGATATTATACAATACAGATATCCGGTATGCATATCCTTTAATTTAGCTTTCCCAAGCTTAAAATTAGTGCTTTTGTGATGATGTATCCATAAGATTAATGAGTGTTACTTATTGTGCGAGCCATCACAAAAAGGTTTGTTTTTTGTTTCTTTGCACATACATAAATGCTGTGTTTTACTTTCTTCTGCTGTAAAAATTAAAGGTTTAATGTTTGTTGTTTTATGTGATGCGTCACAGAATGGTTGTTTTTTTGATAAACCACATGCACACCAGGCATAGGTTATTCCTTTTTTAAGATCAATAGCCATTGGCTGATCTCCTGCTCTTTTTGGTGTATCCATGATTCTTGATTTAGGGGATGAGAATTATTAGAATTTATATCAATCACTCTCAAAGATAATTATTTTTAAGATGGTATGTTTTGGATTTTTATAATAAATGTAAACCAAAGAGTAAATTTAATGAGTTACTAAGATCGGGTTCTATAACGAAATAACTTGTAACTATTCAGGAGGGTTGTAAAATGATTTACATGACAAAATATTAAACGCAAAGGGCGCAAAGTTATTTAAACGCAAAGGGCGCAAAGTAAATTAGTAATAAACTCTATGCTTTCTTTACGATTTTCTGTGGGCTCTTTGTCGTTAATTCTACGTTGTTCAACGCCTGTCAATTTGATGATGCCAAAAGATTGTATTAATTTTGTGTTTTAAAATAAACCATAAAAAAAGTGAATCCCGAATTAAGATATAACCAGCGTGGTGTTTCAGCATCCAAGGAAGATGTTCATCAGGCCATTAAGAACATTGACAAAGGGTTGTTTCCAAAAGCTTTTTGTAAAATTGTGCCCGACATACTGACTGGCGACCCCCTATACTGTAATATTATGCATGCCGACGGGGCCGGAACAAAGTCGTCGTTGGCATATCTTTATTGGCGTGAAACAGGCGATTTATCGGTTTGGAAAGGTATAGCGCAGGATGCCATCATCATGAATCTTGATGATTTGCTTTGTGTTGGTGCAACTGAAAATATTATTCTTTCATCCACCATTGGACGAAATAAAAATCTTATACCAGGCGAAGTTGTTTCGGCCATCATTAATGGCACCGAAGAAATTCTGTCTAAACTAAGGGATTCAGGCATTTCCATTTACTCAACTGGTGGAGAAACGGCTGATGTGGGCGATTTAGTGCGCACAATTATAGTGGATTCAACTGTAGTAGCCCGTATGAAGCGTACAGATGTGATCTCGAACCATCGCATTGAAGCCGGCGATGTAATTGTTGGTCTCTCATCATTTGGACAGGCAACTTACGAAGATAATTACAACGGTGGCATGGGCAGTAATGGGTTAACCTCAGCTCGTCATGATGTGTTTGCTAATTATCTGGCAGCAAAATACCCTGAAAGCTTCGACTCTCAGGTGCCATCGGATTTAATTTATTCGGGTAATTACTCGCTGACTCAACAAATTGAAAATATTGGACTAGATGCCGGGAAACTTGTGTTATCGCCGACTCGTACCTACGCTCCGGTTGTGAAGAAAGTCCTGGAGAATTATCGTGCAAATATTCACGGAATGGTTCACTGTTCAGGTGGGGCCCAAACAAAAGTACTGCACTTTGTGGACAACCTTCATATTATTAAGGACAACTTGTTTGATGTGCCTCCTTTGTTTCGCATAATACAAGAATCGTCACAAACGCCATGGAGTGAGATGTATAAGGTTTTCAATATGGGTCATCGTTTCGAGTTTTATGTAAAGCCCGAACTAGCTGAAGAAATTATAGCCATTGCAGCGGCTTTTAACATTGAAGGTCGTGTGGTGGGCCGCTGTGAAACTGCCGAAAAGGCCAAGCTTACCATCAGGAGTGGATTTGGAGAGTTTTTTTATTAGGTAATTAGGTTATTGATGGGAGGTGAAAAGATAATTTGTATTGATTGTTTTTTTATCTGAGCATCTCAAATATCTAATTAATCCAATTGTAATAATATCTCTAGATTCAATTATACTTATTTCAGATAAAATTATGGCAATAAATAGTTCACTGCTTGAAAAACTTCAAACCATCCGGCTTCGGTTCGAAGAGATTGGTCAGCAATTAACCGACCCATTGGTTATTAGCGATACCAAGCGCTACGTGAAGCTTAACAAGGAATATAAGGATCTTGAGGATCTTGTTACTGTTTCAAAAGAATATAGAAATCTTATTGAAAACGTTCAGAGTACCAAGGCGCTTTTAAAAGAGGAAAGCGATGAGGAGATGCGTGAAATGGCCAGGCAGGAACTCGATGAAATGGAAGAGAGCCTTCCTCGTATGGAAGAGGAAATTAAACTGTTGTTACTGCCTTCTGATCCACAGGATAATAAAAATGCAGTGGTGGAGATTCGTGGTGGTACAGGTGGCGATGAGGCAGCCATTTTTGCAGGAGATTTGTTCCGTATGTACACTAAGTTTTGTGAGCGTAAAGGATGGCGAATGGAGGTTACCAACGTGTCTGAAGGAACTTCGGGTGGTTACAAGGAAGTTGTTTTTAATGTTTCAGGTAATGGCGTGTATGGTGTTATGAAATACGAGTCTGGTGTTCACCGGGTTCAGCGGGTTCCGCAAACTGAAACGCAGGGACGCGTGCATACATCGGCGGCATCAGTAGCTGTACTTCCCGAAGCCGAGGAGTTTGACGTTAATATCCGCATGGAAGATATACGTAAGGACACCTACTGTTCATCGGGACCGGGAGGTCAGTCGGTAAATACCACTTACTCGGCCATTCGTTTAACGCACATACCAACCGGTATTGTTGTAACCTGTCAGGACCAGAAATCGCAGCTTAAAAACTTCGATAAGGCATTGATTGAGCTTCGTACACGAATTTATAATTTGGAATACCAGAAGTTCATGGACGAAATTGCCTCAAAACGTAAGACCATGGTTTCTACTGGCGACAGATCGGCCAAAATTAGAACGTATAACTATCCGCAGGGAAGGGTTACTGACCATCGCATAAACTTTACTCTTTACAATTTACCTTCTGTATTGGATGGTGATTTGCAAGGCCTTATTGACAAGCTGCAAATGGAAGAAAATGCAGAGAGATTAAAGGAAAGCGAAATATAGGAAGACAGAAGGGAGATAGAGATCTTTTATATTGAGAATATATTTGTTTAATAGCGTTTTTCGACATACCTTAAATCAGCAAGTCAGAGCTTTACTGTATAGTCAGTCAGACGTTATGCTTAAGTTTCAGGTTTATGTGAACCGCTGATTATTATAGTAATGCTTACGGATTTAGGAACTAAAAGAGAAAAGGACTTTTGATAAATTATTAAGATCTCATTTTTTGTATAACCCTTTTGAATTTAATGTTTGCCTTAAATAATTGACTAATGACTTCAGCCGATCTTTTTTCCCAAATTAAAGCTAAAAAAAGCTTCCTGTGTGTTGGATTGGATACCGACATTCAGAAAATTCCCCGTTTTTTGCTGGATACCACTGATCCTATTTTTGCCTTTAACAAAGAAATTATTGATGCTACTCACGATTTATCCGTAGCCTATAAACCAAACCTGGCCTTTTACGAAAGTCTTGGTGTTAATGGCTGGAATAGCCTCGAAAAAACGGTTAATTATATACGTTATAGCTATCCCAACATATTTATTATTGCTGATGCCAAACGTGGCGATATTGGCAATACCTCAAGCCTTTATGCCCGGGCCTTTTTTGAAACAATGGACTTTGATGCTGTTACAGTAGCGCCATATATGGGTGAAGATTCCATAAAACCATTTCTTACCTATGTGGATAAGTGGATTATTTTGCTTGCTCTCACTTCAAACAAAGGGGCCGATGATTTTCAGTATATGACCGAAAGAGGGGAGCGTCTTTTTGAGCGGGTGTTAAAGAAATCATCTCAATGGGGTAATGATGAAAATATGATGTATGTTGTTGGTGCCACACGCGCTGAGATGATTGCGGATATTCGCAAGATAATCCCCAACCATTTTTTGCTGGTTCCGGGTGTGGGTGCCCAAGGCGGTAGTCTGTCCGAAGTGGCCAAATACGGCATGAACAAACAATGTGGACTATTAGTTAATTCGTCGCGCCAGATAATTTATGCAGGTTCGGACGAGAATTTTGCACTTATGGCACGTGAGGCTGCCATTGAGGTAAGAGACGAGATGGCTGTACTGCTTGATAAGTATTTGTAGAATCTCGATTGAGTAAACTATACTCACACAGGTTATACGACAACTTAAAAACAAATTGTATACGTATGAAAACTACATTATTTTTTATTGCCATTTTCTTTTCCTTGCTTCAATTAAGTTGCAATAATGCCCCGCAAGGCTTTAAGACCATTGAAAGAGATGGAGTTAAAATTGTGTGCCAGATGGCTGGTAGGGGCGATACTACCCTCTTATTTGTACATGGAGCATTTATTGATATGAATTATTGGAAGTCGCAGATTGAATTCTTTAAAAATAAATACAGAGTGGTAGTTATGGATTTACCTGGTCATGGAAAATCGGGGAAAAACCGCGATTTGTGGACTATGCAGGAATATGGGAAGGATGTTTGCGAAGTGATAAATCAATTAGAGCTAAAAAACGTAGTGATGATTGGACACTCCATGAGTGGATCAATTATTCTTGAGGCTGCTGAGAATTGCCCGGGATCAATCATAGGGTTGGTGGGAGTTGATAATTTTAAGAGTGCAGGCGCAGATGTGTCCGAAGAACTTCAGGGGCAGATTGACCAGCTTTTGGTTATGCTTGAAAAAGATTTTGCCGGCACCTCCGAGTCTTTTGCCAGGCAGGTGCTTGTATCGAACTCAACCCCTGAAATCATTGCAGGTAGGGTTACAAACGACTTTAAAACTATGGATAAAACCATTGGTATTAAAGTGATTAAATCGGCTTTTGAATATTCAGTCCGTGATAAAGAGCTGTTGAACAGATTAAGATTCAAGTTGAACCTGATAAATGTGGAAAACTTACCCACTGATAAATTACTTCTTGAGAAAAATGCACATTCCGGTTTCGCCGTTTTTGAGGTACATGCTACAAGTCACTATCCTATGATTGAGAACCCAAATGAGTTCAACCAGATTCTGCATGGCATTGTTGCAACTATGGGCAAGAATTAAAACAAATATTCAAAGTGATTTATTTATGGGCCGGTTAAGATGGTTAGTATCGTGATAAAACATCAATAAAGAGCTTGAAGTTTTGATACTTTTAATTTGCTGAAATTCAAATATTCATGTAACATCTGTTTTTGTTTTTTACTAACTTAGTGAAAAACTTAAACCCATGACGGAAGAATTACTGCAATACCTTTGGAAATTCCGTTTATACAAACAGGGACTATACTCAACGTATGACGGGCAAGCACTGGAAATTATTCATCCGGGACTTCATAATTTTGATTCAGGCCCCGACTTCTTTAATGCTAAAGTTAAAATTGGTGATACTCTTTGGGCCGGGAATGTTGAAATTCATCAAAAATCATCGGATTGGAACAGGCACGGTCATCACACCAATAAAGCATACGACAATGTTATTTTGCATGTTGTGGCTCAAAACGATACAGAGGTGAGAAACTCCTCCGGTATAGTTATTCCAGCCTGGGAATTACCTGTTGAACAATATCACCTAAGAAACTACGAATCGCTGCTTAAAAACCACCATTGGATACCATGCGAGCCCTTTCTGACTCAAGTTAACAAATTGGAGGTTAATAACTGGGTTGAGCGTATGACTATTGAAAAACTTGAAACTAAAATGGTAGTTATACGGCAAATGCTGAATCAATATAGAAACGATTGGGATGAGGTGTTTTACGTTCTTTTAGTACGTAATTTTGGATTTGGTATTAATGGACAACCGTTTGAGCAGTTAGCCCGGCATACACCCTGGAAAATTGTGCTTAAAAATAATGATAAACTATTAAGACTGGAAGCTCTATTTCTTGGACAAGCAGGGTTTCTTTCCGATCTGATTTATGAAGATGATTATGTACGAGCTCTTCATCACGAATATTGTTTTCTTTCACAAAAATATCAACTCAACCTGGTTCCCCAGTTTCATTGGAAGTTCTTACGACTCCGGCCTTCTAATTTTCCAACAATAAGGCTTGTGCAGTTAGCTCAATTGTTCTATCAGAGTAATGCGTTTTTTAGTCGCATACTTGCAACCGGTGATATTGAATCATTAGTTAGGCTTTTTAGTGTTGAAGCGAGCGAATATTGGAATAATCATTACCGGCCAGGCGCAGAATCGATAAATCAATCGAAACACATGGGGAAATCATCGGTAGATTTATTAGTAATTAATACCATTATTCCACTTGTATTTGCTTATGGCAAGCTGCGCGATAATGATTCGTTTTGTGAGAAAGCTCTGAATTGGTTGGATTCTATGAAAGCGGAAAATAATACAATCATTAATGGATGGCGAAAAATTGGAATTTCAGCTGAAAATGCTTCGCAATCGCAAGGTCTTGTTTTTTTGAAACAACAATACTGCTTACATCATAAGTGTCTTCATTGTCGTGTTGGACATCTGGTTATTTCAAAAAGAACAGAGTAAGCTTAAGAACACCTGGCTATGGGCCTATGCCGGACGAGTGAGAATATATTGTATATGTTGCTATAACCAACTAATTCCAATAGCAAATTATGCATACTTATTCTTATAATATTCAACTATCTCTACAAAAACTACTATATTTGTGTCGAAGTTAAATAATAAAAGATGGAGAAACTTGAGCAAATTGGAGTAATTCCCGTGGATTATGCCGTTCTGCGTACATTGTATTCGGATTACAGTTTTCCACGCAATAAAATTGCCAGGCTCGAGCAAGAAGGTGAAATCATTCGTGTGAAACGAGGGATGTATGTTGTATCCCCAAATGTTAGTAAACAATTATTATCCATTGAGCTGATTGCCAATCATATTTATGGCCCATCGTACGTGTCTAAGGAAAGTGCTTTACGCTACCACGGGTTAATACCTGAACAAGTATATACTGTGACCTCTATGACCACCAATCGTTCCAAGAAATTCGAAAATGCGATTGGCAATTTTGATTATATAACAGTTGAGTGGAAGTATTATTCTATAGGTGTAATTCAACAAACAATTGAAAAGAGTTACACCTTCTTAATCGCTTCGCCTGAAAAAGCCTTATGCGATATGATCACTGTAACCCCCTGGTTAAGAATTCAATCTGAAAAAGCCTTAAAGATTTATCTAGAGGATGATTTGCGATTTGAAATGACTGCATTAAAAAATATGAATTCGGATATTGTCAGAGAGTGTTTAGAGGCAGGAAAAAAAAAGGAAATGCTTAAGTTATTATTGAAACTATTACGGTAATAAAATAATACACGAATGAATGTATTCGAAGAAATGCTAGCGCGGTACGATATTGCAACCAGTGAGCAAAAAAGAAATGCGACTCATGAAGTAATGCAGGAAATAACACTTGCCGGATTATATAGAGGAGGGTTTTTCGATAAAGCGGCTTTTTATGGCGGGACTTGCTTAAGAATTTTTCATAATTTACCTCGGTTTAGTGAGGATATGGATTTTTCTCTTGTGGGAAAGGATGAGCAATTTAATTTGGAGAGCTACTTTTCTTCAATCACGGAGGAATTCCAAGCTGCAGGTAGGGATGTTTTTATAACGAGAAAAGTGAAAATGAAAGAAACAAAGATAGAATCTGCGTTTTTAAAAGATAATTCAGCGATATATGATGTTAAATTCAAGACGGAAAAGGACATCAAAATAAAGATAGAAGTGGATATAGATCCTCCCCTGGGATTCACAACCGAGCAGAAATTGTCTTTGATGCCATTCTCCTTTATGACCCGTTGCTTTACGTTATCGGGTTTGTATGCCGGCAAAATGCATGCCTTACTATTTCGAAATTGGAAACGCAGGGTGAAGGGCAGGGATTGGTATGATTTTGAGTGGTATGTTAGGCATAATGTCCCCCTTGATTTTGCTCATTTCCTAACCAGGGCTAAAGAGTTTAACAGTGTGAATATGGACCAGGATGCTTTTGTTGAGATGCTTAAGAAAAGACTTGGTTCTACGGATATTAAAATGGTAAAGCGCGATGTTCTCCCCTTTGTTCAAAACCCCAAAGAGTTGGACATTTGGTCGAATGATTATTTTCTTCAGTTGGTTGATAGAATTAGGTACTTGCCGTAATATTGAATCCAATTATTACTGTTTTTTCAGCATAAGATACAGTTTTGAAGCCACTAGGGGCGTGCAGATTGTTCATCTCACTGAAAAACATTACATATAGGTATCAATAAGGATATTCATTTAATGTTTTATTGTTGTTATGATGACTTATTATTATCTCACAATGCAGCTGTTAAACAAAAACAACATTATGAATAATAAAAAAAATAAAACCATAGCGTTATATGCTGTGATTGCTTATTTCTAGGGTTTTTAACGTGGTGTAAATTAGGTTTGTATATTTATTTTCCTGTTTCTATTGTTGTTTTGTAATAATTGTTTTTCGGGTATTTAATTGAAGTATAAAAAAAAGAATTGAAAAAAACATAAAAATTATAGTAACCTATTGCTTGTTTTTGAGTACAAGACAAAATGTAATTAGTTGAAAGTAGAAGATGTTTGCTTTCTTAATGTATTGCTTTAAATCTATAAGTTGGGGCTGACTAGTTGTTTGTTAAAACATTATGTTTAAGGGTTTAGTCAAAGACTGAATCTTAGTTAGTCATTATAATATCTGCGGATTTTAGGTATTAGTTAACGCTGTAATATTTATCCTACCTACCCTAAATATGAAGCGCATAGGCGTATTATTAATTATTCTATTGATTTTTTCATTAAGCATACGTGCCCAATATGAAGAAGATCTTATGTTTGGAGTTAAGATAGGGGCTGCCCTTACCAATATCTCCAATACTTCGTTTATGATTGTGAGTGAAGACTATTATGTTGGATACACGTTTAAAGAAGAAGCATTAATCAGGCCTGCTGCCGGATTATTTGTGAACTACCGTATCAACTCATCAGACTTTGCGTTAGAGGGGCAACTGAACTACTATCAGCTATCATCTGACCTTGTATACTCCGATATTCATAATTTTAAGTATACGTGTGGGTTTCAATATAGCTATCTGGGTTTTGGTGCATACATAAAAAGATATATTACCCATGGATTAAATATGGGTGTTGGGATGCGTTTTGGTTTCAATCTTACACCCGAAAAGATGACTTATACTTCTAATTCACAGGAGATAGAGTGGGGTGAAGATAATAATCCCCCCGTCGACTCTGAGACACAGGCTGATATGCAGAGCGTTATAAAAGGACGAAACTTAACAGAGGTGGGAATGATTCTGAGTTATGAATTTGCCTGTGGCTTAAGTGTGGGTCTGGGATATCACCATGGTTTAAGTGATGTTATAGAAACACTTGTTAACCGACA
>CAZSQG010000008.1:66179-76954 GCA_964608615.1 uncultured Marinilabiliaceae bacterium
CATAAATAAGACATCATCTATTCAATTCTCGGTTGGTTGGGCTATTTCGGTTGATAAATCAAAAAAGGACAAACGGCGCAGGTGATTTTGCTTGCTCATTGATTCGATATAGGTTGTTTGAAAATAGTAATGTCAGGAAGTTTAAATAGTTAAGCATACAAAGATCCTGTTAGTATTTAAAGAATGTCAGAATGAGAATCGTTACTTTATTATTATTGTTGTTATCAGTAGTTATTTCATCCACAGCCCAATATCACGATAATTTGATGTTTGGAATAAAAGGGGGCGCTAATTACAGCTTATTAACCAATATCGCGAATACTCTTGTAAATGATGAGAATAAACCGTTGTATAGGTTTGTAGAAAAAAATACGTATTCACCTTCAGTATCGTTGTTTTCGCACTATAGGTTTAAAGATAGCCAGGTGGCAATTGATGGTCGCATTAGTTATTATCAATTAGCTCTTGAAGAACAAAAAGTTTCTTTAGTTTCAAGTACTATCGAGAGATATAATTTTAATTACCAGTATATGGCTTTGGGTATTTATTCAAAGGTTTATCTTTTCAGGGGATTTATGGCTGGAGTTGGGATTAATGCCGGTGTTTGTCTTAATTCTTCATCGGGGATTGAGTTCGAATCAAATACGGCAACGCAGGCTAAAAATTTGCAGAGTCAGGAACATATCCGTCAGGCAATAAAAGGACGATCTAATATTATGGCAGGGGCTATAATGGGTTACGATTTTAAATGTGGATTGAGTTTGGAAGCTTCTTATTATTACGGCATTAACGATATGATAGAGACCATTGTTAATCCATACAATTTTAGTGAATGTCGTAATAATTCGCGATCTATTCAATTTACAATAGGTTGGGCTATAAGTAAAGAGGGTTTTTATTGAATAACATCCTCTTTTATGTTTGTACAAATGAGATTTAAGTTAGGTAATAACATATATTTCAATAGTTAATAGGTAATAAATAAGAAGGCATATGCGAGTCATAATTATTTTACTAATTCTATTGGTAAACACCGTCATGATAGCTCAAAATCCTGGAGGTGTAAAAGGTTATATGCGTTGGTCAGGTGTCGACAATATCGAAGCAGAGACCGATGTAGATATTAACCACAATAAGGTGGCAAAATTTAACATGGAGTGTAAGACTAATGTTTTTGCTACCCAAAAGAGCCGATTGTCGGGACTAACATTTTTTTGTGTGTCGATGACAGATTCAATTAACGAACGGGCATTATGGAGTATTGATACCGACACAGCCACAAATGTGTTGATGACCAACCGCCGCATGGCAAATTTAGAAGATTATAAGTATATAAACTTTAATACTCCGGCTACTGTGGTACCACAAATTAGTACTTATAGTTGTAAACAGGCAGATATTGATTCATTATCGGAGAATATATACATACGTCTGGGAAGTAAATCGTTGAATAATGTTCCGGCTTTTGATTTTGAAGGAGTAATACCTGAATATGTTGTTTATAACAGGGTGCTGTCATATAACGAACGATTGAGGGTTGAGAGTTATCTGGCGTTGAAATATGGGGTGTCTCTAAGCCAGGTTAGTCCAACATCGTATTTAAATTCAAATGGTGATGTTATATGGGATGCTGAGATGTATTCTTCTTATTCGGGTTCTATAGCCGGCATTGGACGAGATGATATGTCGGGATTGAATCATAACCTATCGGGAAGCATGGAGACTCCCGGATTATTGGAGATTGGTTGCTCTAAGCTTGACGATATGAATTTTATGGTTTGGGGCGACAATAAGGCATCGATTACTTTTAACGATAAACGTGGCGAAACAAAGAAGCTTCAACGTCAATGGGTTGTTGCTGTTACCGGCGATTTTGTGGGTTTAAAATCTACTCTAAGTTTTTCGGCTTTGCAAATAGAGGAGATCTATCCTCTGGAAGACAATGAAATATATTGGCTGGCTATTGATGATAGTGGGTCAGGAACGTTTCCCATTGGAGGGAGCCGTTATTATCCTAATAAATCGGGAGATAACAGTGTTTTATCTTTTGAAGACATAGTGTGGGATTCAGACAAATCGGGATACGATTTATTTACAATAGTGGCTGCTCCTGAGTTGTTTATTACTACTAATACCAAATTGCCTAGTTGTAAAAATACTCAGGCAGGAATAATAACCGCTGAAATAGTAGGAGGCACTTCTCCTTTTAATGTGAGTTTAATTCTTGATGGTGAGGTTATCAGCAAACAGAATTCAGAAGGTAACACATATACATTCTCAGAGCTTGAGCAGGGAACATACACCATAACGGTGGCTGATGCTTATAATAAGGCTTATGCCGAAGAGTTTTTGCTCTCTAATTCTGATATGGAGCAGGTTGTTAAGTTCGACACCCAGACTCTTGAGCAGGGGAGTAAATTAACTGTTGATGCTTCGCAGGGCCTATCATCGGCTGTTAACTACAGTTATAAATGGAAATCGCAGAGTGGCGAAGAGATTTATAACCCGGAGTTGACAATTAATGAAGCCGGCATTTATTTACTTACAGTTAGCAATAGTGAAGGGTGTTGTACACAACGCGAACTGGAGGTGATTGAAGAATCGTCGGATTATTTTAGTGAAATATTATTCTATCCAAACCCCACAACATTGGGATATGTGAATATGCGTGTTCAGCTAAAACAAAGGGGAACACTGGGTGTAACTATTTCAAATACATTGGGATATGTTATCAGCAATAAGCAGGTGTCGGGATCTGATTTTTATTCTTTTACATGTAAGCTCCCATATAAAGGCACATGGATTATTACCCTGGATGGAGGTGGTGGGCGAAAAAGCCTGAAAGTATTGAGTAATTGATTAATATATGATTTTTAGGTTAATAAACTATCTGTAATTGGCCTAAAGAACAAAAAATATAAAAAGTTACATAGATAATATATACACTATGCATAAAAGTATTCTCCTTATAACCATCATGGTTTCTTTATTTGTTGCAGCATGTAGCTTGGGTGACAGTCAATATAAAGAAGAGCAGTTACGTTCGTTAAAGACAATGGCACAAAACACCCTTGCTACGAAAACAAAAACAGATGAGAATACATTAAGTCAATCAACTCACGATAGTATTGTAAAACCATTACAGCAACGAGTAAAAGCAAAAAACACGATTAATCCACCTGTGCGTAAGCGTTTTATTGCTCAAAAGTCCGACACGCTTGAAGTGCTGAGGGCAAAGCTATGCGTACCTTCCGGTAGTCTTGATAAAAACCGTACTCTGTCGATAACCCCGTTAAAGGCCAGTGAACTACCTTCTCTGCCTGCCGGACTGGTTAATGTTACTGATAGTGCTGCCGGTTTTCGTTTTTTGCCTCATGGCAAACACTTCAAAAATGCAGTAGCCACGGTTGTTATTCCTTTTGACTCAACATTAATCCCTCCAGGTTACACATCAAAAGATATTCATACATACTATTACGATGAAGTGCAACGACAATGGACAGCCTTGGTAACCGATACCATTAATGACCAGGAGGCCCTGGCATGCGCCTTCACCTCGCACTTCACCGACATGATCAATGGCATTATCAAAGTACCCGAATCGCCCGAAACACAAGGTTTTACACCAACAAGCATAACCGATATAAAAGCTGCCAACCCGGCTACTGGCGTAGCTGCCATTGCTCCGCCATCAGCAACACAAAGTGGGGCAGCATCAATGAGTTATCCTTTTAATTTGCCTGCCGGACGCGGAGGTATGCAGCCATCTCTGGGTTTGCAATATAGCAGCGAAGCACAATCGGGATGGGTAGGTTATGGATGGTCGTTATCCATACCCACCATCGACTTAGAAACACGTTGGGGAGTTCCCTTGTTCGATGATGTTCTCGAAACTGAGAGTTATCTTGTTATGGGGCAGCAACTAACCGATCAAGCTCATCGGAATCCTGATGTTAAGCGTACCAGCGAGAAACAGTTTTACCCACGTATAGAAGGCAGCTTCTCAAAAACAATACGACATGGAAATAATCCGGAGAATTACTGGTGGGAAGTAACAGATAAAAGTGGTACAAAACATTTCTTTGGTGGGAAAAACAATGTTGTGGACGAAGGGGCAGTTTTACGTAACGATAGTAACAATATAGTTCAATGGGCACTGGTGGAAACACGAAATGTTCACGACGACTTTGTTAGCTATAGATACCAACAAGCTGGGGGAATGTTATATCCATCTGAAATAATTTACACCGGCCATGGAAGTGACGACGGATTGCATCGTGTTGAAATTATTCGTTATCCCGATGGTGAAGTTACCCGTAAAGATAATACAACAAATGGTCGTTTGGGCTTTTTGCAAAGCAACAGTCAGCAGCTAAAGGAGGTGCGGGTTTATTATAGTAGTGAGCTGCTTCGTAGCTATGAGCTGCAATACCAAGAAGGCGTATTTGCAAAGACCATGCTGGCGGGTATCACCGAAAAAGATAGTGAAGGAAAGGATTTTAACTCCCATGCCTTTGATTATTATAACGATGTGGAGAATGGGTTATATGGGAAAAAAGAATTATGGAATGCGGGTGATGATGCCTTGAATAATTTCTTTACTGATAAAGATGGATTTAAAAGTAATATGTCGGCCATTAGTGGTGCTTATTCTACTGGAAGTAAATATGGAGGTGGTGTTTCAATTGGTGTGGGATGGGGAATTGCAACTGTATCCGGGGGGCTTATTTTTGAGTTTTCTGATAACAAAAGTGAAGGTAAAGTCACATTAATTGATATCAATGGCGATGGTTTGCCGGATAAAGTTTTTACTTCAGACGGAAGTTTGTGGTATCGTCCCAATCAATGCGTTTTAGGTACCGGTAATGCAGCCTTTGGAGATGCTGTAAGGATAAGTGGTATAAGTCAATTCTTAATTAATGAGTCAAGTTCTTCATCGCGTAATATCAATTTAGGAATAGGCGTGAATTTCTCAGGATCTTCCAAATTTGGATGTGGTGCTGGTGCCAGTTACGACAAGGAAAAGTCAACAGGGAAAGTTAAAGTTTATTTATCCGATTTTAATGGCGATGGATTGCCTGATCTTGCTAAAAATGGAACGGTCTATTTTAATTATCTGGGCAGTGATGGTCATCCACATTTTGTGGCAAACAGTACACCAACACCTAATCCTATTGAGGGCACGGATTTGTTGATGTTGGATGCTGCTTTTACCCCCGACTATGCAGCCGAGCGCGATAGTTTGGAACAAGAAAATCCGCTTCATGACGCGGTGCGGATATGGCGGGCTCCTTATAACGGCAGTGTGACAGTTAATGGAAATGTAGAGTTGACCGCATCGGCTTTGGATTGGCAAGATTACAAAGGTTCGCATGATGGGGTTGTGGCTTCAATGCAAAAGGAAAATTCGCTTTTGTGGAAAGACTCTATAATGGACATCGGAACAACTTTAAAGCCTTCACTCACAAAACTATCGGTTAATGCAGGAGATAGGTTGTTGTTTCGCCTGCAATCGCGGTATAGTGGTGCGCTCGATGAGGTTGCGTGGAGTCCTGATATTAAATACGATAGCATTGAGGGCGATATAGACAGCCTTGATGAGCATCTTGAAAACAGATACAATTATAGTGCTCAAAACGATTTTGTTTTTAGTGGTCGACCTCAGGTTGTTTTGGCTCAGGAAGGTAATGTGAAAGTGGATATTCCTTACTCTAAAAAAATCATGAGCGATGAGGTGACCTTGGTGGTAAAAAAGCAAAGTGCATTAAGCAATAGTTCAACCGAAATATATAGAAACACACTCGCGGCTGGAGATGAGGTGGAAAATTTAACCGCTTCGTTAACATTTTCGGTTGCAGCAAACGATACTATTCTGCTCTATTTTGGTGTAGAATCTAGCGTCCAAAACAATTGGAATGCTTTACAATGGAAGCCAAAAGTTCAATATACTGATGGTGATAATGCTGTTTTTTATGCAGCTCCCGAAATGAACATGTTTAATAAGGTTGTTAGAGCTGTGAAGTCCGATATATTGGCAACTGATAGCGTAGTTGCAGCTGATGGTGATACCACTTTTTTATCTTCAATTAAGGTGGTCCCCTATTTAAACATGACTCTTGAAGCACCCGAAACCACTTTAGAAAGCGTTACTTTTGCTTTGCGCGATAACGATGAAATTATTCATCATTCCCTACACCCCATTGTTGGAAATACGCTTGTTGGCGACACTTTAGTTTTGCATTCAATTTATGAAGGCAAAAAACTGTTTGCTTCTTTTTATGCCTCGGTGGAATTAAGAAGTATTTCAAAAGCAGGGATGAAAGTTTATCGCGAGAAAACAGTTATCGTAATTGACTCTGTTCCTGATCCTAATGACCCAAAAAAACTAGTGGCTGTTGAACTAAAAGATACTGTCATGGTTTATTGCATGGATCTACCTGCTTCGGTACACAGTGTATACAATTCGTTGGAACTGGGCCATTTTTACCGTGGTTGGGGTCAAATTGCCTGGGACGGCTCTTCAAATGCCTCAATTGAAGTTGAAAAATTGAAATACAATCGTGATAAATACAGTGAGCTCAATGATGGAAATATGGGTAATAGCGAGGCGGTGGAAGGAATATTGGGTGAGGGTGAGCCTATGTACACCATGTCGTTTAATCCTGAAATGGGCTATTACCAAAGTTTAACAGAAAATGTGCATATAGGCCGATTGGAACATGCTTCTTCACGCATTGGAGCATTGGAAATAGTGGTCGACTCTATTGAGTTTCCAATAGGTGGTGGTGGTTTGGCTGCCCCGGTACAAAGGACACAGACAACCACAAAAACCACTTCGGCCTTTGGGTCCATTGCAGGAGCATCAGGCTCGTACAGTAACAGTAAAACAACCAGCCTTTCGCAATTGTCCATCATGGATTTGAATGGCGACCGATATCCTGATTGGATCATGGAGTCAAATGGTAAGGTAAAGACACAATATACAACCTATACAGGTTCTATAAGCAGTTTAGCTCCTGTACATAATTTTGGCATGACTCAGGGGTCAGGGGAAGCTAATGCCATTTCAGGTGGTTTTGGTTCAGGAGGATCAAAAGTGCTGGGAGGGTATTACAAGAAGAAAGGAGTGGCTGGACCAGCACGAAAAGCAGTTCTTGGTTGCAAGGAAAATTCTTTGGGTGTTAGCATTAGCGGTAACTATGCTCACAACGAAGATGAATGTAATAACGATTGGGTTGATATTAATGGTGATGGATTGCCCGATATGGTTTTTAAAAATGGGCAAGTGTTGTTTAATACGGGCTACAATTTTAACTCTGGAATTAATTATGGACATGAGGCAATTAGCAAAAACACTTCGAATACTATTGGTGGTGGTGGTGGCGTGAGTATTGGTATTACTGGGTTTGCTAATATTAGTCTTGGGGTGAGCCATTCGTCAAATGACACTGATAATAAATTCATGCTTACCGACATCAATGGAGATGGATTGCCCGATATGGTAAAAGATGGGCATGTAGCTTATAATATGGGTTCCGGATTCTCTCCATTTGTTTCGTGGGATGAAGGAATCATGTCAAAAAGTGTATCCACCTCGTTTGGTCTCAATGCAAATGTGGCTTATCCCATAACATTTCCACTTTTTTTCTTTACTATTACCATCACCCCCAGTGTGGTTGCATCAACATCCAAAGGCGTTAGCCGCACTCTATCGCAAATTATGGACATAAATGGCGATGGATTCCCCGATATAATTGAGTCCATTCAAAATAATTTACTTTTTGTACGTCTTAATAAAATTGGGCGCACTAACCTGTTAAAAACCGTTCACCGTCCTTATGGTGCCACTATTACCCTGGATTACGACAGTAAAGGCAATACTTACAATTTGCCGCAAAATAAAACCGTGCTTAGCCGTGTGGATGTGGCTACCAACATGCCCGAAAACGGGGCTACCCGCATGTGTAATACTTTCGACTATGAAGATGGTTATTACGATAGATATGAGCGCGATTTTTATGGATTTGCTAAAGTGATAACCAAGCAGCATAACACACAAGATGATGATAAAGTATATCGTACGGTAATTCAATCATACGATAATAGGTCGTTTATCACCAAAAACCTGCTTGAAAATGAAGTGATGAAAGATGCTGAAGAAACCAGCATTAAAACTAGTGTGAATAACTATGATTTGATTGTACAGCCACATGATACTAAATCGACATTCCCGGCACTCACTCAAACCGTCACCGAAATGCGTGAGCCTGGAGGTGGTGCCGAAGTATTGCATACATCCGAAAGCTTCGAGTACGATGCAGTGGGTAATGTTATAAAATACATCAGCAGCGTAAGTGGCGACGAAATTATGAGCAATATTAAGTATCATAACCTGGCCCAAAAACACATCCTTGGCGTACCGCAAAGCATTAGCGTAACCACCTCGGAAGGTGAGATGCGCAAACGCGAAACCGATGTTGACGAGTTGGGTAATATTACTCAGATACGGCAGCATAACACCGATTATGTGGCTAATTATGATATGACCTACGATGAGTATGGCAACCTAACCCGCATAACTCGCCCCGAGAATTACAAGGGCGAACGAATGTGGTACGCCTATACTTACGACGATGTTTTGCATAACCTGGTGACTTCGGTGAGCGATGCCTTTGGTTACTCCTCGTCAACGTTATACGATTATAAATGGTCGGCACCTGTGAAAACTATCGACCTGAATGGCAATAGCATGATTTATTCATACGATAATCATGGACGCATGGCTTCCGTTACCGCGCCATACGAACAGGATGCCGGACATCCCTACACTATTGCCTTTGATTATGTTACCGATGCGGATGTGCCTTATGCGCGTACTGCTCACTACGATGCACATACAGGAGGGAATATTGAAACCTACACATTTATCGATGCCCTGATGCGCCCTGTGCAGGTGAAGAAAACAAGCGTTGTTTATACTAACGGGGCCGATGAAAAGGTTATGACCGTTTCGGGACGTGTAAAGTACGATGCCTTTGGTCGTGCCATTGAAGCTTATCTGCCCACGGTGGAGCCCTTGAGCAATGCAACTAAGTACACTACCGGTACTGACAATGTTACCCCAACGGTTACCGACTACGATGTGCTTGACCGGGCAATAAAAGTAACTCTTCCCGATGGAGCTTCAACAACCTCGGCCTATGCACTGGTTAATAATGATGGCGAAATTATGCTGCAAACTACTATTACCGATGCTCTTGAGCGTAACGCCACCTCATTTACCGATGGACGCGGCCGAACCCGCTCCACACTCCAGTATATTGATAATGAAGAAGTGCGAGTATCATATCAATATAACCTTATAGGCGAATTAATGGAAGTGACTCATCCTAATAATAATAAAACCACCTATGTTTACGATAAACTGGGACGTAAACTTTCGGTTGATCATCCCGATGCAGGATTAACAACATTTGAGTACGACAAGGCTAATAATCTGCGGAAGAAACAAACCCCCAATCTTCGAAAAAGCATACAGGAAGGTGGTTCTATAACGTACGACTATAACTACGAACGATTGAGTGAGGTTTTATATCCTAAAAATATTTTTAACAGGGTTAGCTACACTTATGGTGCTCCAGGCGATACATATAACCGTGCCGGGCGTCTTTCGCTGGTTGAAGATGGAAGTGGTGGCGAAGCCTATTACTATGGTAAAATGGGCGAGGTGGTTAAAACTGTAAAGACAATTATGCTTAGTTTAACCGATATACGTACCTATGTGTGGGGTGCCGAATACGATAGCTGGAACCGTGTTAAGTCAATGACCTATCCCGATGGTGAGGAGGTGACTTATATATATAACGCTTCCGGAAACCTGCAAAGCATGAGCAGCCAGAAAGATGGTGAATCGTATCTTTTTATTGCCCATCAGGGTTACGATAAATATGGCCAGTTAACATACCGCAAGGCCGGCAATGGCACTGAAACAAATTATACCTACGACCCCATTCGTCAACGTCTCCAAAACATGACGCTTTTGGCTAATAATGTTGAGCTGATGAATAACACGTATAGTTACGATGCTGTTGACAATATTCTTGGAATAACTAACAGCTCGGTTCCTGAAGGTGATATTGGAGGATCATATTCGCATACCTATCAGTACGACGATCTTAACCGCCTCATAACGGCCACCGGAAGCAGCAAAGAGGCCGAATACACTCTGGATATGAGCTACGATATTATGGGTAATCCATTAAAAAAAGAACAAACGGTAAACAATAGCACTGTTGCAACATCGCATACATATAATTATCTTTACAATGGAACAAAACCCAATGCGGCATCTATGATTGGCGATTGCGAATATACATACGACGAAAACGGGAATCCCACCATGCGTGAGGATACGGCTAGCAACGCCTTTCGCCAAATGCAATGGGACGAAGAAAACCGTTTGACCATGCTCAGCGACGACGGTTACACCAGTCGTTACACATACAACCATGGAGGCGAGCGGGTTATAAAGAGTCACGGAGGATCAACGGGTGTGTTTATTAATGCCAGTCCTCAGGGAGTATTGTATCACGATGCCGACAACTACACGCTTTATGTAAGTCCGTATATGGTTGTAAGCAAAGATCGTTTTACCAAGCATTACTATGCCGGCACGCAACGATTAGTGAGCAAGATTGGTGTTGGCGACTTTAATAATTTATATATTGAGGGACGCAGTAATGTAACGGCCGGACAAAAAGACTATGCAGCTCGTA
>CAZSQG010000009.1:0-4183 GCA_964608615.1 uncultured Marinilabiliaceae bacterium
TATTAACGGAAATTCTCTGAGGCGGAAAGTAAGCCCCAAGAAAACAAGACCTCCCTGAATCCTTATTATTTAAAGCATTTAAATGATTTTCTAAAAATTTTACCGGACACCAATGTTAATTAATAGTGAACAGTTCAGGTACCTGTTTTTATTTTTTCTCCCTTACGTTCCATACCCGGCTGCGCGGCCCAGTGCATTTACTCCAAACCGTTTCCGTATTCGATCCATGGCTAAATAAAGATTAACCTGCTCGGGTGTATCTTCAAAAAGGTTTAGTTGCTGACTGCCCGAAACCAGATGTGTAAAACGCACGCCTAATAATCGTATGAGTACACGCCGTTTGTAAAGTCGTTGCAGCAGTTCTTTTGCTTCACTTATCAAAACATGATCGAACGATGTATATGAGATACGTTTCTGTATGGTGTGTGTATCAAAATCGGCATAGCGTATTTTCACCGTTATACACGATGTTAATTTGCCACGCACCCGTAATTCAAACGCCAGCTTTTCGGTAATCCGAATAACCCATTCGTTAAGGAATCGCATATCGGTGGTATCAGTCTCAAAAGTTTGCTCCGAACCAATGGACTTACGCTCATAATAGCGCTCAACCGGCGTAGAATCAATACCATTAGCCTTTCTCCATATGTCAATACCATTCTTCCCCAATACCCGTTCCATCATTTCAGGAGGCACGTGGCTTAACGTTTCAATTTTATCAATACCCATGGAGCGTAACAACCTGAAAGACTGTGGGCCCAACATAGGAATTTTACGAATAGATAGCGGATTAAGAAATGGTTGTACCTGTGGAGCTTCCACATACAGCTCGCGTGAGGAACCGGACTTGGCCTCTCCGGTAGCAATTTTAGAAACTGTTTTATTTACCGATAACCCAAATGATATGGGTAAACCTGTTTCGCGTATAATAGTCTGCCGCAATTCATGGCTGAATTTAAAGCAACCAAAATAACGATCCATGCCTGTCAGATCGATGTAATGCTCATCAATAGAAGCCTTCTCGTATACAGGTGCTTTTTCGCCAATAATATCGGTAACTATATTGGAATAACGGCTGTAGGCATCCATGTCGCCACGGATATAAACGGCCTGCGGACATAACTGACGCGCCATGCGCATGGGCATGGCCGAATGAACCCCAAAACGGCGCGCCTCATAGCTACATCCTGCCACCACACCCCTATCGGACAGCCCGCCAACAATAACCGGCTGACCATTCAGGGCGCTGTTCTGCAATCGCTCTACCGACACAAAAAAAGTGTCTAAGTCCATATGGACAATCTGGCGATTGTCGGGTTGAAGAGATTTTTTAAAATCCATTTTTGATTATATTATAATCATTATCCAGCTCTCAATATAATCATTTTTCTGGGTTTGAGCAAGAGATAGAGGTGTTTCAAAAGCGAGAGTAAGGCCGTATCATGCATTTTTTTTGCAAAGACTATTTAGCTTTTAGCTAATAAGCTAACTTCCTCATTCCTGATTTAATGCTGAAAAAAACAATCAAGATTTGGTAATACAGATTCGAAACATCTAAATTTGCAGTAAAAAAGTTGAGTTCCTATAAAATAAAACAATACAGTCCCCGCGAAGAAAAGCTGAATGTATGGAGCCATGGAATTGGATTCATCCTGAGTCTGTTTGCTTTTGCAGCTTTGTTAGTTAGTGCTTATCAAAACGGTTCGGGTTGGCATTGGATGGCATATTCCATTTATGGCGTTAGTCAGGTTGCAGTATTTGCAGCATCAACACTATATCACAATGCAAAAGAGCCTGATTTACGTTATCGCCTGAATATTTTTGATCATTCAGCCATTTATCTTTCTATTGCAGGTACTTATACACCATTTTCCTTAATCACATTACACGGCCCATGGGGATGGTCCATTTTTGCAATTGTTTGGGCAATAGCTATTATCGGAATTATATTTAAATTCTATTACACAGGACGTTTTAAACTTTTGTCAACAATAAGTTATATTGGCATGGGATGGATTGTTGTAATAGCAATAAAACCATTGATTAATAATCTTTCTTTTGCAGGATTGATATGGCTGGCAGCGGGAGGTTTCTTCTATACAGCAGGAGCTGTTTTATACCAGATAAAAAAAATACCTTACAATCATGCTATTTTCCATTTTTTTGTACTGATAGCATGGTTTAGTCATTTTATTGTTGTTTATACCTATACTATTTAGCAGGTAGTGTAAAACTATTAACGGGGTGAAAATCCCATAATGGATATTCACCCCGTTAAAACTATAAGCTGTTATGTGGTTACCGTCTCTGTATATTACGGCTTCTCTGTCGAGGAGCAATCCGTTGCGTTAAGGCATTTGCATTAATAGGAAATGGATGCCCTTCAACAACCGAAATAGGTTTAACCACCAGTTTTACAATATCTCTTAACTCAGATTTTTCTTCCGGATCACAAAATGAAATTGCAATACCAGTGTTTCCGGCTCTACCCGTTCTACCAATACGGTGAACATACGTTTCGGGAACATTGGGTAAATCAAAATTAAAAACATGCGTAAGCTCATCTATATCAATACCTCTGGCTGCAATATCGGTAGCTACCAATACTCTTAACTTACCATTTTTAAAATCGGTTAATGCATTTTGTCGTGCATTCTGACTTTTATTTCCATGAATAGCTGCTGCCTTAATGTTTTCGCGTAGCAGAAATTTCACTACTTTGTCGGCACCATGTTTAGTGCGTGTAAAAACCAATGCATTAACAATATTATTTTCCATTAATAAATGGAGTAATAGGCTTTGCTTATCAGCTTTGTTGGTATAATAAAGACTTTGCTCAATTTTTTCAACCGTAGATGATTGTGGAGTAACTTCTACTTTAGAAGGACGGGTTAACAAAACGTTTGCAAGTTTCTGAATTTCTGCCGGCATGGTTGCTGAGAAAAACAACGTTTGTCTATTAGCCGGTAAGCGACCAATTACTTTTTTCACATCGTGAATAAAACCCATATCCAGCATACGGTCAGCTTCGTCAAGAACGAATATTTCCAAATGCCGCAAATCAATAAATCCTTGTCCTATTAAGTCCAACAATCTACCTGGAGTGGCAACCAAAACATCAACACCTCTTTTTAAGGCATTAACCTGGTTATATTGAGATACACCACCAAAAATAACCGTATGTTTAATGCCGGTATATTTTCCGTATGCAGAAAAGCTTTGATCAATTTGAATAGCGAGCTCACGAGTTGGAGTTAGTATTAACACTTTAATTCCCGATCTGCTTTGTTTTTGTTGATGCAAAATTTGCAGAATAGGAATGGCAAAGGCTGCTGTTTTACCGGTACCGGTTTGCGCGCAACCCAATACATCTTTTCTTTCGAGGACTAAAGGAATGGCTTGTTGTTGAATGGGTGTTGGTGAAGTGTATCCTTCTGCTGATAAAGCTTTGAGGATGGGTTCAATCAAATTTAATTTTTGAAATGACATTATTGTTTAAAATAAATAAGGCTGGCAAAGACGTTGCATTTTCTGAATCAGCGAAGAGTTTGTTACTGCACCGGCTTACAACTTGCCGTGACTATCGAGTGAAGTAGGGCGCAAAGGTAATGATTTTTATGAATCATTAAACATTTTCTTTCCTCACTATCTATAAATTTTCCTTTTCTTTGCCAAAAAAATAAGGTTATGAGTTTACTTATTTGGCTCGATTTTATTGGTACCATGGTGTTTGCCATGAGTGGAGTGCTTACTGCAGCCGAAAAACGTCTCGATTTATTTGGTGCAATGATAATTGGTGTTGTAACAGCTGTTGGTGGCGGCACCACGCGCGACTTACTATTGGGAATAACACCCGTAACCTGGCTTAGCACACCCTGGTATCTCTTTGTTATCCTGGCCGGAGTGTTTATTGCTGTCATATTCAGAAACACGCTTGCATCACTACGTCGTACCTTATTTATATTCGACACCATTGGAATTGGAGTGTTCACAGTTATCGGTCTCGAAAAAGCGCTTAACCTTGGCGTCCATCCTGCTGTTGCGGTGGTAATGGGTATGACTACTGCCGTGGTAGGAGGTGTAATTCGCGACACCCTAACCAATGATGTGCCTCTGATTTTTCATCGCGAAATTTATGCAACAGCCTGTATTTTGGGCGCAATGTTTTATCTTTTGCTAGTCT
>CAZSQG010000009.1:4193-7169 GCA_964608615.1 uncultured Marinilabiliaceae bacterium
TGTAGACTCGTCGCTTAATCAATTATTAACTGTGGCCGTTATCATCTCCATTCGTTTGTTGTCGATATATTTCAACTGGTCGATTCCCATTTTAACTATGCCAAAAAAACCCTAACTAAAACACAGGTCTTAGCTAATAGCATTAAAATAACTCGTGATTGTTTTTCACAGCTTTTGCTACCAATTAATCAGGGCATAGCTACCTTCATCTATTTCCTACAGCCTAAAGCTTTTACCTTTTTACTTTCCGGCTACTCATCCTCCAACCTCATCCGGGCTTGTGCTAGCCGCTCCAGCTCATTTCGCTGCAAAACAGGATATTCAAGCGGGAGGTTTTTTAACCTATTTACAATAATATTACTAACGGCTAATCGCATAAACCATTTATTATCAGCCGGAATCACATACCATGGAGCATTATCGGTACTTGTATGCGTGAGCATTTGTGAGTAAGCCTCCATATAATCATTCCAATGCTTACGTTCTTCCACATCGGCCATCGAAAATTTCCAGTTACGTGCCGGGTCATCAATCCGTTTTATAAAACGGCTCTTTTGCTCTTCCTTGGATATATTCAGAAAAAACTTTAGAATAATGGTCCCGTTATCGTTTAAATGCTTTTCCATATCGTTAATCTGCCGGTAACGATTTTTCCAAAATGATTTATCTATCTGTGATAAATCATTTATACCCGGCAAATTCTGTTTAAGAAGAAATTCGGGATGAACCCTTACCACCAAAACTTCTTCATAATACGACCGGTTAAATATTCCTAAATTACCACGTTCGGGCAAACGCTGGTAAATACGCCAAAGATAATCATGATCAAGCTCTTCGTTGGATGGCGTTTTAAAACTAAAGACCTGAGTTCCCTGCGGATTTAATCCCGACATAACATTTTTAATGGTACCATCTTTTCCGGCAGCATCCATGGCCTGAAAAATAATCAGAACAGAATACCTGTTATGAGCATACAGTTTATGTTGTAAACTCTGCATCAATTCAATATTTTCTTCAAGATCTTTTTTGCCTTGACTCTTTCCATCAACATCACCTGTGTAGTCGCTTTTAAAATCACCAACACTTATGGTACTGCCCGGAGTGGCAATCAAATTGGGGTCTTTGTCAAATCTATTCATATTAAAATGTATAAAGAATTAGAGCTGCGATTGATAGTAAACAAAGGAATTGACTAATTAAAGAATTGATGATTCCATAGAGAAAACCTCAGGGTACAAACTGAAGTATAAACGTAACCAATAACGGGACAATAATTGTTAACACTACTCCACTAAAAACAGCAATAACACCATACTCTTTCCCGGTAAACTTAACTACCACAGGCAGGGTTGTATCCATGGCCGTGGCTCCACCAGAAGCAATAACAGCAAGTTTTCCAAAGTATTTAACTAAAAACGGGGCGGCAACCAGCGTGGTTATTTCACGAAAAATATTGGCCAACAAAGCAATGATTCCCAATTCGTGACCACTCATTTGCGAAATAATGATACTTGATAATGAATAATACCCCAACCCTGCTCCCACTGCCATGGCCTGTCCTACCGAAATTTGATGTAAAAACAACGAGAACAAAGCTGTAGCGGCCAGACTCCCAACAACTACCAGCAATGACACTAAAAGCACTTTTAATTTAATGCGTTTTAAAACCTCAAATGCCGAAGAATCACTGCCAATACCAAAGCCAACCACAAATACCAAAACTAACAGTGTATAAAAAGTTAAATCCTCATTCACCAACCAGGCGGAGATTAATCCGAATACTGCCAGCATAACTCCGCCATAAAAAATGATAATATTATTAAACTGCTTTTCATGCTTGTATATTCAGATTTCACGTTTACGTGGTAATTAATAGCTGTTAGGTGATGGCTCTTGCTCCAAAGAAATAGGGCCTTGGTCACACTCCGCCATTAACCTGCCTACTGATCTTTAAAAAACAGACGCACTACAAGATAGGATAAAACCAAGGTCCCTAATAAAGCGCCTACAGAAAGAAAAATAGCATGAAACCCAATTACCGGCAGGTTATTAATAATCTCAGGGTTTATTCCAACAGAAATTCCCAGAAGAAAAAGCAACAGATAAATTGTAATCATGGCAATCTGATCGCTCGGTTTATGAGTGAAACGTTGGGATTTTATTAATCGCCCAACCAATAAACCTAATACTAATAAACCAATAACAATATAGGTGCTCATTAAGATAATGTTTTAATTATTAGGATTAGACGTTATAAAATTAATCGTTCTTACGGAACTGCACTTGTTATAACACTTATCTTTTTAGAACTAATCTGAAAAATAATCAAAGAATCCAGAGCCGTAGGCTCGATACATTTTGTAAGAATGGACTTTAGTCCATTTATGTGAAAATATACCAAAATTCAAGAGAGCCGTAGGCTCGGTAGATCTTAAATTAAATCAGCAAAAATATACCGCTCATCATATGGTACTTCAAACTTTTCTAAAAAATCTAAATACTCCTTTCTAAATGTTTGTTTTTTATGGTGTGACTCCTGATTGGAAATGTACTTATATACAGCATCAATTTGTGAATGACCGTATGAGAAGACTCCATATCCTTCCTGCCATTCAAATCTTCTTTTTACAAGGTGCTGGTCATTGATATACTTTGATGATTTAGCTTTAACAATTTTCATCAATTCAGAAACTGATATTATTGGTTTTAAGTCAACAAAACAATGGACGTGGTCTTCAACACCATTTACAATAATAGTTTTGCATCCTACTTCGTTTATTAAATTGCCAATGACACCCAGTAAAGTTTGTCTCCATTCTTTGTGGATTATTGCGTCTCTATATTTCACTGCAAAAACGCACTGGACATAAACTTGAGAATAAGTATTTGCCATGTTTTAAATTTTAAATGTTTCGTTCCTACGGAACTCGTTTGATCTGCTGTGCCCACTTTCCACCGGATTAAAATCCGGCGTTA
>CAZSQG010000009.1:7269-71126 GCA_964608615.1 uncultured Marinilabiliaceae bacterium
TGTTACGTTCTTATCGGAACTCGTTTGATCTGCTGTGCCCACTTTCCACCGGATTGAAATCCGGCGTTATAAAATTAATCGTTCTTACGGAACTAAAATCCTCCTCCCCCTTTAACCTTTTGGGACTTTCTCGTCAGGAAAACGTTTGGTATATTCCTTCCAGAAATTTTTCACATCCAATTTAACCTCGCGGTGCAAAACAAGTATCCCTATAAGATTGGGAATAGTCATCATGGCAATTGTAATACCTGAAAAAATCCAGATTATTGTAGTGTCAATAAAAGAAGCCATAAAAAAAGTAAGGGAATACACCAACTTGTACCAGACAACAGATTTTAATCCAAAGAGGTAAGTCATAGCTCTACCTCCATAGTACGACCATGAAATGGCTGTTGAAAAAGCAAACAGCAGAATCCCTATTGAAACAATGTATTTACCGTAAACACCCAGCCAGCTTTGGGAGAAAGCCACCGTGGTAAGCGGAGCACTGTGCAGTAACGACTCACCAAAAATCTCGATACCATTTTCAACAATCAATTTACCCTTTGCAACAGTTATTGCACCGGTGTAATGTTGATTGGAACTGACAACCCTTACATTTGAAGCCAGCGAACGTGCATGAACCAAACTTACGCCTTCTTCAATCAGGCCATTTTCAACCTTTAAAACACCGTTATATGGCTTTAATGGGCTTACTCCGTTAATATGATTTCCCAGCAATTCACGACCCCCCTCCGACGTATCCTCATATACTCCCGACAACACCTCCAAGTCGGCCATCTGAAAACGGTTATCAAATTTCTCGTTCCACACACCCGATGCCAGAAGCGTCATACCTGTTAGCATGCAAATAACAATGGTATCAATAAACGGTTCAAGCAGTGCCACTAAACCCTCCGACACGGGCTCGTGAGCACGCGCTGCCGCATGGGCAATGGGAGCTGATCCCTGCCCTGCCTCGTTCGAAAACAAACCCCGGTTTACTCCCTTATTAAACGCAAAAGTTACTGATGCTCCCAGAAAACCGCCTGTAGCCGAAGCACCTGTAAACACCTCCGAAACGATGGAAGCCAAAGAAGGTAGAATATTCTCATAATTGTAAAGAATAACCAAAAAGGCCCCTATAAAATAAATAACAGCCATAACGGGCACCAGCGTTTGGGTAACTTTAGCAATGCGTTTTATTCCACCAACAATTACAAAAGCCAGTAAAAGCGTTAAAACGCCACCAGTGAGCATGTGCGGAATCGAAAAAGTCTCAAACATTGAGTTTGAAATGCTGTTAATTTGTGGCAAACTACCAGTACCAAACGATGAAAACACAGTAGCTACAGCAAAAATGGCTGCCATCCACTTACCTGTTTCAATTACCTTTCCTGATGGTAAGCAGATATTCAACCGCTTCTTCATATAATACATTGGTCCTCCGGTAATGGATCCATCTGCTGCCTTGTCGCGATACTTGTGCGATAACGTAACCTCTACAAACTTTGTAGTCATACCAATCATAGCTGTCATCAACATCCAGAAAAGTGCAGCTGGCCCTCCCAAATGCACAGCCAATGCCACACCGGCAATATTACCTGTTCCCACTGTTCCTGAAAGCGCTGTTGTAAGTGCCTGAAAATGACTCGTATCTCCTTCATCGCCCTCTCGATCAAACTTACCACGAACAATTTTTAAGGCGTATTTAAAATACCTGATTTGAGGAAAGACTAAGTAGATAGTAAAAAAGAGACCTGTACCCAACAATAAATATACAAACCACTGAGATCCACCAATTAATGAATCAATACGAGCCATAAATTCACTAATTTTTTGCATAGGGTCTTCAAGTTAAAGTAATGAACCAATGACAAATATAACCAAATTGATATAATCTCAGTTACTGCTAAAACTACTTTTTAAATAGACGCTACTTAAAAAGTCTTCTGCTATTTCATGTTGCTCAGCAATATTTAGGTTTGCCAGTATAATTCACCTCCTATGAATCATAAAGCTCCTAACCCGGACGAACCAGAACAAAAGAAATTTTCACAATACCTGTCGCAGCTCCGCGCCTAATTACTTCATTATTCACATTTGTGCTATCGTTATGTTGCCGTTCCCCGGCCATTAATAGCTTACAAGTTGATAAACAACACTAAAACCTTTTAAAACTGCAAAGAGGCGACCGAGTGTTAACTTAACCAATCATCACTGCACTAACTCAAATAACGAAGCACAGATTAGGAGCAGCCTGCATAATGTGCTGAAAATATTTCGCCAAAAAACACCAATAATAGGGATTTGGCCCCAAGTAAATATGATAATTGTTTTCACTCACGATTTTTTTCTTACTTTAGAGAATGGATTAACCCTATAAATGAAAGCAGCTGCTAAAAGTCAAAAAAAGCATAATCAACAAAATGAATAAAAAAGTATCTTTAGTGTTATCAGGAGGTGGAGCCAGGGGAACGGCGCATATTGGAGTTATTGAAGAAATTGAAAAACAAGGGTTTGAAATATATTCAATATCAGGAACATCAATGGGAGCACTTGTAGGTGGTGTTTTTGCATTAGGCAAAATGGAGGAATGCAAAAACTGGCTCTTTACTTTAGATAAAATGAAGATATTCAATCTTCTCGATTTCAGCTTCAGCACTCAGGGATTGGTTAAAGGAGATAAAATATTCAATAAAATGAAGGATTTTATCCCTGATTCAAATATTGAAGATTTAAAAATTTCTTATACTGCCGTTGCTGCTGATATCATCAACAAAAAAGAGGTGGCAATAAAAGAAGGAAGCGTTTTTGATGCTATAAGAGCATCCATTGCATTGCCAACAGTTTTTACTCCAATTAAAACAAAAAACGGACTATTGGTGGATGGAGGTGTATTAAATAATATTCCTATAAATCACGCGAAAAGAAGCCCTGATGATATATTAATTGTTGTAAATGTTAACGCTGATAGTCCAGTATATAAACCAACTGTTTCAAAAAAAGAAAGAGAGCTCAAGCAATCAATCTATCAGAAAAAAATCAGGGATTTTTACAACCAATTTCAAAAGAATAGTTCTTTAAGCAAGACTGAAAATATTGGCTATTTTGAACTGATTAGTAAAACCATTAGTCTGATGACATACCAGATGTCTCAAATTTCGCTAAAACTTCACTCACCGGATATACTAATTAATATTTCACGCGATTCTTGTGGCATTTACGACTTTTTTAGAGCAGAAGAAATGGTTGAAATTGGCAGATATGCAGCGAATAAAAGTATAACTGAGTATATAAATAGGATTGTAGATTAGTTACCTGCTCTTTGACTCTCCAACCGCGGGAATCAGCTAAATACGTATGTTTTAGATGTGTTAACGCCATAAATTGAATAGATTAAAAATGGAACAAAATTACGTTGAAGGAAAATCATTTGACAAAATTGATTTTAAAAATAATTCTTTAGCAAAAGGCGAATATGAAAATTGTAGCTTTATAAATTGTGACTTTTATAATACAGACCTTTCTGAAATAAAATTCACTGACTGCAAATTTATTGGATGCAATTTGAGTATGGTAAACCTTTTAGCAACAACGTTTCGGGATATTACATTCAAAGATGCCAAAATGCTGGGACTTCACTTTGACAACTGTAATAAATTTGGACTGTCGTTTAGCTTTGAAAACTGTAATCTAAACCACTGTTCGTTTTACAAGTTAAAAATAAAAAAAACGCAATTTAAGAACTCCCAATTACATGAAGTCGATTTTACTGAATGTGATTTATCAGGTTCCTTGTTTGAAAACTGCGACCTGTTAATGGCTACTTTTGATAATACTATTATAGAAAACACTGACTTCCGTACTTCTTACAATTATTCCATCCACCCCGAAGCAAATCGAATTAAAAAAGCCAGATTCTCTTTAAATTCCATTTCAGGACTTTTAGATAGATATAACATTGAAATTGAATAGAAGGATTTGGATAAAAAATTAAAGAAATAACAAACGATATTTCAGTCTGGCATAAAACCTTACAACATGAATACCAATCTTTTAACCCTTAATAAAATTCCACAGTTAACAAAATAAAACATTACTTAAGAAAAAAAAGCAACTATTTTTCCAAATCAAAGTATACATTAGCGCTAATAACATCTTAATAGAGCTTAACTATTCTTGTTATTATCTTTTATGCTGATTCAGCCTGTTCTGAAACAAAAGAAGAGTATAATGAATGATTAATTTTTGTGCAGTGGAGAAGTCGGGAGGTTTTAGTTTTATTGATAAAAAAAGTACGCTTTACGTTTTATCATTGTAAGCATTCGGTAAACCCCGTCTTGTTTTTCAATCAAAGCAGTATACAGCTATGAGAGTTTCTCCAAAGTAATCGGAGAACTATGATAGGCTTAAGAGACGGTAATTTCTCCACTTGGGTTTAGTAGTTTGTAATTATGCGGGAGCAGTTCGGCCAGGTCTTTGGAGTAATCGTTGTCGTATTTATGTATGTTCTCCAAAAAGAAGACCAGCCATTGGCGGAAGTTAACACCGTGCGCTTTACAACAGCCCAACATGGAATACATGATAGCTGCATTCTCGGCCGCATCGTGGTTGCCGCAGAACAACCAGTTTTTACGGCCCAGTGCGATTGGCCTTATGGCATTCTCACCAAGATTGTTGTCCATCATCAGCTTTCCGTCCAGGTGGTAGCGTGTAAGTTTGTGGTAGATGTTGTACGTGTATCGGAGGGCTTTCCCAATGCGCCCTTTGGGAAGGACTTTGGGGTATTGGGCCAGTATCCATTTTTCAAAAACCACCATAATGGGATAGGATAACCGTGAGCGCAGCTTTGCACGCTCCTCGTCGGAGAGGTTCTCTTCATCGGCTCGCCTTTCTACATCGTAGAGCAGGCCGATTTGTTCCAGTGCATATGATGCAAGGGTTTTATCCTCTTTTAAGGCTTCTTCAAATTTACGGCGCGCGTGTGCCCAGCATCCAATGGGAAGGACGCCCTTTTTGTTCTCATAAATATCGTAAACGGCATAGCCATCGCTCTGTATCACTCCCTGGTAATCTTTAAATAATTGAAGTGCCACTTTTTGAGCCCTCGAACCGTAATCGTAATGGAAGAAAACCAAGTCTTCGGTCACTGCCCGTATCATCCAGATGTACCCTTTTATCGTTTTGTGCTTTTCGTTGTTAATGATCGGGATGGTGGTTTCGTCACTCTGGATGTAGCTTGAATGCAAAACCAGTTCCTTTAACCGGTAATAGGCAGGTCTCATAAGGTCGGCCACATCGCCAAACCAGCCGTTGATGGTTGCCGGGGCAATAGATATGCCCTGTTGTTTGAACATCTGGATTTGGCGGTAAAAAGGAAGGTGGTTAACGTATTTATCGATAACGATATCGGCCAGCAAAGTAGCCCCTGCATAACTCTTGGCAATAGGTAGCACAGGCATTGGGGCCGTAACAATTTGCTTTTCAATTTCCTGTACCTGGCTTTTGTCCTTCAGCGCATATTTATGGCGGACAATCCTGCGTACGTACCAGCGAGCGGGATCGCGTTCCAGAACTTCGGTAATTTCCGGTTCAAGTTCGGTCCAGCTTTCCAGGTTGATGCTATCGGGGTAAATATGGGTTTCTTCCCTTGGGAGGCCTTCCGGCAGCGGTTTGCGCACCGGGTGATCTTTTTCCCGTACCTTAACGCGTACGGTCTTGTATTCCTCTATTTCCTCTTTGGCGCTTACAGCAAGTTCTTTTTCTTCGGGGAGAAGGTCGAGCCCGTCAAAGTCTATCTTGCGCTGCTGCGGGTCCTCGGGGATGTATTTTTCGCTCGATTTGCCCCATATTTTCCGCTGGAGCATCTCGATTTGTTGTTTAAGCTTAAAAATGGTCTGGTCTTTTTCCTGGAGCAAACCTTCATAGGAGGCCCTTTCACTGGCGAAGTTTTCATAGCCGGAGAGCTGACTTTTGAGCCTGGAAGTTTCCCGGAAAAAGTCGTCCCGGTCTTCCAGTATCTGTTGTAGAAAAAGCTCTTCTTCGACTGTCATTTTTCCTTGTTTTTCAATACCTAAAGATACTGAAAATCAGTCAGACGACCAAACAAAAAACCTAGATATTACGGGCTTTTCAGCGATTTTTTTCATCTTTTTTTCCGTCTTTTTACCCTGCGATACACTGCGGACCATTGCCATCAAATCGTGCCAACTGGTTTGGTATGTATTGGTGTCCGGGTCAAAAATGGGCAGCTTGAAGGTGCCCGATTCCAGTTTCAGGTGGTAGATAACAAGACCGCCGCATTCCATGTGCAATATCTTCATGCTGGTGCAACTGCGGTTGATGAAAATGTACACGTCACCATCCTGTACATTGCGTCCCATCAGGTTGGTCACCATCCCGCTGAGGGTGTAAAAGCTGCGACGCATGTCTGTAGGACTCGAATACAGGTAATACGTCATTGTGGGTGTGAGGCTGAACATATTACCCGCGCATTAAGGCCAACAGTGGTTCCAGCACTCCGGTGCCTGACAGGCCTTCCAGTTTTACGCTAACACCGTTGGGGTAGTTTATTTGGCACGAAATGGTTTTGTCAACGGTTGTTGGTGACAAAAAAGATGGATCCTTCTGTTGAAACGTGCCTGTAACCTGCGGTTGTTGCGTACTGTGTCCATGTCCAAAAACCACTGGAACGAACCCACTTTTGGGTGGCAGTTGCCCCTTCAGCTTGTTTTGCCAATAATAGAACTTGGCCTCGTTCATTTGTTGGTTGGCACAATAATCACGGATGGTCAGGCCTGAACTTAAATACTCATCGTAAATGGCCCTGAATTTTTTCTCGTTTAACATTTCGCTTATCTTTAGTTTCAAATAAACAAAACTAAAGACCGGCAATAAAATTTAAAATACGGGGTTCAGCGAATGCTTACTTATCATTAATTGTAATCATTGGCTATGTTATCGACATTTTAGTATCAGATTACCTAATGCTTCGTTTTGTTGATTTTTTATCAATCGTTTTGGCTTTAATATCAATAGTCCTCGAGCTCTTCTTAATCCTTAGCACAAAAAAAGCCTTTTCTATTATCTTATACAATCTGACCTTTTGTGTTTTTCTGGGCTATTTTTCGAAAATTAATACAGCTCCAGATTCTGATATATTACATTCGTCATTAATAATTACAGCATTAATGCCCTTTGCCGGATATGTTCTTGGAAAAAAACACATCCTTTATATAGGTATTATATTAATGTTTTTTAATTTCTACGTGATATGCTTCACTGAAAACAAGTATGTCTCTCAGAATATTCATATGTTGGCTCTATTACTTATCGGATATATTTTAGGAATATATTATCTGATTTCGCTCATCGAAAAGGGAGACACAAACCAACGAAATTTTATAGCGAAGCTTAAAGAACAGAATTACGACAATATATTTTTAAAAAACCTTTCATTTAAACTAGCCACGTTCTCAGGCAGTGAAGACATCGTTCCAACTATGCTTAAAAGCATTAAAGAGCATACACAGGCGCGATTAGCCATATTTTTGGTTTATGATCAAGAAAAAAAAGTACTACTTATAAAAAATATTGTAACAGATGAGACCATTTTAAGAGCTATTAATAGCATTGATGGTATAGAGATTCTTAACACATCTTCTAAGGTCATTGGCAGAGACGGTTATTTAATGATGGCAAGCGGAAATATCTACACAACCAACTCATTTAGTGAGGTAACTTTTAACTCCATCTCAAAAATCAATAGCAATAAGATCCAAAAGTTGACCAAACTAACAACTTTTTATAGAATAGCCCATCTAATCTCCGACCAGCTCTATGGAACAACAATTCTGGCCTTTGAAAAACACCCACACCTTACAACGAATAGCCTGCTGGAATCATATTCTCATCTGGCAGCACTTTCAATACGTAAAAATCTTGCCGAAAAAGCACTTCATGAAAGCGAGGCAAAACTGCGCCATATTACCAATCAAATTTCCGATGTAATTTTCACTGCCGACCTAAAACTTAACACAACCTACATTAGTCCTTCTATTGAAAAAATGACTGGCGAAACAACTGAGTCATATTTAAAAAAGAACCTAAAGGAAAAATATCCTCCAGAATCTTTGAGAAAAATCCGTTCAGTTTTAAAGGAAGAAATAGAAAAAGAGAGAAATACAAAGATAGATAAAAACAGAACCCGATTAGTGGATCTTGAATACTATAAAGCAGATGGTAACATTATTTTTACTTCAGCACACATTTCGTTTATTCGTAATTCAAACAAAATACCCATTGGCATCCAGGGTGTTATAAGGGATATCTCCAAACGAACAGAGGCTGAAAATGCTCTTAAGAAACAAGAACAAAAGCTAAAAACAATAATTGAAACCATTCCCGACTTGTTATTTCAGCTGGATAATACAGGACGATTTACAAGCTTTTTTCAAACTAATAAATATGACAAGCTATACAAACAACCCTCGGAATTTCTTAATAAAACAATCCATGATATTTTTGAACCCAATCTTGCTGATAAATTACAGGAAGCTATAACACAAACACTAAATAAAAACAACTATGAACTTGAATATGAAATGGGGGTTGATGAAATTAAATATTTCAGTTCTCGTTTTGCCAGGATAAATAATAATGAAATCTTAGCAGTAGTAAGTGATATTACTGAGAAAAAACAAAAGGAAAAGCAATTAAAAAGATATTCTGAAGATCTCAAACAGCTTGTTGCCGATAAGGATCGCTTTATGCAAATCATTTCACACGACTTAAGAAGTCCCTTTCAAACATTACTGGGATTCTCTGAATTATTGATCGAAAATCTGACAGATTATAAAAATGAAGAAATACAAACCTATTTAGGCTTAATACAACAAACCTCGCAAAAAACCTATAACCTGTTGACCAATTTACTGTTTTGGTCAAATGCGCAATCAGGCAAGCTGCACTTTGAGCCTCAAAAATTGCTTTTTAAGCAGGAGTGTAAGAGAGTAATTGAAGAATTACAGGCAAATACACAAAAGAAGAATATTTCAATACATATTACTAAATGTGATAACATTTATTTATGGGCAGACAAAAACATGACCAGAACCATACTAAGGAATCTAATATCAAATGCAATAAAATTTTCGTATCAAGGAGGCCAAATAAACATATCTTGTGAGAAACAGTACCATATGATCACAGTAAGAGTGGCCGATACCGGAGTTGGAATCAGTAAAGAGAATCAGCTTAAGTTATGGAACTTCACCAATCCTTTTACCACCTATGGCACTTCTAAGGAACAAGGAACCGGATTAGGACTGTTACTTTGTAAAGAATTCGTTGAAAAGCATAAAGGGAAAATATGGGTGGATAGTGAATCAGGAAAAGGAAGTGTTTTTATATTTGAGTTACCGGTTAAAAACGCCTAGTAAATTAAAAGTTGCTTTAATAGTTTATTAAAGGTAAATTTAGTAGGTAATAGCACTAGTAAATCACTAAAAACATAGAAAAATGGAAATTATTGTAACTCTTATTATTGGTGCTGCTGCCGGTTGGCTTGGCAGCATGGTATTCAAAGGCAGCGGCCTTGGGATTCTTGGTAATATAGCAGTGGGTATATTGGGTAGTTTTGTTGGTTACTGGCTTTTAGGAAAACTTGGTGTTAGTCTTGGAGCCGGGTGGATTGGGGCAATACTTACAGGTGCAATTGGAGCATTTATTATTCTATTGCTCATAAATATAATATTTAAAAAACGGTAGCTATACACTTTTATGTCATCTACCAAGTAGGGAATTGTTTTAAAAGAATGGCACCTCCTTCTTTTTACGCTAAACGCATAAACTCCCACTATAACAAAAATCCCGTTGGCACTATGCTATCGGGATTTTTATTATAGCTGAAATCCGCAGAAAAAAAATTAATTATCAAATCAATCACCCATAAAATCCACAATAAAAAAAGATTGCCAAATTTAATACCTGCATAAATTGATTATCTTTAAGCCTACAAAACTCAAGTATGACTTTAGGCTTTTTTAGTATAACCCTACCATTAGCAGACCCTGTATTAAAATTCTTAATAATACTTCTAATAATTTTAGTAATCCCAATCCTTTCTGATAGAATTAAAATCCCTCACCTTCTTGGGATGATTTTAGCCGGAGTTATTATTGGACCATTTGGATTTAATTTATTAGCGCGCGATAGTAGTATTATTCTCTCTGGTACTGCGGGACTTCTATACATCATGTTTCTGGCAGGACTGGAAATTGATATGAACGACTTCAGGAAAAACGTTGGGAAAAGTATTGTTCTTGGATTATATGGATTTATCATCCCCATGGTATTGGGAACCTTATCCGGAATATACCTTTTGAAGTTTTCCATAACCACTTCCGTTTTATTGGCTAGTATGTTTGCATCACACACGTTGATTACCTATCCCATCGTCAGTAAACTTGGTATAACCAAAAACAGGGCTGTCAACATCTCGATTGGCAGTACACTTATAACCAATATCCTTGCATTGCTGGTTTTGGCAATTATTGTGGGTTTATCAAACGGAAACATTGATAATACCTTTTGGATAAAATTATCATTGTCGTTTATAGTATTCACCGGTATTATTCTTTTTCTATTTCCCAAAATAGCCCGCTGGTTTTTTAAACGTTACCACAACAATGTATCACAATACATTTTTGTTCTCGTCATTGTCTTTATGGGAGCCATTTTATCTCAGTTAGCCGGTATAGAGCCCATAATTGGGGCTTTTATGGCAGGACTGGCACTTAACAGACTAATTCCCCGAACCTCTCCTCTGATGAACCGCGTAAGCTTTGTAGGAAATGCCATTTTTATTCCTTTCTTTTTAATAGGAGTAGGCATGCTTATCAATTACAAGGCTTTCAGTAGCCTGGAAACCATAATAGTGGCAGTAGTTATGAGTGTTGTGGCCACTCTGGCAAAATTCTCAGCCGCATGGTTAACACAAAAGAGTTTTAGTTTTTCTCTGGATGAACGCCAGTTGATTTTTGGTTTAACCAACTCTCAGGCAGCTGCAACGTTGGCAGCGGTTTTAATTGGCTACAATATAATATTAGGACACAATGAACTAGGAGAACCAATCAGGCTTTTAAACGAGAGCATTTTGAACGGTACCATCATCATGATATTAGTGACATGCACTATTGCATCGTTTGCAACTCAAAAAAGCGCCCAAAGCATAGCTATTTCTGATCAATCGTATGAAGAAGATTTTGACAATCCCGAAAAGATACTTATTCCGGTGAGTAATCCAAATACCATCGAAGAACTAATTAATATCAGCACCATTATCAAATCAAAGAGCAATAAAGAAAATATCTTCACTTTAAACATCATCAACGGTGATGAATCAGATCCTGATGCAGCAATAAAAGCAAAAAAATTACTTGACAAAGCAAAAATCGCAGCTTCGGCTATCGATTTGGAAATAAAAACCTTACTGCGTTACGACGTTAGTCCTGTAAAAGGGATCACTCATGTAATAAAAGAACAACACATTACCGACCTTATACTGGGCCTTCAGGGAAATAAAGGTCTGTCTGATTCATTTCTCGGTAAATTCACCGATAACATACTGGCAAATACAAATATTACAACCTACATTTACCATACGTATCAACCCATTTCAACTATCAGGCGCCATATTGTTATCATTCCTGAAAATGCTGAAAGCGAAACCGGATTTTCGTTCTGGATGGCAAAAATATGGAACATTGCATTAAACACCGGAGCCACCATCGTTTTTTATGCATCGGCTGCCACCATTAAAATAATCCGTGACATTCATTTTACTCACCCCATTGAAGTAGAATTCAATGAGTTTAATAACTGGGATGAATTAGAAGCAATAAAAAACCAAGTGCGTAAAAACGATAATGTAACCATCGTTCTAAGTCGTGAAAATCTTCCTTCGTATAAAAACACCATGGCACATATTCCTGCTTACATAAACCAATATTTCAAGGAGCAAAATTATATGCTAATCTATCCATCGCAATTATCATTATCGGAAAAAGAAAAAGTTGATCTCACCTATCCATCATTACTCGAAACAATTGAAAAAATTGATGTTATCGGTAAAACAATAGCTTCAATATTTAGGAAAAAGTAACAATATTCAAATCGTGATTCCTTATATTTCCCTTGCTGTTGGCATCACACATACCGTTATACTAATAATTACCCAGAACCGTTTTATCTCCTTAAATACTCACATCTGAGGATATTCGGCCGCTAAGGTTGAAGATAAGTGTTACTACATCCAGTAGCTATTTGTATTTTAATTCACCTTGCATCACAATCCAACATCCTGATTAATTTACGTATCGAAACATGTGAATTATGTAATATATAATATTACTTATGTAACAGCTTACCCTTGTAATAGTCTCATCTTTGTTAACAATTAATATCAACCTAAAATCTTAAAATCATGGGGAATTTACTTTACATAATTGCGGTTGTTCTAATTATTCTTTGGCTGATTGGATTTATTGGCTTTCAAGCAGGAGGTATTATCCACGTTCTTTTAGTAATAGCCGTTATTGCCGTGTTATTAAGGATAATTCAGGGCCGCAAGATTTTTTAGAACAAAAAATCAAACGAACAGATAATAAATACTTACAATAAATAAAAAGTATGAAACTAAAAACAATTCTACCAATTGCATCTATGTTGTTGCCAATAGTGCTAATGACAAGCTGTAAAGATGATGACAAGACAGAGAGCTTAAGCCCTACAATAATGGTCACCAGTCCGGTCAACAACGAAATTGACATTGCTCGTAACCAAGCGGTTACAGCAACCTTTAGCGAAGCTATGGATGCATCAACTATCAACATCTCTACATTCACCTTAAAGCAGGGAGACATCAGTATTTCAGGCGAGGTTGAATATGCAGGAGAAATCACCACCTTCACTCCTTACGGCCCCTTAGATGCAGCATGTGATTATACTGCAACTATTACAACTTCGGTTAAAAGTGTTGCAGGCCTTGCGCTTGAAAGCACTCATGAATGGGAATTTACTACGGGAGGAAGCACTGAAAGCGTAAAAGCAGTTGAATTAGGATTGGCCGGAAATTACGTTATTTTAGCCAAAACAGCCATTAACAACAGTGGAACTTCTATCATTACAGGAGATTTAGGTCTTAGTCCTGCTGCCACCTCATACATCACTGGTTTATCGATAATCAAATCTACCGGATATGCCTCTTCTGCTCAGGTAAATGGACAAATATTTGCAGCCGATATGGCCGACCCTACCCCCATAAATCTGACAACAGCGGTTGAGAATATGATAACTGCCTACAACGATGCCGCTGGTCGGTCATTAATAGATTTTGTAGAATTTGGATCAGGCAACATTGGTGGAAAAACACTAACAGCTGGTATATACAAATGGACCAACACAGTTATTATTCCTTCGGATGTAACCATTTCAGGAAGTGAAACCGATGTTTGGATATTTCAAATTGCCGAGAACCTAACCATGAGCTCAGACGTTAAAATCATCTTAAGCGGTGATGCCCAGGCCTCCAACATTTTTTGGCAAGTAGCCGGTCAGGCCACTTTAGGAACCACCTCACATTTTGAAGGTACAATATTATCTATGACGGGCATAACCTTTCAAACCGGTGCATCAATAAATGGCAAAGCACTGGCTCAAACAGCCGTTGTACTGGATGGCAACGCAGTAACACAATAATAGCTAAACAAATTTTTTGAAAAAAAAAGAAGTTACCTCAAGTAACTTCTTTTTTTGTAGATAAAACTAAGATAAGACGCCTTGCGGAAATTATCAGGGCTCAATCCTTGCATTTTCCATTTGTTCATTTATCAAATGAATTGAATCCTTAATGCAATTCTTACAAACATTGTCCATCAGGTTATTATCATGGAAATATTCTTGCCCCATTTCTGTTTTTAAATCACAATTCAGCAGCAAACGACAATCCGTAGTTTTATGTTTTTCGATGAATTTTCTATTAAATTCCTGAATCATTAAGTAGGAATTGGCCTTTCGATCTCCATTATCTTTATATTTTCTACTGCAAAAGATGCTTAAAACCATATAAGAACCAGTAACTGCTCCACAAGTTCCCTGCAAGCGACCCATACCAGCGCCAAAACCACATGAAATACTTAATGCCAAATCATTATCAAAACCTAAGATATCTGAATATGAAGACAGAACAGATTGCGAACAGTTAAATGCTGAATCCATAAGACTTAATGCCTTTTCTTGAATTTCTTTATCATAAAGAACTTTATCCATATTTGAAATTATTATCACCTATTATCCTAATACATTGTAAACAGATGACTAACTACCATTTACAAAACTACAACTTCTTATTTATTCTTCTCTTTTTCAACCAATTCAATTGTGTGTGTCAACAGGTCAATTCCACCAAAATCACCATGGCCGGGAATCACTATTTCTATATCACAATACGTATCCATTAACTTTTTAATGGTTAAATCCCAGTCGGCAACCACTGCATCAGAAAGGTTTCCAAGCCCTTGTGAATTTAAAGACTTTACAAGGCACCCACCAAAAAGAATCTTTTTATCGGGAATCCAAACCGTTATATTATCAAATGAGTGTCCAGCTCCAAAGAACCTGCAATTAATTTGTTCTTCGTAAAAATCAAATGTATAGAAATCAGTAAATGGCTTTGATGGTATGGGTAATCCAATCTCTTGGCATTTATCAATAGTCAACGAATTTGCAATTGATTCAATCCCAATGCTTTGCAAGTACTCCAAACCACCCATACAATCACCGTGAAAATGTCCAATAATCAATACAGACAAATCAACATATAATGAATCCTTTAAATATCTTACCAATCTCTCCGTTTTATCATTGTCCATTGGAGTATCTATCATCAAAGCTTTCCCTCCTTTTATGACAATAAGTCCGTTCGAAGAAAATCGACCATAATTTTCAAGTTCGTGCCAGGTCACATGTACATAAATTGAATCTTTAAGACGAATCAACTGAATATCGTTATCAACAAATATTTCTTCACCAGTCTGAGCAGTCAATGGAACAAATCCAATAAGGCATAGGATTAATATTGAGATTCTCTTTATCATGATTTCACTAATTTGAATAGAGTAAAACATACGATATGTCAGGTATTGTAAAATTAGTAATTTATTTTTCAGCTTAATGCTCCGATCTTTCACTTTTAAATCAGTCGATTACACTGTTAACCACCTAACATCATACACCTATAGATAGAAACATACACAACACGAGTCCTCAATGCAGTCAAACCTCCGTCTAAAGAGCAGAATCTTTTTTTACCTCGCCCCACCCAATAAGGTTAGTACACACAACCAAGCAACCGTATGTATTCATCTGTTATTCAACAAGTAATGCAAATCAATAAAAAGGCAGATGATATGGTCAAATAAAAGTTGTCGATGGTGCGTGATTTTAAGTAGTTTGTTACATCATTTCTTGTACTTAATCTAGCGAATATCGCTATATTTAACACAACATCAAAAAAGCAACTATTTTTTAGCAGATCCTAATTATGTCTGTATTAACCTGAAAATAATGGAAAAGAATTTATCTCAAACTGCATTAATAACCGGTGCTACCAATGGTATTGGATTGGAATTTGCAAATATTTTTGCTAAAAATGGCATCAACCTTATCCTGGTTGCCCGAAACGAAACCCGATTAAAAACCATTTCCGGCGAATTATCTGCTCACAATATAAACGCCTCCTTTTATGCCCAAGATCTTGCCAGACACGAAAATGCTCAATTTATTTATGACGATCTAAAAACCAGGAATATCCGCATTGATTACCTTGTAAATAATGCCGGCTTTGGCATAAACGAACAATTTATCGATATAGACTGGAATAAAGAGTTGGAAATGTATAACCTTAACATGATGACTCTATCCTATTTCACCAAAGTTTTTTCCAAAGACATGAAGCAAAACGGGTTTGGCCGAATATTGAATATTGCCTCCATGGCTTCATTCCAACCTGGACCTTACATGGCAGGATATTGCGCAACCAAGGCTTTTGTTTTGAGCCTGTCACAGGCAGTCAATCATGAGCTTAAGGGAAGTAATGTAAGCATATCAACTCTGTGCCCAGGAGTTACTGATAGCTTATTCCATGTAGTTGCTAAATCTGAAAAAACAGGTATGACCAAATATCTATTGCATGCTTCACCAAAAGAAGTAGCAATTTATGGTTACAAATTAATGATGAAAGGTAAATCCTTGGGGATTTATGGATTGTCAAACAGACTAATTGTATTTTCTAATCGTTTTATCAGCCGACGACTTACAATTTACCTATCGGGCTTAATGCTAAAAAAATAAAAAACAAGAGACTGCTTAAAAAGACATTTTCTAACCAAACAAATGCTATTCAAGCTCAAAGATTGCATAACTACAAATTAGTTTTGCCATTATTGAAAATGTTTTACAATTGCTTTTTAAACAACCCCTTAATTTTATCCTATTTTATTTAATCTATCTTCGGGCAGCTTTAATAAATGCATTGATATTCTCAGTTGACACGGCCGGAGGCATACCCCCACCGCATGACAACATTAGTCGTGTATGATCAGGTGTATCGGCAAGAAGTTGTTTGACCGAAGTTTTTACATCATCCACAGTTCCTGCTGCCAGAACATCACGTGGAGGAATATTGCCAAGTATTGTCATCTTACCCCCTGAAACTTCAATCAAATCTTTTGCAGTCATATGTGTACCCGGATTGTAGAGATTGATGCCTAGATCAGGATAATGCTTAACCGACATAGAGCAATCAGCATCATTGTGGAAAAGTTTAACGGAAGCTTTAACATCGTATAGTTCTTTCAGATATGGAAAACCAAATTCCATAAACTCATCCTCTCCCACAAAACCAACAATATCATCGAGCATCATAATACCATCGATGGTTGGTATAGCATCGAACTGAAGCTTATGCCATGATTTCAAAAAATCAGTTATTACACGCATCAGTTTATGAACCATTTCAGGCTCCATCATCATGGTGGTCAACAATTCAGTGGTCCCCATTAGAAAAGAAGCTACATTTAACGGCCCACGCGATACCGAAAACCGGATTTTATGCCCAGCTTTTTCAATGGCTGGACGTGCATGCACAAGCCTGTTAAGCATAAATGGCAACAAACCATCAGTTTCAGGATTTGGAAGTTTCAAATTATTAATATCTTCCGATGAATGAATAATTTTTTCGGCAAATGGAAATTCATTTTTCCAGAAAATACATTTTGCCCCAAAGGCAGACGGTTCAGTACACATGCCATATTCACTCCAAAAACCAGGCAAAAACATTGCATCCGGAAAAGTTTCTATAGCTTTCAAATTGGCTTTAAGCCAAACATCATCGTTAGTAAAATAATCAAGAATATTAACTCCATACCAACTTGGAAGCCACGGACTATCAACAATAAATCCTATTGGTAAGGGTTGCGTTTTTTTACCATTAACTATGGCAATTAAATTAGTCCATTGTTTATCGGTCATAGATAATCAGGGTTAAGTTAGTTAAGAGTTTCTTAGTAAAATCAATATCACCTAGTCTTAATTTTTTAAGCTATTAAAGGTAAAAAAAATAAATTCAATTGAGACAATATTTCCATCTCTACTAAAAAAGTGAATAATGAAACACTAAAATTTCCCTCTTCGACAAAAAGAAAGTTACAAACTAAAAGTGATAAGAACAGAGCAATTTAAGCCTCCTAAAATAGTTGCCTGATATTTGTAACTGTCCGATTATTGGAACTTTTACAGAAAATACTTAAACTTGCTAATCCTTAACCTCCATAAAACCATAATTATGATACCTATTACTGCGAAAATAAAAAATGGTAAAATTCTGATATCCGACGGTGCCTGGGGTACTTTTTTACAGCTAAAAGGCCTAATGCCCGGCGAATGTCCTGAATTGTGGAATCTTACACGGCCAAATAATGTTTTTGATATTGCTAAAAGCTATATCGATGCCGGATCAAACATGGTTGAAACCAACAGCTTTGGAGGTTCCATCTTTAAACTAGCGGCTTACGGTCTTGCCGATAAAGTATATGAAATAAATAAAGCTGCCGCGGAAATATCTCGAAAAGCAGCAGGCCCTAACCGTCATGTAATGGGCTCAATAGGCCCTTCAGGTAAAATGATAATGATGGGCGACGTTACTTACGAAGAGTTTTATAATGCCTATAAACAACAGGCCATTGCACTAGCTGATGGTGGTGCCGATGCTCTTGTGATTGAAACCATGTCGGACCTTGACGAGGCTAAGGCTGCGGTACAGGCATGTATTGAAAACAGCAATTGTGAGGTTATCTGTACTATGACTTTTGAAAAATCAGGCGAGAATGTCTATCATACCATGATGGGTATTACTCCCGCGCAAATGACCAAAGAACTTGTTGAAGCCGGCACTCACATAATTGGAGCCAACTGTGGTAATGGTATTCAGAATATGATAGGTATTGTAAAAGAAATCCGATCAGTAAATAAAACCATTCCAATTCTGATTCATGCAAATGCAGGTGCTCCAATTTATAAAGAGGGCAAAACAATCTTTCCCGAAACCCCGGAGCAAATGGCTGGTCTTGTAAAAACATTAGTCGAGGCAGGAGCCAATATTATAGGAGGTTGCTGTGGCACCACACCAGAGCATATTAATCAAATGGCAAAATGCATTAGTAATAAATAATACATCCTTTAGAACTATAAATTCTAAACAAATAAGAAACCATACCAATATGAATAACTCTGAGATACTTGATAAAATTCTCGAATGCGTTGAATTTGGAAAAGTAAACAAAACAGCTCCCTACCCACCAAATATGAAAGGAATGGATGGAGCCGATGAACTAACCAAACAGGCCCTTGAACAAGGCGTGCAGCCTGCCGACATCTTAAACAAGGCCTTGATTATTGCCATGGAGAAAGTAGGCCAGAAATTTTCAGAAAAGAAAATTTTTGTACCCCAAATGCTTATTGCCGCAAAAGCAATGAATGTTTCCATGGTACATCTGAAACCATATTTCCAATCGGGTGAAGTAAAACGAAAAGGGAAATTCATTATTGGTACTGTTGCCGGCGACTTGCACGATATTGGCAAAAACCTGGTCGCGATGATTGTTGAAGGTGCGGGTTGGGAGGTTATCGATCTTGGTGTTGACGTGAATTCGCAAAAGTTTATTCAATCAATTGAGGAAAATAATACTGCGGTTGTTGGTCTTTCAGCCCTTTTAACAACCACCATGCAGAGCATGAAAAATATAGTACAGGATATCAAAGTTAAATTTCCCGATACTAAACTAATCATTGGAGGAGCTCCCATTAACGATAGTTTTAAAATAGAGATTGGTGCCGACGGTTATGCACCTGACCCACAAGGTGCTGTTGCATATTTAAACACCATAGCGAGTTAATTAAAACTAAATTCAGATATAGTTAAATCAATAAATCAGGGAGGAAAAATCATTACGTCAGAAGCTATTAGTACTGAAAATTTCGTTATTGATTCGCGGTTAATAACAATCAACAGCCAAAACATTGTAAAATCGCTTGGCGTTCCACTAAACCAAGCAGATGCTTATCTCTATGATCAGATTGAGGAACAGATAAACCTCTGTCTCGAAATATCTACACCCCGCGGTTGTTATTCTGTTTTTCAGAAACCTGTTTTCCTGTCTGACTCAGAAGATATGCTCCTAAATGGAAAGACTTTTCATCTTAAGAGAATTGTGGCTTCTGCATTGTCGAAAAGCAGTGAAATAGCTGCATTTGCCGGCACCTGTGGACAAGAGGTTGAAGTATATTCCAAAAAACTGATGAGAGATGGTCATTCCATTGAGGGACTCATCGCTGATCTTGTAGGTTCTGAAATTGCAGAAACAATAGCAGGTTTTATTCATACTAGAATTGAAGAAGCCATGGCTGAAAAAGGAATAAACATCACAAATCGTTACAGCCCTGGCTACTGTCAGTGGAATGTTTCAGATCAACAACAATTGTTTGCACTCCTTGATAAAAACAACTGTGGCATCTATCTTACCGATTCGTCATTAATGATTCCTTTAAAATCGGTTAGTGGTATAATTGGTATTGGTAAAGAGGTCCGAAACCAAGGCTACACATGTTCCAAATGCGATGCTGATTACTGTTTGTACAGGGATAAAAAGAACTCTGATCATTAAAAATTATTGGAAATACAAATTATTGATTTAAATATGTAACAAAAATATTTATGGAAATCAGAACGCTGGATGACTTAAAACATATTGCCGGTAAAAAAACCGACAATGTTACGTTTATGTTGCCATTTCTCGACGATCAAAAGAACAGCTATTGGAGCAATGAATTCAACAACTTGTTAAAAGATTGCGGATGCAGTTCGGGGCAGCAATATATGTTGTATACCACTCCTTTCTATATTATTATCATGGTTGTTTTAACTTCATTCACACTCTTCTCAAAAAAGGCCCTGATTATTATTTTTATTGCTGCTCTGATTATTACCGGGCTAACCGGAAAGATTGCCGGTATTATTCAGCGAAACCATAAAATTCAAAAGTTGGTAAAAAATTTTTATCTGGTGAATAAGATCGAGGAAGAATCCTAAGATTTATTCAACCAACATAAATAAAACAACCAATAGTTAATGTGACTAGAGGTTCCATATAACAGAACAAGAACGATATAGAATAAATTTAACAGATAATAAAATAATTCAATCCATTTATATTTTCATGGTTAACTGTATCCGTTTTCTCTGAATATCAACTTCAAGAACCTTAACCTGCACATGCTGATGCAGTGATACCACCTCGTTAGGATCAGACACATACTTATCGGCCAACTGGGAAATATGTACCAAACCATCTTGTTTTACGCCCACATCCACAAATGCGCCAAAATTAGTGATATTGGTAATAATACCAGGCAGTTCCATACCCTGCTTCAAATCATTGATTGTATGCACATCCGATGAAAACTCAAAAACCTTAATCATCTTACGTGGGTCGCGTCCCGGTTTTTCAAGCTCTGCTTTAATATCAGTTAAAGTTGGCATGCCAACTTTTTCGGTTACATATTGTTTCAGATCTACACTATCGCGTAGTGCTTTATTATTAATTAGGTCGGCCACACTGCAATTTATATCAGAAGCCATTTTCTCAACTATAGAATATGATTCGGGGTGTACAGCGGAGTTATCCAATGGATTTTTAGCCCCGGATATTCGCAAAAATCCGGCGCTCTGCTCAAAAGCTTTGGCTCCCAGCCGTGGAACTTTTGTTAATTGCTTACGCGACGAAAAGGGCCCGTTTTCGGCTCGAAACTCAACAATATTCTTAGCTAGTTGAGGTCCTAAACCTGAAACATAGGTTAACAAATGGTGACTGGCAGTATTAAGCTCCACCCCAACCATGTTCACACACGATTCAACCACCTGATCGAGTGAGCCCTTCAAACGATTCTGGTCAACATCATGCTGGTATTGCCCAACTCCAATCGATTTAGGGTCAATCTTAACCAACTCAGCCAGTGGGTCCATAAGCCTGCGTCCGATAGAGACTGATCCACGAACGGTAACATCGTATTCAGGAAATTCATCACGAGCTGTCTTGCTGGCGCTATAAACAGAAGCGCCATCTTCACTAACCACAAAAACCTGCAAATCGCGATTAAATCGCATACTACGGATTAACGATTCTGTTTCGCGAGAAGCAGTTCCATTTCCAATGGCAATAGCATCAATCTTATAAGCATCAACCAACGATTCTATCTTACGTGCAGCCTGCTTATATTCGTTCTGAGGAGCATGCGGATAAATATTCTCGTTATGCAACAAATTCCCTTGCGCATCAATACAAACAACCTTACAACCACTTCGAAATCCAGGATCAATAGCCAACACCCGCTTTTGACCAAGTGGAGGTGAAAGCAACAGTTGGCGCAGATTGGCAGCAAACACACGGATAGCCTCTGTTTCAGCCTTTTCACGTAATGCTGAAGCCACTTCATTCTCTATTGATGGTGCCAACAAACGTTTATACGAATCCTCAACAGCCAATGAAACCTGCTCAGATGCAGCCGTGCGGCCCTTTACAAAATAACGATTCAGGCGTTCAATAGCAGGTTCCGAATCGGGTGCTACCATCACTTTTAAAAAACCCTCCTTTTCGGCACGACGCATGGCCAGCAACCTATGCGAAGGACAACGGCTAATGGGTTCATCAAACTCAAAATAATCACGATATTTTGCAGCCTCTTCTTCTTTTCCTTTTACCAGTTTGGACGAAATAACCGCACCACGCTCAAACACCGATCGTACAATTTCACGGGCAGTAAGATGTTCATTTACCCTTTCGGCAATAATATCACGTGCACCCTGCAAAGCCTCCTCCACATCAGGAACTTCATCATTAATAAAAGCTATTGCTTTGGATTCCAAATCATTGTCCTGCTGTTTCATTAAAATATCAGCCAATGGCTCCAAACCTCTCTCTTTAGCTTTAACAGCACGAGTTTTGCGTTTTGGCTTATAGGGCAAATAAATATCTTCCAGTTCATTGGCATCCCAGGTAGATTCAATTTTCCTTTTTAACTCATCAGTGAGTTGCCCCTGCTCTTCAATAGTATTAAGAATACTTTCGCGACGTTTTTGAATCTCCTGTAATTTTTCGTAACGCTCTTTAATAATTCCAATTTGCACCTCATCCAGACTCCCGGTCATCTCCTTACGATAACGACTAATAAAGGGTATTGTGGCACCTTCGTTTAATAATGAGATGGTACTGGCCACCTGCTTTTCAGAAATATTGGATTCAGCTGCAATAAATTTTGAATAGAGCTCCATGGTAAAATTGATCGTTAGTTTCTAAATTTAATGTTGACTGCAAAAAATTTAATGTCTTGTTATTGGAAACTCAAAACAAGATACTAAATTGATATTTCAGATTCCCTTTTTATATTGACCCTTAATGGTTGGATAAATTATTTCATTAATATCCTTTTCTGAATCGGGAATTCCACCTAATAGATTCTCAAAAAGCCTAATAATGTTTGTTTTATCCACCTTTATTTTTGTTTTGGTATTCACATCCCTTAAATCGATAAAGAAACTTGAAAAGAGATCCTGAACATCTGTAACAACCTCCAAATTCATATAATTAATTTCATTATAGAGGATATTATAGTTCCCTTTTGTTTTTTCAATTATAAAGGTTTTATTTTTAAGATTAGTTATAGTCGTTGATTTTTCACATTTCTGAATGCAAATATCATCAATTTTATTCTTTTCGCATCCAGCAACCTGATAAAACAAGCATTGCCTACTAGTAATCAGGGATATAGGGTAATAAATACGATAAAAGAGATCAAATCCATCTGGTTTTTTAATCTTCTTAATCTGAGTTTCACTAATCTCGTTGGATATAAATGAGCCGCAACAGTTAAAATTCTCTTTAAAGCTTAATAAACTAAAGGAATTTACCACGTTGAGATAGGGACCGGCTATCCAGGGAATTCCTTGTTGATAAGCTTCATAAGCGATTCCCGTATTGTTAGTGACAATGCTGTTTGGTTTCACAAGATGCAAAAATTCAACCGCAGCAGTGTAATCTTCACCAATTATAACAGATGCAAACCAAGGAATAAGGTTTCTGTTTTTTATGAAAAGATCAACAAATTCCAAATAATCGTTTCTAAAACTGTTGGGCAGTTGAAAATATATAACAGTAGATGTTTCATGGCAAAGAAACATATCGCATCGCGAGTCTATTAAAACCGAAAGAGAGGGCTTTATTACTGCCCTTTTGTGCCTTTTTAGGATGGGAACATCAATTGGATCAACATATTCTCTGGATCCGTTGAGAATGAACAACAGTTTTCGTTTAATAGAAGTAAGCTCTTTGAAGGAAATAAAAAGATTCGATTTAAGATTAGTTAAATCAAGGTGTTCAATATAATACTCTGTTTCATTGATCGCCTTTAACCGGCTAAAAAGCACGTCTTGATTCAATTCTTCCGTATCGGCATTTTTTAAATTATTGGTGGAGAGCACATAAAACGAACTATCTGGAGTTTCCACCAACACCTTTAAAGGCGATCCAGATTCTCCCGAAATGGTTATTGTCAAAGGTGTCTTTTCAATACTTAATTGATTCAATTTATTTTCAACCGAAGTAATGATTCCTGTCCGCTCGTTATATATATCACCTTTGGCTTTTTCCAGCTTCTCGTTGGATGAGTCGCCATTTTTTTCAGATAAATGGATAGCCGAATGATCGCGGGGATTGTTAATGAACATATCCCTGGTAATTTCGCCCTTCAAAAAACCGTTTGAAAAATCGCGGTTAAACACTTTATAAATAGCGCTCTTATCTTCAATCAATTCTTCTCCATCATAGAAACGCTGAAGCTGCTTTCGCCATGCCTCAACTATTGTAAAAACATAATGGAATTTTTTTATCCGTCCCTCAATCTTGATGGAATCCACCCCTGCGCATGAAAGTTCACTCAGATCAAGATAGGCTGAATTGTCCTTAAGGTTAAGCGGAAACTCATTGCCTTCGGGAGTAGTAATATACTGATCTCTGCATGGCTGACTGCATCTTCCGCGATTTCCTGAGTTTCCGCCATGAAAAGAACTCATGTAACAGATACCCGAAAATGAGAGACAGTAGGAACCGTGAACAAAAACCTCAATTAAAATATCATTTTGGTGCGCTACCTCCGACAAAGCTTTTATCTCACTAATGCTCAACTCCCTGGAAAGATTAACACGTGTAGCGTTCAGTTTTCCTAAAAACCGGATCTGACCTTCGTTATGAGTTGTTAGTTGCGTGGACGCATGAATTTTAAGACCTCCAAAATAGCGCGATAACAAATAAAACATCCCCAAATCCTGAACAATGATTCCATCAATACTTGTATTTACTAATTTGTTCAACAAAGCAATGATGGAAGGGATTTCACTTTCCACAATGATTATATTGAGAGTAAGAAAAACCTTGCAGTTGTTATTGTGGGCAAGCCTTAAAATTCCACCTAAATCTTCGAAGCCTATATTTGCAGCACGGTTTCTTGCGTTGAATTTATCCAGACCACAGTAAACTGCATCAGCACCTGCAGCTATAGCAGCTTTAATAGAACCAACATCTCCCCCGGGCGCCAGTAATTCAATCTTTTTATTCACATTGATATTATATTCCATCTGATTATTCTTAGCCAAATTACACTACAAGGCAATAAGTTTTTAGCTTATACTGCAATAGTTTAGCCATTGAACAGCCTATATTTCCGAATGATCATTAAACTGACAAAAGGGAAACGAGTTATTCCTGTTAGGGGAAATTAAGAAAAGCTTTAAGTAATCGAATAATAAATATGCTTGGCTAAAAAGGCATTTATTATTTACAACTCTGAGGAAATAACGATAAACCTTGAGCCAACCTATCTATAAAAAAGACTCACAAAAAAAACTCGAATGCTGTTATTAAAAAACATCAATATCCGTGTTGATACCAACCTTTTTTTAATGGTCGATCGCCCCAACAGAGCATGCAGATAGTTCATCTCACAGAAAAACATTCCATCCAGGCATCGATACGGATATTCATTAAAAAAAACATTATTTCTCTATCTCTGTTAATGAAAACACAAAACTATTATTATGCTTGAGATTAACATCTTGCCATTACAATAAAACAACAATCAATTAAAGAAAAATTGAAATACTGAGGCCTATTTATCTGCTACTCCCAGGCTTGCGAGAACCGGATTTACCGGAAAAGCTTTTCCCTCCACCATTACCGCCACGACTAAATCCTCGTCCTATTTTACGTGAACCGGGTTTATATTCTGGTCCGGGATCAAAACCTTCGGGTAATGGAACTTTATAAACAACCGTATCAATAAGTTTTTCAATCATCGAAAATTCATACTGATCTTTATCGTTAATAAAAGTCAATGCTACACCAGTTGATTTTGCTCTTGCCGTACGACCAACACGGTGCACATAATCTTCGGCATCGTTGGGAACATCAAAGTTGATTACCAAATCAATACCATCCACATCAATGCCACGTGCAATAATATCCGTGGCTACAAGAATCTGCACATTTCTATTTTTAAAATTACGCATAACCTCCTCGCGTTCGGCTTGTTCCAAATCGGAATGTATTGCTGAAGCATCCAATCCGGTTTGACGCAATGAGCGATGAATTTCCTTCACCTTTAACTTGGTAGATGAGAAAATGAGAACACTATTTACATCCTTACCTTTTAACAGACTAATAATTAAAGGAATTTTTTGCGTATCATAAACAAGATAAGCACCTTGCAGAATACCCTCCGCAGGCTTTGATATGGAAATATTAATCTCCAATGGATTATTCAATAGCTTTTTCGATAACTGCCGAATTTTTGGTGGCATTGTGGCAGAAAAAAGCAATGTTTGCCGTTTCTTTGGCAAAGTACCTACTATCTGCATTATATCATCGTGAAAACCCATATCCAGCATACGATCGCCTTCATCCAAAATCAGATGAATAACAGTTGACATATCAACGTAACCCATTGTTAAATGCTGGATAAGCCTTCCTGGTGTAGCCACAATAACACTAACACCTTGTACAATGGCATTTTTCTGGCGATCCCACAAACCCGCATCATTTCCACCATAAACAGCTATTGATGAAACTGGTAAAAAATAAGAAAAACCTTCCAACTGTTGATCAATTTGAATGGCTAACTCCCGCGTGGGAACCAAAATCAATGTAGTAACTCCCTTAGGATGTTGAGTAACTAATTCGTTTAGAACAGGCAAAAGATAAGCAGCTGTTTTACCCGTTCCAGTCTGAGCACAGGCAATCAAATCGTTTCCCTTCATAATAACAGGGATTGTTTGTTCCTGCACCGGCGTAGCTTCGTCAAAACGCATTGCGTCAAGTCCATCAAGGACCTCTGCAGAAAACTCAAACTCTTTAAACTTCAAAATAGTAATTATTAAGTTCCGTCAATAGTTATTTAGGAAATGTATATCAAGTCAATTAGGCCCATCATTTGGGATCATCCTTTAACTAATCAGTCATACACAAGACATCTATCGACAATATTATCATCAATTGTTTATACTTTTTTCAACTTCTCTTCTCTCTGGTCCCATTTTCATTTCTCCGACTGTAGATCTACTCCACATACAGCACCAATCCCTTCAGATACTCTCCTTCAGGATGATAAATGCTAACCGGATGGTCGGCTGGTTGTTCAAGCTGGTGCAAAATACGCACATTTCGCTCTGAGCGCGCTGCAGCTGAAAAAACTGCTGTTCTGAATGCATCGCGCGAAACAACCTGCGAACAAGAAAAGGTAAACAAGAGACCTCCCGGACGAATTTGCTCAATAGCCTTTGCATTTAACCTTTTGTAGCCCTGAAGAGCATTTTTAACCACATTCAAATGTTTAGCAAAAGCCGGCGGATCAAGAATCATTAGGTCATACTTATTCTCGGCTGAATCAAGAAATTTAAATGCATCCATTGCATAAGCTTCATGTCGGTTATCATCAGGATAGTTGAGCTCCACATTAGTGCGTGTAAGCTCAATAGCCCGTTCAGAGCTATCGACTGAATGCACCAGGCTGGCACCACCCCGCATAGCATAAAACGAAAAGCCGCCTGTGTAACAAAACATATTAAGGACACTACGGTTGGCACTATATTTTTCAACCAATGCACGATTTTCGCGCTGATCAACAAAGAAACCGGTTTTCTGTCCTTTCTCCCAGTCAACATTAAACTTCATTCCGTTTTCAAGAGCTATATGTGATGTAGATTTACCCCATATAAATCCATTTGTGGGCTCTAAACCGGCTTTAAATGGTAACGTCCCTTCTGACTTATTATAGATAGCATGCAAATTATCGCCCAATACTTTACGCAAAGCCTCAACTAATATTTCTCTAAGTCGGTACATCGACACTGTATGCATCTGCATAACCGCTGTGCCAGCATACATATCAATAATAAGGCCCGGCATTCCATCGCCCTCTCCATGTACTAAACGAAAAGCATTGGTTTGTGGATTACCTGCAAGGCCTGCTACTTTTCGCAGTATCCAGGCTTGTTCAATCTTTTTTTCCCAGAATGATGCATCAATATCCACCTGCGAGAATGAAACAATGCGTACGGCAATTGAACCAATCTGGTAATGCCCCAAACCGAGAAAATTACCCCTTACATCAGTCACTTCAACAAGGTCGCCCTCGTCAACATTTCCAGTAATATTTTTAATTGCGCCTGAAAAAACCCAGGGATGGAATCGTTTAAGACTCTGCTCTTTTCCCGGTTTCAGAATAATTTTGTGCATTAGCATAAATACTGTTTGGAAATCTAATTATTAAATTGAAGACTCTTAACCTGAAATGTCGGTTCCAGCACCATTAGCTCATTAAAAATCATAAGTGCAGCCCAGGCATCTGTGGCAGCATAATCAATTTGGGCCTGAGTTAACAATTCCATTTCCCAGTTACTTAATCGTTGTCGTTTCGAAATACGAACATTAAGGACCAGAGCTGCAAGCCCTTTTAAACTAAAGGTATCAATACCAAAAGCCTTGACCATATCCTGAAGTTCAATAAAACCGGCTGGCTTAAACTTCGTTACTTTATTTAACCCCTTAAGATCATCTCTTATTCCCACACCTATTTTCAGAATAGAGCGGTTTTCGAGTAGGTTTGTTAAAACCTTTGGCAAACCAGTTTTATTAATCCTGAACAGAAATGCCTCTTCTGTGGTAGAAATTTGGAGTAGAGAAATAGTGTTCCCTTCTCCCTTTTTAAAAGAGGGCTTGGTTTCTGTATCAAATCCAAGGTAACGCTCTTTCGAGAGTTTCTCAACAATCCCCGGTACATCCGAGGATTGTTCAACCACCGTAATTACACCAGAAAACTGACTCAATGGCAGTTCCTCTATTGCTTCTTTACTAATACTACTATCCATTAAAACTTATAATTACAGGCATTCTATTCTTTCGTTTTTCTGCCTGGGAATAACTCATTTTGCCAATCTTTTTGCCGTTGAGAAATAATCCAGTTTTCACTATTAGGCAATCCATCTTTCTCATCGCTTTCATCTGCCTCCTCTAAATCTTCTCCGCCATAATAGACCTGATGCAAAGCCCTAAGAACATTCACCAATCGTTGTCCCCAGTATAGTTCAAACTGACGAATCAACTCAACCAGTGCATCATTCATTATTTCAGTAACAGCAGTACGATAATTTAGCAGAAAATTCTTAATATCCTGATAAATATCGGCCATATTTTCAGAGACCATTGATGATAATGGGGCATCGCTTCGCTGCATATCGGCTGTGAATACTTCCAGATAATCATCAAAACGGCCCATCTTATGCATCACATGATGACGTACAAACTCATAATCTTCTTCAGTCACAAAACTTTCCAGAAAATCGTCTAACATGTTCTCCGACTTAGGAAGAACCGATGCTTTTAGATATAATAACGGTAATATTTTTAGAGCAGTACCAGTAAATATTTTCCTATCCTGCTCCTGAACATTTTCAAGCCAGTTACAGAATTCGCGCCCTACTGTTACAAACTCTATTACGTTTCTGGAATAAACCAGATGTTCAAATTGCTCTTCCATCATAATATTTCATAGCACAACACACATCTACACATCAGACTGCAAAGTTAATAAAATCCTGTTGGCAACTGATACAAATCAGTCAAATTGAACTAATACCAACTAATCTTTAAGCCATTCCATACACCCATCCTCATTTTGGCCAATTATTCCCACATCTTCAAGCCACGACAAAACCTTCCAAACCTTATCAGAAGTAACCCCGGAAATCGTTGCCAGCTGGTCGGCCGGAATAGGATTCTTTTTCAGTCTGTGCTTTATCTTATCTGTAATTGCATCAAATTCGTTATCGGCTACCTCTGTTTTTCTCCTATTAACACATACATCACAATGGCCGCAATTACTGCTGCTAATCTGACCAAAATAGCTAAGCAACAGGCGACTTCGGCAAATATGACTGGATGTTGCGTAATCAATTACCGCATCCACACGATCACGATATTGTTCCTTCCGCTTTTGATATACTTCGGGTGGAAAAACCAGATAACGTGGCTCTTCCCTTCGTTGCAGATAAGATATTACAGGTGTATTTCGCTGTGGAATGTAATGAATAACCTTAAAACGACTCAACGTAAGCAATGACTGATAAACCTCATCACGAGTAACATTAAGACGCTTTGCCATCAAATCTTCATCAATAGAGGAATATTCGGTAAAAAGACCAGTATAGCTGCGTAATAAAACTTTTATAACCGCATCGAGAGAGGAATTAGCAACCTGAAATTTATACAATTCAAAATTATCAAACAGAACCTTCACCTTGGAAGGAATATCCATTTCTTCAGAAAAAACAAGATAACCAGCTCTTTGAAGGATTTTCAGACTATTGAATACAGTCAGCGCACTAAATCCATAGGCAGCACAAAAGCGGCCAATATTAAAATCGAAATTCGCATCTATTCCCGAACCAACAGCAATCTGGAAAAAATTTCCCAGAGCATCATAAATGCGCTTTATCACATCGGGTTCGGGGAAAGTAATGGTGGCAGTGCGATTTAGCTGTATCTTATCGGCCGGCGACCAAAGAAGTACCGAATAAGCCTTTTCACCATCGCGTCCGGCCCTGCCTGCCTCCTGAAAATAGGCTTCAAGCGAATTGGGTGTATCTATATGAACTACCACACGCACATCAGGTTTATCAATCCCCATTCCAAAAGCATTGGTGCAAACCATTACTCTAATATTATTTCTTTTCCATTTCTCCTGACGCTCATCTTTTATCTTCTGCGAAAGTCCTGCATGAAAAAAGTCTGCTTTGATGCCATTGCGTGAAATCAACTCTGCATATTCCCTTGTTTTCTTACGATTACGAACATATACCAAAGCTGAGCCTTTAACCGACTCAAGTATCTTTAACAATTGCTCTTCTTTATTTTCAGCCAGACGAACCACATAGGCAAGATTAGTTCGTTCAAAGCTCTTTTGAAAAACATTTTTCTCTTTAAATAACAATTGTTCCTGAATATCATCAACAACCTGAGGGGTTGCAGTTGCAGTTAAGGCCAAAACAGGTACATCGGGTAACAATTCACGAATCTTTGCAATGTTCAAATACGACGGCCTGAAATCGTACCCCCATTGCGAGATACAATGAGCCTCATCAATAGCCAGCAGATTGATTTTCAGATTAGGCAATTTGGTAAGAAAAAGTTCTGTTGAAAGACGCTCTGGCGAAAGATAGAGAAACTTATATCCACCATAAATACAGTTATCAAATGCCGTTTGAATTTCAAGAAAAGTTAAGCCCGAATGAATAGCATGAGCTTTTATGCCCTTTTTTTTCAGGTTCTCAACCTGATCTTTCATAAGAGCAATTAGCGGCGTTACCACAATACACAATCCTTCGCTGGCAAGTGCCGGTACCTGAAAGGTTATGGATTTCCCACCACCGGTTGGCATCAGTCCAAGCGTGTCACGCCCCTCTCCAACCGATCGGATAATATCCTCCTGTAAAGAACGGAATGTACTAAAACCCCAATACTTCTTTAAAGTCTCCTGATATATATTATCTTCTGTTTTCATTCGAAAACAATTTCATACTAAAAAATTAAAATGACCCCTAAATTCAATCAGGCATATTTGAAAACCAAATTTACAAAAGCAGATTGGTTTTAAATCTGTCAAAGCATAATTAATAAGATTCTTCGCTCCGCAACCAATGACAGGCTCCTTTTTCCTTCGCCACAACATCATCAGGATTGTCCTCCCTAATGGAGTGATAGATCTGATGCTCAGTGTTTGAGGATATTCAATTCCTCATCAAAGTGGTTAGATTCTTCGCTGCACTCAGGATGACAACACAATAATATAAGGAAGGAAATAGGAGAAGGCGGGCGACGCCCGCCTTCTCCTATTTCCTTTTACCCAACGTCAGCCTGTCATCCTGAGTGCAGCAATGGACCTAAATGTCAATAAATCTGTAACATGTCATTGGCATAGCAGCGAAAAATCTAATTATTTTGATCGTTCAGCTTGGTGTTACTGAATAGTTAATTTCAGTAATTTTTGATTTTAATTTATACGCTGCTATCATACTGGCTACCTGAGTATTATAGCTCGTAACACAATGACAAACAACTAATCTACCAAGGTCATCTCATCCAAAAGGTATTCAGCTCCGGCAAACTTCTCAATAATAAACAAAACATATCGCACATCCAGTGATATATTCCTGCTTTGCTGAGGATTAAACATCAAATCACTTGTCACTCCATCCCAGGCGCGATCAAAGTTAATTCCAATAAGTTCTCCACGGCTATTAATAACAGGACTTCCAGAGTTCCCACCAGTTGTATGATTATCGGCAATAAAGCAAACCGGGATAGTACCATTCACCTCATATCTTCCAAAATCTTTATTTTTATAAAGTTCCTTTAATCTGGCAGGAACCCTGTAATCATAAACTTCAGGATTATCCTTTTGCATGATGCCTTCGAGTGTTGTAAAGTACTTATAATAAACACCATCAGCAGCATTATAACCATGAACATTTCCATAGGCAACACGAAGCGTTGAATTGGCATCGGGATAAAAAACACGTTCAGGCTCAAAATCCATCATGGCTGCCATATAAATATTGTTTAGGCTGTCAATTTGAGTCTTTAACTTTTCAAATTGTGGATTAATAACATTATAATATGTATTGCGCATCGAAACAAACATTTTAAAAGCCGGATCATTACGCATATTTTGTAACGAAACCGAAGAGGAATCATTTAACAATTGAGTTACAGTTGCTACATCTGTATAAGCCGTTCTCTCAAAATAATCGTTTACATAATCAGAAATATTTCCTTTATAGTTGTTTTCGATAAACGAAAAAATATCGGGATGAAACTCTTCCGGCACATCAACCTTAAAATGTTTAAGTGAAACAAGCATTATTTCTTTATCAATTGGGCAATAATAATCTTTAAAATGTTTAGCAACTTCCTCTTGTACCCGACTCTTTTCTTTCGATATCATTTCTTCATTGCGATCATTGCGTTGTATCATAACCGAAAGTTTTTCAAATGCACCAGCTAAACGAGCCGACTCAAGCCCCGTACGACCAACAAACTCCAATAAATAATCGTGTGCAAGCCGGTATTTAGCATACTCACTATAAATTGAACCATAACTCTCCAATAAAGCTCCATATCTTTGTTTTCGCTCTTCCGAAGAATTAACCCATTCAGTAAAGTTTGATTCATAAAGCTGCTTTTTACCAATAACATCGAGCTTTTTTAAACCGTTAATTTCGCCAATCCATCGTTTCCAGGAATTCGAAAGAGTGGCATTTTTTGCTGCATACTGAATACGTACGGTTTGATTGAATTCCATATGCCTATTCATTATTTCCAGTTTAGCTGTACGAAGATCAACCAATTTTGGATAAACCATATTCTCAAGCATATCTATATGGTGTGATGTTACATATTGATAAGTCCTTCCAGGATATCCAAAAACGAGCGTAAAATCACCTTCCTCTACTCCATTTAAAGAGATAGGGAAATGCACCGATGATTTATATGGTACATTATCTGAAGAATATAACGCCGGCTTGTTTTCACTATTTGCATAAATGCGAAAGAGTGAAAAATCGCCTGTGTGTCGCGGCCACATCCAGTTGTCGGTATCGCCTCCAAACTTTCCAATAGCCGAAGGAGGTGCTCCAACCAAACGGATATCAGTAAAAACTTCATTAACAAAAAGAAAGTATTGATTTCCATCATAAAAGGGTTCCACAACAGCTGTATAATGAGTTTCTTCAACTGCTTTTTTTCGAATGGATGATATATTCTTTGCAATAATTGCCTGCCGGGTTTTCATGGACATATTGTCATTTATGCTGTCAAGGACCTGTTCGGTAACGTCTTCCATTCTTTTCAGAAAAGTAACCCTCAAGTTTGAATTTGATAACTCTTCAGTAGGCGACATGGCCCAAAAGCCATTGGTGAGGTAGTCATTTTTTATGCTACTATGACTTTGAACAGCTGAATATCCACAATGGTAATTAGTTATAAGCAAACCTTTATCGGAGATTAATTCACCGGTACAACCTCCTCCAAAAATCATAACGGCATCTTTCATGCTAGCCTGATTGATGCTGTATATATCTTCAGCAGTCAGCTTAAATCCCATTGACTGCATTTCCTCAATATTGTACTTTTCAAGCAACATCGGAATCCACATTCCTTCCTTAGCCACCACATATTGTGAAACCAGTACTATCAGAAATAGTGATTTGAATTTTTTAAACATAGATTTTTCTTTACAGTCATATTGAATTCCATACTCTTTCGGACAAAAAGAAAAGTATTAATACAATGATTCTATCATACTAAAACCTACGCAACTCATCATAGAGCTGATCCACAGGAAGACCTACCACATTATAATAGGAACCGTCAATACGATTAATAGCTATAAGGCCTATCCATTCCTGAATTCCATAAGCTCCTGCTTTATCAAAAGGCTTGAAATTGTCAACGTAATATTCGATTTGCTCCGACAATAATGGCTTAAACCAAACATGCGTAACAGTACAAAATTCTACAGTTTTATTCGCACTTTTTAAAACCACTCCGGTATAAACTTCATGAACATTTCCTGATAACAACCACAACATTTGGCAGGCATCCTCACGGTCAACAGGTTTACCAAGCACATTATCGCCAATAGCAACAATGGTATCGGCTGTTATAACCAAATGGCCCGGATGACCCCAGTATTTTTGCCAGACATTTTGTTTCTGACTCGCTAAAAACTGTGCAACCTCATTAACCGGAAGATTTTCGGGAAAAGGCTCGGGAGAATCATCACCGGTTTCAACAGAAAACGGGAGTCCTAGCTTAAGCATAAGTTCCTGACGTCGCGGTGACTGGGAAGCCAACACAATTTTATATTTCGCAAGATTACTTAACATAGATTAATGCTTTCTTAGAGCCAATTCCAATACCTGAATGCTTTCAAAACAGAAAAATCAAACAAAAAAGCTTCTGGCAATTAATATAAATAGGATTCCAAAAAGCATAATTGCTTTGCTTAACTGCGAAGCCCGATGTAATTGCTCTGGTTCTTTAGCCTTGAAAACCTGCCATATTAACCATAAATATGGGATAGTAAGAAAAATAATAAAATACCAGAATGTAATGCGACTTCCCCATAACTGAGGAACTACAGCAAAAACGATCCATAATGCTGATACAGAAGCCAGTGAAAGCAACATTACCACTGTGCGAGTATATTTTACACCCATTTCAATAGGCAGAGTATGGCAACCTGCTTCCCTATCGCCTTTTAAATCCTCCATATCCTTAATGATCTCGCGTCCCATATTACTGATAAAAGCAAAAAAAGCAAACCCGGTAGTCCAAAACCAGGCCATTGAACAGGCCTCAGTTGAAAGAATGCTTTGTCCATGCAGCTTCCCAAGTGCAGCAAACTCAAGGGAAACTACAAAATACGGAACCAATGCCGTAAGTAAGGAAATGGTGAAATTCCCAATTAAAACCTGCTTCTTAAGGGTAGTGGAATAAAACCATAATATAACAGGGATAACCACAAACATCAAGGCGTAATTCTCTTTACGGTAGATATAGGCCAAAAAAAGACCCATGAAAACACCGATAAAAGTAAACAACACATGAAACAATAAAACCTTTCTTCTTTGAAAATCCTGTCCCACCACTACCTTATCAGGCCGGTTAATTCGATCAATCTTAACATCAAAATAATCGTTGATTATATATCCTGAAGCTGCTAACAATTCTGTTGTTAACACCAGCAATAAAAACTTAAGATGCGAAAGAGCCGGATCAATTTCATAAAACCTCAGCATCGGTAATAGCAACCCATACCTAAGAAGATATTGAAGTAACCCTATAATCAGCAGGTTTTTAAATCGGATCAATCGAAGAAAAGCCATACTATATAATTTAAAAAAATTTCACTGGTTTAAAATGGCTAACAACCATAAATTCTTTCACCATTTTCCATGCGCTCTTAAAACCTGCTCAATCACATCGCGCGCACATCCCTCTCCGCCACGCTTATGACTGATATATTTGCATAACGATTTAACCTCTTCAACTGCATCAGCCGGACAGGTAGGGACACCTACTCTCTCCATAACTGGATAGTCAGGCAGATCATCACCCATATACATCACATTATCAGGGTTTAAATTACATTTGGAAATCCAATGGTCAAAATCAACCATTTTCAGCGATGAACCCATATAAATATCAGGTACACCCAGCAATTGGTATCTTTTTAGAACCGATTGTGTATTCCCTCCAGTAATAATAGCCACAGGATAACCCAGTTTTACAGCTTTTTGTATAGCAAATCCATCCTTTATATTGGACGTTCGCATGGGTTCGCCCGATGGGTGCATAGGTATGGTATCCAGACTGAGAACTCCATCAATGTCGAAGGCAAATGCCTTGACTTTCATCAAATCTTCCTTAAAATTGCTCATTCATTTCATCTTTGTTGCGAATTTACTGAATTTTATTTGAAAATAGTAAGTAGTAGTCATCCTATTGGGTCAGGTAATCAATATCTGCATCAATAAACTAACTAAAAAAATGTGAGCCAGGATAATAAGTTTCAACAATACTTTTCGACATTAATCCGTAGATTTCTTTATATATTTCTGTTTCATTCAATTTTTCAAGATGATCCTGCATAATTCCAAAATCCTTCCGTCGGGCTGGTCCTGTTTGAGCATCAATAGGATTCATTGAAAGCGCTTTTTGCGTAGTTTCAGCAATCAAAGGCTTAAGAAGGTTAAAATCAAGACTCGACTTTGTCATTAAGTCCTGAGAAATTGCAAACATATGATTAACAAAATTTGAACTAAAAACAGCAGCCACATGCAGCGTTGCGCGTTTATTGCTATTGGCTTTTTGAACATTCTCACTAATTGAAGAAGCCAAATCAACCAATGCATGTCGCACATCGGAGCGATTACCTTCAACTAATACCGGCACATTTATAAAATCAACTCCCCTGTCTTTGGTGAAAGTTTGAAAAGGATATAGAACACCATGTTTTTCAAACTTCTCAAGTACTAATAGCGGAACACTTCCGGCAGTGTGAACCACAATTCCCTGAACCTGCGGCATATCTTCAACCACCTGTTTTATGGCAGCATCTGAAACGGAAATAACATAAAACGCTGCTTCCTTATATATCGACTTTAAATCAGATATTGGTTCAGCATCAACCAACGTAGCCAAACAATCGGCATTGGAGATGTTCCTGCTGAACACTTGTTTAATTATAAAACCAGCATTTTTAAATGCCAAAGTTAAATGAGTGGCCACATTACCAGCACCAATTATAACTATTTCCTTCATGATATGAGTTTAGTATTCAATTAGTATATGCTTTGAGCTAGTTATTTTTCGTCTTAGCAGTATTACGTATATCAATCTCAGTATACAAAACCCATTTCCCTTTTTCAAATTTCAACCCATTATAGGAAAAATCAGGGCCATAATATCTGAAATCATTTTGATAAACCTGTTCGGCAGGAGCCAGGTTATCCATTACAATCATTTTTTTTGATACATCGTATCTGAGCATCATAACAGCACGATTACTGTATTCAAACACCAATCGCCGGCGGGTACGTTTTCCATCACTAAAAACAGAATGCCCAAAGCGTGGATTGGGATTATTACCTCGTGAAACAACCAAAACATCAACCACTTTTATTTGCGAAAATGCATTGTTACCATTATAACCAATCAGGGTATAATAGATATTGCCTTTGGATTTTGTTTCAATCAAATCGTAATATATGGCCCCGTACCATTTTGAAGGAGTAAGGGTGGCTTGTTCCGGTGAACGTACTTCCTGATAATTATCTATTAATTCATATGTTTTTATTCCGGAAGGAGAATTCACGCCCAGTCCACCGAAAAAACTGTTAACACCATTATTATTCTCAATATTCCAAGTACAAATTTTTATTTGTCCATCCTGAGAATTAAGGGTTGATAATTCATCGTAACCATTAAAGCTGTCCTGAAAATACTGCTCTGAACTCATTAAAGGTTTTAGTCTTTTCCATATCTCTTCACTTAACTCAACCTTCTGCTCATCAACCCGACAGTTACCAAGCCTTGAAAGTAAAATTTTAAGGTCAAGATCTGGCACGTTTATCAATGATGATGTGCCAATTAATATATCTAGTGAATACCCTGATTCAGTTTTTATCAACTTTGGTTCTGACTTTTTTTCAGCTGTAGGCACACTTTCCAGCAACCTTGTAAAAGAATAAGCCATTTTTTCACCTCTACAATCAACAATAAAAACTATTAACTTACTTTTCTGATACTCATAAGGTAGCACACCTGAACATACAAGAAGAGTTGAATCACCCGAAAACTGATAACCCCATTGTAAAGGAAATAGCTTTGGAGTATTGCCTGTCTCTGAAAAAACTAATTCTTCCTTAACTGATTCAATGAAATTTTGAAATCGAAAGTTTTTCTCATTATCATCAACCTTCAATAATTCATCCCATTGTTTTATAAACCCTGAATCAATTGTTTGGGCAATAACCGGAGCCAGACAGAATCTCAATAATATAAAAACCAATAAAAAACTACCTCTCATAACAAAAAGTAAAAAACTGTTACTAATTTGCATAAACAACCCAACTAAGTTAATCCACAAAAACCAACATCCAAACATCATTCCAAAAAAAAGATGTTCTTACTTTTGTATGTATATTTAATGGATATCCTATTTATGCCCGGATGTGGTGTTTTTCAGTGAGATGAACTACCTGCACACCCCAAGGGGCAATCGACCATAAAAAAGTTTGGGTATCAACACGGATATTCATAATTGATTTTAGCAGACATGATATTGGATGCGTTACTTGGTTATGCATACTATATTTTTTTCGGATGCAATTCCTGCTCCTGTCCCATAACCAGGAATTCACGAAACAGCGTGTTATTGGCTTTGTTTATTGGTGCAATATGGACAGTTAAGTGAATTTTGAAATTATAATTCAATTTATGATTTTTATCAACAAACGCATCAAAAAAGCTTTTGCACTTTTACATCACTTCTGGATTTTGTGATTTCATTAAATCTAAACAGTTTTGAAGTATGGCAACCATGAGAGCGCTTGTAAAAGCAAAACCTGAAAAAGGTATCTGGATGCGGGAAATTGAAATCCCGAACCCGGGACATAATGATGTTTTGATAAAAGTTACCAAAACAGCAATTTGTGGAACCGATCTTCATATCTATAAATGGAACGATTGGGCACAAAAAACAATAAAAACACCTTTAACAATAGGTCATGAATATGTTGGCCATGTTGCAGCTGTTGGTTCAGAAGTAACGAGTGTTAAAGAGGGCGACCGTGTAACAGGCGAAGGACATATAGCTTGTGGACATTGTAGAAATTGCAGAAGAGGCAGGCAACATATCTGCGAAAACACTGTGGGCATTGGTGTAAACATCGATGGTGCTTTTGCCGATTACGTAGTAGTTCCATCCAACAACGTAATGAAAATAAGCTCAAAAATTCCGGATGAGATAGTTGCAATAATGGATCCTTTTGGAAATGCTACACACACCGCCCTTAGCTTTCCTTTAATTGGTGAAGATGTACTTGTTACCGGTGCAGGACTAATAGGCAGTTTATGTGTTGCAGTAGCTAAATTTGCCGGAGCCCGCTATGTTGTGGCTACCGAGACCAATGACTTCAGGGCAAAACTGGCATTAAAAATGGGTGCCACACGCGTAGTTAATCCACTAAAGGAGAGCCTTCCCGATGTGGTAAAAGACCTTGGTATGATAGGCTTTGATATTGGTTTGGAATGTTCAGGTTCCACCGCAGCTTTTAACCAGATGCTGGAAAACATGTACAACTCGGGTAAAATCTCCTTGTTAGGCATTCTTCCTTCCAATACCACCGTTGACTGGAATAAGGTCATTTTCAAAGGATTAACACTAAAAGGCATTTACGGTAGGGAGATGTTCGAAACATGGTATCAAATGGAACAAATGCTTATGTCAGGATTAGACATATCACCAATGATAACACATCGCATGAAAATGGAAGATTTTCAAAAGGGTTTTGATATTATGGAGGAAGGCAATTGTGGAAAAGTGATTCTAAATTGGGAGTAAAAAAATAATCATCCGATGACTCCCCAAATCATCGGACGATTTTTTTTATTTCTACTTACGCTCCTCAACCCATTTACGCTCCTGTGGATAATAAGCCCATTGCCATGGGAATATAGCTCGCTCGGGGTGCGGCATCATGGCAAGATGACGACCGTCCAGAGAACAAATAGCCGCAGTATTATAATCGCTGCCATTAGGATTTGCCGGATATCCTTCGTAACCATAAACACCGGCAATATGATATTTTGATTCATCGTACGGCATACTAAATTGCCCTTCGCCATGAGCCACCCATACACCAAGCCGGCTTCCTGTCAATGATTTCAACATTATTGAATGATTTTCGCAAATCTCCATATTCAAAAAGGCCGACTCAAACTTATGTGATTTATTATGCAACATTTTTAGTTTTTCATCATGCTCAGGATATACCAAACCAAGTTCTACCATTAACTGGCAACCATTACAAACACCCAAACTCATTGTGTTTTCGCGCTTATAAAAATTATTTAATGCCAAACGCGCTTTATCATTATATAGGAAAGCTCCGGCCCAGCCTTTTGCTGAACCCAAAACATCGGAGTTACTGAAACCTCCCACATATACAACAAAATCAATATCTTCAAGTGTTTCCCTGGCGGTAATAAGATCCGTCATATGAACATCCTTAACATCAAAACCAGCCAAATAAAGCGAATAAGCCATCTCACGATCGCCATTAACACCTTTTTCCCTTATAATAGCAGCTTTGGACTTTCTAGATCCGGCTTCCGGTAATTTATCGAGGCCATAAGAAGCAAGAGTACCATTGAACGTTCCTGAGAAATTATAATGAAGAGGTTGATTTTTATAATTTTCAAAACGGTTAGTTGCCTGTTCTTCACCACTCTGTCGACGATCGAGTAAATATGAGGTTTTATACCACAATTGACGCAAGGCATCGATATCTAAAACAAGATTGGAGCCTTTACCCGTGAATGTTAACTTACGTTCAACAACCGGTGATCCTATTACAGAATAAGCCAAATCGTAGTTCTCAAGAATGGTTGTAACAGCAGTCAAATCAGCTACCTGGATGATAACACCAGGGTTTTCACTAAACAATATTTTAATCAGATCGTTCTCATCAAATGCTGAAATATCAGCTCTAATTCCATAATCTTTATTTGCAAAACACATCTCAAGCAGAGTTGTAACCAATCCTCCTGATGAAATATCATGGCCGGCAATAATCAAATCTTTCCTTATCAATTCCTGAATAGCTGTAAATCCATCTACAAAATAATCAACATCCTGAACCGATGGAGCTTCTTTTCCCAATTGATTAATAATCTGGCTAAAACTGCTACCACCAAGTTTAAGGCTGTCGAACGATAAATCAATGTGAATAAGTTTTGTATTAACATCTTTAACAAGAACCGGCTCCACAATTTTTCTAACATCTGATACTTCCGACACTGAACTGATTATTACCGTTCCGGGCGAAAAAACCTGTTCTCCATTTTTGTATTTCTGAGTCATCGACAAAGAATCTTTTCCTGTTGGAACATTGATTCCCAAATCAACAACAAAATTACTTAAAGCTTCAACGGCCGTATAAAGTCGGGCATCTTCACCTTTGTTCTTACATGGCCACATCCAGTTAGCACTTAAGCTAATCCCTTTTAAACCGTGTGTAAGCGGAGCCCAAACAATATTGGTTAATGATTCAGCCACCGACAGAATCGAACCTGCAGCAGGATCAATTAAGGCAGCTACCGGTGCATGCCCAATTGAAGTGGCAACACCTTCTTTACCCCTATAATCAATTGAAGTAACACCACAATTATTAAGTGGTAATTGTATTTCACCGGCACACTGCTGTTTGGCAACACGTCCGGTTACCGAACGGTCAACTTTATTGGTAAGCCAGTCTTTACAGCCAACAGCTTCAAGCTGCAAAACACGCTCAATATATTCAGTAACTCTAGCTATATCATATTTTAACTCAGCAAAATTTTCATCTACAGTAATATCGTTCATCACTGTTTTAGGCGGATTACCAAACATCTCGGCTAACTGCCAATCAATTGGGGCATTGCCCTTATCATCAACAAATTTGAGATGCATGTCGCCGGTTGTTTCACCAACAACATACATAGGCGAACGTTCACGTTCGGCCACACGTTGCAAATCGGCCAAATCCTTTTCGTGAATAACCAAACCCATACGTTCCTGCGATTCGTTACCCACAATTTCGCGAGCCGAAAGCGTTGGGTCTCCTATTGGCAGTTTATCTAAATGAATGGTTCCCCCTGTTGATTCCACCAATTCAGAGAGACAGTTAAGGTGACCACCGGCACCATGGTCATGAATAGAAATAATTGGGTTATCCTCACGCTCAACCATTGCACGAATGGCGTTCATAGCACGTTTTTGCATTTCCGGATTAGAGCGCTGCACAGCATTAAGCTCAATGGCATTGGTGAATTCACCTGTGGCTACCGACGAAACAGCACCCCCCCCCATGCCTATTCTGTAATTATCGCCACCCAAAACAACCACCTTATCTCCTTTTGATGGCTCATCTTTTAAGCTATCGCTTTTTCGCGCATAGCCAATTCCTCCGGCCATCATAATCACTTTGTCGTAAGCAAACTTTTTATGGTTCTCAACGTGTTCAAAGGTTAGCACAGAACCACAAATAAGTGGCTGACCAAATTTATTTCCAAAATCACTGGCTCCATTAGACGCTTTTATCAGTATCTGTTCAGGAGTTTGATACAACCATGGACGTTCCGGCACACTATTCTCCCATTCACGCCCACCATTAGGACGCGGATAGCTGGTCATATAAACAGCTGTTCCGGCAAATGGTAATGAACCTTTTCCGCCAGCCAAACGGTCACGAATTTCACCACCTGAGCCAGTAGCAGCACCGTTAAAAGGTTCAACTGTAGTTGGGAAATTATGAGTTTCGGCCTTGAGTGAAATAACCGTCTCTATTGGCGTTTCACGAAAAAAGTCAGGTTTATCCTGCGTTTTTGGAGCAAACTGAACAGCTTTGGGCCCCGTAACAAAGGCCACATTATCCTTATAGGCCGACACAATAAAATTAGGGTTCTCATTAGATGTACGTTTGATAAGCTTGAAAAGCGTACTCTCCTTCTCAACTCCATCAATAACAAAAGTTCCGTTGAATATTTTATGTCTGCAATGTTCCGAATTAACCTGTGAAAAACCAAACACCTCACTATCGGTAAGTTTCCTGCCAAGTCGCTTGCTTAAATCATTCAAATAATCAACTTCTTCCTGACTTAAAGCCAGTCCTACTTTTTGATTATAATCACCAACATTATCAATATAAACAATTGAATCAGCTTGTTTACTAATAGTATAAAGATCCTGATCCATATCTTTATACAATTTTTTAAGCATTGGATCAAATTTGGCATCAGCACTTTCAACTCTGAAGAACTCCTCAATACGGATTATTCCTTTAACACCCATGTTTTGAGTAATTTCAACGGCATTGGTACTCCAAGGTGTAACCATTTCCCTACGCGGACCAACAAAAAAACCTGTTAATGATTCCACATCAATCAATTTGGCTTCGCTAAAAAGCCATTCTAACTTTGCAATATCCGCTTCGGGCAATTGTTTATTAACATGAACTGCCACAATCTGACTGGAGTTACCCCCGAAAAAAAGTACCATGAAGTAGTATTTTGGGATTAAGAATTTTAATGCGGTACAAATTTAATCAAATGCAGTTGGCTGCCAATATAAACCTGATTAAAAAAAGGTATAATTTACTTCTCACACTTTTTTTGAACAAAACAACTTACTTTTTATAATGAACATCTGAAATTTCTCTTAACCGTCTTGCGCTGGTTTCAGGCGTAATGTCGCGCTGGGGTGTTGCCAACATTTCATATCCCACCATAAATTTCTTCACGGTAGCTGAGCGCAATAATGGAGGATAAAAGTGCATATGCATATGCCACTCGGGATGTTCTTGTCCATCAGTTGGAGCTTGATGCAACCCAGCTGAATAAGGAAAGGAAACTTCAAATAAATTATCGTATCTGATAGTTAACTGGCGATAAGCATCGGCCATACTTTCCTTCTCAGCTTTTGTAAGCCCGCAAAGATTCTGAACAGCACGTTTACCCACAATCATGGCTTCAAAAGGCCAAACAGCCCAATAAGGAGCAAGAACCACAAAATGCTCATTTTCATAAATCAAGCGTTCTTTCTTTTCAAGCTCTTTTGCCAGATAATCGCCAAGTAAAGTAAATCCGTGTTTATCAAAATAGGATTTTTGACGTAACTGCTCTTTCATTGGTTCCACAGGTATGGATTTGCTGGCCCATATTTGGCCATGAGGATGTGGATTGCTGCAGCCCATAACAGAACCTTTATTCTCAAAAATCTGGATATAATTAATAAAATCAGTACTGCCAATTTCCCTAAACTCCTTTTGCCATACATCAATAACACCACAAACATCTTCATGGGTCATTTCAGGAATGGTAATATCATGCCTTGGCGAAAAACATATAACCTTACAAATACCCTGCTCACTCTCAGCCTGAAATAATTCTCCATCATCATCCTTTCCATTGGGAGTATTATTCATTAGAGCTGAAAAATCGTTGGTGAACACATATGTACCGCGGTAATCAGCATTTTTTGTCCCTCCGGCCCGCTCATTTCCAGGACAAAGGTAACAACCAGAATCAAAAACCGGGAGTTCTTTCTGTTCTCCTTTTTCCACTTGTCCCTGCCAGGGCCGCTTTGCACGGTGAGGCGATACTAATACCCACTCTCCGGTTAGCGCATTAAAACGTCGGTGAGGATGTTCTTCCGTATTAAATTGTTCCATTTAAATTTTGGTTTATTCAGCTTCTATAAATAAAGCCTAAATAAATATCTGTTTGATTTCAAATTAGCTACTCTAACCTTCTGGCACCATCGCCAATATCGGCAATATAAAAATCAGGTTTAAGCCCGATACGTTTTTCATAGGCCGGTCCAACAATAGCAATGAAATCATCAACAACCTTCTCAAGAACAATACTTACAGTACAGCCTCCAAAGCCGGCCCCTGTCATACGCGAACCTACAACACCGTTCACTTTCCATGCTTCTTCAACCAAAGCATCCAGTTCAGAACCTGTAACCTCATAATCATCACGTAATGACCGGTGCGATGCATTCATCAGCTCACCAAATAATTTCAGATCATCATTTTCAAGAGCAGCAATGGCATCTGTAACACGTTTGTTTTCGGTAATCACATGCTTAGCCCTGTGTAAAAGAACATCACTGGAAAGGCGGTTTTTTATCTGTTCAAAGGTGGCAAAATCAATATCGCTTAATGAATTATAAATGCCATCTTTATTTAATATTTCTAAAGCCTGTTCACATTCTGAACGACGCTCGTTATATTTCGAATCGGACAATCCACGACGTTTATTGGTGTTGCTGATTACAATTTTATAACCATCCAAACGCAAAGGGACCTCATCAAACTTCAATGTATCACATTTAAGAGCCAGAGCATGATTTGCCTTTCCCATACCAACAGCAAACTGGTCCATGATGCCACAATTAACTCCAACAAATTGATTTTCGGCCCTCTGCGATAGTTTCACCATATCCATCATCTCCAAACCTCCAGCATACAACTCATTTATCATCACAGATGTAGCCAACTCAATTGATGCAGATGATGACAAACCTGCTCCATTAGGAATATTACCACTATAGAGCAAATCAACACCTTTAATTTTTATATTAAGTTTTGCAAATTGCTCTATTACACCCAATGGATAATTAATCCATGCATCCTCTGGTTGCTTTTGGGATAACTCAGTCAGTGGAATTTCCGCTCTAAGCACCAAATTGGTACTGGCAAAACGTACCACATTTTCACCATTCGGCCGGGCAAGCAAATAGGTACCATAACTTAAAGCGCATGGAAAAACATATCCTCCATTATAGTCAGTATGCTCTCCAATAAGATTTACCCTACCCGGAGAAAATAATACAGCTTCACTTTCCTTTCCGTAGAGTAATTTAAATTTTCCCTTCAATTCATTCATATTCATATACTTGTTTTATTTTCAACTGGTAGGTACTGGTAGGCAAATATATAAAAATGATTATAATTTAAGAAATTAATTACAGTGATTTTCGAATTATCAAACGCGACGGATTTTTAACCTCTTCTTTTTGATTTTCAAGAATCATTTGAGCCAGTTTTTTCCCCATTATTTGAAAATCGGTAGAAATAGTGGTAATTCCATTAGCCACAATTTCTTTTAATCCTGTATCATTTAATGATATGATACCAATTTCTTCTCCAATAATTAGTTTTTCTTTATTGCATTTTTTTACCAACTTAACCAAATCACGGTCACTTGGTAGAATAAACACTGTTGATTTATCAACATCCTGATCTTTTAAATTGTGAATAACATCACATTTAAAAGAAAAATCTTCAGCAAACCGCTCAAATCCCTTAAGAAATCCCAACGGTTCCTTTCCTCCCGGATAAACCAATACCAGCTTCTGGTATTTTCGCAACAAGTCCATCCCTTGGAGTAATCCATTGTAAATATCCTCGTCAAAACTCTGAAAAACTGCGGGATACCGCCCCTCTAATGCTTGTGGAAGCTGATCAAGCAGATACACTCTCTCAGGTGATATATATTTAAGAACATCTTCAATATTTTTAAGCATCGCGGGCATTATAATAAAAGTAGTATATGCAGTACTTCTTTCGTGGATGATGCTTTCAAAAATATCCTGATTAAAATGATGAAAAAATATATCTACCTCTGCCCTGCCCGAAAGATTTTCTATAAATGAATTATACAAATCCTCTTTGAAAGCATTAAACTCATCAAACAAAAGCAAAATACGAATATCTGTATCAACACGCGTACTTTCAATATAGTAACCTTTGCCTGGTACACTTTTAAGAATCCCTCTTGCTTTAAGTTCATTAAAAGCAAGTAATACCGTATCTCTGGACAAACCAAATTCAACAGCAATTTCATTTATCGATGGCACTTTATCGCCACATTGAATTCTCTCTTCCCTTATAGCGTTAATAATGGATTGTATAATCTGCCGGTATTTGGCTTGTGAAAAAGAATGATTAATTTCTATTAATTTACGCTTCATCATATTTATTTAGTCAGGATTACCTAATAATAATCAATGCACATAGCCAAAACATGTTCGATTAGCAAATAAAGCCACCTTTCGGAATATTCAAATTTTAAAATCAAACTTATTTCTTATTTTTGTGCTTTAAAAATTATCCTAATATAAATAAACCATGACAATTTCTCAAACTTGCTGTCCCAATAATAACGGAACTATTTATTTATTTGAATTAACCAATCTTAAAGGTACAATCGTTAAGATAACTAATGCAGGAGCGGTAATAACCAGTATTAAAACGGCCGATAAAAAAGGGAATTTTGATGAAATCACTCTCGGATTCGACAATCCTGGATTTTACATTTCAAATGCATACCTTTCTAATTGTCCTTACCTTGGAGCTACGGCAGGTCGTTTTGCAAACCGCATTGATCATGGTAAATTTTCATTATTAGGAAAGGAATATAATCTTGCTGTTAACAACGGTAACCATCACCTTCATGGAGGACCTACAGGTTTTCATTCAAAAATTTGGGAAGCTGTCATTTCCGGTGAAGAGGGAAATCAGAAACTTGTACTGACATTAAATAGTCCTGACATGGACGAGGGTTATCCTGGTAATCTAAAAGTTTCCATAACCTACAACCTTACTGAGAACAATGAATTAATAATGGAATACCAAGCCAATACTGATAAAGCTACTCCGGTGAACCTTACTAATCATACGTACTTTAATCTTAGTGGATTAAATGAGAATATTCTCAACCATGAAGTAATGATATTTGCGGATGCCTATACTGAAAAGAACGATGATATTCCTACCGGAGAAATTACTCCTGTTAAAGAAACACCATATGATTTTAGGACATTCCGAAAAATTGGAGAAAAACTAAATCTGCTGCCAACAGATGCTTATGATCACAACTTTGTTTTGAACGCCGAAAAAGACATTCTTACAAGAGCTGCCATTGCAAGAGATACTCAAACAGGCAGAGTTCTAGAGGTTTTCACTACAATGCCGGGAATGCAATTCTATTCCGGATATCACTTGGATGGAAGCTACGAAAGAAATGGCAAGAAATTTGAAAGCTTTAGCGGATTCTGTATGGAAACCCAGTTTTTCCCCGATTCACCAAATAAACCAAACTTCCCTGATTGCATAACCACCCCAGAAAAACCATTTAAACAAACCACGGTTTTTAAATTTGGTATAAATAATTAATTAATTGAGTTAAGAAACACAATCATCTAAAGCACATTTGTTTACAATAGAAATCAAACTAATGTATTCAAATGTGCTTAATGGATTTGTTGCCTTCCTTAATATTTACATTATAAAAAGCTCCAAACGTTTTACTACTAAAAATTTCACTTCCTTTTTATTAGTTTGTACTAAATAATTCTTTTTCGTAGAAACCGAACTCCGGATTCTTTTTTTTAACATCTGGATATTGGCAATTAATGCGAATTAAGGGTTGGATTCTTTGCCACGAAGTGGCCAAATATTAGTAACCATGGGTGAAGCCCACGATTATTATGGTTACGCCCTATTCTGGGCTTAAAAACCAGTTATTCAACTCTTAATTCGCAGAATCAACTAATTTACACAGTTACAATCAATTAAACCTCACTTTTGTTGACTCATTAATCCAGGAACCAATATTTATCTGCTCCCCTTCCTTATAACCATAAAAAAATGCTGTTTCACGATCAGGAAAATACTTCGAATAAGTTTCAACATATTTTAATGCCTCAGCCGAAATAACTGAATCGACCTTCATAGCTTCCAAAAACTTATCAACAGCTGCCCAGTAAACCGTCTGCTTTTCGAACTCATTATCACCAAAATTATTGGCAGCCTGAGCGTAAATATTACCAATTAAAAGGTAAGGAAGGCCCCAATCGGGATTTAGCTGAACTGACATACGGGCAAGAGAAAGTGCCTTGGTAAGATTTTTATAATGGCTCATTTCAATAACAGCCCATTCATAATTAGCTATAGCAATTACTTTCAGATCATTTTCATGCTGAAGGGCTTTTTGATAAAAGGTCCTTGCTTTATTATAATCATTACTCTTTACAGCTGCTCTGGCAAGTTTTAAAGCGGTTTCACTATTACAATTACTCTCAAATACCTTTTCAAGAACCATAATGTAATAAACTGAACTAACACAGGACATTTTTTCCATCAACAACAATGATTCCTGCAACTTCTCAGCATCATTTGTGAATAAGATATTTGCACTTTTAAGGTATTCCTCAATCACTTCACAGCGGTTGCGTAATGATTCCTGCAACATACGATCAGAAAAATCATTAAGTTTATTAAGAACCAAAATTTTGGAAGAGTCGTTTTCAAGCGAGAGTAAAGTCTCAGTATAATCTTTTGTATTAAAGTAAAGACTTAAGAATTCATCTTCCTTTATTTCTCCAACGCGAAACAGATTCCGTCCTGCCTGAATCCAGGCAAACATCACACCAATTTCAACCAAGTTCCCCTGAAGCTGAAAGGAGCGATTAAAACAATCATAGGCCATAGTCATGGAGTTAACATCACCGTTACGGTACTTTAAAATATCAATTCCTTTCCTACCCCAAATCCAACCTTCAGGATAACGATGGTGTTTTCCAAAATAAACCATCCTTTGATCATAAATCATCATGATAGTGTCAACATAAGCACGGCGTTCCACTTCGTCAACTGACTTATTCATATAATGCTCCATCAATTTAATCCCATCCGAATAAATATTCACATGCAAGTCGGGGCATTCAAAAAACAATTTACGCCATGGACCTATGGAGAAATCATACATTTTCTTTTTTAGATTCAGACTATAAACTGATAAATTTTGCGCACATTGAAGAGTATCTGAATCTGATTGTTGCACATGTTCAACAGCAAAAAGATTCAAAACCACGAAATTTAAACAAATAAAAAGAGACGCTCTTAATTTCATAATCAGAATGATTTGTTATTTGATTGTAGTTTTTATGTTGCAACTTGCAACATCCAGACTCGTGCCAAAACTTTTATTTCACTGTATTTCAATACCATATAAAACATCATAAATTAAGAATAATTAAACCTTAATATCTCAAATTTATATATCCCACTATATATCAGCACATAGCCATATATTTAGTTGTTCGTTTTCAAGACTAACATGTACGAAAACGAACAAATATTGTGGTATAAATAAAAATTCAAGTTTTTTTTTATTCATTTGTATAAATATTCTATCTGCAAGTTTTCAGATGACAATTTACTTTACGGTTAGTAGCAGGGCGTATGCCATAACGATTACTCAATAATTATCAATTAGTTACCTGATTTACTGCAAATTTAAAATATCATCAAAGAGGAATAATTTCGATAAATAAGGCTGGTTATTATGGGAACTATTATAGATTATTTTGAAGAGCGGGTATCGCGATATGGCTCTAATTCACTTATATGGGAAAAAACAGAGAGACTATACCAGGCTTCTTCATATAAGGAGATTCATGATTTGGTGAAGATTTTTTCTTCCGGATTAATAAACATGGGAATAAACAAAGGTGATCGTATTGCTCTATTGTCCGAAGGGCGCAAAGACTGGTTAGTAGCAGAACTATCAATTTTATACACAGGCGCCATAAATGTGCCATTATCTATCAAACTTGAAGCAGATAACGATTTGATTTTCAGGATTCATCATTCCGAAAGCCGTTTTATTATTGTATCTCGTTATCAACTTCCAAAAATCAGAAAGATAAAAGAACAACTACCACTTCTTGAAAAAATAATAGTCTTCGATTCAATTTCTGAAAAAGAAGAAAATGAGATTTTGTGGACGGATGTATTTGATAAGGGCGAAGCCCTTTTAGCAAAGAATCCGGTTTTAGTAGTTGAAAGAAAAAGCCAGGTTAAGCCACACGATGTAGCTAATATTTCTTATACATCAGGAACCACAGCCGACCCCAAAGGAATAATGCTATCACACCGTAATTACACTGCTAATGTAGAACAGGCCTTCAGCTTTATTGATATTCCTTCGGAATACAAAACTCTGGTAGTACTGCCATGGGACCATGCTTTTGCACATACAGCTGCCCTCTATGCCTTTATGTATAAGGGGGCTTCAATTGCAGCAGTTCATACTGGTAGTAATCCCATTGAAACACTGAAAAATTTCTCAAATAACATTCTCGAAGTGCAGCCTCATGTACTCATGAGTGTTCCTGCGCTGGCAAAAAATTTCCGTAAAAGCATTGAAAAAGGCATTCAAAGCAAAGGCAAGATTGCATGGTTGTTATTCAGAATAGCCATAATCCATGCATACTGGTATAATGGAACCGGAAATGATAAGGGTAAAGGATTGAAATTATTAACGCGCCCCATTGGTCTTCTATTTGATAAAATAATATTTAATACTATTCGAAGCAAATTTGGTGGTAATTTAAAATTTTTTATTGGAGGCGGGGCACTGTTGGATCTTGAGTTACAAAAGTTTTTTTACGCCCTTAGCATACCTATGTATCAGGGATATGGTTTAAGCGAAGCGGCTCCCATCATTTCGGCCAACACCCCTGATCATCATAAAATGGGTTCCTCAGGAAAAATTGTTCAGAACCTTGAACTACGAATATGTGACGAAAAAGGTGTGGATGTTTCTCAGGGCCAAACGGGTGAAATATTGGTGCGCGGTGAGAATGTCATGCTGGGATACTGGAAAAATGAAGCTTCCACAAAAGAAACTATTAAAGACAACTGGCTATTTACCGGCGATTTGGGCTACATTGATAAAGAGAACTATCTGTATGTTCTTGGACGCTTTAAAAGTTTGTTAATTGGCCACGATGGAGAAAAATATAGTCCCGAAGGAATAGAAGAAGCAATTATTGATCATTGCCCGTTGATTGATCAGTTTTTGCTTTATAATAACCAAAGCGCTTATACTGTAGCATTAGTTGTTCCAAACGCTGAAAAGATAAAACAACTGATTAAGAACAATCCACATAAAAGCGAGATTGGTTCGCTTGTTATCAGCTCAATTTTGGATGAAATAGCCCAGTTTAAAAAAGGAGGCAAGATGGAAAGCCTGTTTCCACAGAGATGGCTTCCTACAACTTTTGCAATTCTTCCTGAACCCTTTACCGAAGAAAATAAAATGTTAAACAGTACAATGAAGGTAGTTCGTCGTACAGTTGAAGCCACCTATAAAACTGAAATTGAACAACTTTACACTCCTGAAGCAAAAGACGTACTGAATACACGAAACATTATGAATTTATCAAAATACATAAACTAAATATATTCCTAATAAGAGAATTTGTAATTGTAATTGTAATCACTTAATTTTAAGACAAAAAATAACAGCATTTTAAATAACCTGTCTGATATTTTCATTTATTTTATGCTAGGTTCTTTTGCCAAAGAAAAATCGTTATCATAAATGTTTTAATGTAAAAAATAGGTACAATCATAGTGTAAAAAGCTTAGTCTGTAAAAAATATAGAATAAAAAGTATTATATTTCATCTTTTTAGTGTTTTGAGTTTCCGTTTTTTTAAAGTTTTCACCAAATTTGCAGCATATTAACAATCTTACACATAATCAAGATATCTGATAAATGCGTAAAAGTAAAAAAAAGTGGATCATAGCACTGGCGGTATTGATAATCAGCACCTCAGCGTTTTCTCAATATCGCAGAGGTTCACGAAGAAAAATGTTTAATATACAGGAAGGATTAACAATCACTCCAAAAGCAGGTTTAAATGTTTTTTTTGGTGACCTTGTTGATAAATCAAGAGCCAGCTATTCAGTAGGTGTTACAGCCGACCGCGAAATGTCAAAGTATCTGTCTGCACGTGTTCAGTTGATGGGTGGAGCCATGCAGGGAACTCAGCTTTTTGGTGATACAGATATTCCATATGCCACTTTTGAAAACATCTATATTGAAGGAACTGTTGGCGGAACATATCGACCACTGAACCATTTATTAGGTTATTTTAAGGAAAGAACTTTTCAACCTTATTTTTTATTGCAGGCTGGAATGGTTTTTTATAGTGCTACCGAGTATTGGGGCGAAGCAAGCGGAAATCCGGCTGGTTCGGAATGGCGAAAAGTTTCAGAAGTAGCCCCATTAGTTGGTTTAGGAGGTGGTGCTTCTTTTTGGATAACACCAAACATAAGCGCCAATTTTGAGGTAGATGGAAACATGGTGTTGGGTGATAAGATGGATGTTCATGATGTGTGGTACGGAGGTACTGGCCTTGAGTATAAAACCGATCCTTATGATTTCTACTACAACATTACCGTTGGTGTTACTTACCTTATCAAAGATAGCAAATGGCGTAACGAGCCCCGTTATAACAGAAAAACTTACCAGAAAACTCGTAAGTTCTTCCAACAAAAAACCAAAAAACGTAAACCAAGCAGTCACCTGCGGAGACGTTAAGTTCGTTTTGATTTTAGGTAATAGAATAGCATAAAAAATGGCGGAGTGAGACTTTAAAGTCCCTCCGCCATTTTGTTTTAATTAATTATCTAATTATTGCAACTTTGATAAGTTGTTGTGGATTATTTCCAAAAAAGCACTATTTACTAAAGTTATTCACTCAGCATTATTTAACCCACGCTTGTTTTCTACTAACCTAGAACCTTTTATCTTCTACCTATTTTACCTTGCACCTTTTGCCTTCTATCTTTTCCCAATACTACTTCCTGATTTTCTCTCATTAAGCAAACTCTGAAGCCGGTACATTTCGTCCCTATATTGGGCGGCCGAAATGAAATCAAGATCCTTAGAGGCATTCTGCATGGCCTTCTTTGTTTTTTCAATAGCCTTTTCTAAAGCATGCGGCGTCATGTAAGCCACAACCGGATCAGCAGCTACATCAGCCTTTTCAGGCTCATAATAAGCATTCTCCATTTCTTTACCTGCAACACTGCCGGGCATTGCACTTCCTTTTTTCCTTATTATCTGACGTGGTGTAATACCATGCGCTGCATTATAGGCCAATTGTTTTTCGCGGCGGTAATTGGTACCATCAATAGTCTCTTTCATCGAACGTGTTATAGTATCGGCATACATGATTACTTTACCATTCAGGTTTCGGGCAGCTCTTCCTGCAGTTTGAGTTAGAGAACGTGCCGATCGTAAAAAACCTTCCTTATCGGCATCCAAAACAGCTACTAACGATACTTCAGGCAAATCCAAACCCTCTCGTAAAAGATTCACCCCAACCAACACATCAAAAGCACCTTCCCTTAGGCCTTCCATAATTTTCACACGGTCTAAAGTCACTACATCCGAATGGATATATTCACAACGAATTCCCATGCGGGTTAAATATTTCGTCAGCTCTTCGGCCATTCGTTTGGTCAATGTAGTAACCAAGACACGCTCTTCAATCTTAGTGCGCATTTGAATCTCTTCAATCAAATCATCAATCTGATTCAAACTTGGACGTACTTCAATTACCGGATCTGGTAAGCCGGTAGGACGAATTAACTGTTCAATAATAACACCTTCGCTCCTTTGAATTTCATAATCGGCAGGCGTGGCACTTACATACAAGATACTCTTGGCCAATTTCTCAAATTCGTCAAACTTTAAAGGCCTGTTATCCATTGCTGCCGGTAAACGAAACCCATATTCTACAAGATTTTGCTTTCGGCTAAAATCCCCTCCATACATGGCCTTTACCTGTGAAAGAGTTACATGACTTTCATCAACAACCACCAAAAAATCATCAGGAAAATAATCCATCAAACAAAACGGACGCGTACCGGGCAGTCTCCCATCAAAATAACGACTGTAATTCTCAATTCCAGGACAATATCCCAACTCCCTTATCATCTCCAAATCATAGTTTACCCGCTCATCAAGGCGTTTAGCTTCCATATTTTTACCCTGTTCACGCAAAAAGGCCAACCTGGTAACCAAATCGTCCTGAATATAACTTATTGCCTGATTAATTCGTTCGCGTGTTGTCACAAAAATATTTGCCGGATAAATTATCAAACTATCAGGATTATCAAGTTTTATATTGTTTACAGGATCAAACGTTTCAATGGTCTCAATTTCATCACCCCAAAATATTACCCTTACAGCATGATCGGTATAAGCAAGATAAACATCTACAGTTTCACCTCGAACCCTAAAATGACCCCGATTAAATTCAACCTCATTACGCGAATACAAACTGTCGACCAATTTGCGCAGAAAAACATTACGCACCAACTTCTCTCCTTTTGTAATAGAAATTACATTTGAATGAAAATCCTCCGGATTACCAATGCCATATAAACACGAAACCGAAGAGACAACAATAACATCCCTTCTTCCCGATAACAAGGCAGTTGTTGTGCTTAGTCGCAACTTCTCAATCTCGTCATTTATAGCCAGATCCTTTTCAATATAAGTATCCGTAACTGGAAGATAGGCCTCGGGCTGGTAATAATCGTAATAGGAGACAAAATATTCGACCGCATTATTTGGGAAAAAATTCTTAAACTCACCATATAACTGAGCAGCAAGTGTTTTATTATGACTTAAAATTAAAACCGGCCTTTGAATTTTTTCAATCACGTTGGCTACGGTAAAGGTTTTCCCCGAACCTGTAACTCCCAAAAGGGTTTGATACGGAATGCCAGCCTCTAATCCTTCAACCAGTTGCCTAATGGCTTCCGGCTGATCGCCTGTTGGTTTAAAGTCGGATGTCAGTTTAAAATCCATTCTTTATACAATAAAATCTCCTTCAAAAACAAACGTGGCCGGACCTTCCAACCATACATTATTATAGCACCCTTTACCTATAACATCAAATCTAACTTTCAGTTTACCTCCAGGCACTTCAATATCAAAACAATTTTGCGACTCATTCATATAATTAGCAACCATGGCCGAAGCCACGGAACCAGTACCACACGACCAAGTTTCATCTTCCACACCCCTTTCAAATGTTCGAACAGACAATTTGCCTGAATCTTTTATCGTCATAAAATTAACATTAGTACCACCCCCTTCAATAAAACGATTGTCATGACGTATTTTATATCCCTCGTTATACACATCAATTCCTGAAATATCATCTCTCAGTAATACCATGTGAGGTGATCCAGTATTAAGAAAAAAACCATCAGAAAACTCTTTAATACCATTAACATCTACCATCTTCAAGCTAACCAAACCATCCTTAACAATGGCAAAATGCTTTCCGTCGATCGCCTCAAATTCAAAAAGAATGTCAATGGGAGCCACCCCCAACCGAGCAGCAAATGCAGCGATACATCGGCCTCCATTACCACACATTGTACTTTCGCCTCCATCACTATTAAAATAGCGCATGGTAAAGGCCAAATTCTCAGAAGATTCTAAAAGCATTAACCCATCAGCACCAACTCCATAACGACGATGGCAAATTTTACTGATAAATTCCGTATTGTCAATACCGGATATTTTAATACGATTATCAATAATCACAAAATCATTACCTGTACCGTGATACTTATAGAAATGAATGATTTTCATTGTTAGCGATTAATTAATTTGAAAATAAATAAATAACTTGATTGGTACACTACAACATGACTAAGTGTTGATAACAGACACTATTGTGGTTATAACAAACATGTTAACTTCTGATAATAGGACCATTCAATAATTACAAATACCAATCTCAATAATTCAATCTCAATACAAAATTGAGAACAAAGATACATAACACCTAACGGAGAACTATATACTGTTTAGAAAATAATCTGTAAATAATATTGACAATTTTAGAAAACCAATGTAATTTAACCATGGTATAATAAAAAAAGCAATTATTTGCGCAGGAACACTTTCTTGGGCCCCGATGGTGGAAATTCCGGTTTTGGTTAAGGGTTAGGGTTACCGGAACCATACTATCGGGGTCTCTGCATTTCCATTCGGATAAGCTTATTCACATCCTGATTAAACTATATAAATGTGGTTTAGTTAAGTAACTTGATTAACTAACCATCAAAAGAAAACATAACCCAAATCATTACCTTCTATAAGGCCAGGGTTAACACCTTTCAGCATTCTTTCGATACTCTTTGGATCCTCATACGGTACTATATGGTTACATTGTGTCAACTTAATCAGTGGTTAAAAATTGTTAAGGATATAGTGTAAGGCACATCTTTTGATGGTTCAGTATTGTTTAACATCAAATAAAAATAATTATGAAGGCAAAAAATTTATTAATCACATTCGCAATTGCTCTTCTGAGTACCATTATTGGTGTAATTACATATTCCAGAATTTTTGAGCCCGAAATGCGGATAGTTGAAGTTCCAGTTAACGCTGACTCAATTTCTCATTATGCTTCATTGTCTGATTTGCCACAGAGTGGATTTCCCGATCTTACTCTGGCTGCCGAAAAATCCGTACACGCCGTAGTTCACGTTCAGACCAAAGGAATAAGCAATGCCAGTCAGTTTAATTCAGGGAATCCTCTTTTTGATTTTTTCTTTGGTCCAAAAGGACTGCAATCAGAACCACAACAGGTTACTGGTTCAGGCTCGGGAGTAATATTAACGAAAGACGGGTTTATTGTTACCAATAATCATGTAATTGATAATGCTGACGAGATTGAAGTAATCCTAAACGATCGACGTTCATTTAAAGCTGTAAAAGTTGGATCGGACCCTACAACAGATATTGCATTGCTAAAAATTGAAGCATCCGATCTACCCTTTCTTACCTATGGTAATTCAGATGCATTAAGAATAGGAGAATGGGTATTAGCTGTTGGTAATCCTTTCAACCTTAATTCAACAGTAACTGCCGGAATTGTTAGTGCCAAATCACGCAGCTTACAGATTTTAGGTGATCAAATGGGAATTGAGTCCTTTATTCAAACCGATGCAGCCGTTAATCCAGGAAACAGTGGCGGAGCTTTAGTTAATACCAAAGGTGAACTTGTTGGCATTAATACAGCTATTGCCTCCAGAACAGGCTCTTTTACCGGTTATTCATTTGCAGTTCCTGTTAGCATTGTGCAGAAAGCTGTAGCCGATTTAATGGAGTTTGGCGAAGTACAAAGAGGTCTTATGGGCATAAGCATACAAGATATTGATAATTCTTTAGCAATAAAATTGAACCTTAATACGGTTAAAGGTGTTTATGTAGCAGGAGTGGTTGAAGGAGGTGGTGCCAAAAAAGCAGGCATAAAAGATGGAGATGTTATATTAAGTATTAACAATGATGATGTTAATACAGTTTCACAACTCCAGGAAAAAGTGAGCAGATATCGTCCTGGAGATAAATTAGATGTTTTAGTACTTAGAGATGGAAAAACAAAACCTTTTACCGTAACTTTACGTAATATGAATGGTGGAACTGAAATGGTTCAAACATCATCAAAATTATCAATACTTGGTGCTACTTTTCAGCCGATTCCCGAAAATGATAAAAAATCACTACAGTTACGTAACGGTTTAAAAGTTAAATCCGTCTCAAGCGGAAAATTCAGAGAGGTTGGTATTCGAGAAGGATATATTATTATCAAAGCTAATCGAGTCCCTATCAATACAGAGGAAGATCTGAAAAAAGTATTGGATGTTGTGGATGAAGGTTTGTTTCTTACAGGTATTTACCCCGATGGAAGAGTGGTATATTATGCCATTAACATTCAGGAGTAAGTTCATCATTAAGAAGCAAATAACATCAAATCTGGCTTTATTTAAAAGGATTACGCAGATTATTGTGTGCGATTGGTCCAGATTCAGTTGCCTAATATGATTCAATAAAAAAGGACAGATATATATTTGGTAAAATTTAATTAAAAAAATCTTAAATCGAATTGCGATTCCATCCTGTCAATGCAATAAGTAAGGCAGTATTTATTAAAAAACATTATTTTATGTTTTTTTAATGGTTTAACAAAACAATTTATGGATTCAATGAGTTAATAATATTGCCATAATGAGGAAAAAAGTGTAATTTTGCGCCGTATTTGGAAGGAACATGAGACAATTAAAGATAACAAAATCAATCACAAATCGCGAAAGCGCTTCACTAGACAAATATCTTCAAGAGATTGGTCGTGAGGATCTTATTTCTGTTGAGGAAGAAGTAGAACTGGCTCAACGCATAAAAAAAGGCGACCAGGCTGCTCTTGAAAAACTCACCAGAGCAAACCTCCGGTTTGTGGTTTCCGTGGCTAAACAATATCAAAACCAGGGATTAAGCCTTCCTGACCTTATCAACGAAGGAAACCTCGGTTTGATTAAAGCTGCTGAGAAATTTGACGAAACCCGTGGTTTTAAGTTTATTTCTTATGCCGTTTGGTGGATTCGTCAATCTATTTTACAAGCTTTAGCTGAACAGTCACGAATAGTTCGACTTCCGCTAAACCAGGTTGGTTCGCTTAATAAAATTAATAAAGCATACTCTAAATTCGAACAGCAAAATGAGCGTAAGCCATCGCCTGAAGAATTGGCAGATGTGCTGGAGTTACCTGCTGACAAAGTTGCAGATACGCTACGCGTAGCTGGCCGTCATATTTCAGTTGACGCGCCCTTTGTTGAAGGTGAAGACAACAGCTTGTTGGATGTGTTGGTTAACAGTGATTCACCCAATGCTGACCGTGCCTTAATTAATGAATCATTATCGCGCGAGATTGAACGATCACTGGCCACTCTTACTGAACGCGAGAGTGATATTATTAAACTTTTCTTTGGAATTGGTTGCCAGGAAATGACACTGGAAGAAATTGGCGAGCGATTTGGCCTTACAAGAGAAAGAGTAAGACAAATTAAAGAAAAAGCAATCAGACGATTACGCCACACATCACGAAGTAAGTTATTAAAGTCATACCTTGGATAAATAAAAAAACCCTTTCAAAATTGAAAGGGTTTTTTTATTTAGTAAAACCAGTTTCACTATTTTTATTTTTTTATACAGCCTGTTTTAATAAGTCACTACAGGAACTAACGATTTAGCCTGTTCAATATAATCAGCTACCTGACTAAGTGATGGTACAGCCTTCGTAATTTTCTTTTTTTCCTGAACTTCAATCAGTTTAACATGCAAATTCTCAGCATTCCGTGTTCTAAGTTCTTTAATAGTATCAACACCAGCTGCTTTTAATAATTCAGCAAATTGAGAAGCTACTCCTTTAATCCGAAATAAATCAGCCATATTTACCCAATCAAGAATTTTTGACTCATCAATCCCGGAATCAACAGCCAAATTTTTCCTTCCTGTTTTAGTTGCACCGATTTCAAGTAAACCCTCAACTGTGGTTACACCTGCTTTTGACAGTTTTTCACTGAATGATGGTCCAATACCTTCAATTTCACTAATTTTTTTTGACATAACACTATAAGTTTAAATTAGTAACTAAAATCCAAATTTCTCACCAATTCCTTTTAGCAGAATTAATATAGCAGAATTAATACTAAAGCTAACTTTACTTATTAAGTAAAACAGTATTTCGGATAGTTTGCCAGACAGCCCTTCCTATTTACAATTATAATTGGAAAAGCTGATTTGTCTTAGAATTCCTGATTACATTAATACTCTTTTAAATTTATGAAATAAATTTAAAAGAGACAAATAAAAAAAAGGCTCTATATGAATTATAGTGGGTAAAATCAATAAAGCAGACATTATACTTAGTTGTGCATCAGTGTGGCCTCCTGATTGAGATTATTATCTGACCCCAACTAATTTTATATTGATCCCCCAAAAAAAATCTATTCGTAACAGGAGGTTCCCACCTTCACTATTATAGTACCTTACAACTTAACTTCTGAATTATAGAAATGTTTAAGTACTGTTCTGTTATAAAGATAACACACAGATTATAATACTTTAAGCCTTATAAATAATCATTTACGTTCTTTAAAAAGCCACTTAACTTATTTGGAACAAAAAACACCATCTAAAACTGTAACTTCATTTTCCCATGAGAGCTTATCAGCAGCTTTGGGTAAGGTTACCGACCAATTTTTACGTAATTGAGTATCTTCACAGGCTCTTTTAATCATAACAGCAATATCTTCCGGATTTAGTCCTTCGAGAAGCAAACCTGTTTCATATTCTGAGACCACTTTGGAAATATCCGGGAAAGCAGTAGCTATGACAGGTAATCCTGACATTGGATAATCAAAAATTCTATTGGGTAGCGAATGGTAATAATTTAATCCAATATTTTGGAGGAGACATAATCCAACATGGGCACTCCGAATATAATACTGTAATTCCTCAAAAGGAAGTTTTCCGACAAAAGAAACACGGTTATCAAGTTTTAACTCCGTAACCAATTCTTTTAACTTAGCAGAAACATCTCCATCACCGATAATGACAAATCGATAATCAGGCAACAATGCAATGGCTCTTATTGCGCTTTCCAAGCCCCTGCCAATATTCAATGCCCCCTGATAATAGACAACTGGATTCACGATGTTAATACTTACTTCCGCAACTTCACTTTTTTTTAAGGGCATATTTCGCAAAAGTAAAAAATCGAGATTGTATTTTTCTTTGTAAATGCTTACAAGACCTGGTGAAACAGTTATCCCAGCATAAATGGCCCGAATAAATATTTTCTCCAACATCTGCCAAACCATTTTTACTATAGGTCGGTGTTGAACTTCCGGTATTTCAGGAAAGTATTCGTGACTATCCATTACAACAGGAATTCTCTTCAACTTACCCGCTATAACACAGGCTGGTAACACATCTAAATCAACCGCGAGAAACCAGTCGGCTTTGTGAAATAACAGAAAAATAAATATCCTAATATTAATTGACAAATAGAAAAACGGACCCTTATTAAAAAGTAACCGAAACCGAAACAATTTTCCCGGTCTTCCCGATGGTATTGTTCCATCGGGCCACCTGCGTCCTACCAACCACACCTCAAATCCTATGCTCTCAAGATATCCGGCCAGTTTGGCCACCCGGTAATCAGTAACCAGATTATTAGTGACAGCGATAATTATTCTTTTTCTTGCCATATCCATAATGTAAAAAGTGAGAAAGGAAAACTACTAATCCCTTCTCACTTCTCGGTCTATTGTGGTTTCAATAATTCTTTACTATCCCTAAACATCAATTTTTGCATAGTTGGCATTTTGCTCAATAAATTCACGTCTTGGAGGTACATCATCACCCATTAGCATACTAAAAACACGGTCGGCTTCAGGTGCACTTTCAATGGTTACTTGCCTCAGAGTTCGACTATCCGGATTCATTGTTGTGGTCCAGAGTTGTTCAGCGTTCATCTCTCCAAGACCTTTATATCGCTGAATATGTATTGAATCTTCACGGCCACCTCCATAAGTCTCAACAAAATCAAGACGTTCCGTTTCATTCCAGCAGTATTGCTCAACTTTTCCTTTCCTGCAAAGGTATAAAGGTGGTGTTGCAATGTAAACGTGACCTCGTGTAATTAAATCTTTCATATATCTGAAAAAGAAAGTCATTATCAAGGTCATAATGTGGCTTCCATCCACATCAGCATCCGTCATTATAATCACTTTGTGATATCTCAGCTTATTAAGATTCAACTCCTTGCCATCTTCGTCGGTACCTATTGTAACTCCAAGAGCTGTAAAAATATTTTTTATTTCTTCGCTGTCAAACACTCTATGCTGAAGAGCCTTTTCAACGTTTAAAATTTTTCCTCTCAAAGGCAGAATAGCCTGATACTGTCGGTTACGTCCTTGTTTTGCCGTACCACCAGCCGAATCTCCCTCCACAAGAAACACCTCACATAATGCAGGATCTTTATCAGAGCAGTCAGCCAGTTTACCGGGTAAGCCTCCACCCGACATTACATTCTTCCTCTGAACCAATTCACGGGCTTTACGCGCAGCATGACGGGCTGTAGCGGCAAGGATAACTTTGTTAACTATCTCCTTGGCATCTTTTGGATTCTCTTCGAGATAATTTGTAAGCATCTGACTAACGGCCTGATCAACAGCCAGACTAACATCACTGTTTCCAAGTTTTGTTTTAGTCTGTCCCTCAAACTGTGGCTCCTGAACTTTAACTGAAATAACAGCGGTTAATCCTTCACGGAAATCATCACCATTAATATCAAACTTTAATTTGGTAAGCATTCCTGACTTATCAGCCCATGCTTTCAGTGTTCGTGTTAAGCCTCGTCGAAATCCGGTAAGATGAGTTCCTCCCTCAATGGTGTTAATATTGTTTACATATGAGTAAACATTTTCGGTAAACGACGTATTGTAAAGGATAGCTATCTCAACAGGCGACTCATTTTTATCGCTGTTTATATAGATAATATTATCAATTAACCGTTCACGGTTGACATCTATAA
>CAZSQG010000010.1:0-22980 GCA_964608615.1 uncultured Marinilabiliaceae bacterium
TTCATTAATCAGCTCCATTTTTATTAGAGCCGAACTATAAAGATAGAAAAAACAACTCATTTTACCAACTATTTTTGTTCAATGTCGTTTAGTTAACCAATTTGCCTGAGTCCTCTTCAATTTCCTTAAGGGAATAAAGTCTTGTGTCGTCACTTAGGTTCTGGACTAGTGAAGAAGCCTAACCTAGCCCTCCATCTTCCTTGATTTTTTTAAAAAACTTAGAAGCAAAAATAAAATCATTCAATTCTTTGTTTTTACTACTGAAGATTTCCTTATTTGAGCCTTCCCAATATTTCTTCCCCTGATGAATAAATATTATGTGTTCCCCAATACCTAGTACTGAGTTCATATCATGAGTATTAATAATAGTTGTAATATCATACTCTTTCGTAATTTCTTGAATAAGCTCATCAATTACAATCGCTGTACGAGGATCTAGACCTGAGTTAGGTTCATCACAAAAAAGATATTTAGGATTAAGAGCAATAGCACGAGCAATGGCCACTCGCTTCTGCATTCCTCCACTTATTTCCGATGGAAAAAGATTATTGATGTTCTCCAGATTTACCCTTTTAAGGCAGAAGTTGGCTCGATCACGCCTGTCACTCAAACTCATTTCAGTAAACATATCGAGAGGAAATCTAACATTTTCTTCCACAGTAAGCGAATCAAACAAAGCAGATCCCTGAAACAGCATCCCTATTTCCTGACGGATTAGTTTTTTATCTTTTAACGACATACTAATAAAACTTCTTCCATCATAAAGAATCTCACCTGTATCAACCTCATGTAACCCAACAACCGATTTAAGAAAGACCGTTTTTCCCGAACCACTTTGTCCAATAATCAGGTTTGTATATCCGGTTTTAAAGGTTGCACTAATGTTTTTTAAAACATCATTACCCTCAAATGATTTATTAATATCAATTACTTCAATCATGTTAAAAGAAGTTGTGTCAGAATTAAATTAAACAAAAGAATCTGAATACTACTTACTACTACAGCTTTTGTGCTGGATCGACCAACTTCAAGTGATCCACCTGATGTATAATAGCCCCAATATCCCGATATAGTGGTTATTAGAAACCCAAAAAACAGAGCTTTAATTAAGGAATAAACCACATAGAAAGGGATAAAAGCATATTGAATCCCATAAAGGTATTCTGCCGAAGGCACTTCTCCAGTAACACTTCCTGCCAGCCATCCACCAGAAATTCCAATTCCCATACTTAATAACACTAAAAAAGGATTTAAAACAACTAATGCAACAACTTTAGGTAAAACAAGAAATCCTGCAGAGTTAATACCCATAATATCGAGTGCGTCAATCTGTTCTGTAACTCTCATTGTTCCTATTTCAGAAGCAATATGTGACCCCACCTTGCCGGCAAGGATAAGGCTAACAATAGTTGATGAGAATTCCAGAAGAATAGAATCACGTGAAGCTAGCCCTATAGTATATCTTGGTATCAGCGGATTCTCAATATTATATGCTGTTTGTAGTGTAATGACAGCACCCATAAAGAAAGATATAATTGCAACAATTCCCACCGAGCTAAGCCCTAATGCATCCATCTCCTTAAACGTTTGATTAATAAATATTCTATGCTTTTGAGGCTTACCAAATACCCTGACAAGAAAAAGCATATAACGACCAAAATGAAACAAAAAGTTCATGGTTCAATTTTTTTCTAAAAATAGTAACTAATTTAGTCGTATAAAACCATAATCAAGAAAAACAGCATAATTACTGTTATTAATCAGTCACGATTTTTGCTAGAAAACAGGTACCTTTGAAATTCCTATAAAAAAAGTTCATTTTCGTGAAAGAATTAAAGATTTCATTAAAATCCATAAAAAAAAATCAATGAAGAATACATATTGCGTAATAATGGCAGGAGGCATTGGAAGCCGATTTTGGCCTCTTAGCAAAACTAATGCGCCTAAACAATTTCTTGACATTCTTGGAACCGGTAAAAGTTTATTACGCCAGACATTTGAAAGATTTACTCCCATCTGTCATATTTCGAATTTCCTTATTGTTACCAGTTCAGAATATTTTAACCAGGTACTTGAGCAAATTCCGGAATTAAAGCCTGAGCAAATTCTTCTTGAACCATTCCGACGAAATACTGCACCTTGTATTGCATTTGCCAATTCATTTATACGCGCTAGAAATAAAAACGCTCACATTGTTGTGACTCCCGCAGATCATCTTATTATAAACGAATCGGAATTTACTAAGGCAATTAACGAAGGATTAACCTTTGTTGAAAAAAACGAAGTGTTGCTCACTCTAGGAATAAAACCGCACAGACCAGAAACAGGTTACGGTTATATTCAAATTGGTTCCGATATTGTTAACCAACAATCTTCATTTAACAAAGTAAAAACTTTCACTGAAAAACCAACACTTGAAATTGCAAAAGTATTCTTTGAAAGCGGCGAATTCTTTTGGAATTCAGGAATCTTTATTTGGTCATTAAAATCAATCGATAAGGCATTTGAAGAGTCTCTTCCTGAAGTACAATCATTGTTTAAATCTCTTGATGCAAAATTTGGAACAAGTGAAGAAAAGGACTCCATACATAATGCTTATGTAGAATGTAACAATATATCCATTGATTACGGCGTAATGGAAAAAGCGTCAAACGTATTTGTTCAGACTGTTAACTTTGGATGGTCAGATTTAGGAACCTGGTCGTCACTTTACGAATATTCTGCTCAGGATATTAATGGGAACGCTGTTATTTGTGGAAAATCCATTCTTTATGAAACCTCTGGAAGCATAGTAACCGTTCCAAAAGGAAAAATTGTTGTTATTCAGGGTTTAAATGAATATATCGTTGTTGATTCCGGTGATGCTTTATTAATCTGTCCCAAAAGTAATGAACAACAAATTCGTCAGTTTACAAGCGACATTAAAACCGAATTTGGCGATTCATCACTCTGATTAGATTATCTGATAACATAAAAAACCCGGGCATAACCCGGGTTTTTTTATTGTAACTTTGAGAAAACTGATACATTATTAAAACTCCCAAAGATCGTGTTCAAAGTTAAAAATTTCACCACGAACCCGGTCCGATTCAAGCATCGCTTCAACACCTACAGCATAGTCCTGAATTCCTCTATTATTATAAACATTGGCTTCCTTTACAACATAACTTCCAAAATATCGCTTAATAAAGATATCGTCAAAAGAACGCCTTTGCGCATCATTAGTTGCATTAAACACTTCGTTACGAGCTAATAATGATCTTGCTTCAGGATAATAAATCCAGAAAGCTTGCTTCTTAATAATAGCTCCTTCAGTGTTAACAAATTCCAGTATCGGACAAATTCCAATAATTCTTACATCTAACCTTGAATAATTCCTATCGAAATACCATACTTCTTTAACTAAAATTTGCTTAACATCATCACTACGCACTTCCTTTACTATCTGAACCAATTCCATTTTATTGGTGGCTGGATTCAAAACTTCAGTAGAGTCGGTAGTTGCTCCCATTTCCTGTATCGCCTCTTCATAAGTAATACGAACTTTAAACTCATCATCAGCTTTGGCCGAAAATGCTGTTAATCCTTCGTATTGTATTCCATGAAGCAATAAATCTATTAAACTAAACCTATCATCCATTCTTGTAGTAGGATAGTAGAGCGCTAAATTCATCTTTTCTCTTAAATCAATTATACGCCACACCCGTTTCGACCACATGATGTCAGCTTCCCGAATAGATGGATAAGGTACAGGTCGATGATTAGCTATGTGCTCCTTTACATAAATATTATCAAGTACATGTTGAGCTTCAACAGTATTTGAAAATCCAAAGCCAAATAAGGCTAAAGAAAGAGATAAAAACAGTTTTCTCATTGTTCTATGATTTTATTACTCAAATTTCGTTTTAACAAAGTCAAACCTTTGATTATTGCTGAATTAATCAACAGTTATTGTTATTGATCCCAAAGACCTGATTGTGCCACCGGGACCTACAGCCCGTATATTTTCAAAATAAATCTTTTGACCCCTTCCTGTGCCTTTAATCAGGTCTTTTTGTTTTTCATTTAAAAGATTGCTATCAGATGTCTCATCAACCTGATAACCACCTCGGGTAGTAGAAACAGTGAATTTTGAAATTTTCCACGTTAGATCAAAGTCAAAACTCTCCATCTCAGCAACAACACCCATCTGCGCTAAAAGCAAGGACTTATTCATATTTCCTTCACTAATACCCCCTATTTTTGCAATAGGATTAGGAACACGCTTTATCCGGAATTTCTGACGTCCAAGACTCTGATCCTTATTATTAACTCTGGCAACAACACTTATTACAGATTCACTACCAGCTGAGCCTCTATGAGGAGAAACAATATATTGATTTCCTTTTTTAACTGATTTTGCATTTGTTATACTAACTTTCAAATTTTCACTGGGTATACCGGGAACTGAAATTTCAACAGGGTTTTCAACTCCTTCGTAAAAAACATTCATTTTAACAGGTGAAATAACCACACTTGGACGAGAAACTAAATATTCACCGCTGATTTTGTAAGTTTTAAATTTCCCGTCAGGCCCCATAACAGCAATCTCACCATCCCATTTCTTTTCACCAATTGAGCTGGCCGGTAATGATAAAATACCTCGCCCACCCTCAATTCGGAGCTTTTCCCCATTAACAGTTACAATAGGATCCTGAGTGGTATCCCGAGCAGCCATCATAATCTCAGCATAATAGGAATCGCCTGCAATAACATAAGTGGACCTGGGCATTACTAAAGGATCAATCTTGTTAAACTTGAAAGCTCCTTCGTCAAGCTGGATAAATAAGTAGCGAACCACATCCGATTCCATATTACGAACGGCACCTTGTAATTGGCTCATCATAGCCAATGATGCTGAAAGAGGTAAATGTTCAAATTTCACGCTTTCCCAAGACCTCTGTACATTATCATCCATTGGAGGATCGTCTGTTGTAAGGGTGGACTTTATAGTATTTCTTAAAGTCGTATCAGCATCTTCACCAATATATTCAAGAAGCATGTCCCGGTATTGGTCAATCTTAGCTTTTAAATATTTACTCCGCGTCCCCTTTTCTTCAGTAATCATTAACTGACCAGCAATATCCTGATTATCTTTGGAAGAATAATTAGCTAATGTAGCCTCAGGACCATCTGCTGTTGTAACAAACAGCTCCTTTAATCTCTGAATATGGTTTACCAAACTATCGGCGGTTTCTCTAATTTTTCCCGCATATCCCCAACTCTCACCAACCTTAGCTTCATTAGATACTTTTGCAGCCTCAAACTCAGAATATAAAATATTATTTTTCTTTTCGACTGATTCTTTTGCCTGGATAATGCTGTGATCGACCAGTTCAAAAGCTTTTAGCAGTTCACCCGATACGTTCAAGGCAAGCATTGCAGTCAGGAAAAGATACATCATTCCGATCATCTTTTGCCTGGGCGTTTCGGGACAGTTTCCACCACTCATAAATTAGAATTTTGAATTAGTTTCTTGTGATTTGCTTATTTCTGCCCTCCAACATTCATGGCGCTTAACATATTGCCATAAATAGTATTCAGTTCTCCAAGTGCTTGCGATAGTTTTCCCACTTCTTTCTTATAGCTTTCTACGTCAGGGATAGATTGATTCATATGCTTATTAATAACTTCAAGGTCTTTAGTTAAATCTTGTGAAGCTTTAACTTGAGAATTAATATTTGACAATTGAAGTTCATATACAGCATTAATTGCCGAAAGATTCTTGTTTACTCCTTCTAACTCCTCAGTATATTTCTTTCCATCCGAAGCAACCTTCTCTATTTGTTTGTTCATATTTTCTCCCAACGACTGGTATGAACTAACTAATTGTTGACCTGATGCTTTTAAAGAATCTACGAAACCTGCACCACTTGTTGACAATTCATTAGCGAATTTTAGTCCATTATCAGCAACAATCTTTGCTGTTGACACATAACTAGATGATAAGGCTTCAGCAGATTGTTTCAAATTAATAGCTGTTTGACTCTGAACTGAAGAAAGTTCTCCAACCGAAGTAGATGCATTTTTCATATTTTGCAGATATGCATCAGTAGCCAAAGTTGCATCACTAAGGTTTGAAAGTTGAAAAGCCGTTTGCGACATCTTTTTTAGTCCTTCACCCAAATGTTCTATGGTTGAATTGTCAATTTGACCAGCCTGAACCATTGAATTAAGATCTAAGCCTCCACTACCCCCATATCCACCTCCACTTTGACGTGGTTCCAGTCCTACTAATTCTGGATAAACCAGACTCCAGTCAGGCATTTCATGCGGTGGCTCAAACGCCGATAAAAAGAAAATAATAATCTCTGTACCCATCCCAATCACCAACATTGGTCCAGCTCCGGGATAGTGTTGAATTTTAAATAATGCTCCTGCTAACACAACAGCTGCCCCTATGCCATATACTTTTGACATTATCTTCTTATAGGCGGGACTTTCAAAAAAACCACTTCCACTCATAATGTTTCTTTTTTGAAGTAGGAATAAAATTTAGTTTCCAATATAATCACGAATACAACGGAATCCTATATATGATTTGGCTGAATCCTGATATTCATAAGTACGATTACCGTTTTGCAGGAAATAACCAACATCCTTCCACGATCCTCCACGAATAACTTTACGTTTCAGAACATTTGGATCACTTGGTAAAGCATTGTATTTATAAGTAGGACTCATATCATGCATAAATCCATAAGATGATTCATCGAAGACACTAGAAGTCCATTCAGCCACATTCCCCGACATATCAAATACGCCAAAATCATTTGGGGCAAACGATGCTACGGTCATAGTGTACATTCCACCATCATCACCATAACGTCCTCGAAGCGGCTTAAAGTTAGCCAGGAAACATCCTTTATCATTACGTGTATATAGGCCTCCCCATGGATAAACATTTTGATTCAGTCCGCCGCGTGCAGCATATTCCCATTCAGCTTCACTTGGAAGCCTGTAACGCATTACCTCAGGCTGTCGCTTTGAGCGAAGGAAATTATTAAGAAATTGGCTTCGCCAGATACAGAATGCTGAAGCTTGTTTCCAGTTAACTCCAACTACCGGATACTCATCAAAACCAGGGTGCCAGAAATACATTTCAGTCCAAGGCTCATTAAATGAATAGGTAAAGTCAGCTATCCAAGCAAGTGTATCAGGATATACATTTACCTTATCTTTCATTATAAAAGCTGAACGATCGCTGATAGGGCTTTTCTCTCCCTTCTGATCAAACACTTCACCTTCGTAAGAGTTAGTCTCAAAGTTGTATCTATTGGACTTTTTTGCAGCCTGCTGCAAATCAACCCAGTCATATTCATACACCAACTTACGGGTATCAATTTCTTTTCTGCGGAAAAATCTTTCATGTTCAGCTAGGAACATATCATTAAGAATTTCTGCATATTCCTCATTTTCCCAGTCTAAATCGGCTTCCCAATTTACAAAAGGAGGTGTGATTTCATTTCCAAATCTGTCTTCAGAAATTGCAAACTCATCAAATTGTTCACCTAAGAGGCTTAGAGCGATTGAGTCACGCACCCAATAAACAAACTGTCGATATTCACTGTTGGTGATTTCTGTTTCATCCATCCAAAATGAAGGAATGGAAACAGTACGTGTTTGGGATGTCATGGATTGCGCGATGTCTTGATCGTTAATTCCCATATTGAAACTACCTTGTGGGATGAACAACATTCCATATGGATCAGGCTCGTAAAACGAAGCGCGACGAGCAACCCCCACAAGCTCACCATTACCGGACTTTCCGCATCCGATCAAGATGGTGACTAAAATTAAACTTAGGGCAAGTACTTTCTTCATAGTTTTAGGATATTCTTAAACTGTACAAACAAATTCTCATTAAGCAATTATTTCTCTTGTATTTGATTTTAATATCTTTTAACGTAAGACTTTTACTTTTGTTTCAAAAAAATAAATTACCAATAATAAAACACTCAAAATTAATAAAGTCATACAATTGAAGCAACTTCTTTAAGCCATTATTAACCTTTAATTGTACTTTATTGGAATTATTTTTTTTAATTACCATTTATGTTACCCAACATACCTTTAAAGCAATTTATAAATATCTCACACTTTTATATCTTTTTTCTTTCTTTTCAAGGTTTAGATCGAAAGTATATCCAATCATAACCTCATGAGAGCCTCCGCTAACTTTATTCAATGTAGATGTTGTAATATCATAGCTATAACCAATTCTTATTCCGTTTGCCAACTCAACTCCTCCCATCAAAACCACAGCATCCTGAAACCGATATGATAAACCTCCCCAATATTTGTCGCGATAAACAGCGCTAAAATTAAAATCAAACTGCCAAACATTTCCAACTCCTTTAAGAAAGAATGAAGGCTTTAAAACCAAAGGCATTTCCCACAAAGCATGATTATATCCTCCGGTAAAGAAAAAAGAACGTGGAATATATACGTTCAACTCTTCATTAAAGTTTGGTTTCGATTCAAATAAATGTAAAATTGAAATCCCACCATAATACTTATCATGCCGATAATAAGTTCCAATACCAATATCTAAAGCGGTTCCTGTAACTTCAACCCCGGGAACATAATTATCTGTATCCTGATGATAAGAACCTCCCCCAGGATTTAAAATTGCTTTTGTTCCATCAAAAACCTGATTCGAAAACCCAAAAGCCAATCCTACACCCAGTGTACCTTCACCTAAATCAAACTTTTGAGCAATGGATCCTTGAATATTTATATTGCGATAAAATCCAATTTCATCATTTATAATTAACAGACCCACTCCTCCCGGATTACCCAAAAAATTAAGAGCCATATCAACCCCAATACTCGTTGTTTTGGGAGCTCCTTCTAACCCAACCCATTGTTGTCTGTTTACAGCAACAGCATTAATTCTGCCGCTAAGACCTGAAAACCCGGGGTTTACAGCCAATGGGTTAAACATATACTGACTAAACTGCGGATCAACCTGAGCTTGAACCAGTGAATTTATGCAAAAAAATACAAAAACAACAAAACTCCCGCGTCTAATTATCTTATTCTGAAAAATAAGAGTCAAATTCCCTATTTCTGTTAAAACATTGTTTCTAAAAAAAAACAATTCTGTTAACAGTTTTAAAGAGCGTTTTTTTTTGAATAAAAAGCCTGACTCCATATACTATTAGTCGTTTCCAAAGGTTTCAATAATTTGGAACTATTGTTAATTATTTGCTTCCATACTACCACCTCTGCATTTAAGAAAAAAACGCCACCATTTTTCAGGTAACTCTTTATGTAAGGCTTTACTGTAATCTTCGTACTCGCAGGCCACCACAACCGTCCCCGTTTCAGAAGGAACTTCCATCCACCATCTGCCATTTATTGGATTTTGATAAAACTTTAATCCTTCACCAAATTCCTCCAAATGTACCACATAAAACTTATATTCATCAAGACTACGTATAGGAAAATCTTCAAATCGGTTAATAAATCCATCAATAAAATGCCAAATCATCTGACTAGCAAGGGATATGTTGATAACTCCCAATTTATCATCACCTATTACCTCAAACAATCCAAAAATCTTTAGCTGGTCACTTAATCCTGAATACCGGCTTAATTGACAAGCTTCAAAAGGCTCAATTCCATGAGGAGAACATACTTTTTCATTGAACTGATGTTGCCCAATAACCATTCTCATGTCAACACTAACAAGATGACTATCACGAAGCGGCACCTCCGTTTTTATTATTCCTGTGCCACGAACCTCTCCCAAACGAATGATGTCAAAGTGCTTTTCATGTATAAGACTTTCCTGTGCCGATGAAACCAGATAATTCTGAACGCCAAATATGGTTAGATCGTTCAAACAAGTTTCTTCTGAGCCTATTATTCTATTTAACCATGCACGTGATGAAAAATCATTATTTGAAACATCCAAATCAATCATAGCATCACCTACTACAACATTAATATGTTTATTAATAGAACTTAATGCATTGAACAGCGGGTAGGTTAAATCTTGCGTACCTCCAAGAACTACAACCACACTCCCTTGGCCTATAAACCATTCTGCAACTTCCTTAAGTGCCTGATATCTGTCGTTTATTCCTTGTCCTCTAACATTTCCGGCATCACCTATAACCAAATCGGGACCAAACCCTCTTAAACCATAAAGCAACTTACGAATGGCATCAGGCGATTGGGCACAACCCCTGTTATCAATACCATTTCTATCTTCAGGGACACCAAATATTACAATTTGTGGACTAATTTTCCTAAACCAGTTTTTATCACCCTTAAAAAAACTCACCAAACTCCCCAATGATTCATTATGAGAAATTCCGGGTACCAAATCCCAGGTAGCTTCTACAGGTTCAAGATAATGAGTAATTTCCACCTAGATTTTTATTTTTTTGTTGTTTTTGTTTTCTTTTTGGAACTAACAACCTTTATCTTAGATGTTTTTGCTTTACCTTTTGATTTACTGCCTTCCTTCTTAATCAATTCCATACATCCATCTAATGTTAATAAAGTTGCATCTTGATTTTTAGGAATCTTATAGTTTTCGCCTTTGTAACTTATGTATGGGCCCCATCGTCCGTTTAAAACCTTCAACTCTGGTTCTTCATCAAACGAAGCAATAAGTTTTTTATTGTCTATATCTCTTTTTTCCTCGATGAGCTCAATTGCCCTCTCCAGAATAATCGTCATTGGATCATCAACTCCTTTTTTTAGAGATACAAATTTACCATCGTGTCGCACATATGGTCCAAACCGTCCAATCCCAACAACCACCTTTTTATCTTCATACAGGCCAATATCCCGAGGCAATTCAAATAGCTTAAGAGCTTCTTCAATGGTTATAGTTTCGATATGCTGATCGCGGGTTAAGGGAGCATACAAAGGCTTTTCATCAGTCTCACCACTTTCGCCTAACTGAACCATTGGCCCGTAACGACCTATTCGCACCGATACAGCTTTCCCTGTTTTAGGGTCAGAGCCCAAAATACGTTCTCCTGTTTTTCGATCAGCTTTTTCTAAAGTTTCCTCTACCTGTTTATGAAAAGGAACGTAAAATTCATCAATAGCCTTATTCCACACCAATTCTCCCATGGCAATGCTATCAAATTCCTTCTCAACCTTAGCCGTAAAATCGTAACTAACAACATTTTGAAAGTAGGTAACTAAAAAATCATTTACCACCATTCCAATATCAGTCGGAAAGAGTTTAGAACGTTCGTTACCCGCTGTTTCGGTTTTTTCAGACTGTGTTATTTTCCCACCTTTTAAAACCAACAACTGATATTTCCGCATAATACCGGAACGATCTTCCTTAACCACGTACCCCCTTTGCTGAACGGTTCCAATAGTAGGTGCATAAGTTGATGGTCGTCCAACTCCAAGTTCTTCAAGTCTGCGAACAAGACTAGCTTCCGAGTACCGTGGAGGTTTCTGGCTCCAGCGTTCTCTGGCTTCAACTGTTTGCAAACCAAGATTATCATTTGCTTTTAAGGCAGGAAGAAAGCCCGTTTGTTCTTCATCTTCTTTCTCCTGATCGTTTGATTCGATATATACTTTTAAGAAACCATCAAATTGAATAACCTCACCTGAAGCAACAAACTTTTTTTCTGAATTGCTTATTTTCACAGTTATAGTAGTCTTCTCTATCAGAGCGTCGGCCATTTGAGATGCCAATGTTCTTTTATAAATAAGATCGTAAAGACGTTGCTCTGATGAACTTCCTGAAATAGCAGGTTTATCCAGATATGTTGGACGAATAGCTTCGTGGGCTTCCTGTGCTCCTTTACTGGTGGTTTTGTATTTTCTAACCTTCACATACTTATCACCCATCTCACTTTTAATTTGTGAAACGGCCATATTTACAGCGGCCTCAGCAAGATTAACCGAGTCGGTACGCATGTAGGTAATCTTTCCTGCCTCATAGAGTTTTTGAGCAACCGACATAGTTTGAGCAACAGAGAATCCAAGCTTTCGTGCTGCTTCCTGTTGCAGAGTAGAGGTGGTAAAGGGTGCTGCCGGGCTCTTTGAATAAGGTTTTTTTACCACTTGTTCAACCATGAAATTCGATTTTAAACAAAGGGTAAGAAAATCATAGGCTTCGGCAGCAGTCTTAAATCGTTGATTTAGTTCAGCTTTTAATTCACCTGACTTTTCTATATTAAAAACAGCTATTACTTTAAAAGAAGATTCGGCATTATGAGAAAAAATTTCCCGTTCTCTTTCTACTATTAACCTAACAGCAACACTTTGCACCCTTCCAGCTGAAAGTGAAGGCTTAACCTTTTTCCATAAAACAGGAGACAGTTCAAATCCCACCAACCTGTCAAGTATCCGTCGGGCCTGTTGGGCATTAACCAAATTCTCATTGATCTGGCGGGGATTTTTTATAGCATTAAGAATGGCTTCTTTGGTGATTTCGTGAAAGACAATACGTTTGGTTTTCTCAGCATCAAGTTCTAAAACTTCAAAAAGGTGCCATGCAATAGCTTCTCCTTCACGGTCCTCATCGGAGGCGAGCCATACAGTGGAAGCTTTCCTGGCAAGACTCTTTAATTCCTTAACGATATCCAGCTTATCGGCGGATACAATATATTTAGGTTGATAATTGTTTGATATATCTATACCAAAATCTTTTTTCTCAAGGTCGCGAATATGCCCATAACTTGATTTAACCACAAATTTATCTCCCAAGAATTTTTCAATGGTCTTTGCTTTAGCCGGAGACTCTACAATTACCAGATTCATCCCACTTTCACTTGCTTTTTTCGCCATGTAATATTTTCATTTCGGCCTTAAGGCACATTTATTTGCAGGGCAAATTTATAAAATATTGTTTAACACTATCAAAACTTTAAGAACTTCTTGGTTTTTAAATACTGTCAGCTTCCATTTTAATTACTAATTTTACGACAAAAATCATCAGGTAATATCATTATGGAACAGAATAGCCCAATAAAAAAATACCTTCGCTGGCTTTATGGTGTTTTTGCAGGCCTTATGGCCTTTGTAGTTATATTGTTTTTCCTTCTTTCAATAGGAGTACTTGGTTTTATGCCTAGTTTTGAAGAACTTGAAAATCCATACAGCAACCTGGCTACTGAAATTTATTCATCCGATCAAGTGCTGCTTGGTACCTTTTTCCAGGAAAATAGAAGTCGTGTTGACTTTGACGAAATTTCGCCTAATGTGATCAATGCGCTTGTTTCAACCGAAGACATAAGGTTTTTTGATCACTCAGGGATTGATGCCCGAGGTTTGGGCAGGGTAGTTTTAAGAACCATTATTTTACAAAAACAAAGCTCGGGTGGTGGAAGTACAATTACCCAGCAGTTGGCGAAACTTCTTTTTCATGACCCAGCAAAAAATATATGGGAGAGAAGTCTTCAAAAACTAAAAGAATGGATTATAGCTATTAAACTTGAACGTAGTTATACCAAAAATGAAATTCTTACTATGTATCTGAATAAGGCTCCCTTTATTTATGATGCCTATGGTATAAAATCGGCTGCCAGCACATTTTTTGGTGCATCGGTTGATTCACTAACGATTGAGCAATCGGCCACCCTCGTGGGAATGCTTAAAAATCCCGCACTGTACAATCCCGTGCGACGTCCAGAGCTAACTATTAAAAGGAGAAATGTTGTAATGGGCCAAATGCTTAAAGCAAAGCATATTACCAGGGAAGAATTTGACTCATTAAAACAACTTCCTCTGGGTCTGGAATTTATCAGAACCGACCATATTCATGGTCTTGCACAATATTTTAGAGAATACCTTAGGCTAACATTGATTGCCAGTGAGCCAAAACGTGAAAACTATGCCACATGGCAAAATCAAAAGTTTATTGAAGATAGCATGCAATGGGATTCAAATCCACTTTACGGATGGGTTAATAAAAATCTTAAAGCTGATGGTACCAGGTTTGATATATACCGCGACGGACTAAAAATTTATACAACCATAGATTCCAGATTACAACTTTTTGCCGAGAACGCTGTGAACATGCATCTTGGCCAAAATTTGCAACCCCAGTTTTTTAATGAGAAAAAAGGTAGGACGAGGGCTCCTTTTACACGCCACATCACTAAAGAGCAATACGAAAGTATCATAAACAGGGCCATGCAGCAAACTGACCGTTATAGAATAATGCGTCAGAAAAATATCCCGATTGACTCCATCATGCTGGCTTTTAAGCAGCCTGTTTCTATGACAGTTTTCTCCTATAATGGAGAAATAGACACAATTATGAGTCCTTTAGATTCCATTCATTACTATAAAACATTTCTCAGAGCCAGCCTTTTTTCAATGGATCCACAGTCGGGCCACGTAAAAGCATATGTGGGTGGTCCCAACTACAAACATTTCAAATATGATATGGCTACTCAGGGGAAAAGGCAGGTAGGATCAACCATCAAACCCTTTATTTATACTTTAGCCATGCAAGAAGGCTTAACTCCTTGCGACATGGTTCCTAACATCCCACAAACCTTTTATTTACCTTCGGGGCAAACATGGACTCCAAGAAATTCTGAAACCAGAAGAAACGGAGAAATGGTATCTTTAAAGTGGGGACTGGCACAATCAAACAATAATATAACGGCCTGGATTATGAAACAATATAATCCTGATGCTGTAGCCAGAATGATAAGAACACTTGGAATAAAGAGCCCTGTTGACGCTGTTCCTGCTCTATCATTAGGAACTCCCGATCTGGGGCTGTCCGAAATGACTGCGGCCTATTCTATTTATGCCAACAAGGGTGTACATGTTGAACCACTTTTCGTCACACGAATTGAAGATAAATACGGGAATGTAATTGCTACTTTTCATCCGCAAAAAAATGAAGCTATTAGCGAAGATAAAGCTTACCTGATGCTTAATCTTCTTGAAGGTGTTGTAAGAACCGGTACCGGAATAAGACTAAGACTAACGTATAAACTTACAGGAGAAATTGGTGGGAAAACAGGAACTACACAAAACCATTCAGACGGATGGTTTATGGGAGTTACACCCAACCTTGTTACTGGTATTTGGGTTGGAGGTGAAGACCGTGATATTCATTTTGACAATCTTAAAATTGGACAGGGAGCCAATATGGCTCTGCCAATATGGGCTTTATACATGATTGATACATATAAGGCTTCTGATACAGGCATTTCAGCGGAGGATGTTTTTGAAACACCGGTTAATTTTTATATGAATCTGACATGCCCCGATGAATATATACCGCACTCAGAAGAAGAAGTTGAAACAGAATTTAATTATTATCAGCAAAAAGAAGAGATTTTTTAACAACCATCATAGATAGAGTAAAACTCATCACCATATTATATGTTAAAAAATGCTGTTTCCAGAGTGCTTGTTTTTACGGAATGATTCCGACCATTTCAATAATTATTTAAAAGAATATAGACTTATCTTTCAAAAAGATTAATCAAACACATTATTCAAAACAACCCCTGTTGTATGAAGAAGGAGTTAAGTAATTTTATGTCATATATACAATCAGAAGGAAAACATGGTTTATATCAACTTTTTCCACCTGCATTGGTTCATAAGTACCCGGAATTGCAAAATTTACCCTATAATAGTATGCGTTTGGATGACAAACGCTACAACTTTTTGGTTAGAAGTATTGATTTAAAAGGCTTAAGAGTAACTGATATTGGATCAAATATTGGATATTTCTCGTTTAGGCTGGCTACGGAACAGGCTTGCAAGGTGTTGATGTATGAGCCTTACGTAGACCATTTTAAGGCAATTAGAGAAATCAGGAATCTGCTAGATTTGGACGAAAAAGTAGTTGAGATTCGCAATGAAGGTGTTGATTTGGATGCAATTAATGCACTTGAATCCACTGATGTAATCCTGCTATTTAATGTTTTGCAGCATGCTGGTGAAGATTTTGATAAAACCCGTGTACAAAAAGTAGACGATTGGTATGCATTTGCGGTTGAATACCTTACAAAACTGCGTACAAAAACCAAATACTTAGTTTTTCAGAATGGATACTCCTGGCTGGGACACAGCAAAGATTTATGTGGCAAAGAGGAGATCATAGCTTTTACAATAAAGCTTTTAGAAGAAGCGGGTTGGCATATTGAAAAATGTGGGATTGTCACCAATTTCCAGACACATGCATATAGGGAATTTGACATTAATAAAACAACTAAAAACCCAATTTTTAATCCACTAAAGTACTTTGAATATGGTGTAAAATACAGGCTGGGATTTAATGTACCCAACCATAGGTTTATTCAAAGGCCAATTTTTATATGCAAGAGCTAAAACACAACGCAAAAGAGACTATTAAGCAAGAAACACAACACAAATGAGGGTTTTAGTTACAGCCGGGGGACATAAGAACACCTTGTGTATTATAAGGCATTTGTCTAAAATAGGACACGAAGTTAGTATCCTGCATCATAAAAAGTCTGCACCGGCCTACTCTCGTTATTGCAAGCATCTTTATTTGTCGCCTTCGATTTTTGAAAAAACAGAATACATTGATTTTGTGATTCAAATAATCCGTGACTCAAAATTTGACGTTCTTATTCCGGTAGGCGCAGAATCATATTCCATATTCTCTCAATGTAAGGAAAGAATTACTCCTTATACAAAAATTGAAATTGCGGAACCCGAAAAAATACAAATTGCTTTAAACAAAGCTCACACATACAAATTTGCTGAGAGAATTGGCGTGGATTACCCCAAAACAATCTACCCGAATAATTTAACTGATGCCATATATTTATCAGAGTCACTTGTTTTTCCGGTTGTTGTAAAACCCCCTCTAGAGACAAAAAAAGCCTTTAAGGTTACATATTTTGAAACCCAACAAGCTCTTGCTGAGGGGCTTCCACAAATTTTCAGTACCCTTAATCAACAGATTCCAATTATTCAGGAAAAAATTGAAGGTGATGGTTATGGATTTTATGCGGTGTATAAACAAGGAGTAATTCAACAGGCATTTATGCACCAACGCATTCGTGAATATCCTGTAAAAGGGGGTATCAGTTCATGTGCAAAAAGTATTTACAATCCGGAACTCTATCAATTGGGAAAAAAAGTTTTGGATGAGCTAAAGTGGCATGGACCGGCCATGGTTGAGTTTAAAAGAGAAGATAAAACAGGCCTGTTCAAACTTATTGAGATTAATCCAAAGTTTTGGGGTTCATTGGATTTAAGCATGGCAGCAGGTATTAATTTCCCTGATTTAATTTGTAAAATGGCAGTGCAAAAATCAATCATTCCAAAGGATTACGTTACGGATATTTCCTTTCAATGGCTATTTGCTTTTGGGGGCGAATTTTACAGGCTCAAAGAAAAACCTGGTGATATATGGAAAGTTTTGAAAGACCTTATTACAAAAAAATGCAAAAATGATTTTTGGTTACGTGATCCTTTGCCAAATTTAAAGCAATTGATTGACTACCTCATTAACTTAATAGGCTTCACAAAATAATCCTTACAAAAAACCTGTTGGCTCCATCTCGTCAATTCTCTAGCTCATCCCTCAATTTAAGAAAACAGAGCTCTAAAAGCCTCTTCAAGTTTACCCGCTTGAATAACTTTGATGTTAAACTTCTTAAAATCAAGACCACGATTGTAGCGCGGGACAATAATGGTTTTAAAACCCAACTTCTCAGCCTCAGCAACGCGTTGTTCTATACGCGTTACGGGTCGTATTTCTCCTGAAAGCCCTACCTCACCAGTGAGACAAATTCCCTGAGAAATTGCCAGGTCAGTATTTGATGAAAGAACAGCTGCCGCAACCGACAAATCAATAGCCGGGTCACTAACCTTTAGTCCACCTGCAATGTTTAGGAAAACATCCTTAGCAGCAAGTTTAAACCCGGCACGTTTTTCCAGTACTGCCAACAACATGTTAAGCCTTCGCAAATCAAAACCTGTAGACGATCGTTGTGGTGTTCCATATGCCGCACTACTGGCAAGGCCCTGAACTTCGATAAGGAAAGGGCGCATGCCTTCAATGGCAGCAGCTATGGCAATCCCGCTCATAGGTTCATCCTGATGGGCCAGCAACATCTCACTGGGATTGGTTACTTCGCGTAATCCATCGCTTTGCATCTCAAATATGCCTATTTCTGATGTTGAACCAAACCTGTTTTTCATTGAACGTAGTATACGATACATATAATGTCGATCACCCTCAAACTGGAGAACTACATCAACCATATGTTCCAACACTTTAGGTCCGGCAAGGCTTCCTTCTTTATTGATATGCCCTATTAACAATACAGGAAGGGATTTTTCCTTGGCCACTCTTATAATGCCCGCCGTGCACTCCCGAATCTGCGATATACTACCTGGCGAAGATTCAACTCCTTCACGCTCCATAGTCTGAACCGAATCAATAATCAAAAGGCCGGGTTTTGTATTTTCAATGTGTTGAATAATCTTTTCCAGCGACGTTTCGCTGACTACCAGGCAATGCATTCCCTGATTATCACTTAACCTATCGGCACGTAACTTAATTTGTTGTGGACTCTCCTCCCCTGAAACATACAATACCGAGAGGTTGCTCATTTGCAAGGCCATTTGCAAAACCAGCGTTGACTTGCCAATTCCGGGCTCTCCACCCAATAAAACCAACGCCCCTGGCACCAGACCACCACCCAACACCCGATTTAATTCGCCAATGCGAGTATCAATCCGGGGTAACTCATCAACGGAAACCTGCGACACAGGAACCGGTTTTTGTTTTATAGCATCAGAGCCAAACGATAAACTTCCGCCTGATGCTTTACCCGTAATAACCAATTCTTCAACAAAAGTATTCCACTCGCCACACGAATAGCACTTTCCAATCCATTTTGAAGATTCAGAACCGCAGTTCTGACAAACAAATACTGTTTTGCTTTTTGCCATAAATAAGAAATGTTATCCGGTAAAGTGTTTTCTGGTTTTTGTAAAGTTAATTTTTTAAACAAAAAACCGGAAACCTTTTCAGGAATCCGGTTATTGTTTTTAAGATATTATTAAACACGAAGCTGTTAAATCAATTTATTGGTTAGCGTGTCGGGGAAAATAAAGACAGGTGTATAGCTTCTTGCTTCTTCGATAGACATGATGGCATAGGTAATTATGATGACCACATCGCCAACAGCTACCTTACGTGCAGCAGCCCCATTAAGACAAATAACGCCTGAACCCCGTTCTCCTTTAATCACGTATGTTTCAATACGCTCCCCATTGTTATTATTCACCACCTGAACTTTCTCGTGCTCCAGAATATTAGCAGCATCCAACAAATCTTCATCTATTGTAATGCTACCAACGTAGTTCAAGTTAGCTTCGGTTACAGTTACATTGTGTAACTTCGATTTCACAACATGAATGTTCATGACATACGGTTTTTGTAAATCACATTATCAATCAACCTTATCTCTCCGGCAAATACCGCGATACAGCCTACTATATAATCACTTTCCTTCCAGGTGCTAACACCCTGAAGACTGCTTCCATCAACAATTTCAAAATACTCAACTTCCAACTCAGATGATGCATTAATACGATTAATCACAAACTTTTTTGTTTGTTCCACATCATTTTCAGACGCAAAATTACATGATTCAAACAAAGTATCAGCAATAATTGTTGCATTTTTTCTTTGAACATCTGAAAGAAGCATGTTACGCGAGCTCATTGCAAGGCCATCGGCTTCGCGAACAATCGGACACGCAATAATTTCTACATTATATTTAAGCTGCCGAACCATTTCACGAATTACGGCCAGTTGCTGAAAATCCTTTTGCCCAAAAAATGCTTTATGAGGTTTAACAATATCAAACAAACGGCTTACAACTTGTCCAACACCATTAAAATGCCCCGGGCGAAATTTACCTTCCATAACCTTATCAATTGAGCCAAAATCAAAGACCCTTGTATCAGGCTCGGGATAAACTTCTTTAACAGCTGGAACAAAAAGAAGTTCACAGGCAGATCCCTTAAGCATATCTAGATCATTCTGAAGATTCCTAGGATAACGTTTAAGATCAGCGACACTATTAAACTGAGTTGGATTAACAAAAATACTTACAACCACCACATCACAAGCCGCTCCGGCTAATTCAATTAACGAGATATGACCTCGATGTAACGCACCCATTGTTGGAACAAAGCCAACAGTTTTACCGCTTTGCTTCAGGTCATTTATTATATTACCCAAATCAATTGAAGATTCTATTATGTCCATAAATCAAAAGGATAAAAAAACGCGACAAAGTAAAAGAATTAAACCCAAACAATAAAATAAAGAATCCTTAAAAAAGGTTATTCAACACTGTCAAAATTGAGTCCCCTACACAACCAAAGGCTAAACACCAGAATATACGCGGATAATCCACTTTGTTTTAGAACCATATTTTTTGTATTTTTGCACTCATTATTTAATACATCCCTTTAATATATCATTTATTGGGTTGTTTGTAAAAGTAAGGCGCTTTGGTAAACTAAACTGCTTTATTAATTAGAAACACCAATCATATTGATGTTTCAGAAATAAAAAAAACTTTTCAAAAGAACAATGGAAAAAACCAAAGTCTTGTTTATTTCTCAGGAAATAACTCCCTATTTACCCGAAACCGAAATGGCTGTGATTGCGCGAAACCTGCCACAGGGAATACAGGATAAAGGGAAAGAGATTAGAACTTTTATGCCGCGCTTTGGATCCATTAACGAACGCCGCCATCAATTACACGAAGTGATTCGACTGTCTGGGATGAATCTAATAATTAACGACACCGATCACCCCCTTATTATTAAGGTAGCATCAATTCAATCGGCCCGAATGCAGGTTTATTTTATTGATAACGAAGACTATTTCCAAAGGAAAAACACGGTGGCCGATGATGACAATGTTTGCTTTGAGGACAACGATGAACGCATCATTTTCTTTGCACGAGGAGTACTCGAAACCACAAAAAAACTACGATGGGCTCCTGATGTTGTACATTGTCATGGATGGTTTACAGCTCTGGCACCACTTTTGATAAAGAAAACTTTGAACGACGATCCGTTTTTTGCAAATTCGAAAGTGGTATATTCAGTTTATGATGATGAATTTACTGCTCCTTTTGATAAAAACATAAAGCAAAAAATTAAATCGTTGGGTATTGGAGAAAAGGATCTTAAAGTTCTTGAACCTGCCAATTATACCAATTTATCAAAACTGGCCATTAATATGTCGGATGGTATTATTCAAGGTAGTGCGGTTATTAATCCTGAAATTGAAAAATACATTTTGGATTCGGGAAAACCATTCCTTAAGTTTCAAAAAGAAGAAACCTATATTGATGCCTTTAACGAATTTTATGATGCACTGTAAAAAGTGAAAATGAATTAATATTTGACACTGTATGCTCAAAAGAAAAGCACGACTTGCCAAATTTTTGGCTATTATTTTTATTACGACACCTTTTTTCTTTGGATGTGAAGATGAACCCGCCACCATTGGGTTGGAGATACTACCATCGGATGATTTATTTGAAGCAGAAATGCAGATTGAATTTCCTGAGGTAATGAATGTTTGGACAGATGGGATCCAGTCAAATGGTCCTACCGAATTTTCATATGGCTTGCTGGGCTATTTCAACGATCCCCGATTTGGAAAAACAAAAGCCGATTTTGTAACTGAGGCTTCTCTCATTTCTCCCCGTGAGGCATTTAAGGAAAATGATAATTTCGCTGTTGATTCGGTTGTTCTGTCATTGTCGTATACCCGTTTCAACTGGTGTGGCGACAGTGCAGTCAAACATCATGTAAAGATTTATGAATTGAACGAACGCCTTTCTCTATTAAACAAATACTATAGCAACACATCTATGGAGGGTAAGTACTTCCCTGAATTATTAGGTGAAAAAGAATGGAGCGCTAATGATGGACAAACAGATGCAACCTGGCAAGCATCTAAAAACGTCCATACTGTCAAGATTTTCCTGAGTGAAGATTTTGGAAATAAACTTTTGAATCTTTCATCAACCGATTTAAACAACAGCAATTCATTTAAGGATGCGTTTAATGGTTTTTACATTACACTTGATGATCCTGCTGATCCAGATATGTATAATTCTTTGTTAAAATTGGATCTTCGTGCCATTACATCAAATCTAACGTTTTATTACCATGAGAAACTATTTGATGTTGAAACCAACGAATATTATGGCAAAGAAAGTTTCATCCATAAATTCCCCATTAACAGGGAAGCATGTATGTTTAACCGGTTCGAGCATGATCACACCGACAAAATAGAGTATGATAACAGTGCTTCACCCCTTCTTTTTATTCAAAACATGTCGGGGAGCTATGTAGAACTTGACTTTTCTGATAATTTAGCATCATGGAAAGCAACTGTGGACGAAATTGAAGAAGAGGGACAGGACACAATTGGCATAAGCAGTGTGGAGTTAATTTTTGAAGCCGACAATAAGACCGAAACCGGGCTATACATGCCACAGCTTGCCGAACTCTATATTTATGAAAAGGATGATGACGGAAACCTGGTAATACCCCGTTATAATGAAAACACTACTTCTGCATTTATAGCAATAAATGCAGTTTATAACAATACCACAAACCAGTTTGTCTTTAAGATGAGGCCTGATTACTTTAAAAAGATGGTCAAAGGTGAAATTTCGGCAAAACCATTTTACATCCGAGGCATTTATCCTGAGTTTAATTTCAGCCGGGTTGTATTGACTAACAAACCGGAATCGGACCAGAGACCAAGACTTCATATTAAATATGTAAAATATAAAAAGGTCTCTACATCTAATTAAGACATCTGCATTTCATACAAAGGTAATCGTTTTGATTACCTTTTTTTTACCAATTAAATGTAAAAGGCACCGTTTCTTACAATAATTTATTTTATATAGTAATCCTAAATATTGTGTTTAGAACTAGTGAAATCGG
>CAZSQG010000010.1:22990-61949 GCA_964608615.1 uncultured Marinilabiliaceae bacterium
ATAAACATAAAATATTTTGTAAGTTTGTTAAAAATATTAAATTTATTTTTAACAATCGTTGAAGGCATCCAAGACACTTTTCTTTAATAGTAAAAAAAAACTAATGCGACTAATTATTAATGAGGATTACCAAAGCATGTCGAAATGGGCAGCTAATTACATAGCTCAAAAGATTAATGCACACCAACACAAACGTCCCTTTGTTTTGGGCTTGCCAACCGGAACTTCTCCGCTTGGAACATATAATGAGTTAATTCGACTCAATAATGAAGGCAAAGTTTCGTTCAAAAATGTGGTCACTTTTAACATGGATGAATATATAGGCATTCCACAAAACCATCCTCAAAGTTACTACACGTTTATGTGGGAGAATTTCTTTAAACACATCAACATACTCCCTGAAAATGTGAACATTCTGAATGGTAACGCTATTGATTTAGTTAAAGAATGTCTGGAATACGAAAACAAAATATCCATTGTTGGTGGCATTGATCTTTTCATGGGCGGCGTTGGCCCTGATGGACACCTTGCTTTTAATGAGCCGGGATCCTCACTGCAATCAAGAACACGGATAAAAACACTTACTTACGATACTATTATAGCCAATTCCCGCTTTTTTGAGAATGATACAGCAAAAGTGCCAACAAAAGCACTTACGGTAGGAGTTGGTACCGTAATGGATTCAAAAGAAGTACTAATTCTTGTTAATGGTCATAATAAAGCAAGAGCTCTTCATCAAGCAATAGAAGAGGGTATTAACCACATGTGGACCATAAGCGCTCTTCAAATGCACCCAAAAGGCATTATTGTATGCGACGAAGCAGCCACCTATGAATTAAAGGTAGGGACATACAATTATTTTAAAGACATTGAACGCGAATCACTTATTCAATAACAATAAGTTAGCATCTTTTTAACAATCCTTTTATTCCAATTAATAACCCCCTGACATTAATCATAAAGTCAGGGGCTGTTTTTTTATTTCAGCGCCATTAGCCTGCTGATGTACTTCCCGATAATATCAAATTCCAGATTCACAATGGTTCCGGGTTTTATCTGGTGAAAATTAGTGAACTCATAGGTATATGGAATAATAGCCACTGAAAATTGATCATCACGACTATTAACAACAGTAAGACTAACTCCATTAATACAAACCGATCCCTTTTCAACAGTCATATATCCCTGTAAGGCCTTTTCGCGATCAACAACATATTTGAAAGTAAAAAACCAACTGCCATCAGCTTCTTTCAACTCAACACATTCGGCCGTTTGATCAACATGTCCCTGAACAATGTGGCCATCCAGACGACCGTTCATTAACATACTACGCTCAAGGTTAACCTTATCGCCTACTTTTAAGAGACCCAGATTCGTTTTATTAAGAGTTTCCTCAATGGCTGTTACTGTGTAAGTTTCGCCTTCAATTTTCACCACTGTTAAACAAACTCCATTGTGTGCAACACTCTGATCAACTTTCAATTCACTTGTAAAAGCACATTTAAGTGAAAGATGAAGATTTCCTTTTTCTTTTTTCAATGCTACTACGCTTGCGGCATCTTCAATTATCCCTGAAAACATATCTATAATATTTAAGTAATTGCTTATTTAAAAAATTAACTCGTTTTTTCTACACCTTTACCTGGATTTGACAATACAGACTCCCTGTTTTTCTCCGTTTCTTGAATCAGAAAAAACCAGAAACAATTTAAGTTAAATTGTCTTATGACTTATTATAATAACACACATAATAACCACTTAACCAATCAACTACCAATCCTAACTATTAACAGGCAGATAAAACCTTGCTGAATTATTCTAATCAATTCTCCATTATTTCTTTGAATGTGCTAATTTAGTAACATTTTCTGAAAAGCGCTTTGCACAAAACTAATATCAGGTCTCAAGTCAAATTCAGATTGTTATGATTACAGTACAAACCACGTATTTGGGCAACCTACGTACCGAAAGCATCCATTTGCAATCGGGAACTAAAATTCTAACTGATGCTCCAACAGATAACCGGGGCAAAGGTGAAGCATTCTCTCCCACTGATTTGCTGGCCACATCACTGGGAACCTGTATCCTTTCAATCATGGGGATAAAGGCAATGGATAACAACATTGACATTAGTGAAACAAGACTGGAAATTACCAAAATAATGGCCAGCGATCCCCGAAGGGTTCATGAAGTGGTAATGGAATTCCACTTTCCAAATAAAGGATACAGTGATGAAGAAAAAGAAATGATTGAAAGTGTAGCCGGAATAAGTCCTGTACCTTTAAGCGTAAATACTAATATGATTCAAACGATTCGGTTTTTCTGGTAAAAAAAAATAAAAATGATTTTAGTTACAGGAGGTACCGGTCTGGTTGGGTCACATTTGCTTTACAACCTTACTCAAAAAGGGAATGAGGTAAAAGCAATCTATCGAAAAAAAAGTAATCTGTCAGAAGTTAAGCGGGTTTTCAATTTTTACGATGATAAAAACGGTAACCAATATTACGACCGCATTAAATGGATCGAGGCCGATTTGTCGGACTATTTTGCTCTTGAAACCGCCCTTGAGGGAGTAAAACAAGTGTACCATGCAGCCGCTATGGTCTCATTTAATCCGGGCGAATCGGACAAGATGCTGGAAGTGAACACACAGGGAACAGCTAATTTGATGAACGCCTGTCTTGCCTGCAACATTGAAAAAGTTTGTTATGTAAGTTCAATTTCCTCACTGGGAAAACAAATTGATGGTACCATTATTGACGAACAGGTAGAGTGGCAACCCGATGACCATCGATCGGCATACTCCTACAGTAAATTCCGTGCCGAAATGGAAGTATGGAGAGCATCCAAAGAAGGCATAAAAGCAGTAATTGTAAATCCGTCGGTAATTGTTGGCCCCGTGAACTGGAAACGAAGTAGCGGAAAATTGTTTTATTCAGTTAAAAAAGGGATGCCCTTTTACACCAGTGGTGCTACCGGTTTTGTGGATGTACGTGATGTTGCACAAACCATTGTATTGTTGATGGAAAGTGATACAGCCAACGAACGGTTCATCCTGAACGGAGAAAACCTCACATTTAAAGATTTCTTTACCCTGATGGCTAAGGCGATGAAAAAGAAGCCTCCATTTATAAAAGTATCACAATTAGTTACCGAAATTGGCTGGCGACTGAATTTGTTTCTCTGCTTTCTTTCGAACCGTGCCCCGGCAATAACTCGCGATACAGCACGCACAGCAAATACAGTATCAGCATATTCAACGAAAAAATTCACCGACCGGTTTAACTATTCATTTATTCCTGTTAAGGATTCCATCGAAAATGCTGTAAGATGGTTTAAAATGATTGATAATTAACATTATTTTTTATGTCCCGAAAGAAACCCAAACGATCAAAAGCAGTTAAAAATAACAGTTTTAAAAAGAAGTTACTGATTTGGTCATTAAAACTTCTTATTGCAGGCTTTACGGCTTTAACTGTTTTTTTAGCCTTGGTTTGGATAGGTTTATTTGGGAAGATTCCCAGTATCAAAAAAATAAAAAGCATAAAGAATCAAACCGCTTCAGCAGTATATTCGTCAGATGGAGTTATGATTGGTAAGTTTTATTATCAAAACCGCTTGACCATTGATAATAAGAACATTTCTCCACACGTTAAAAATGCTTTAATCGCAACGGAAGACAACAGGTTTTTTGAGCATAAAGGTCTTGACTTTATAAGTTTTGGAAGGGTATTAATTAAAACTGTTGTACTCCGAAACCGGAATCAGGGTGGAGGCAGTACCATAAGTCAGCAATTGGCAAAAAATCTATTCCCAAGACGTTCCTATGGCATATTTACCATACCAGTTAATAAATCGCGTGAAATATTTATTGCAGCTCGCATTGAAAAAGTTTTTACCAAGGAAGAAGTTCTTGGTTTGTATTTGAATACTGTTCCCTTTGGAGAAAACATCTATGGAATTGAAGTGGCTGCCAATCGTTTTTTTGGTAAATCATCATCAAATTTAACACCGCCCGAAGCAGCCACATTAATAGGAATGTTAGCTGCCAATACAGCATACAGCCCACGAGTAAACCCTGAACGATCAAAGAAAAGGCGCAATATTGTTCTTGACCGCATGCAAAATCAAGGTTTTATTACAAAAAAAGAGGCCGAGAAATACAAGAAAACAGCTATATCTATTACATATAAGCGACTTGACCACAACCAGGGACCTGCCCCATATTTTCTTGAACAAGTGAGGATGGAAGTTGAACAAATTTTAGAAAAGAATTATGCCTCCGACTATAACCTCTTTTCTGATGGGTTGCGCATATTCACCACATTGGATGCCACGCTTCAATCATTTGCGGTTAAAGCATTGCAGGAACACATGAAGTATCTCCAAAAGACCTTTGAAGATCATTGGGGGAAACAGGATCCATGGCACGATAATCCCCAGGTTTATTATAATGCTTTACGACAATCATCAAGATATCAGGATCTGAAAAAAACAGGTCTTGAGGACAAACAAATTATTGAAGAACTTAAAAAACCTTTACGAACCTCCTTGTTTTCCTATAATGGTGATATAAAAACAACGATTTCGCCAGCCGACTCAATAAAAAAAGCACTCAGGTTACTCCATGCCGGTTTTATGGCTATGAACCCAGCAAACGGACACGTACTAGCCTGGGAAGGTGGAATTGGTTTTCAGCACTTTAAGTACGACCATGTAACAACAAAGCGACAAGTGGGCTCAACATTTAAACCTATTGTATTTGCAACCGCTTTAGATCAGGGATACAGCCCGTGTGAATATATCTCTAACGAACGCCGAATATATAAAAGGTACGACAACTGGTCGCCAACAAATTCAGATGGTGACCACCATGGCTTTTACACAATAAAAGGAGGACTTATACATTCGGTAAACACTATTTCAGCTGAAGTAATTAATAAAACAGGCATCAGCGATGTTATTTCAATGGCCCGACGCATGGGAATTACTTCTGACATACCTCAAGTTCCATCCATATCGCTGGGTACTGCCGATATTTCATTGAAAGAAATGGTTACAGCCTATTCGGCTTTTGCAAATTATGGTACCGCTATGGAGCCCGTAATACTTCTTAGAATAGAAGACGCAAATGGGAAAGTTCTTTATGAAGCGGAGCCAAATGAGCCATTTGATCCTGCTTTTAATGAAGAGACCTCCCGTATGATGATCCAAATACTGCGTGAAGTTATTGAAAAAGGCACGGCGAAAAGTCTTAAACCCAAATATGATCTAAAGGGTGATTATGCCGGGAAAACAGGCACTACCCAGAATAATGCCGATGGTTGGTTTATTGGTTTTACCCCCAATATTGTGGCAGGAGTATGGGTTGGCGGCATTAATCCATCCATCCATTTCAGGTCAACCTCTCTGGGACAAGGCGCGCATATGGCCATGCCTATTTTTGGTAGATTTATGCAACAAGCCGAAATTTCTCCACGTCATCGCTACATACGCAGTCAGGTGTTTTACCCCCTGCCCGATGAGTTAATCTCTATGTTGGATTGCCCCGACTTTTCTGAAGAAGATCAAACTAAAAGGGGTTTCTTTGAGCGATTATTTAATGGGCCCGATAAACCACGACCTCCCAAACTGGAAAAAAGAGAGGAACAAACAGAGGATGAAACTGATCAGAGCCCAAATTTGCTTGACAGAATGAAACAATTGTTCAAAAAGAAAAAGGACTGATGGTTATTTTACTTTCGAGACCCCTCCCGAAACAATAAATTTCATCACTTCAGCCGAGTGAGCATCAATGAGCTCCACATTTGAAACGGGAACAATCACAAGTTCTCCAAGCAACCCATATGAACTTGGAAGATATACGCCAATAAAGCCTTCTTTTATGCCTATATGAGTTAAGTCGTTGGAGGTTATAAATCCCAACCGGCGAACCACGCTTTTTTCATCCAATTTAACAAGCACCGGCTGTTCAAATTTACGTTCCTTTCCAACAAAAGCAGATAGAAGCTCTTTTACCGATGTATAAATGATTTTCACAAAAGGAGCACGGTTTAAAATTCTTTCCATTGCAGCTATTATAGGCCGGGAAATCAGCTTTTGTCCCAAAATGCCAACCAATGTAACTCCACTTAATATTATGAAAACACCAAGCCCCGGAAAAGAATAATCGGATAACGGCCCTTCATGAAAAACTTCAAGATTGCGTAACAACCCATCAATCCAGTTAAATACAAAAACAATTACATAGATGGTTACAGCAATTGGTGTAAGAAATAATAACCCTTGAAAAAAATAGGATGCTATTTGCTTCATTTTATTCTTCTTTTATTAATTCACTTCTCACAAAAGTAGGCAATAAATAATAATCAGAACTTAAAACCCGTCAGTCTCAAGTTTCAGCTTAACAGCTTTTGACAGCGATTGGCGAACCAAATGATAGGATTGATCAATCCATTGCTTCAACAGCTTATCAGATACCGAGCCATCAACCTCAACTGTATTCCAATGTTTCTTATTCATATGAAAACCGGGTTGAACAGCCGGGTATAACTCCCTTAGAGAGATAGCCAAATCAGGATCGCATTTAACATTAATGTAAAATGGTCCATCCAACCCAGTAAGCAGATACATTTTTCCTCCAATTTTAAAGACCAGCGTTACCTCATCAAAAGGAAAATCCTCAGTAGTTCCGGGTAATGAAAGACAATAATCGCGAAGCTCTTCGATGTTCATAAAAACAGGTTTATTTAACTACCTTATAATTCAGATTTCTATAAAATGACACAAAAACAAAACCTTTCTCAAATGATTTTACCTTTTCCCAATTCTTGGGGTTATTTATCTCTTCAATAAAATCATCAGACAGATTAGAGATGTTTGAATAAATTAAATACTTATTGTTTGGATTATCCGAAATAAACAAATCCCTGTCTAACAATTCAATATAACGCTGCTGTCCTGAAAAGCAAAAACCTCCTGACACATCAGAAAAACTGATATTATTTCCCTCAATATAATTAAAACAATCCTTTCTTAATTCGTAATAGGGTATATGTGCGAGCGTTGCATCCCACGAATGTGCAATTTTTTCCGGGTAAACCCAAAAGACCACTGTACTTAAACACTTCCATAACTTAACTCAAAGCATTATTAGTTATAATCAACTAAACAAATAAATTCACCTGATACTTATTCCACCTGCGCTGTAAAAGCTCCTTCAATATGATCAATATCCCATTCAGTATCGCTTAATGGCATACAGGTTACTACATCAAAACGGATGCGATTATCAATTTTATATTGCATTACAAATTCCTCAGTAGCCTGCACAAGAAAACGAATTTTACCCGGGGTTATGGACTCGCGTGGGTGCTCCCAGTTTGAAGAGGTTCGTGTTCTGACTTCTATAACAACAAGATAATCTCCATCGTAAGCGATAATATCAATCTCTTTATGCTTAAAACGCCAGTTACGTGCTATGATTCTAAGCCCTTTTTCACGCAAAAAATCAGCAGCAACCTGTTCTCCTTGATTCCCAAGCTCATTATGATCGGCCATAGTATAACGTAAAAAAAAGAAAACTAAAAGAAGAATTTTATTAACTTAAATATGCTTTATACCCCATCGCACATTACCCTCCATTAATCATCAATTTGACATTTATTTTTCAGGTAACAAAAACGACAATCCAGATTCCTTTTCAGATACTGAAAGCCTGACTTTTGCACCAAAAACCAACGGTTCATTTTGGCGAGAATGGCCAGCCGGAAAATCAAATAAAACCGGGAAGTCATAATTCTTCACCACATCAGCAATGATTTGGTAAGCTGTTAAACCAAAAGGTGTTTCATTATCGTGCATATCGCTCAATTGGCCCACAATTAATCCTGATAAACCTTCGAGCTTACCACTCACCTTTAAACTATACATCATCCTGTCGAGATGGTAAAAATACTCTCCCACATCTTCAATAAATAACACTTTACCATTTGGATCAAAATCATAAGGTGATCCAATTAGTGAAAACAGCAATGTCAAATTACCTCCAATCAAAGTTCCTTTTGCATTACCATTCCTATTAAGTGGATGAGCAGGCAACTTATAAACCGGTAAATCCCCCTGTAACAGATTCCAAAGATTATCCATGCCGGTTTCACCATAGCTGCCCTCCTTTAAACTTCGGGCCATGGGGCCATGAACAGACGTTACTCCATATACATTCTGAAGCACCGAATGAAAAATAGTAATATCGCTATATCCAATCAGCCATTTGGGTTGTGATTTCATCAATGAAAAATCAATGGAATCAAGCAACCTGATTGATCCATAGCCGCCTCTTGAACACCATATTGCTTCAACCTCATGGTTTTGCAGCATCTCCATAAAATCAGAAGCCCTTTTTTTATCTGTAGAAGAAAACTGATGCCATGAATCGGATACATGAGGCGCCCTTATGTGTCTGAACCCATATGAGTCTAAGAAATTTTCCGCCTTAATGATTTCAGATTCAGCAATTTTCCCGGCTGGTGAAACCAATCCCACTAAAGCGCCTTTTTTTAAAAATGGAGGTACAATCATGATTTTATGAATTATCAGACGAGCCTTCTTTATAAATGTTTGGTTATCTTTGTGAAGTTAAAAAAAAAACTGATTATTTCTTTATTGATCTGTTTTAGGCCCAAATTTCGACTTTTAAGCCGAATAAAACATTTCAGATTTGAATTTTTTGAACCTCAGCAAAAAAATAATGAAACAATTTAAACGCACCCTTGTAACAACCGCTCTTCCTTATGCCAATGGCCCTGTTCATATCGGTCACCTGGCCGGAGTATATGTTCCTGCCGACATCTATGTTCGTTACCTGCGCCTTAAAGGTGAAGATGTTTTGCTAATTGGCGGATCCGATGAGCATGGTGTGCCTATTACTCTTAAAGCACGTAGAGAAGGCATTTCGCCACAGGACGTTGTTGATAAATACCATCGCATTATAAAAGACTCTTTCAAAGAATTTGGGATTTCTTTCGATATTTATTCACGTACCAGCAATAAAATACATTACGAAACAGCCTCTCAGTTTTTTCGCACTCTGTACGATAAGGGTGAATTTATAGAAAAAGAGAGTGAACAATACTATGATAGCGAGGCCCAACAATATTTAGCCGACCGTTATATTACCGGCACCTGCCCCATTTGCGGAAAAGATGGCGCATATGGCGATCAGTGCGAAAGCTGTGGGACATCCCTTAATGCAACTGACTTAATTAATCCCAAATCAACAATATCGGGCAGCACACCAATTAAAAAAAGCACCAAACACTGGTACCTTCCATTAAACAAACACGAACCTTTTCTTCGCAAATGGATTCTGGAAGATCATAAAGAATGGAAAAGCAATGTTTATGGTCAATGCAAATCGTGGCTCGATCTGGGATTACAACCCCGCGCAGTTAGTCGCGACCTCGACTGGGGAGTGCCTGTACCTGTTGAGGGAGCCGAAGGCAAAGTTCTCTATGTTTGGTTTGATGCACCCATTGGATACATCTCGGCCACACGCGAACTTACTCCCGATTGGGAAAAATACTGGAAGGACAAAGAAACCCGGATGTTGCACTTTATTGGAAAGGATAACATTGTTTTCCACTGCATTGTTTTCCCTGCCATGCTTAAAGCCGAAGGCTCATACAACTTACCCGAAAATGTGCCAGCCAATGAATTCCTGAACCTTGAAGGAGATAAAATTTCAACTTCTCGTAATTGGGCTGTATGGTTGCACGAATACCTGATTGATTTTAAAGACAAACAGGATGTTTTGCGCTATGTGCTCACTGCCAATGCACCCGAAACAAAAGACAATGACTTTACCTGGAAGGATTTTCAGGCACGAAATAACAACGAACTGGTTGCAATATTTGGAAATTTTGTAAACCGATCGATGGTACTTACCCAAAAGTATTATGATAGTAAAGTACCGGCTGCCGCAACATTAAATACCTTTGATACGGAAACTCTTGAAAGCATAGGTGGTATTGTTAATAACGTGGAAGAGGCGCTAAAAAATTTCAAATTCCGCGAGGCTGTAAAAGAAGCCATGAATATGGCACGACTTGGCAACAAATACTTAGCCGATACCGAACCCTGGAAGCTGATTAAAACCGACCCTGAGAGAGTTGCAACCATTATGAACATTGCCCTTCAGATAACAGCTAATCTGGCCTTTTTAACGGAACCATTCCTTCCATTTACAGCTCAAAAGCTTCGTAATATGCTAAATTTGGGCGAAGCTGATTGGTCGCTTTGCGGGAAAAAGGAAATTCTGAAGCCTGGCCATACTATTAACGAACCAGAACTTCTGTTCGAAAAGATTGAAGACGATGCAATTCAGTTACAAATAGCAAGATTGGAGCAAACAAAATTAAGTAATCAGCCAGTAACAAAAACAGCTATTGCAGCAAAAACAAATATCAGCTACGAAGAATTTTCAACTATGGACATCCGCATTGGAACCATCCTGGAAGCAGAGAAAGTGGCTAAAACAAAAAAACTGCTTAAACTAAAAATTGATACCGGCATGGACCAACGAACCGTTGTTTCAGGTATTGCCGAATATTTTCAACCCGAAGAAATCCTTGGCAAACAAGTTTCCATACTTGTTAACCTGGCTCCTCGTAATATTAAAGGAATTGAATCGCAGGGAATGATTTTGATGGCTGAAGATGCCGATGGAAAACTGGTTTTTGTAATTCCTTCAGCAAAGGTGAATAATGGTTCGGAGGTAAAATAAATATGTAATCATTTATGATATAGAAATGCCCGGTAAAAATTACCGGGCATTTTTGTTTTTCTCGCTGTTATATTGCATCAAAAATTACAACTCGCATTTCTCTTCTTCACCATTTTCCTCTTCAAAAACTTCACCATGTAATAATAAACTGGCCTGAGATGAGTCAAGAGTTTCCACACTTTTTAGTTTACGTTGGATGGCGCGGGTGCGCTTACCCATCACTTCATCAATCTGATTACTAGCTGTATGTAAGTTTTTTTGAGCTTTCTCAAGCATTCCACCAAAGTTCTCAAACTCATTCTTTACAGCTCCAAGTATTTTCCAAACCTCACCACTACGTTTTTGGATAGCCAACGTGCGAAAGCCCATTTGCAGACTGTTCAATATGGCAGCCAGAGTTGTTGGTCCTGTAATCACAATTTTAAAATCACGCTGCAATTCTTCCAAGAGACTGGCTTTACGCACCACTTCGGCATAAATACCTTCAAAGGGCAGGAACATAATGGCAAAATCAGTGGTGTTTGGTGGATCAATATATTTATCACTGATATCTCGGGCCATTTTCCGGATTGTTGCATAAAGAACCTTTTGAGCATTTTCAATCTTAAGCGCATCAACAGTATCGTATGCATCCTGCAAATGCTCGTAAATATCGCGTGGGAACTTGGCATCAACAGGCAACCAAACACTTGAGTTACTACTGTCGTGACCTGGAAGCTTAATGGCAAATTCAACCAAATCAGAACTTCCAATTTTTGTTTTCACATTGGCTTCATACTGATCAGGAGCCAAAATCTGCTCTAACAGTAGCGATAACTGAACCTCTCCAATACCTCCCCGCATTTTCACATTACTCAGTACCCGTTTTAACCCTCCCACATCCTGTGCAAGAGTTTTCATTTCACCAAGTCCTGTTTGTACACTCTCGAGCTGCTTGCTTACCATCTCAAACGACTGTCCAATGCGTTCATTCAATGTCTTTTGCAGCTTTTCATCAACCATTACACGCATCTCTTCCAGTTTCTTTTCAGTGCCCTCGACCAATCTCATTTGTTTATCTTCCAATTGACCGAATTTTTCGCGCTGCAAATCATTAAAAGAAGCCACATTCTTATCAAATGCCTGTTGGAATTCCCTGAAAGCCTTTTCCATGGATTCGCGCATAAACTTATTATCCTCTTTAGCCCGGGTTATTAATTTTTCAAGCTGATCAACGGTCTTAGCGGTTAAATCTTTTTGCTCAACTTTTAACTCATCAAATTTTACTCTTTGTTCAACTATAAACTCTCTTAAGCTGGCAGTTAAGGTTTCGCGATTAAGCTTATTACTATCATCAAGAGTAGTATTGATAGTCTCCAGGGCTTTTTGGTTTTGTTCAGTAATAAGACGTAATGTTTCGCTCATACCTACCTTGAAATCCTTAAATGAGTTACTCATCTCGGATCGGTTATCTCTTGCCATAGCCGAATTCTCTTCCCTATTTACCCTAAAGTCTTCTTTCAGATTACTTTCAATCCTTGAAATATTAGTACTGATTAAATCCAGTTTTGGTATTGAATAATCCACATTACTACGTCGGAATAAAAGATATACTAGCAAAATTGTATTAATGATTCCAATAATGCCCATTAACCATGATAATAAATCCATTCGATACATTTTAAATAAGACCGATACTCATTACTTGGGAACAGCTCTCTTGCCTCGATTTCATTTCCTACAAGCTACATTGACCTCTTCAAAAAATACGTAACGCTAAAAGAGTCCTTAGAATAAACAACGCATCAAACTTTTAACTTTGCAATTATTGGTGATATTAGTTCTAATAATAAAAAAAAAGGCCGTTTCAATAGGAACGACCTTTTATATTACTTATTACTATCAGAATTCAATTATTTTGATGTAAGAACCCATGCATCCTTAAAGAGAGGTTGTTTCTTGTAATCAGTTAGTGCTGTCAGAGCATCCTCTTTGTTAACAAACGATGCAACAGCCACGCGAATCCTCCCCTTTTCATCATCCAGCAATCGGGCATTAGAATAACCATTTCTTAAAAAATCATCCAAAGCTTTGTTTGCCGGAACCGATTGTTTAAAACTTGCCACAATAACATGATACTTTGGCATATCTGCAACCGACAAACTATATGCTTCATCCATTGATTCAAGCTGGGCTTGTCCGGCAATAGCAGAATCATCAACATCTGATGAAACGCTTATTGATAAATCATTTACATTATCAACAACAGTTATTGGGGATGTTATAAATCCCAGACCGGCTTCGGCTATTGAAGGCATCTTTAATTCTGTATTGAATAAAAACAACCCTGCAATAAGAGCAGCTGCAGCCCAATTACGAGGCGAACGATTGTGCAATATATGAGGAACATGTTCTTGAATATCAACTCTGGCAATTCTCTTGGGCTCCAATGGTTCAAAATGAAACGAACCTAACCCCAGCGCCTCAGGTAAAAACGATGACCCATCCTTTGGCGTAAATTGCAGATTGCCTATGGCGTCTTTACGTAAAGAGCCCACTTCACCCATATCAACCAGGTTATCGGTAGCAATGCCTTGGTGAATACTATTTACAAACAAACTAACCTTTGCAGAAGCTTCGGCATAAGATATCCCTTCACGACGCGAAATAAAATCAATAAGAAGACCATCATTGTGAGCCAGAATCCGGTTAAACCCGATTTCTTTTGATGGAGGCAAAAAAAGATTACGTTCCTCTATTATTGTAGCAGCTTTATAGTTTGCCACAAAGCCTCCCAATCCTGGAACAATTACACAATCATGAAAGTGCAACAAATCTGATATGTACTTTTCTACAGTTGCCATATCTACAAAGTTAAACAATTTTCATTCTTTGTCCATCATTTTCTTTTAAACAACTGTTGAAAAATTGTTGAAAAACAAACTGTCTTCTGAATTCCAGATAATGTAAAGCATTTACCTTAAAATCTTTAGTTAAACATTAAGGTAAGCAAATCATTGTACATTAATTTACTTAGCCTTTCAGTCTCACACTTTGCAATATTTATTCAACTCACCAGTTAACTATATCAAGCCGAGGGTTAAATTTATAATAACACTGACAGTCAAAAATTTTTACCGAGAAAAAAAGAAAAGTTTTAAGTATAAAAACGTCTAGTTCAAAAGTTATCTCAACTCAAAGCCGTTGAAACTCCTATGAAATCATTATTTTTACATCCTAATCAGATTAAACTATCCTAAAAGACTAAGAAATGCAAAAACAAATATTAGTTACAGGCGGAACAGGTTATATTGGCTCTCATACTGTTGTAGAACTTCAGAACAGCGGATTTGAAGTAATTATTGTTGACAATCTATCCAACTCAGAAATAAGCACACTCGATGCCATTGAAAAAATATCAGGTAATCGCCCTAAATTCGAGCAGTTTGATTTATCGGATAAGAACCTCACCGATGCTTTCTTTGTGAAATACCCCAAAATTGAAGCTATTATTCATTTTGCCGCATTTAAAGCGGTTGGCGAATCGGTTGAAAAACCTTTGGAATATTATCACAACAACCTCAACTCGCTGATGAATCTTCTCGACAATATGAAACGTCACAAAATTGGCAATATGGTATTCAGTTCAAGCTGTACCGTATATGGTCAACCCGATATATTACCGGTTACCGAAAACACACCCCGCAAGCCGGCAGAATCGCCATACGGTAACACTAAAGCTATTTGCGAAGACATTATGCGCGATTTCTGTAAAGTCAACTCAGATATTAATTGCATTGCTCTGCGGTATTTTAATCCCATTGGAGCCCACCCATCTGCCCTGATTGGTGAATTACCCCTAGGAGTACCCAATAACTTAATTCCTTATATAACTCAAACAGCCGCCGGATTACGTAAAGAACTCAGCATATTTGGTGACGACTACCAAACTCCAGATGGTACGGCTATACGTGATTATATAAATGTTGTAGATCTTTCAAAAGCCCATGTGGTTGCCATTAACCGTCTTTTGAAAAATAAACAGAAGGCCAATCTCGAATACTTCAATATTGGGACTGGCGACGGTTATTCGGTTTTGCAGCTGGTTAGAACCTTTATTGAAGTTACTGGAGTAAACCTGCCGTACAAAATTGTTGCGCGCAGAGCGGGCGACATTGAAAAAACCTGGGCCGATACCACCTTAGCGAATAATGAATTGGGGTGGAAAGCAGAAAAATCACTTGGTGAAACTCTACTTTCGTCATGGAATTGGGAGAAAAAAATTCGAGGAATTAAATAACCCATTGATTAACTCAAACTATTTCTCTAATTTGGACTTCTATGAAGATGCCACTTTAATAAACATTTCTAAATGAAGAATATCCTAATAACCGGCGGTGCCGGATTCATCGGTTCACATGTTGTTCGCCTTATAGTGAACAAATATCCTCAATACAACATCATGAACCTAGATGCATTAACTTATGCTGGAAACTTAGAGAACCTTAAAGACATTGAACATAAACCCAATTATCAGTTTGAGAAAATTGACATTACCCAGGCTAATCTGGTCAGCCAGCTATTTGCCACGCACAATTTTGATGGTGTTATTCATCTGGCAGCTGAGTCACATGTAGATCGTTCAATCAGCAACCCTCTTGAATTTATTAATACCAACATTCTGGGTACAGTTAACCTGCTTAATGCAGCCAGAATGGAATGGAAAGACAATTTTGAAGGCAAAAAGTTTTATCACATTTCAACCGATGAAGTATATGGATCGCTTGGTAAAACGGGATTGTTCACTGAAACAACCTCCTACGATCCACGAAGCCCATATTCGGCATCAAAAGCCAGCTCCGATCATCTGGTCAGAGCTTATCACCACACCTATGGGTTACCAGTGGTCATAAGCAACTGCTCCAATAACTACGGGCCTAACCAGTTTCCTGAAAAACTTATTCCTCTGGCAATAAACAATATAAAAAACAATAAGCCCATCCCAATATACGGCAAGGGCGATAACATACGCGACTGGCTTTTTGTGGAAGACCACGCATCTGCTATTGACCTGATTTTTCATAATGGGGAAAATGGGGAAACATATAACATTGGCGGAAACAACGAATGGAAAAATATTGATTTGATTCACCTGTTATGCAAAATAATGGATGAAGAATTAGGTCGCCCTGGCGGAGCATCAGCAAAACTTATCACCTTTATAAAAGACAGGGCCGGACATGATCAGCGTTATGCCATTGATTCGTCTAAACTAATGAAAAAACTTAAATGGCATCCTTCATTGCAGTTTGAAGAAGGCTTGCGGAAAACGGTTAGATGGTATCTGCAAAACCAGGATTGGATGGATAATATCCTGTCGGGGCAATACGAACAGTACTATACCGAACAGTACGGAACCAGATAAAAAAGGAGAGACGCCAAATAAAGTGTCTCTTCTTTTTTTATTTATGTGCAACCAAATAACGGTATACGTGTTGCAACAATAGATTATTCCACCGTGACAGATTTAGCCAGATTACGCGGCTGATCAACATTACAACCCCGCATAACAGCAATATGATAGCTTAATATCTGCAACGGAACAACAGCCAAGAGAGGCGATAAAGACACATGACACTCAGGAATTTCAATAACCTGATCAGCAATCTTCTTTACTACCTTATCTCCTTTTGTTACAATAGCAATAACTTTGCCTTTACGGGCCTTTACCTCCTGAATATTACTTACTACCTTATCGTATGAATTATCCTGAATAGCTATAACCACTACCGGCATTTTCTCGTCGATTAAAGCAATGGGACCATGCTTCATTTCGGCAGCAGGATAGCCTTCGGCATGAATATAGGAAATCTCTTTCAGTTTTAAAGCACCTTCAAGTGCTACGGGAAACAATATACCACGACCCAGATATAAAGCATTGCTTACATCCTTATAAACTTCAGCAATTTTCCTAATAATTTCTTCATCCTTAAAAATCTGAGTTATCTTATCCGGAATTTGGATTAACTCATGAATTAGGGCTTTATAGTCGGGAGCTGATAAAACCTTACGTTTATTTCCCAATAAAAAGGCCATCATTGTTAACACTGTAATTTGCGAAGTAAACGCTTTGGTGCTGGCTACACCAATTTCAATTCCTGCATGCGTATACACTCCGGCCTGAGTTTCGCGCGAAAGTGTTGAACCGGCAACATTACATATTCCAAGAATTGTTGCACCTGAATTTTTAACTAAACGAATTGCAGCCAAAGTATCAGCCGTTTCACCGCTTTGTGAAATAGCTATTACCAGATCATCGCGATCGATTATTGGATTACGATACCTGAACTCCGAGGCATATTCAACCTCAACAGGAATACGGGCATACTCCTCGAAAAGGTATTCGCCAACCAGCGCTGCGTGCCATGATGTGCCACAGGCCACAATCACTATTCTTTTTGCTTCAATAAGTTTGGGGATAACATCCAGGATGCCTCCAAGGAAAATCTTGCTTTCGTCCATGGCAATTCTTCCTCTGAACGTATCAGTTATAGAATTTGATTGTTCATGAATTTCCTTTAGCATGTAATGCTCATAATCGCCCTTATCAATATTCTCAATGCTTAAATTGATGGTTTTGATTTCCGGAGTCTTAACATCATTATAAATATTTTTAAGATCAAGATTGTCGCGCGTAATGACAGCCACCTCTTCATCGTTCAAATAAATGACCTGATCGGTATATTCAATAATAGGTGTGGCATCGGATGCCAAAAAATATTCATGATCGCCTACTCCGATTACCAAAGGGCTTCCCTTTCGGGCTGCTATAAGCATTCCGGCTTCATCCCTACATGAAATAACCAGTCCATACGCACCAACCACCCGGGTAAGAGCAAGTCGCACAGCTAGTTCGGCACTCACCTTTTGCTCAAGATAAATATTCTCAATAAGATTAGCCAAGACTTCTGTATCCGTATCACTCTTAAAAGTATAACCTCTATTAACAAGTTCCTTCTTTAAATGTGCGTAATTCTCAATAATGCCGTTATGGATTATAATAAACTTTCCATTCATCGACTGGTGTGGGTGAGCGTTATTATCACTAGGCTCACCATGGGTTGCCCATCTCGTATGACCCATTCCAACACAGCCTGAAATATCCTTATCTTTTGCTAAATTCTGAAGATCCTTAACCTTTCCTTTGCATTTATAAATATGCGTTTCGCCATTAAAAAGAGCAATACCGGCTGAATCGTACCCTCGATACTCCAAACGCTGCAATCCCTTAATCAATATCGGATAGGCTGTTCTATCTCCTACATAACCTACAATTCCACACATATATTTTTATTTCATTGTTATTATCTCATGCTTTTCGAACCACAAAACTAATACAAATCAATCATAACTATATAATCAGTTATCAAAACCTGAGACAGTTTCATAAAAAAATTAACTGAATCAACCTGAAAGCTGCCTTCAAATTGACTCAAAAAAAATATCCCCATTCAGAAACTAACTAATATTAGCCAGTTTTTCTTTAACCTTTTGTGCCAGTTTACTTTTTTTATCAATGTGTTCAATAATATCGGTTACGGCAGGATGACTGGTAAATTCCCCTCTAACATTTTCAAAATCCGATATGCGTGTTTCAGCTTCACCATCAATTCCAAAACCAGTTTGCGACTTAAGAGTAAACTCTTTACGAGCATCTTCATACATCATCTCATCAAGACTTACTACAGCATTTTTCCACTCATCAACAAAAACATCCAATTGCTTAGCAGTTGCAGTTTTCACATCAATTCCGGCCTCTGTTAAAAGACGCGGCACAATCCAGTTCCAGGCCCAAAGAAAATAATTCTCTTTCCACTCGCAATAGAGTTTATTCATCTCGCTCAAAGATGATATTTTACCTGTTTCAACCTCATTAACCAACCAGTCGATTTTCTCTTTAGGTACCATCAAGCCAGCCATATCAGACCATTCGCCCGAGCCTTCGGTTCCCTTAGAATATATCGCTTCACGCATCTGATCTTCGTTAGTATAATTAGCCATCTCAAGCTTTTTCACCAATCCATTGCCCAGGAACTTGGTTATACCCAATCGGTAGAGTTTAATTCCACGCTCAAGAGAAGAATTTGTAATTTTAGCACTGTTAAACATAAAATACTCGGAAGAGGGCCCTGATGTTTTCTTGAGATTTTCGAGTATCTGCAATCCCTTAACCATTTTTTGAATGGAATAAGGACTCAAAAGGTTAAACACAATGCAATCAAGCAATACATCATCTTTTCGCCTGTCTCTTTTTGGCCATTTTCTTGCATCACGAATAGTTCCAATACTGCGTAAGGTAATACCAGGAGCCAGAAAACTCTCATCGGTATTCTCTATTAGGTAGGAAAATGGAAGATCTGATGTGTCGGGATTGCGATAGTGACGACCCATGACTAATGAAAACGCACCAATTTTTGCAGGCCAAAGAATATAGGAATCACTGGTTGTTTTGCTTCCGCGCTCAACAATACCCTGATGTATTGGCCCCAGCTTATACATGTGATTACTCTGGTTAGAACCGCTTCCAGCATTTAAAAACGAATAATAGCCAGCAATCAGCAATGTTGATTTATGGTGTGATACAGTATAAGGACCGGCAAATATGGAACAAGCCTCACCATGAAAGCCCTGACAGTTTGCAAAAAACACTGAATTTTCGGCCGAGTATTGCTTGCCCAAAACGGTACCCTGTCCTATAAAACATTTGGAAATAACGGATGAATCACTTACTGAGCTACCACTTGAGGTAATAAAATCCTCAGCTATAACTCCGGGACCAACAAACGAAGGGTCCTTTTCACTACTATTTATGGTTCCATTGTTTAAGCGGTAAACACTTTCAATTATGGCATAAGGCCCGATATTGACATTCAAGATGGTTCTACAACTTAATATTTGAGCCCCCTCTTCAATAACTCCTTTATCAGAACATATAGATTTTGTGTAATCATCAACCATTTGCTGAAGAATAGCAATAAGTGAGGGCTTGTGCCGGTAAAAAGCTATAAGATATGCAGTATGAGCCGAAAGTTCATTATATATAGGAATCTCACGCCCCCCGGTTTCACTTAAAACGGCTACCCTTGTTCCGTTACCAAAACATGATTTTCCGGTTACACCTATAGTATCAACACTCTCAATGATAACATTTTTCTTTATCTTGTAGTTAGCCAGATAGTTCTTAACCTGATTGATATAAACATCATCATCGATTTCGCATTGATGAATGACGGCATTGTATATGCCTGACATTTTAATAATTCCACCCTGAAGAATAAATTGGCGCTGAAAAACTCCCAAAAAAACATCTCCTGAAAAGGAAACACTCCGCAACCGATGGGCAATAAATCCATCTTTAACTTTTACTCTTGACCATTCGGTACAGATACATCCATTTTTTTCTAATGTTTCAATTTCGGATGACGAAAGGTTTCTATAGTTATCCATTATAGTATGTTTTCATTACAATTTCGAAAAGTAAGAAATCTCTTTCACTAATACACAATAAATAAGGAAAAGGAATTATTTAGTAATGATATACAAGATAAAAAAGTTTATTAAAACCAAACGAAACCAATTTAACAAACAATGACCATAGTAATAAATTTATGAATCAAGATGATATTAAGTGGGTCAGATAATAATATCTATTAGGTAGTACTCTCGCGCAAAAAAGCGGGATTATTTTTTTGTCATGACACAAAAAACAAAACAGTCTGGGCTGCCCTATAAAGACACAACTAAATATAATGCCTGAATTATTGATTTACCCACAATAATTTATATAAGACCAAATTTATAGCAGTTTAATAAGGAGATTATAATGTTAAACAAACATTGCAGATTAAACTTTAAATTCCACAAAAATTTTAAACCAATACCAATTATAATTTGTAATATTGTTAAACAATGATTATTAACCCTAAAAATTAGTATTATGTCAGAAGGATTTGCTGGAATTGCTGGAATTCTATATATGGCATTTGCCATATTGATGGTAGTCTCCATGTGGAGAATTTTTGAAAAAGCAGGCCAACCGGGATGGGCTGCAATTATTCCCATTTACAACGTTATTGTGTTACTAAAGATTGTCGGAAAACCCTGGTGGTGGGCTCTATTAATCTTGATCCTATCATTTATTTTAATTGGGGTAATTTGGGCTATCTGGACAACTAATCTTTTATCCAAAAGTTTTGGTAAAGGAATAGGTTATACATTGGGACTTATTTTCTTACCTTTTATTTTCTGGCCACTTCTTGGATTAGGCGATGCCAAATACCAAGGCCCTGCAGGAAAATAATGTTACAAATGATAATTTAATTCAGGACTTGTGATTAGGTCACAATCACCAAATTAAATTTCGAGCTCCTTAAATAGCTCTATAATTGTTTCAATAATGGCGGAGTGAATATTACAATAAAGAAGTATTCACCCGTCATTAATATGCTTATTAGTCCCTGTATTTCTTAACGCGATTTCCCCCTTTCAACTTTCAACTCCGGTTATTGAATATCTCATTTATCTAATTCCCCGGCAAAAACCTTCCCTGCCTGAGCAATCTGGTCAGGTTTACCTAATACATATGCAATATCTCCCTTTTTAAATCTTGTGTTAGGACCCGGATTTTCAAGTATCTCTTCGCCCCGCTTTATTGCAACCACTGTTGCCCCAACCAAATTCCTAAAATCAACTTCGGCCAAACCCTTCCCGACAAGCAAAGACTTTTCCCGAATTTTAAGAGCTGCTATTTCAATATTGGGCAAGTCCTTCATTACCGAAAACCTGGAAGGTTTCTTTGCGTTATCGCGAAAGATGCCATAATTGTCTTTGCGGGTGCGCCCAATAATTTGCCGTATTTCGCTCTGCGGAATCAGATATTTGGTTAAAACCCTTTCAAAAATTTCTATGGCTGTTTCAAATTCCTCAGGAATAACCTGAGTAGCTCCCAGCCTATATAACTCTTCGATATCTTCAATATGCTTAGTTCGCACCAATATTGAAGCGTGTGCATTCATTAGCCTGACCTTTTCAACCACCGCCATTGATGTTATCAAATCGCCAATTGAGATTACAACAACTTCAGCAGTATTAATATGAGCTTTATCCAATACGGGTGTATTAATTGCATCGCCATAAACAACAATTTCACCCTTGTCCTGCCGTTTTTTTGCCTCAGCAGGATCAAACACAATGGATACACAAGGAAGCTTAGTATGCAAGGCCATTAAGGACAGATTAAACGAGCGTGAATCCTTACCAATTAACACCATGTGGTTTTTTATAGAGGGCACATCAAACTGCTGCAAGGGAAACAATCCGTTTTTCAGAAATTCCGGAATCGGTAATTTCAGAAACAAATCAGCTAATGGACGAGCCACCATAATAATAAAGGGTGTTACCGACATACTCACAATGGCAACAGAAAGAAATAACTGGTAGTAAAAATTGGAAAGAATATCAAATCCCTGCCCAAGCTTTGCAAGGATAAAAGAGAACTCCCCCACTTGGGCTAAAGCCAATCCAACCATTACCTGTCCTCTAAAAGTATGTCCCAATAAAAATCCGGTTAATCCGGCAACAAGCATCTTTAGTGTAATTACAAATGCAACAGTTAAAACTACTACACCTATATTATCGAGCACAAACCCAACATCGAGCAACATGCCAATGGAAACAAAAAAGAAACTCGAAAAGGTATCTTTAAAAGGTATCACGTGACCAAAAGCATTATGACTAAATTCCGATTCGGAAATCATAAGACCAGCCAAAAAAGCACCAAATGCCAGAGACATTCCCATCTGATTGGTAAGAAATGCCACCGACAGACAAATAAGCAGAATACTCATAAAAAAAAGCTCCTGATTTTTTGTCATTGCAATGGCGCGTAGCACTTTGGGCATTACCCATTTATGACCAACAAAAACCATTGTAATAATAAAGACCGATTTTAATCCCAGCCAAAGAAGATCGTTGCCAAGATGATTAACTTCACCAGCCATTAAAGGAGTAAACAAGAGGAGAGGAACCAGTAAAATATCCTGAAAAATTAATATCCCCAGTACAGTTCTTCCATAATTAGAAGTAAGCTCAGACCGTTCCTGTAAAACTTTCAAAACTACGGCTGTACTGCTTAGTGCAGTTAAAAAACCAACGAAAATAGAAGCTGATAATCCCAGCCCATAGCCTCGGGCAAGAAACATAACCACCAAAACGGTTAAAGAAACCTGCATGAGCCCACCCCAAAAAACAATCTTCCTGATTTTTATCAAATGCTTTAATGAGAATTCGAGTCCGATTGTAAAAAGAAGCAAAATAACCCCTATCTCTGCCAGCAATTCAATATTATCGACTGAATGAACAATACCTGTAAGGTGAGGACCTGCTACAACCCCGGTTAACAAATAGCCAACTATTGTAGGGATTTTAATACGAGTAAAAACATAGTTTACCAGAGTTGACAAGGCAAATATTATCAGAATATCCAATAAAAAGGGAAATTCCATAACTATTTAATGTATGTGTAAAACAATCATTTGATACTCCTCAAAAAGAATCGTACTCAAAAACCTCATCATTATAATCCTCGTCTAACTTCAGCTTCAACCTCATCAATAGTTACTGGAATTCTTTTCCCCAAAATACGGGAACCTGTTGCTGTAACCAAGATATCATCCTCAAGCCTTATTCCTCCGAAGTTACGGTATTTATCAACTTCCTGATAATTTATAAATGCTTCAAATTTCTTTTCACTTTTCCAACTGTCAATCAAAGCTGGGATAAAATAAATACCTGGCTCATTGGTAACCACAAAACCCGACTTTAAACGACGCCCCATGCGCAACGAACTCAATCCAAATTGCTTTGAACGACTTATTTCTGAATCATAACCAACCATAGTGTCGTTATAATCTTCCATGTCATGAACATCCAAGCCCAGCATATGACCTAATCCGTGAGGTAAAAATAGTGCATGAGCTCCTTCATTAACAGCCATTTCCACATCTCCCTTCATTAATCCAAGATTTTTTAACCCGTTGGCAATTGTTTTACATGCTAAAAGATGTACATCGCGGTAAAAAACTCCCGGAAGGGTGGCTTCCCGAGCTGCATTGTTAGTATCAAGTACTATCTGGTAAATACCCTTTTGCTGTTGTGTAAACCTGCCCCCCACCGGGGTGGTTCGTGTGTGATCGGTTGCATAATGCAGAGGAGATTCTGAACCTGCATCAACCAACAGCAAATCGTTTGACTTCAGTATATTGCCATGATAGTGGTTATGTAAAGTCTCACCATGCACCGAACAGATAACCGGGAATGAAACCATACCGCCACCTGACATTGAAATACCCTCAATAGCACCAGCGATTACCTGTTCAGAAACCCCAGGGTGAGCCATTCGCATAGCTGTGGTATGCATTTGAAAAGCCACGTCCATATGACGTTCCAATTCTTCAATCTCAATATCTTCCTTAACACTGCGAAGTTCAATACAAGCAAGAACCAGTTCGTTAGATACATAATCATGAATACGTCTGGGATGAACACCAATTAAATCGCTTACAAGCATAATGTTTTCGCCACGGTACGGTGGAGTAAAATGAACCCGCCTCCCCTGGCAAATGGCTTCACCTACCACCTCAAAAAGTTTTGAAAACGGTAATGCTTCAGGTACTCCAACCCGCTCAGCTTTGGATGTCAATGATGCCTGCGGCCCCATCCAAATAATATCATCTAAAGAATAATCATCCCCAAAAAGAATGTGGCGGTTGTTATCCACATCAATCACCCCAGCTAACCCCTGTAGATCTATTCCAAAAAAATAAAGAAACGTACTGTCCTGTCGAAAATGGAAAGTATTGGCCGGATAATTCATTGGAGAATCACTGTTGCCGGGAATTAAAATAAGGCCACTCCCAACAATGGACTGCAAACGGTTGCGACGGTTTACATAAATATTTTTTTCAAACATGTGATTTCGTTTTAAGTGCCTTATATAGCCAATATCCTTAACAACATTACAAAACTATAGGCTCCAATACTCCAATTCTTTAATTTTGCTTTTAAAAACACCCTTAACATCAACAAAGAGTGAATCATTAACGGTTATTGATTTAAAATAATCCTCATCCAAACCTAAAAACTGAGAATGATTAACGGCTACAATAACTGCCTGATAATCACCAGAAGGCTTATCCACAAGTCCAAAACCATACTCATGCATCACTTCTTCTGATGAAGCATAAGGATCAACTACCTCTACATTTACACTGAATGACTTAAGCTCCTTAACCAAATCAGCAACTTTGGAATTACGGATATCGCTTACATTTTCCTTAAAGGTTGCTCCCATTATCAGAATTTTGGAACCATTAATTTTATGGCCTTTTGAAATAAGTTTTTTAACAACCTGACGGGCAATGTATGGCGCCATACCATCATTGATTACTCTTCCCCCTGTTATAATCTTAGAATGATAACCCAGTTCGTTGGCTTTATAAGTTAAATAGTACGGATCAACCCCAATACAATGGCCGCCAACCAAACCCGGGAAAAACCTCAGGAAGTTCCACTTGGTTCCGGCAGCCTCAAGCACCTCGAATGTGTTTATATTAAGCCTGTTAAAAATCAACGAAAGTTCATTCATCAATGCAATATTCACATCGCGCTGAGTGTTTTCAATTATTTTTGCTGCTTCAGCTACTTTTATTGAGCTTGCTTTATATATACCGGCTTTTATTATAGATCCGTAAACACTGGATATCTCCTTTAATGATTCTTCATCGCTACCAGAGACTATTTTTAGAATTTTGGTAAGCGTATGTTCCTTATCGCCAGGATTAATCCGCTCGGGCGAATAGCCTACTTTAAAATCCACATTGAATTTCAACCCTGACTCTTGTTCAAGGATAGGAACACAGTCCTCTTCGGTGCAGCCTGGATAAACAGTAGATTCAAAAACCACATAATCACCTTTCTTCAACACTTTGCCAACCGTATGGCTCGCACTCAAAAGAGGTGTTAAGTCGGGCAGGTTGTGCTTATTAATCGGAGTTGGAACTGCCACCACATGGAAAGTGGCCCTACGCAAATCTTCCAGATTACTGGTAAAATGAATATCGCAACCGATAAAAGCTTCACTCTCAAGCTCATTGCTCGGATCAATTTTATTATTCATCATATCAATGCGATCCTGACGAATATCGAAACCCACCACGTTCATTTTACGAGCAAACTCAAGTGCTATGGGTAACCCAACATAACCTAAGCCAATAACTGACAGACTGGCTTTCTTTTCTATTAGTTCCTGAAACATGAAATACTTGTATTAGGGTTATTTATATTATTTAAAAACAAATAAACTTTATATTATATATTATTATTACACAGTATATTAACAACCTTAAGAAGGTTAAATCACGCTTTCTTAACAACTATCGAAGATACATAGTCACTGCAAGAAAATGTCAAATTCGGGCCCAAAAAAATCGGAATAGATAGTTAATATTGTTATTGACATTCTCTTATTAAAGACTGAAAATATAACAATTTGCTTGCAAATACTATATCCAAGCCCCTATAATCAATCATAACACATCTCCCGGGCCTCTTAACAAATAAATCCGTTCAATAATATCAATAACTTTCATCGCTTCCAGTGCATCATTGACATAATCAGCTTCACCATTTAAAACATTAGCCACATTATTTATTACTCCTGCATGGTTAGCTGCCGAACCTTTGTAACCGATGTAATCATTAGGAGGATTCGTAAGCCCCAGCTCAGGCAATTTATAATCCATTATATGACAACTCTCAACCCTGTCCATATATTGTCCTGAAATTTTCACTGAACCCTTTTCGGCAACAATTGTAATACTGCTTTCCAGATTTTCATCCCACACGGCAGTACTATAATTCAAACTGCCCATGCCTCCATTTTTAAAATCAAAAATAACGCTACCCACATCTTCAAAAGCAGTTGAATGTTTATGAACAATATTTTTGAAACAAGCCTTAAAATTACAAACATCTCCGAAAAGCCAGTACATTATATCAATAAAATGAGAAAACTGAGTAAATAAAACGCCTCCATCAAGGGTTTGCGTACCATGCCAGCTTCCTGGTTTATAATAGCGATCGTCACGATTCCAGAAACAGTTCATCTGTACCATAAATATTTCACCAAGAATGCCATCCTCTACAATTTGTTTCAACCATTTAACTGGCGGTGAATATCGATTTTGCATTACCGTAAAAACAAATCGTGATACCTGAAGTGCCTTAAAAATAATGTTTTCGACATCGACTTTGTTCAAAGCCATAGGCTTTTCAACCACAACGTGATTCCCGGCTTCCAATGCTTTCATCGCCTGAGAAGCATGCAACCCGTTAGGAGTACAAATATTTACAACATCAACACCAATGCCTGACTCAAGCATATCCGATAAAGAACAAAAAAACGGCACGTCATTATTAACCCAATTTAATTCCTTTGGCGATAAAACATCACACACAGCTACAAGCTCTGTATAATCATTTTCAAAAATTACTGATGCATGGCGCTTTCCAATATGCCCCAGTCCTACAATTGCAAACCGAATTTTTCTTCTCATTTTTCTTTGGCAATCTTTACCACCTCACCATGACTAAAAATATAAACCTCCCCGCTTTCGTGACATTCAGCCAATCCATCGGGTTTAAACTGCAGACGATGCCCGTATTCACTCACCCATCCCACCTGATAAGCTGGATTTCCAATAACTAAAGCGTAAGGTTTAACATTTTCTGTTACAACCGCCCCTGCTCCTATAAAGGCGTAATTCCCAATCTCCACTCCACATAAGATGGTGGCATTAGCTCCAATTGTTACCCCTTTATGTAAAACGGTTCTTTTAAACTGTTCTTTTCGGCTAATGGAACTGCGCGGATTAGTTACATTGGTGAATACCGCCGAAGGACCAATAAAAACATCATCTCCACATATAAGACCTTCATAAAGAGATACATTGTTTTGTACTTTTACATTATGCCCCATAATAACTCCTGATGATACCATAACATTCTGCCCCAAACTGCAGTTCTCCCCAATCTGACAACCACTTATTAAATGACAAAAATGCCAAATACGACTGCCATTACCAATTTTACAGCCATCATCAATAATCGCTGTTTTATGAATTTTGGGCTTATTTTCTACCATAACAATTTACTTATGAAAAAACGATGCTATCGCTTGTATTATTAGTTCTGTATTTCTTATATCCATTCCCGGATAGATGGGTAAGGACAATGCTTCAGTGCATAATTGTTCGGCATTGGGACAATTACACTGACCATCCAAAGCCTCTTTTATGGCAACTTGCAAGTGCAAAGGAACCGGGTAGTATATTCGGGATGGAATCGCTTTACTCTGCAAATACTTTTGCAGCGCATCTCTTCGATTCTTCATTATCCTAACAGTAAACTGATTAAATGAATGAACTGCATTTGCCTGACAACCCGGATTAATTACTTCTGACAATTTCTCAAATCCAGTAATATAGCTTGCTGCAATATTCTGTCGCATTTTTATATAACCATCCAAAAATGGTAATTTAACTCTTAGAATAGCTGCCTGAATAGTATCCAATCGAGAATTAACTCCAATGGCCTCATGGACGTATTGCTTTTTTGACCCATGATTTGCTAATAATGCTACGCGCCCGGCAAGTCGTGAATCGTTGGTCATTACTGCACCTCCATCGCCAAAACACCCAAGATTTTTAGTTGGGAAAAACGAAGTACATCCAATATCACCAATGGTTCCAAGCTTTCTTGTTTCTCCATTCAATCTTAGTCCACTACCCAATGACTGAGCAACATCTTCAATAACAAACAAATTATTTTCGAGGGCTATTCGCATTATTTCCTCCATGTTAGCTCCCTGCCCAAACAGATGAACCGGAATAATACACCTTGTTCGTGGAGTAATAAGCGATTCAACCGAAGTAAAATCTATATTATAAGTTGATGGATCAATATCGGCAAAAACAGGAACCAACCCCAACAAAACAATCACCTCAACAGTAGCGAAAAACGAAAAAGATGTAGTAATAACCTCATCTCCAGGCTTAAGATTCAAGGCCATTAAAGCCAGTTGAAGCGCATCAGTTCCGCTTGCACATGGAATTACATGTTTGACTTCCAAATATACAGCCAATTCATCAGCAAATAACTTTATTTCAGGCCCGTTGACAAACTGCCCCTTATGCATAACCCCCATAACAGCACGGTCAATATCAGTTTTTAACAGCTCATATTGCGTTTGTATATCAACCATCTGTAATGATTCACTTATCATTTATGCTTTTTCTTTGCTAATTATCTACCTTGCTGCTAATTCAATTTTACTAATAAAGAATATCCCGATGAATGCCTGGATACCTTTTAATTGAAATAAGGCCCGTCAACGCCCTTTAGGGTTTTTACAAAATGATCAAATAGGTATTATTTGGGATATTCATTTTATCAATTATAAATCATCATAAACCTTTATTTCCTTTATCCTATCCAAAAGCGTATGAAACCTTATCTCACATTTTTCGAGCGAATGATGTAAAATCTCAATGGTGAAGGGACTCATGTTTTTTGGATGTAATACTACTACACCATACTCGCGCGATTTATTATAAAGATACTTCCAGCGAATTGGATCCATATCTTCGGGTGTTAACCTATAATAACGAGAACCTATTTTTGACCATAAGTGGCCGGATTGCTCCTTTTTTGTAAATCCAAGTCGTTTCCCATCACCATAATGGCCTTTACCGTTATAAAAGAAACTTCTTAAGAAATAAAAGAAAAACCGAATGTAAAGTGGCACCTTAATGGTTTCCTTAACAAACTCCCAAAATTTACCTTCAGAATTATGCCTCATTAATGAATTATCAAAACGATAGTGCAAATAATTAGGTAAACGAGTGAAATCGTAAGGTGAAATAGTTGTAACACTTTTCATTCCACAACCAGCTGATGAATCCACAATTATATTGTTTTCATATAATGCATCAGCAATGGGGCCAAAAGGATCAATGCGCGAACCTCCTGCCCTGAATACTCTAACCCTATAATTCGGATCCTCGAGACGACAAACCTCTTCCATAAGCTTTTTGCCTTGAGTTATACAGCCAAGTATGCTCTGTATATTCTCAGTATCGGGTTTGTCAAATAAACGGTGCAATGAAAAACGGTTGTATGAAAAATACCAACGATTATTTTTCCAGATGGCATCTAACCAGTGAGGGTAAATTAGAAGCTGAACATCATGTCCCTCTTTAACTAACAAACGAATCTGCTTTTCAATTATCTCCCTATCAAATCTCAGGTCGGACACTTCATTTTCCAGTTCCTTTAATCTGTAAAAGTGCATGATATCCCAGAATATAGTCATTTTACAACCAGACTCCTTTAAAATCTCAGCAAGCCGACGTGTAGGACGTATCATACAATTCTCAACTGTTCCGGGATCTCCCCCAAAAAACAATTCATAATTAACTGTAAGAACCAGATTCTTCATTAAGCTTACCATTAAAGATTTAGATCAGAAAATTTCACTTAGGATAACTCCCTTCTTATTATTAAGTAACAAAACAGGGAACCTTCATTATGAGAATGTAAAATAAAACAATTTTTATTCAACTAGGTAACTACATACCAATTGAATGCGATATTTCATCAAAAAAAACTTACTGGTAACAATAATCCTAAAGCAAAACTCCAGCTTAGGCATATATCTATTACGCCAACATTAGTCATTTCTTAAACTATTTTCAACTTTCTCAAGTTATCAGTCCAAATAACACGAGATTTTTACTGATTATCTACATGTTAAATATCCCTCAAGCCTTTCGATAACATATTATCAATCAATATAACAAAAAAGTTTAACAAACAATTGAAATATAGAACATTAGTTTTCACTATTGGCCGAGAAACAATTTAACTTTGATATTTCTCACTCCGTTACCAATGACAAATTTTTGATTCATTGATAAATAGATCCTTCGCTGCACTACCAATGACAGGTTTATGATTTATTGACAAATAGATCCTTCGCTGCGCTCTGGATGACACCGCACTTTTTTAATGGGAGATGAGGAAGATCCGATTAAGACAAGGCAAAATAACTGACCTTATTTTGAAAATGCAAGGCTTTCATCGAAGAAAGATGAAAGCCTTGCATTTAGATGATTTTCTATAACCTGGAATAACAAGTTCAGAGAACCGATGTACGTAAATGATAATTTAAGTTATAAATTAACCCTCAAATCAGATTCCGAATTCCCTTTTAATACTATCCACATAATCGAGTTTCTCCCAGGTAAAAAACTCAACTTCTTTTTCTATCTGAGAACCATTCTCAATAACTTTAACATTCGCTTTGTAAGGGCTTCGTCCCATATGTCCATAAGCAGCTGTAACCTCAAAAATAGGGTTTTTCAAGCCTAAACGATTTATAATAACTCCTGGACGTAAATCGAAAAGTTTTTGAATTCGTTTAGCTATTTCACCATCACTCATTTTAACTTTAGCAGTCCCATAAGTATTAACATATAACCCCACCGGCTCGGCCACCCCAATTGCATAGGCAACCTGAACAAGCACCTCATCGGCAACATTAGCTGCAACCATATTTTTGGCAATATGACGGGCAGCATAAGCAGCTGAACGATCAACCTTAGAACTATCTTTTCCAGAAAAGGCTCCTCCACCATGAGCGCCCTTGCCTCCATAGGTATCAACAATAATTTTACGACCGGTTAATCCGGTATCGCCATGGGGTCCTCCAATAACAAACTTCCCGGTTGGATTTACATGTAATATGTAATCATCGAAAAGACCTGAAACAACAGAACTCAGCTTCTTTTTTACCCTGGGAATCAATATGTTAAGAACATCGTTTTTAATTGTTGCCTGCATTGTTTTATCATCGGCAAAAGGATCGTGCTGTGTTGAAACCACAATGGTGTGAATGCGAACTGGCGTATTGTCATCATTGTATTCAAGAGTTACCTGCGATTTGGAATCGGGACGCAGATAAGTCATCTCCTTACCTTCTTTGCGAATAGCTGAAAGCTCCATCAGCAATAAATGAGACAAATGCAGAGGCAACGGCATAAACTCCTCGGTATCGCGACATGCATAACCAAACATCATACCTTGATCACCGGCTCCCTGAATTTCTTCATTTTCACGATCAACTCCACGGTTGATGTCTTCCGATTGTTCGTGGATGCACGAAATGACACCGCATGATCCTGAATCAAACATATACTCTGCTTTTGTATAGCCAATGCGTTCAATAACACGACGAGCAACATTTTGTACTGCAACATACCCTGAAGTTCTCACCTCACCACTTAACACCACAAGACCGGTGGTAACAAGCGTTTCACAGGCAACCCTTGAATTAGGATCCAGCCTGAGAAATTCATCAAGTAATGCATCAGAAATTTGGTCGGCCACTTTATCCGGATGTCCTTCCGAAACCGACTCGGATGTAAATAAATATCCCATAAAAGAATAAATTATTGCATCAGTACAACAACATTTGCACCAACACAGATAAAACATAACAAATAAAAAAAAGGGATAATAGATGATATTCTAAAAAGATACATTTTAGCACTTTTTTTTAGTGGTTGCAATCAGCCAAATCCCTCCACTTCTTTATAGTTACAAAGGAACAATTTTTTTTAATATTCAAAAAATATTTCTATATGTTTATGTTTCCTATGATCATTGTTGTTTACAACTTGAAACGTGCCATTTATAAATCATTTTGCCAATCCCGTGTTTTATACCCTAATTTCATAGCTCAAACTTTAAACGATTATTCATGAAAAAAAATTGCAGTTTTTTTTTCTTAGGAATATCCTGCATGGGTGCATGTGCACAACCATAAAGCCGACCATCGGCAGAGGAGATGGCGAAAAATTAAATAACCGACATTATTAGAAAAAGGACTTCTTGCGAAGGCTCTTCTAACCATAAAGTTCGATCGCAAAATCAGAACTTTATGGTTTCTTTATTTCAACCATAATTTCCCGCATTGGGGACTAAAAAAAATTCAAAAATGGAATTTGGGCCTTCTCATGACATGTTTTTCCTCTTGCTCTTTCGCAAATAAGCAGTTAATTTTGATTAGTTACCCATACATGATTTACTCACTTAAAACTCCAACCATGAAATTAAGGAAATTACTACCGCTAATGCTCCTTGCATTACTCATATCCGTTGCAAGTTGTAAAAAAGGCCCCGACAAGCTCATTGTTAATACATGGAAAGTAACTAATGTGATATCAAAAGGAACTTACAACGACAGCATCTTTCAATCCATTAAAGATGACCTGATGAAATCAGAAATGTCATTTAAAGATAACAAATACACCATGAAAACAAATGGTACTGTTATTGAAACCGGAACCTATAGTTTGGAAAATGGAAATCTGGTTGTCACAACTGAAATGGGTATGAATATGAATGCAATCGTCACAAAAGAGAACCTTACCCTTGACACACCCGACTTCATGACAACGCTCCAACCCAAATAGTTGTAACTGTTGGGGTACTATAAGACGTTATAATACGCTGATTAATATTCATATGAAGAGTTACCGCAAGACGCCAAAGGATACAAAAAATTTGCTACTAATGTTTTGTAACCTCTGCGAATAAAAAACTTTACGACCTTCGCATTTAGCATTTTTATCATGTAGGAATACCATCATCATAACCCACCTGAATATTTACATTTTAGTTTAATCTGAAAAAATTAAGATATGGGTTTATTTGACAATTTGGCCAAGACTGTTACAACACCAAAGGAGAAAGCTAACTATGTTGGCTTGCTTACTGCTTCGGGAATTAAAATCCCAAATCTGGGTTGCTCAATGGATAAAGGAACGCTTTCTATTACAGGCACTGTTCCCGATGTTGCAACCGCTGAAGCAGTTGTTGCTGTACTTAAAAAAGCACCCGGCGTGTCCGATGTAAAAAACTACCTTGAGGTAGAGGATTTACGTTCTCAGAACATTATGATGAAAGTGATTACCAAAAGCTCTAATCTAAATGTTCGTAAAGGTCCTGGAACACAATTCGATGTTATTGGGAAAGCAGCCCATCATTCACAGGTGCAATTGATAAAAAAAATGTACAACGGCTGGTATTACATAAAAACAACTGATGGCACCGAAGGATTTTGCTCAACTGATTTTTTAGCACCAGTCTAGTGGCTTCTAAACCTTAAATTATACCTCCCCGGATACCTCCAGGGAGGTGTTATATTTACAAATCAACTTCACTATTATTATTCAGTTCCAGTTTTGTCTTCCCGGCATTCACTGAGAAATTTTCCAGTTTCCAGTTTCTTGCATGAGAAATACTCCCTGCAATTTTCCCCTGAAGACTAACATTTTTAAAAGAAAATTCATCAATCGTGCTTTCTGCTAGTCCTGCAACCTTAATACAAGTCTCAGCATTCACCGCTGTAATATTTTCGAAAGTGATGTTTCTGAATTTTGGCAACCCTTTTTCAGGATCAACCTTCTCAAGAAGTTTCCTCCAATGAGGAGCAAGATTTTCGTAATTATATCCATCTGGTAAACCAGAATTACTATATGCCGGATGCCAATTTAAATCAACAACAAAGGGATCTCTAACACCAATCATTTCAATGTTATACAGGTAAATATTCTCAATAATTCCTCCTCTTTGAGATGTCGATTTGAACCGGAGCCCATATTTCGTTCCAAGACCTTTCATATTGTAAACCAAAACATTCCGAATGCTTCCGGATGTTTCACTTCCGCATGTAAAAAGACCATCACCATGACCGGCAACGCAATCACGGATAACAATATATTCACATGGACGGTTAACTCTTAATCCATCAGCATCCCTACCTGCTTTTAGGCAAAAATTGTCGTCATTACAATTAATAAAACAATTTTGCACCAAAATTTTCCGAGATGAATCAATATCAATACCATCAGTACTTGGGCCACGGCCCTGGATATTATTATTTATTATCATTCCATCAACAGTCACATATTCTGAATACAGTATATGAACCGACCAGAAGCCAGCCTGATAAAGCACAAAATTTTTCAAAGTAATATCTTTTGAACCGTCAATTAAAATCCCCCGGGGTCTCTTGCAATCATAATCAACAACCCAACGCAACCCTTTAGGATCATACTCCTTTCTCATCTGGTAGTACTTATCCCAAAATATTTTCCCCTGTCCGTTAACAACTCCATCACCAATAACTGCCACATTACTCTGGTCAATGATGTTTATTAAAGCTGCGGGCCAACTCATCTCAATCCCTGCCACACGTGTAGGAATTTCGGTATAATCATCAATATTTTGGCTTCCGGAAATCTGAACCCCTTTTGAAATATCCAGAATAACATTAGATTTTAGAAAAATCGATCCTGAAAGATAAATCCCTGTATTGAATTGCACAATGCCTCCTCCTTTTGAAGCACAATCATCAATTGCCTGTTGTATGGCAGTTGTGCATAATGTTACTCCGTCGCCAATTGCTCCGTAATCTGAGACGTTATATATAACTCCCCGCGGTGAGGGTTGAGTTCTGGCCCCTACATCATTTATCCATTCAAGTTGAGAAATTGGCGATTTGAGGTTTTGACCGTAAACAGAAAATATTGCCAAAAAGAACAGGCATATTGAAACAGTTTTTTTAATTTTCATAATGATTTTTTTAGCTTTTCATTTCTAAATAATATCACATCTCAGATGCTTTGATAAATTAAAACCAATAAATATTTCTGAGAACTTCCAACCACAAATACTCCATATCCAATAAATACTTTACAATTATCAATAATCACCTTTTTTGTTGGTCTGACTCGACAAAAACAAGAATAATACTTACCCTATTTCATACAAATACCATCATCACCCTAATAAAAGCTACAATTTACAATAATACAATTTTTACATGACTCAAGATCCAAACCCTCGCAATTTTGTACATGCAAAGGATTTATAACACTTATCTATTATTTAGTTATTTGCGATGCCATGATGCCAAAATGAAACTTGGACATACCGCTTCCTTTAAAAAATTCAAAGAATTAACGGGGTTTACTTCATATTAATACATGAGAATACTCAGAATGAAAAAAGTTGCTGGCCTTTTAACAACAACAAACATGAATTTGTTGTATATAGCCTACTAAAAGGGATTAATAATCCGTTTTATTTTAGTGAATGTTTCAAAAAACAATGCAAAGTCACACCGTCAGAATCTGCAAAAAAAGGAACACCAGAAATTTAATTCACTGGAGAGTATTTTTTTTACATTTTTTTTGAAACAGATATTTGGATGATGTAATTTTTGCTCTATCTTTGCATCCGCAAATCGAAAAAGATTTGCTCAAGAATTTGTTTTGGTCCCTTCGTCTAACGGTTAGGACATCAGGTTTTCATCCTGGAAATAGGAGTTCGATTCTCCTAGGGACTACAAGATTAAAATTTAGGTACACATTTATACTAAAAAAGATGGCAAATCATCAGTCAGCAAAAAAGAGAATCAGACAAACTGAGACCCGTAACGTTCATAATAAGTATATCGCCAAAACAGCCCGTAACGCTGTAAAAGCTTTGCGTAGCACAACAGCAAAAGAGGAAGCATCAGCCCTTTATCCAAAGGTAGTTGCTATGCTTGACAAATTGGCTAAAACGAGCGTTATTCATAAAAACAAGGCTTCGAACTTAAAATCAAGTCTTGCCAAACACATTAACGGCTTAGCATAAGCTAATGCTGCTCATGGTCCCTTCGTCTAACGGTTAGGACATCAGGTTTTCATCCTGGAAATAGGAGTTCGATTCTCCTAGGGACTACTTAGGCCTTTCTTAAACGGAAAGGCCTTATTTGTTTATGTACAATAAGCCTCTTTACTTTTTCTATTTCTTTTTGTAGATTGAAGTCAAAACATTGCATGGCTGATTATTACAAAATAGGGATTAAAGAGCTTGCCGTTGAAGATCGTCCCCGGGAAAAAATGATTCAAAAGGGGCTATCAGCACTTTCTGATGCTGAACTTGTAGCCATACTTATTGGTTCGGGCAGCGCCAAAGAGTCGGCTGTTGAATTGGCTCGAAAAATAATGGCCGGCTATAAAAATAACCTCAACGAACTTGGGAAAGCCACCATTGAAGAGCTTAAAAATAGTTACCACGGTGTTGGTGAAGCCAAAGCCATTGCTATTGTATCTGCAATGGAACTGGGGCGACGCAGGTTACTTCACCAATCGCTTGAAATGCCGGTTATAAAAAGCAGCAACGATATTTACAATCTCTATCTACCGGTAATTGCCGACCTACCCCACGAAGAATTCTGGATTACACTATTAAACCGGGCCAATAAAGTACGACATCGCTTTAACATAAGCAAAGGTGGTCTTACAGGTACTGTTATCGATGTGCGCCTGATAATGAAAAAGGCTCTCGAAAACAATGCTTCATCATTGATTCTTTGTCATAACCATCCTTCAGGAAACATAAACCCCAGCGACGCAGATATTCAAATAACTAAAAAATTAAAAGATGCAGGCAAATTAATGGATATTCCTGTTCTTGATCACCTGATTGTCACAGAAAATGGCTATTTTAGTTTTGCCGATGAGGGTATAATCTGAATCGGTTAAATCCTTTTGTCTGTGAGCCCTCAATTACTCCTTCATCACCAAATCAACAAGGAAAAGTGGGATGACTGTATTCGCAACAGTACTCATCCTCGCATAACAGCCCAAAGCTGGTATCTTGACATAACGTCACCTGAATGGATTGCTCTGATGGCAGACGATTACAAGATTGTAATGCCTCTTCCTTTGGTAAAAAAGGGACCCTTCACATTGTTTTTGCAACCCTTATTTAATCAACAACTTGGCATTTTCTCGACAAATCCGCTAACTCAAAACCAAACCGATTTTTTTTATAATAAAGCTAAGAAACATCTTCTTATACTTAACCTTAACAGCCAATCAGTTCTTCCACGATCTTTGCATTTAAAACACGCTCTTAATTACATTCTGCCACTTTCAGATAGCTATCAAAACACCAGGAGAAAATTTACAGAAAACTGTAAGCGAAACATAAAAAAAGCAACCGGCTATAATAACCACTCAACACAAATCATTACTTCACATACTTTTGTAGAGTTTTCCAAAAAACACGCTCCATTCTTTCTACGCGAAAAAAACTGGACCACACTTGAAAAAATAATACGGGAAGCAGAATTACGTAAATGCGGTTTCACATTTGGTGTGCAAAACAACCTAAAGCAATTAATTGCAGTAGCATTTTATCTTAAAGATGAAAACCGTATTACATTTATCTTTGGCGTTTCGTCTGTGGAAGGGCTTGAAAAAAAATCTATGTTTTTTATACTCAATCATATCATTGAATCAAATTGTGAAACTCAGCTTACTCTGGATTTTGAAGGCTCATCCATTAAAAACATTGCACGATTTTATAAGGGTTTTGGAAGCATTCCGGAAATTTATTATATCTGGGGACATCCAATAATGATATATCTGGCAAAGAAAGTTGCATTTTTTAGACGTTCTCACTAATAAACAATGACTTCAGGCTTTACAATATATCACTAGCTCCTATTTGGAGTTTGATATTGAGATAATATGGAATTCTAAAGATTTGCGAAAAACTAAAATAGATTTATTGCTTCCAAATTAATAATCATGATTTTTTTATAAAAGAACCATTATTTTTGCATAAAAATCAGTCAAATGGAAATAAAACAAATTAACCAAACGCCAAGTCTTCTTAATAAGTTCGTTTCTGAAATACGTGATTGTAATATTCAACTCGACCCTCTTCGTTTTCGTCGGAATATGGAGCGAATAGGAGAAATTTTTGCATACGAAATAAGCAAAACATTAAACTATCAGATAAAACAAGTGCAAACGCCACTTGGTTTTGCCAATGAAATGTTCCCCCAGGAGAACATTGTTTTGGCTTCCATATTACGTGCAGGAGTCCCCCTTCATAATGGGCTTCTCAACTTTTTCGACAGGGCCGAAAATGCATTCGTCTCAGCTTACCGAA
>CAZSQG010000011.1:0-27149 GCA_964608615.1 uncultured Marinilabiliaceae bacterium
GTACAGGTAAAACAGTGTTGCAACATGCCATTTCAAAGCAGGCTGAAGCCGATATTGTAATCATTGCAGCATGTGGTGAACGAGCCAATGAGGTTGTTGAGATCTTCACCGAGTTCCCCGAACTGGAGGATCCGCGTACCGGAAAGAAATTGATTGAGCGAACTACCATTATTGCGAATACATCTAATATGCCGGTGGCGGCACGCGAAGCATCGGTTTACACAGCCATGACGCTGGGCGAGTATTATAGGAGTATGGGATTGCGTGTTTTGTTGATGGCCGATTCAACTTCACGCTGGGCTCAGGCATTGCGTGAAATGTCGAACCGTTTGGAAGAACTGCCCGGACCCGATGCATTTCCTATGGACCTGTCAGCAGTTATTTCGAATTTTTATTCAAGAGCCGGGTTTGTTTATCTTAATAATGGAGCCACTGGTTCAATTACTTTTATCGGTACTGTGTCGCCTGCGGGTGGTAACCTTAAGGAACCTGTGACCGAAAGTACCCGTAAGGCAGCACGTTGTTTTTACGGATTATCGCAGGCCCGTGCCGATAGCAAGCGTTATCCTGCTATTGATGCTATCGATAGCTATTCGAAATACTTAGAATACCCCGAAGTACAGGAGAATCTGAGCAAAAATGTGGGAGTAGATTGGCTTGATGATGTATTGAAAGCAAAGGATGTTTTGCTTCGCGGAAAAGAAGCCATGGAGCAGATTAATATTTTGGGTGACGACAGTGTGCCGTTATCTTTTCATGACCGTTTTTGGAAATCAGAACTTATCGACTTTGTGATTCTTCAACAGGATGCTTTTGATAAGATTGACTGTTCCACCCCAATGAATCGTCAAAAATATATGCTTTCAAGTGTTTTAGATGTGGCTGATTCTGAATTTTCGTTTAGTGGTTTTGAAGAAATTCCGGGGTTTTTCAAGGAGATGATTAATCTTTTTAAGCAGATGAACTATTCGGAGTTTGAATCTGAAAAGTTTAAATCACACGAGAAAGAGCTTGAAGCCCTCCTGAAAGAAAAAATGAACTAATTGTTAAACAGGAAAAACTCAAACATGGAAAGTCAGGCATTTCAAAAGATATATACCAAATTAACCAATATTACCAAGGCTACTGTTTCTCTTAACGCCAGTGATGTGGGATATGAAGAAATGGCTATTGTTCACGGTCGTTTGGCCCAGGTGGTTAAGATTATTGGTGATAAAATAACACTTCAGATTTTCTCGGGTACCGAAGGTATTCCAACTAACGCCGAGGTTTCCTTCCTTGGTCGTCCGCCACAATTAAAAGTGAGCGATCAGTTAGGTGGCCGTTTTTTTAATGCCTATGGAGATCCTATTGATGGTGGCCCTGAGATTGAAGGTGAAACACGCGATATAGGTAGTCCATCGGTAAATCCCGTAAGACGGATGCAGCCCTCACAGTTTATTGCAACCGGTATTGCAGGTATCGACTTGAATAATAGTTTGGTGTCGGGTCAAAAAATTCCATTTTTTGCCGATCCCGATCAGCCTTATAATCAAGTAATGGCAAGTGTGGCTTTGCGTGCCAAAGCTGACAAAATTATTTTGGGAGGTATGGGCCTCACCAACGATGATTACCTCTATTTTAAGAATGTTTTCGAAAATGCAGGAGCACTTGATCGTATCATCAGTTTTGTAAATACTACCGAGAATCCACCCGTTGAGAGGTTACTGGTTCCTGATATGGCACTTACTGCAGCCGAATATTTTGCAGTTGATAAAAACGAAAGTGTATTGGTATTACTTACCGATATGACCCTTTTCGCTGATGCTTTAAGTATTGTATCAAACCGGATGGATCAGATTCCTTCGAAAGACAGTATGCCCGGTTCGCTTTATTCCGATCTGGCACGTATTTATGAGAAGGCAGTACAGTTTCCATCGGGTGGATCCATTACCATTATTGCAGTTACAACCCTGTCGGGAGGTGATATTACTCACGCAATACCTGATAATACCGGTTACATTACAGAAGGACAGTTATTTCTTCGTCGTGATTCTGATATTGGTAAAGTTATTGTTGATCCATTCCGCTCGCTTTCACGATTAAAGCAGCTTGTAATTGGAACACAAACGCGGAAAGATCATCCACAGGTTATGAATGCTGCAGTTCGTTTGTATGCTGATGCTGCCAATGCTAAGACTAAACTTGAAAACGGTTTCGATCTTACTGATTACGATGAACGCACACTTGAATATGCAAGGTCATATTCCGAAAAACTCCTTGCCATTGATGTGAACGTAGATACTGAAACCATGCTCGAAATAGCATGGGATCTCTTCGGAAAACATTTCACAAAAGCTGAAGTTGGTGTCAAGCAGGAGTTTACTGATATGTACTGGAAGGAGCCAAATAGTTAGAAAGATGTAAGAAAGATAGATGAGATGTTAAATATCTCGTGTGTTTATTCTATTATTCTTAAATCTAACAACGTAAAAAAAGAATGGCTATAAAATTTCAATATAATAAAACGTCACTTCAAGGTCTCGAAAAGCAGCTTAAAATGCGGCAAAGGGCATTGCCTACGCTGAAAAATAAGGAGTCGGCTCTTCGAAGTGAAGTAAAAAGGGCCAAAGATTTTGCTATTCGTTTGGAAGAAGATCTTGAACAGGAATTGAAGCGTTACGACCAGATGGTGCGTTTATGGGGTGAGTTTGATGTTTCACTTATACGTATTAGTGATGTTGACTTGTCAATAAAGAAGATTGCTGGTGTTTTGACTCCCGTTCTTGATCAGGTGAAGTTTGATGTTGCGCCCTATAATCCATTTACCCAGCCGGTATGGTTTGCCGATGGCATTGCCATTTTGCGTAAGCTGACTGAACTGGCTATTGAACGCGAAGTGTTTTTACGGAAAATGGAACTACTTGATTTTGCACGTAAAAAAACCACTCAAAAGGTGAACCTATACGAAAAGGTTCAAATTCCGGGGTTTGAGGATGCCATGCGAAAAATTAAGCGTTTCCTTGAAGATGAGGATAATCTTTCGAAATCGGCACAGAAGATTGTTAAAACACGTCAACAACAGGAGGCTGAATCATGATAGTACCAATGCTGAAATATTCGTTTCTGGTGTATCATGCTGAATACTCTGCTTTTCTTGAGCAACTCAAGAGCTTAGGTGTTTTGCATATACAAAAGAAAGAGCTGGAACCAACGCCTGAAATGCATGAGCTCTATCGCAAGTACTCCGATATAGTACAAGCCATAAAAACGCTTGAGAGCCTGCAAGATGACAAGGGGACTGATGTAAAACAGGCTGGATATACTAAGGGCGAAGATCTGCTCGAAAGGATTCAAGAGATTGAGGACTTACTGGAGCAAAAACAACAACATAACAATAATCTTGAAAAAGAGGAAAAACAAATAGCTCCGTGGGGTGATTTTTCAATTGAATTGATAAAAAAACTTCAAGGAGAAGGGATAAATTTTCGTTTCCTGATTTGTCATGTAAAAAAGTACAAACCGGAATGGGAAAATGATAATAATATTGCCATTATTAGCGACAATAACGGATATCGTTATTTTGTCAGGATTGAACAGGGTGATGAGATTAACCAATCATTGGGTTTTGAAGGTGTAGATGAAGTTAAGGCTCCGGATAAACCATTGTCTCAACTTTTAAATGATATTGAAGTTAGCAAGAATGAGATAGTAGAATTAAAGAGTGAATTAATTTCTATGGCAAAAAGTGATCTGCCATTATTGAGGACTTACTCTAATCAATTGATTTTACAACTTTCAGAAGCTGATGTTATTCATCAAACTACCAGAGAGGTTGAAGGTTCCGTTTATTTGGTTGAAGGATGGATTCCTGAGCCAAAAGTTGATGATTTGGAAAAGGGGATGGAACAATCAGGTGCTTATTATATAAAATCACTTAGTAAACCAAGCGATAATCCTCCGGTTTTATTGAAAAACAACCGTTTTAACAGGTTGTTTGAGATGATTGGTAATCTTTATTCTTTGCCTAATTATGGAGAACTGGATCTTACTCCTTTTCTTGCTCCTTTTTATTTGTTGTTTTTTGGATTCTGTTTTAGTGATGCTGGATACGGGTTGCTTTTTGTAATAGTTGCAGCTTGGGTTAAGATGAAAAATCCAAAATCCAAATCAATTTTATCATTAATTCAATTGCTGGGAGCTTCCACAATGTTTTTTGGGTTCTTAAGTGGTACTTTTTTTGGTATTGAGCTTTATAAAACAAATCTACCATTTTATAGTAATATAGCTCAGGCTTATGGTTCGGTGGAAAATCCAATTGATAAAATTGTTCAGGATATTATGTTCAAGGCTTCTCTTGGATTAGGTCTGATTCAAATTCTGTTTGGAATGTTTTTACGTGTTTTTAAAACAACAAAACAATTAGGCTTTAAATATGCCATATCCACATTAAGCTGGGCTTTTCTTATTATTTTTTCAGGTGTAAATTATTATCTTTCTTCTAAGGGTATTGTAGCTTTTAATAATATTCCATATTTAATATTAGCTATTGCATGTGGAATTGGAATTTTCTTTCTCAATTCACCAGATAAGAGTTTGTTTTTAAACTTTGGAATTGGCCTATGGGATGCGTATAATACCTTAATAGGTGGTATTGGCGATTTATTATCATATGTTCGTTTATTTGCTTTAGGGCTTGCAAGTGCTATTTTGGGATTGGTTTTTAACGATTTAGCTTTAAAACTTGTTAATCCTGATGGGAGTATTGTAATGCAAGTGTTGGGAATTATTATGATGCTCTTTGTATTATTGGTTGGTCATGCAATTAATATCTTTATGTCGGGATTGGGTTCTATGGTACATCCTTTACGTTTAACTTTTGTAGAATTCTATAAGAACGCAGGCTTCGAAGGAGGTGGCAAACCTTATAGTCCTTTTGGAAAACAGTGAAATTAGTAAATAACTTAATTTAATATTCAGATTATGGAAGCTATTGTTTTTGGTTATATTGGAATGGGCTTAATGGTTGCTTTAACAGGTATTGGTAGTGCAATAGGGACTACAATAGGTGGTAATGCGGCCATTGGTGCTATGAAAAAGAATGATTCGGCATTTGGGAGTTATCTTACCTTAAGTGCATTGCCTGGCTCTCAGGGCTTGTATGGTTTTATTGGTTATTTTATGTTAGCCGGTTTGCTAAACGAGAATACCACTTGGTTGCAGGCTGGTGCTGTTTTTGGAGCTGGTCTTGGTCTTGGATTGGTTGGATTGCTGTCAGCCATTCGTCAGGGACAGGTTTGTGCTAATGGAATCGCAGGTATTGGGGCCGGTTATGATGTTTTCGGTAAATCGTTGATTCTTGCTGTATTCCCTGAGTTATATGCGATTTTGTCACTCGTGGCTGCCATTTTAATTGGGCAGGCTGTTGCGTGATGAATTGACTATTTAAGAACTTTTTGGTTTAGACTACCTGCCATATACAATCTGTATGGCAGGTAGTTTTTTTGTGTCCAATAAACAAAAAACAATCATCTTCAAAATAATCCACCGGAATTTATCTATTTTCGCACTTCATTAGAAAATTCATTTACTTTGGAAAAAATTCTAACACGGTTGTTACCTATTCAATGGGTATTTGCAATATATGCCTTACTTACAGGACTGCTTGCAATTTATTTTTCGTCAGCTGATGATGTTTTTTCGATTCATATAGCGCCGCGCTTTTTGATAGTTGGATGGTTGGTGAGTTGGCTTGTATTTAAAAACAAATTAGGCAAACGAACATGGCTGTTTATCAATATGATTTTGCCGGTTTATGCTTTGGGTTTATTTTACGAGGAAACACAGTATCTTAATCAATTCCTAATAACTTTTCGCGATCCTTTATTAGTACAGGCTGAACAATGGATGTTTGGTTTTCAACCCAGCCTTGCATTTAGTGAGCGGTTTCCGTTTTACTGGATGGTTGAAACCATGAGCTTTGCATATTTTTCCTATTATTTTATTGCGTTTGGCTTTTGTTTGTATGTGTTTGTTAAGCGCCCTTTGATACTCGAGAAATTGGTGTTTATTGTTATCACTTCTTTTCTTTTGTTTTATTCATTTTTTCTGTTATTCCCAGCTGCCGGACCCCAGTTTTATTTTAGCAGCGATCTTACTGTATTACCCGAAGGCGGTTTTTTTCAATGGGCAGTAAGGTGGGTTCAATCCATAGGTGAAGGGCCTACAGCAGCTTTTCCCAGCAGTCATGTTGCAATGACCATTATTATCCTATGGCTGTCGTTCAAGCATGTTCGCCCGGTGTTTTATGTGGTTTTACCGATATTTGTTCTTCTTTGTTTTTCAACTGTTTATATTAAAGCTCATTATGTTGTAGATGTGCTTGTTGCGTTTATTGCTGCTCCAGTTGTTTATAAAGGATCAGATGTGTTGTGGAATAATCTGGAACGACTATTAAATATGAAAGGATCTGTTGCTGATTCGGCAGTGATCATCCGTGAAGTTAAGACGTGGGAGGATTTAAGGGATTTTATATATCTGCCTGTTAAAATACATAAACACCAAAAAAGCTGGACGCCACCATTATTTATGGATGAGTGGAATACTTTTAATCCAAAAAAGAATCCTGCTTTTTTGCATTGTTCAACCATTCGATTAGTAGCATTTAAAAATAATGAACCGGTAGGTAGGGTGCTTGGTATAATACACCACGAATATAACAGTAAACATGGTGAGAATAATGCCAGATTCTCATCATTGGAAGTACCTGACGATTATTCCGTTTTTTGTTGTTTGATTGAACATCTTGAATTATGGGCTCGTGGAAACGGCTGTAGTGGGCTTGTAGGGCCATTTGGCTTTTCCGATAAGGAACCGCAGGGTTTTGTTACTGAAGGTTTTGATGAGCAGACAATGATGTTTGCCAACGGTAATTTACCGTTTATGCCTGAGATGATGAAACGGTATAATTTTAATGAGTTTATTCGTTTGGTACAGTACAAAATACCAATAAATATCAAAATAATAGAACAGATAGCCCCTTTTTCGCAACGGGCAATGCGAAGTGGAAGATTTAAAATTCAGGAATTTACGCGTACTAAAGATATAAAGCCTTTTATAAGGCCTGTTTTTGACCTTATAAATGATACTTATGCGCCCATTTATGGGTTTTCAGAAGTAACACTAAAAGAAGCTGATGATTTTGCCAATCGGTTTCTACCAATACTCAATCCTCGTTTGATTAAAATGGTACTTGACGACAAGGGTGGACTTGTAGGGTTTGTTGTTGGCATGCCAAATCTTGCTGAAGGCCTTGTAAAGTCGAGAGGCCACTTAATGCCTTTTGGCTGGTATCACCTTCTAAAGGCTAATAACAAATCGCGTGAACTGGTTTTATTGCTTGGAGCTATTCGTGAAGATGTGCGCAATAGAGGAGTAGACACTATTTTAAGAGAACATCTTATACGGTCAGCTATTGATCTTGGATTTGAAAAGATGGATACTCACCTGATTATGGAAGATAATTTTAAAATGAGGCGGGAAGTTGAACGGTTGGATGGATTTAATTTATATAAAAGGTATAGCATTTATTCGAAACCGATTCAATAAAAGTAAATTGTAATGTAAGGAACCTGAACCACATCAGGTTTATCCGGTGGAACGAGACAGCCAAACAAGTAAAAGTTCAATGATTATGCGAACACCCGAGTGTAAATGTGACGGGGACATAGGGTGAGGATTATTTATCTTAACATGGGAAATCTCATGGACATGTTGAAAAGGATAAAAACCAAAATGGCCAATCTTGTCAAACCAAGGGTGATTACATACAACGCTTACGATTGGGGCAACACAAGGAAAGGCTACCGGCATATTGTTTAAGCTTATTCCGGGATGTCATAGATTGGCTGTTGCGTATGAGAGGATTCGTTATCTTACCGGATTAATATAAATAGGAGAGAATTGTGGATTAAGAGACCACTGTATACGAGAACCATAAGTAGGGTGGTGTGAGATGTTGGAAAACAAAAAAAGGAGGAAAACGACCTTGTTTTCCTCCTTCCCGACATATAAAATGGGGAGAATTTTAAAAACCGAAAAGATTTTTGATCTTATTAAAGATCTCGGTGTTTTTGAAAATGCCTGTAAATTCTTCGGCTCCGGGGCCGTATGCAAAAACAGGTACCATAACAGCAGAATGGTCTTTAGTAGTGTATTTGGCAGTTACTGTTCCAGTTTCAATATTGCCTCCATTGATGGTCATTCCACCGGTTTCGTGATCGGCTGTTAAAATAACAAGCGTTTCTCTATTTTGAGCAGCAAACTCAAGTGCTAAGCCTAAGGCAACATCCATATCAAGCATTTCTTTAACTATGTATGGTGTGCTGTTTGCATGTCCACCCCAGTCAATTTGCGAGCCTTCAACCATTAAGAAGAATCCTTTTTTATCCAGTTTAAGAATGTTTATTGCTTTTAAGGTTGCCTCTGGCAGCATTTTGCCACGTTCGGGATAGGTAGCATTGTGTTCGCCGGCTGTAAAAATTGCCATAGGAGCTTTGTTGTCCGATTCGGCAGCTTCAAGGTTAGAATATACCGAGTAGCCTTTGGCCTTTAGTTCCTCACTCAAATTTCTGCCATCTTTCCGTTTGGTGAAATGATCTTCTCCGCCTCCAATAAAAACATCGATGTTGGTTTTTAAAAAGTCAGATGCAATATCTTCGTGCAAATTTCGTGAGGGTTGGTGAGCTATAAATGAGGCAGGGGTGGCATGTGTTATTGCCGATGTGGAAACCAATCCGGTTGCTTTACCGTTTTCCTCACTTATCTCCAGGATGCTTTTGAGCGGTTGTTTATTAACATCCATACCAACTACACCATTATTAGTGCGAACCCCTGTGGCAAGGGCTGTCCCTCCTGCTGCGGAGTCGGTTATGTAATTATCGGCACTCTGTGTTTGGCTGAACCCAATATTTTTCATATGGTTCAAATTCAGTTGACCTCCATTGCTTGTAATGCCTGAAAACACTTGTGTCACTCCCATGCCGTCACCTATAAAAAGAATCACGTTTTTGGGCTTCTTCTTAAATTTTGGGTTTTTTATTGTAACAACTTTATGTTGTTCCGGATTAACAAAGGTTGCCAGTGAATCGGCATTCTGGCCGTTTATTGGAAGAAGTCCAATAATAAATAATACTGTAAAAAAGACTGTTTTTTTCATTTTTATACCTGTTGTTTATTTTAGTGTAAATACTTCTTAATGTTTAAGTTATGATGAAAATAATTTATTAAATATCATAATACTCCAACTCTTTATTTCAATAACAAAATTAGTTCTTCCTTAACAGATTTGAGGAATTAATTATTCCCCTCAAAGACCTTCAGCCTTTTTTAGAAAAACAATTCTAATCTGTTAAAGTAGAAATAGTAAACACCGGTGTTTTAATGTAACCTTCAAATTTACGCCTTTGTTTCTTTTTATTTTGGCGAACTGAAAAAAATAAGATAGATTTAATAAACACTCAGAGAAACTCTGAAGGATTATTTTCCATCAATAGATTATTTTTTATAAATTAACAATAATTTTTTGGATGTGCCAATTGGTTTGTAAGGGCTAACTCTAACTCAATATTACTACAGGATTGGTTGGATATAATCTTATCACTTTTAAATGAAGCATAAAGTAAATGGCATTTATTAAAAGAAATATATAGTATTGATTCTTAATATAAGAAAGTGCATAATTTTCCGTTATAAACTTATTACGGAATATGCTTACTCAAAAATACACTTGTTTTTTAGTGCAGTCCTTTGTAATGAATATTTTACTAGCTAAAATGAAGCGGATCTATTCACATTTATTCTTTGAGTAATGATAAAAAGTTTCTTCTTTTTTGTTTTTATCGGGTTCTCCGGTATACTCTTAAAAGGTCAAGGGCTTGATGATATGGTAAGCGACAGACCGTTTAGGACTGAATCAGCTCTTCCCATAACAAGAGGTGTTTTTCAATTAGAGACGGGATTTAATTATGATGGTGATAGGGAGACGCTTGGTGTAAAAATGTCGTATATTAAATGGAATACCAGCTTATTGCGTTTAGGGCTAAGTGATAATTCAGAATTACGACTTGAATCAGGTTATTCAAGGTTGTCGTACAATAATGTTACTGTTAGCGGGATGGAGCCTGTTAAATTTGGGTTTAAATCACAGGTGGCCTATTCAGCAGGTAACTCACCGGATGTTGCAGTGATTTTTGGTGTTACTCCGGGAAATTTGGGTTCACGGGGTTTTAAGAATGAGAATTGGGAGTTTGAATTATTAGGGGCTTTTGGATGGAATCTGTCCAAAAGAATGCACCTTGGTTCAAATATTGGTATTATTACCGACAGTAAATTTACGGGTTTTGTTATTCCTGTTTCTACGGTATTTGATTTCCCGTTTGAATACAAATTTAGAGGTTTTATTGAACTTTACGGGGAATTAGTTAAGGCTGAAGATCCAAGAATATCGGGCGGTGTGGGCATCATTTATTTGCATAATAGTGATTTGCAGTTTGATGTTTATTTTGGAAAAGGGATAAATGATGCTGCTTATGACTGGTATTCCGGCTTTGGATTAAGCTGGCGATTTGGGCATTTATTTAGATAGATTTTTTAATGAGAATAGAAGATAGATTTAAACACGTTGTTGACTGGTTTCAGGTTAATATGCCTGTAGCAGAGACGGAACTGCATTATAGTAATCCGTATGAATTATTGGTTGCCGTTATTCTTTCGGCTCAGTGTACCGATAAGCGGGTAAACCTGATAACGCCAGCTTTTTTTCAACGTTTCCCAACCGCTTCTGTATTAGCAAATGCTGAAGTTGCTGAAGTTTTTGAATATATCCGTTCCTGTAGTTATCCAAATAATAAGAGTAAGAATCTTTTAGGTATGGCTCAGGTACTCGTAAATCAGTTCAAGGAAGAAGTACCCGATGATGTTGATGAGTTGCAAAAGCTGCCTGGTGTAGGACGCAAAACAGCCAATGTAATAGCTTCGGTTGTTTATAATAAACCTGCACTGGCTGTTGATACGCATGTTTTTCGTGTAGCTGCCCGATTGGGATTATCAGTTAATGCCAAAACACCTTTAGAGACTGAACGGCAATTGGTAAAGTTTCTGCCTCAGGAACTTATTCCCATTGCTCACCATTGGTTAATATTGCATGGTCGCTATGTTTGTATTGCCCGCAAACCTAAGTGTAAAGAGTGTGGTCTTAAGGAATTTTGTAGTTATTATAAAAAAACTGAAGGCCTTAAGTAAATTTCAAAATCTCCCGGTTCAGCTTTAAAACTCATGTTGTGATGATATAACGACAATTAACGTACTGTGATTTAGTTGTTTTTTAAGATGGTTGTGCTAAATGAGTAACGATATCCTCCCTGACCAGTAATAAAACAAGTACAACAAAGAACAAATATGCCTAACCAGTTTGAAGCCATGATAGTTTTATGGTTTAAAAGGCTGTGCAAATAATTCGTTTGTCATTCCGGCCTTATCTTGAATGACAGCTTCGAAGAATTTGTACACAGCCTCTTTGCATTAATAAAATAATTTATTCTAAACTAATCTTTTAAACACCTTGCCGAAAAGCCATATAAGGTGATTCCTGCATATTTAACATCAACAAAGTTGTATTGATATTCTAAATCCAAATAATAAAAGTTAGAACTATTGTACTTGGAAGAGCTCCAAATTGCATTTGCTTTGGTAATACTGAAATAAACACCATTATCCAAACGGTATCCGGCAGGTTTTCCATTAAAGCCTGAGCTATTGCGGTTGGTAACCTGGCCAATGGAGCCAATTGCACTATAATAGGCCCAGTTTGATTCCGATGCCATTGCCGGGCCAATCTGATTACCGCTATATAGGTTGTCATTATGCCCATTATTTTTCAGATAATATACCATAGTGCTTAATTCATCTTTTGTTGGGATATGCCATCCGGCAGGACATACGCCGCGGCTATCCGTTACTACATAATATGTATATAATCGGCCATAGGTAGCCACATTGCTTTCGCTTTTATTTGGTGGCCACTGGTATTTTGGACTTGATGTGCCTGTGAGGTCTTCAGCAGGTGTTGCTGTAGTTCCTATGAGGTCGCCATTCTTATATTTGGTAACTTTAAGGTTTTCTGCCATCCAGGTTTGCGTACCAATAACAACGGTTTTATATGAATTGCCTTCATTGTCGGAAATTGGCTGGGTGGTTTTAATTTCAATCTGGTTGCTGTATGTAGTTCCTATACTATTTGTTGCATAAGCCCTTACGTAGTAAGTAGTATTGGAGGTTAAGCCTGTAATAAAGGCCAGAAAATTAGCTTTTCCGGTACCATTAGCTGTTTTGGTTGTCAGCCCGGTGTGCGGATTGGTTGCTTTACTCCAACAAACCCCTCGTTCAGTTACAGCAGAACCGCCATCGTTACTAATTTTTACATTGCATGTTGCTGCTGTTTCGCCAATTGAAGAAACAGCTGTTGTTCCGATTGCAGGTGTTCCCGCGTTGGTTGTGAAGTTTGATTCCTGCCCGTAGGACGTACCAGCACTGTTGGTCGCAAAAGCCCTTATGTAATATTTTGTATTCGGTTCTAGTCCTGTTGCAGTACTTGTAAATTGTCCGGTTCCCGCACCATCAATTGTTTTTGTTGTAAGCCCGATATGTGGATTAGTTGTTGTACTCCAAACTGCCCCCCGTGCTGTAACGTTTGCTCCTCCATCATTTGAGACATTTGAGTATAGGATTGCGGAAACACCACCGGATATGTCAAGTAATGTCGATGTTACTGTTGGCGGGTCGGGCGCTAGCGTAGTAAATAAGGTATTGTTCCCGTATGAAGTGCCCAAGCTGTTGGTTGCATAAGCCCTTACGTAGTAGGTTGTAGCAGCCGTTAAATTTGTAATTGAACTGCTGAAACTGCCTGTTCCGTTACCATTGGTTGTTTTTGTTGTTAATGCAATATGTGGGTTTATTGTTGTACTCCAGCATATTCCCCTTGCCGTTACTGGTGATCCGCCATCGTTAATGATGTTTGCACTACAGGATGCAGAAACTTTTGTAATATCAGATATTACAACGGGTCCGGCATTAGGTGCTTCAGGTTCAGTTTTAAAAATAACCTGTTTGCCATATGAAGTACCAACAATATTGGAAGCATACGCTCTTATATAATAAGTTGTATTAGGGGTTAAGTTGCTCAGGTCAATGGTGAAATCGCCTATGCCCGTTCCCCCGGAAACTTTATTATTTTCAATAAGGGGGTTTTCAACTGTATTCCAGCAGATACCCCTTTCTGTTACTTTTGCGCCGCCATCCTTTTCGATGTTTGAACTGCATTTGGCTGAGGTTTGGGCAATTTCGCTAACGATAGTGGTTGACACAACCGGAACTACCGGGTCAAGCGATTCATCTTTTTTGCAACTGTGGATTGTCAGAAACAATAATGCCCCTACGATAAATGGGGAAATCCATAATTTTCTTTTAAGTTTCATAGATATATAATTCAAGTGATAAATTATTGCTGTATTTTTTTGATACACCATAAACTGGAATTTTGTACGGGGGCAAAGTTAGTTGAGCTTAAATCAAATTGTGGATAAATGTTGTGAGTGTGTCAGTTTTGTTGCGAATGGGCATTTTCTTTGAGTGTGAATCACAGATTGAATCACAGATTTTTATAATATGTAGTGAGCGACTACCTCTTAATCACCTAAGAATAGATCGGAGCGAATAATTTAATTCAATTTTATTATGCAGAGATATGAAAAGAGGTATTGGATATAACCATTGATTATATAGCTTTTCACGCCATTTCAGAAAATCACTTTCTTTTGGTTATATTTTGCTTGGAAAATTCAGGTAAGTCCCGAATTTCTTGAGGATATTTTCTTCAGCAGATCGTGAAATCGGTATTTTTTCATTCAGGTTTTCAAGAACAAAATAGTATTGACGTGATTGGCGAATAATGGATTTTATTTTGGTAGTATTGACAATATAGGAACGGTGGCAGCGCATGAAGAAATTGAACTCCTGCAGATTGCTCTCAACAGTGTTTAATGTTTGGCGCACGAGTGTTTTGGTGATTTTATCATTTTCAATTGTTATGAACTCCTGGTAAACATTGTCGGAAACAATATATAAGAGATTTTGGAGATTTATATTTATCTTTTTACCATTGTCATCAATTGCGATAGTTGCCGGAGTTACGAGGTTGGAGATGGGTTGGAGAATGGGACTATTTATTCGTTCCGATAGTTTTTTATTAAATTCTTCGACCAAATTTTCCGATAGCATCCCAAATCGTTTACGGTATTGAAAAAGTGTTCTCAAAATCAGGATGGTAAAGAAATTAGCCGTTATTAGCAGGGCAAAGTAAATATACTGTTCTGGAGAGGGTTGAATTAATTTGAATAAGAATGCGGTTGCCGTTAGGATAGTAATTAATGGTAATAATCCAGCAAGTAATTGTATCAACTCTTTCTTAAAAGGCAAGCTTTTTCGCTTGGTGTGATACAAAAAATACAATTTTTCTGAAATGTAAAATAATAATAGGGAAATGATAGCCCAATAAGCTATTGATAAAGTGCCTGCATCCTGTTTGTAGAAAAGAAAGAAGATGCCCAGGTTTAAAAGAGTAAATAACAAACCACTTAAAACAGAGTTTATATGCTTTGGTGTTATTGCTGGTGGAATGTAACCCCAAAGCGACGCGGCATGTGGGGTGTTATTTTTAGCGAGTTTTGCTTTCGAGAAATTGTATAATAATCCTGCCTGAATGTACCATATCATGAAAAATAGGAGTGAGAATACGATTGTAAAAGCGATAATAAAATGATTTCGTCTGTTGGTTTGTTCGTTTTTAAGGGCGGATAGTTCGTTCTTTTTATTTTCTAATTCCTGGTCGGTTAATGCTTTGTCAATCATGTGCCCAAGCTTTTCAATTTTTATTTTTTCTTTCAGCAGGATGTATTGTTGTAGAAAATCAAGGGCTTTACCATAATCTTTTGTTGTTTGGTAGAAATTCGAGATTCGCTCTAGTGTGTATAATTCTCGATCGCTCCAGTTGTTTTTATGTACGATATCGAGAGATTTTAAATATAATTTCTCCGCTTCATCATATTGCTTATTGTCAAAACATATATCCGCTAATCTTACGCAATCATTTTCCATTCTGTTGAAATCTTTGCATGAGTCAGCATACATGATGGTTTTGGCGTAGAAGTAATTTGTAGAATCTATATTGCCAAGGTAATGGTAAGCTGAGGCAAGTTTCATTAAAATACGATGCTTGTCATAATTATCGCCTATTTTCATTATAAAGAAATGTGCTTTCTTATAATATTCCAGACTTTTATTGTAGTTTTTAGCTGATTGATATGTGCTGCCAAGGATTTCGAGAAATCTGACATAGTTGTCTGATTTTATTACTTTATCTAGATGAATTATACTATCAAATACAGCAATTGCTTTGTCGTATTGTCCTCCCAACTCATATATCTGGGCAATATAAAAATCAGCTAAAGCAGATAATTTAGATGAATCACCTGATTCAATCCATAATTTTTTTGCATTAAGTAAATCATCGATAGCTCCGCCTTCATCTTCAGTTCCTATTTTACTCACTCCCTTTTGTAAAACGCATGCGGCCATGCCAGTTGTATAGGAATCCTTTTCGGCTGCTTTATATGCTAAATCAAGATAATACCATGTAGAATCCATGTTTATGATTTCCGGAAAACCATGAAAAAGCCCTGCATATTGCATGTATCCTTCATAGAGCATTATATTATCCTTGGTTTGTTTTGATTTTTGGATTACCAAATTGGCATAATGCCTTAGAGAATCGGCATTTATGAATAGATAATTATAGGCCAGTTTAATTTCTATTTCTATTTGCTCGGTTGTGCTTTTTGCCTGTTTTAATTGAGTTCTCAGGCTGTCAAAAATGGGTTGTTCGGCAAATTGGTTAATAGGGAACGCTAACAATAATAAAAACAATGAAATGATATTGTTTTTTTTCAACGATTTATTTAAGGGCATTCGATGTATTTATTAAATTGTATACAAAGGTTAAAAATGCAAAAATCTTTGGTTATATACAATTCGCATTGGTGTTTTTTTGATGATATAGGCATGCTCTTTCAAGCACTATTACTATGGTTCAGCTTATTCAAATGCCCTTGTTTTATTTTGCAATTACGCTCACGATAAGGTAAATTGTGAGTAATACGATAAAAGAATAAATAAAAAACCTCATTCGCTTATCGATTTTGAGCGAATGAGGTTTGATAATAAATGTAAGTTTTTCCTATTGAATGGCCACAATTTTACTGGCATAACTGCTCCAGTTTGTTGCGGTTTTATATGCGTTTACTGAACCCGCCGGAACCGCTATCGATACAACACCGTTGTCGTAAAATGAAGACAATCCTAAAGTGGGAGGTGTTTCAGCCTGTACAACAATGTTTTTTAGTTTTGTACATGCCCAAAATGCAGCACTCCCAATAGATGTTACCGATGATGGGATGGTAATTGTTGTAAGATTATTAGAATTCGTAAAAGTATATCCGGTAATTGTAGTTACTGAAGATGGTATAGTAATGGAAGTTAGGGTTGTAGTGTTAAATGCATATTGTTCAATGTTTGTGACGGTTGAGGGAATCGTATAGGAACCTGCACTTTTATTGGCCGGATAGGCTATAAGAACTGTTTTGTCTTTTGAGAACAGCACTCCATTTTCGCTTGCATATTTGGTGTTTGCCGGGTCAACCTCTATAGAGGTTAACGCAGTTGTGTAACTTACAAAGCCTGGTTGAACTTCGGTTGCAGATGCCGGAAGGCTTATAGTTTTTAAAGCACTGCACTGCGAAAAGGCAGCCTGTTTTATCGTTAGGTTTGATGTTCCGTTGTTGAATGTTACAGATTCAAGGCTTGTGCAGTAATTAAATGCATATAAATTAAGAAGAGTTACACTACTTGGGATGTTGATTGAAGTTAATCCTGTACAGCTGGTAAAGCTATAATGTCCTATAGATTGGACACCAGAAGGAATAACAATCTCGGTTAAATTTGAACAACCGGCGAAGGCCTCCCGGCCGATATGCACGGTATTATTCGGAATTGTGAATTTCCCTGTTATAGCAGCAGGGCACTTAATGAGAGTAATTGGGTTTCCTCCATATAAAACGCCGTTGGTTGAATAATAAGTTGCATTTGATGCAGACACGTTAATTTCTTTTAATCCAGAACATTCTGAAAATGCACTGTAATGAATGGCTGTAACCGATGTTGGAATGTCAATAACTGTCAGGCTGGTACAATTGTAAAATGTGGTGATTTGTATTTCGGTAATACCTGTTCCAAGGTCAACTGATGTTAATCCAGTGCAATCTTCAAAAGTACTATTGCCCAAAGTGGTTACTGTATTTGGGATTACAATTGATTTTAAGGTCGATTTTCTTGAAAAAGCGCTATTACCAATTGCCGTTACCGGATTCCCAGCTATGCTGGAAGGAATGGTTAGGTCAGTTATTGAGGTGTTCCAGATGTTGGAAAGACCTGTAATAGTTACTTTAGAGGCTGTTGTTGTATAGGTGTACAAACAACCCCATATCGCGTATAGTGTTGTGTTTGAATCAGCCATAGTAAATGATGCTCCAGGCGCTAACTCGGCAGTGGAGGCCGAAGGATTCACCGACCAGCCAAGCAGAATATATGCTGCAGAAGGAGGATTAATTCCACTGTTCGGTAGATTGATCATATATCCGTATGTTACTGTTTTATCGCTGATAGAACCTGTTCCTCCGTTAGCTTTAAAACTAAGCGTATAGCTAATGACACTCCACTTGGCATAAACAGTAACAGGGCCGGTTAGAGGAGTATCAATGTTCCAGACTGTAGTTAAATTTTGGTCGGTATACCAGCCTTCGAAAGTGTGTCCTGTTTTCACTGGATCGGCGGGCTTGGTTGCCTTTGAACCTTCTTCAACCGATAGGGAATTTATAACAGTACCACCGTTGGTTTCGAAGTTTACTGCAAAAGTCGACAATACTTTAATGGCACACGAGGCAGAAAAATCGCCATCATCTGTAGTTACTTTAATAGCTGTTGTTCCGGGGGCTACTGCAGTAATCTGCCCGCTTTCGTCTACGGTAGCTACATCATTGTTGTCCGATGTCCAGGAAACTTCCTTATTTGTGGCTTCCAGAGGTGTAATAGTCGCGGTAACCTGCAATATTGCCCCAATGGAAATATCCTTCTGTGTTACATCCATTTTAACGCCGGTAACAGCAATCGACGCAATCGAAGTGTCGTCTTTTGAACATCCCGAGAGGATAATTATTAGCGAAGATGCAAATACAAGGAATGGTAGGAGAATGTTATACTTTTTCATGGTTCTAGAAATAATTTGTGATTAAGATTTTTGACTTTAATTGATGATTAATAAGCAGGCGGTTAATGAAAAGCTGCTTAAGTCAGGGGCAAAACTACTTCTAAAAACTATTGCAGATTTTTTTTTGTTGCGAATGTGCAGTTTATGTTGCGAATGGTCATGGGTGTTTAACCTAAATCTTCTAATCTGACCGTTAAGATGGCTGAGGTAAAGTCGCGCACAGGAAGTGAGTCATTGCCTATTACTAATACTTCGTCTAAACTGGAGGCCGAAACCTTCATGACAACATTTATTTGAAAAAGACTACCTATCCGGACACTAATGTTTATAAATAATAATTCTCCTGGTTAATTGTTCCCCTTTATGTTGGGAGTGCTAAGTTCTCTGCACATCTGAGTCTTTGCATTACATTATGTGTATTTGCAAAGGCCCTGATTTGCAGCGTTTTTGATGAGATGTTGATTTACAGGAAGCTATTTCCAGAGATTTTTAGGATATACACCGGTATTTATTAACTTATTTAAACTCTCCTGCACAAGAGGACGGTCTTCGCGGTAGGTAATGCCAAACCATTTCGCATCGGTATTAATGATTTTAGTGGAAGCTTTACCCTCTTTAATTAATATATCGGCCATGGCATTGAAATAGAACTCCGATTTTAGTTCAGATCCTTTAGCTTTCAGAAAATCAATAAACCCAGTTTCCAGGTGATTGAAAAAGGATGGCTTGAAAATCCAAAAATTCATGGAAACAGGCTCGTTCCCGGTGAGTTTTGTTTTGGAATCATCCTCATAGAAAAAAATGGAATTTCCCTCCAGACCTATTTTAGTACGTTCAATTATCCTTGTCAGGTTTTTATCCTTATCGGTTTCGCAAACTCCTCTTGAAACTGTTCCATGTTCCGACAGGGTGTTTTTAAGAGCATAACCAATCATGGCATATTCATTATCGGATTGGCTGTCAGTAATAAATTCAGCGGCCTGTTTGTAAGCTGTTTGCCCATAAAAATCATCGGCATTAATTATAGCAAACGAACCTTTTATGGCATCTTTAGCCATAAGCATGGCATGGCCGGTTCCCCATGGTTTGTCTCTTCCTATAGGAACAGAAAAGCCTTGTGGCAATTTTGTTAATTCCTGAAAAACATATTCCGTTTCAATATGTCCCTTCAAGCGTGGCTCAAAACGTTGGCGGAAGTCATCAGCAAATGATTCGCGAATTACGAATACTACTTTGCCAAAACCGGCCTTAATGGCATCGTATATTGAATAATCAATAATGGATTCACCTGACGGACCCAACTCATCCATTTGTTTGAGGCCACCGTAGCGACTGCCCATGCCGGCAGCAAGTATTAATAATGTGGGTTTCATGGTTGTTAGTTAATGTTATAATTGTCAATAGTTTATAATTGTATAGTTGTAAATGAAAGGTATGCTTTATATTTGGGAAAAGTTACCTGTTCATCTTTATTTGAGTCTTACTTGTTTTTTTTATAATCAATTGTTATTCCATAGGTTAGCCAATTAGCTAATGCCTGTCTGTTCGATTCGGGAATAAAGCGCTGCTGATCTCTGAAATTGCGAATGTTTCCCAGTTCAATAAATACAGCAACGGGCCGTGTGTTTTTGAGCATATATAAATTACGGCTTGAAACAGTGCCTGAATAGCCTCGTTGAGGTTGGTGTTTCTTGTAGTTTGTTTCAAATGTTTTTTGCAGAATCTCAGTCATTTGTTTTCCTGCTTTGCTTTTTTCGTGGAAATAAAAAAATATATCCAATTGTTTTTTCTGGCTGCGGCTGTCGAGATGTATTTCAATGCACCTTTGATATGAAGATGGTTCATCCCGGCTTAATTGATTAATGGCATCAGAGCGTTGTTTTAATCGTTGAATTTGATTTAGAGGGATGGATTGTTCCATAACTGTTTCATCGGTATCGGGAGTAATAAATTGTGCTGATCTAATTCCATCATCCGGATCGTTAACAATGATATGAACTTTAGCACCTTTCTGCAGGAGGTTCCTTGCAAGTCGCAAGGTTATATCGTAAGCGTATTCATCTTCGTACAAACGATGTTCTCCATAACGTCCTATGGCTCCCGGGTCGGGTCCGCCATGCCCGCTTACCAAATAAAAAACAGCTCCTTTAAGTTCATCGTCAATAAGTTCCATGTTTTGAAATTCTATTCCAAAGATGGGTTCAATCCATTTTTTATCATTTTTAGGGATGTTGTACCAATGGTGTGATAATAAGCCTCCATCTGGAGAGAATTTGCCCTTATTGAGAATCTTAAACGTTTCAATATGTTCGTCAGGTGAAAGATTGTGTCGCCGTAAAAAAGCCCAGACGCCTTCGCCCGGGTTGGGCTTAGCCTTAAATAATTCAGGTGGTGTCTGCGCTGATAATGATAAGCTGATATGTAAAAAGAAAAAAATCCTGAGAACGCTACGCATGCAAAAGATGTTTGTTTTGACAAAAATAAAGGTTTATGTTGTAATTTACACCTTAATCTAGTATTTGAATAATAGTTGTTTTACAAATACTAATAAAAGAAAGATATGAATTATAGCAAACTCGATTGTTTTTGTGGATTCTCTTAGTATTATTTATTTAGTGTTTAAAGTTCTGCCCATATACGAGCCATTGAAAAGCCTGGTGCATCCATATGCAAATCAAGGAAATAGCCAAAAGGGGTTTGCTGTACCTCATATCCACCGTTAACAAGTCTTTTTTCGGTGGCATTAAATATGTCAAGGGTAAAAGGTGCAGATCCTTTGGAGTTGGCAAGATGGGCAAATGAGTGAAGCAAAATAGTTTTTGTATTGTTTTTTCGAGCTACCCATTTTAAATGGTTGGTCAATTTTTTTCCGCGACTGGCAACATCAGAGGCTTCATCCTGTTCTTCGACATGAATAAATGCCACAATAGCATTAGTAAATGCAGCACCCTCCTGATGATCGGCAACCTCGTCCAGATTTTTGATGGAGGGGGAATAGCTAAAATGGTTAGTGTAAAAGCAGAGTACTTTCAATTCAAAGATTTATTGGATTTAGCTTCTAAAATAAACACAAAGAAGGATATTTTCAAAGTGATCATATTATTTTAACATAGGCTCAATAATTTCATTGATCTCTCTCTCTACTTTTTTCATGATATTAGGAATAACTCCTTTCATCATTTTCCCCATTATATTAAGATTCATCCAAGAAAGATAGGTTTTTCCATCAGCTTTTTCATATATGGCAATACGACAAGGCAACATGGGGGCGATTATGCGTTCTGCATCGCGACTCATTACTTCATAAGCATATTCAGGTTTACATAATTCGAAGATATTGGTTCTAGGTACATCTTTGCCAATGCTGTTAATGCTTTTTTGCATGTCGTGTACTGCAGGAATTCGCCACTGATGAGTTTTAGCTGATTCTTCAAGCATGCTAGCCGTTTTGTTAAAATTATAACGGCTTTCTTTTTCATTAAACATCATTGATTGTGCTGATGCAAACAATACCAAAAAAGTGATTGCAATGCCTACCAATACAATTGCGATTACATAAATAATATATATCATGATCGTTAAATTTTTAGGTCGGAAAAAAAATCAAATTAATTAAGATTGAGATAAAACGAAATATAAATAATGTTTTGAGTGGTATACCTCTCTCTATGTTCAAAAAAATGAAAATGTAGTCAATGCTATCAAAGGTTAAATAAAATTCAAATTATAGTTATTTATCTCTCAGTATTTTATTAAACAATTTAATACAATAAAGGTTTTAACGAATTTTGAGTTGCTTTATTTATAAGGGATCCCATGATTGTTTCTTTTATTGATAAATAAAAATCCTCATTATTACTTTAAAAACTTGAACTATAGCACTTTTTCATTTAAATTTATAAGGTGCTTATCAAAATTCTTAAATTCCGCTTTGCCAGAGTTCCCTTTTAATTATTTTTTGATTTTAATACTTAAACAAAAACGTTATGAAACAGTTTTTACGTATTAGAAAATTAGTTGTATTAATTATTACTGGGACCATGTTTTTCATGGGAGATTCATTTGGTCAAGGGCAAGAAAATTTCACCAACTTGCCGACGTCAAGTTCAACATCATATTTGGATAGAGTATGGACAGGAAATGATGGTGGCGAGTGGAAGGCTACCGGAGTACGAACTGACCAAATCATAACTGATAAGGCTATTTGTTGGGGAAACTCAGATCAGTCATCACGAAATTTGGTTTCGCCAGAATATTCAGGAGGTATAGGTACACTTAGCTTTAAATATTCCCGGGCGTATACTAGTGGGAGTGCCAGATGCCTTGAAGTATATATTAATTCAACTCTTATATCAACAATCACCGTAAATCCCACATCTGATGAAATTGTTACTTACTCCGAAAATATTAATATCACAGGAAATGTAGTTTTGGAGATTAAATCAATAGGAGCAGCTCAAGTAAAACTGGATGATATTACCTGGACTGGATTATCTGGTGGTACGCCGGCGGTATTTACCCCAACAATCAGTCCTAAAGGAGGTGATTTTTTTGAAGCGCAAAATATCAGCATTACAACAAGCACAGAAGGAGCGGACATCTATTATAGTTTTGTTGGTGCAGACGGCCCTTGGACCCATTATTTAAATGTCATTAATATTGCATCAACAACAACAGTTTGGTCTTATGCTTCTAAAGATGGTATGGATAACAGCTTTGTTTGCTGTGCCACCTTTAATTTTCCTGTTGATGTTGTTGATATTTCTGCATTAAGAGCAGGAACACCTGGAGGTCAACTTTATCATCTCACCAGCCAAGCAATCCTTACACTTCAGTGTGGGTTGCATAATCAAAAGTATATCCAGGATGCAACTGGGGCCATTATTATTGATGATGCAGATGGTGTAATTACAACAAGTTATTATACTGGAGATGGAATAACAGGCTTTATTGGTTCACTTAAACTTTACAACAAGATGTTACAGTTTATTCCTGTAAAAGATCCGGGAGTCGCAACAAGTAATAATAACATAGTTGTTCCTGAAGTGGTTACACTGGCAACTCTTACAACTGCTCACCAGGCCAGAGTGGTTAGGGTTAAGTCGGTTAGCATTTCAAAAATTGATGTTGATAATTTTGCTGCTTCTAAAAGTTATAATATTGATGATGGAACATTGAGTGATGGTGATTTTGGGATACTATATACTGCTTATTCTGATCTGGATTATATTGACCAGCCAATACCAATTGTTGTACAGGATATTACAGGGGTGGTTTTACAGAATAATAGTGTTCTTCGATTGGTCCCCAGATCTCTTATCGACATTGTTCCTACAGGAACGTCGAGTGTTACATCTTCAAATTATCAGGAAATTATTTTTTTCCCTAATCCTGTCTCGGATGAGCTTCACATTAAATCAGAAGGCTATATAGTAAAAGTGGAGGTTTACAATATGGCGGGGCAACTAGTGGCGAATTATAATAAGGATGCTTTTTTTGGCCATGAATTGATTATTCCTTTTGATAGGCAAAATGGTGGTGTATATTTAATAAAAATAACTAATAAAGCGGGAATGGTGGTTGTTAAGAAAATTGTTAAGAAATCCACGACTATATTGTGATCAAAAAAAGGTTGATAATTACTTGACTTGGAGTTTTATCGCTTTGTTGGGATTAATAATCAGCTATTTATAGTTTGCCGCCCATCAAACCCCATCTATCTCCAATTAAAAAAGTGGGGTGTCATTCAGAGTTGCCACCTAATAAATTGGGCAAAATGAGAATATGACAGAGAGAGATCATAAATCTGTCATTGTAAGCGTAGCGAAAAACCAAACGCATTTGAATGGGAATTAACGCCCTCTTACATTGAACATTAGATCCCTCGCTGCGTTCGGGATGACAACACAATAAATATAGGGAAGGAAATAGGAGAAGGCGGGCGTCGCCCGCCTTCTCCTATTTCCTTTTACCCAACGTCAGCCTGTCATCCTGAGTGCAGCGAAGGATCTATCTAACAATGAATCGTAAATCTGTCATTGTTAGAATAAAACCATGACTCTTACTTTGAATGTTAGATTCTTCACTTCGTTCAGAATGACAATTATGGTAGCACGCATGAGAGATGTGGGTTTGAGTGGCGGGTGGAGCCCGCCACTCAAACCCACATCTCTCTCTCTTAAAAAGTGCGGTGTCATCCTGAGTGCAGCGAAGGATCTATCTATCAATGAATCGTAAACCTCTCATTGTTAGCGCAACAATGGATCTAATTATCAATGAATCGTAAACCTCTCATTGTTAGCGCAACAATGGATCTAATTATCAATGAATCGTAAAACCTCTCATTGTTAGCGCAGCGAAGGATCTGTCAATAAATCGGTAATCTGTCATTGGTGGCGAAACGAGTAATCTTATTGTTTTAGTCGGTTAGTAGTGATAATTAATGTTGATAAGTATACCTTATTAATATTTATTAATGACTTGCCTATTTAACCTTTTCACCTACATTTATAACCTAGGTTTAAAGAACCTTGAATTATGGTTCAACATAGCCTGTTATTATTAATAATTAAAATAAACTTTAGAATTATGAAGTGTTTACTTGTCGTTTTGGTCTTTTTATTACTTCCCTTAAGAGGGTTTTCACAAATTTCAAATGATTCTTTTTCTTCTGAAACATTATTAGGATCAGCTCCCAGTGATGATAAAAGGTTAACTGATGTTGTTGTTTCTATTACCTCGGTTATGGGAGATATAATCATCAGCTCAAGCGAGTTGATCTCTGAGGTTGAGGTTATAAGCAAGTCGGGTACGACGATGACTGTTGGGGGTAATAATTCTTTGATGGGCGAAGACGTTGTTATTCCTATTCTGGGAAAATCTAAATCTCTGATGAGTGAAAATGTTTATGTTGTAATTGTAACAACTGAATCAGGTGAAGTAGTTATTAAGAATGTTGTAGTAAGATAGTTTTTTGATATAAATAGCAAACGGGTTGCAGTTTATAATTGCAACCCGTTTTTTTTGTTTTTTTTTCTTGCTTCCCGGTCCTGCGATGTGGCACAAGTTATTCCGCGTTTGGCCATCTCTTTATTTCCGCCAATATGGATATTGGGGAATCGGCCATTTTTTTTTATTAATACACGCACCGACATTAAAAGGGCAATAATAGCCATCAGTATTACCGATAAAATCAAAACCTTCCAGAACATTTTGTTTTTTTGCAAAATTACTAAAAATAAAACAAATCATCTCTTCAAACATTCCATGGATTAAACTGTTTGGCTTATGCCAATAACTATATGGATAATCAATGGTTTTTTTAAATTTGTATGCGTAAGCCAGAAAATATTACAACGATGACAGGATTTTCAGCAAGTGATTTAAGTTTTGAGGAATTTAAGAAGGAGGTTTTAGGCGATTATAAAGTTGGGCATGTAAGTCGTCAGATGAGCATTGTTGCCCGTAAAGAAGTCTTAACCGGCAAAGCCAAATTTGGAATTTTTGGTGATGGGAAAGAGCTGGCCCAGATTGCTATGGCCAAGCAGTTTAAAGAAGGCGATTGGCGTTCGGGCTATTACCGCGACCAAACATTTATGCTCGCAGCAGGTATGACTACTCCTAAAATTTATTTTGCCATGCTATATGGCGAAACACGAATTCAATTGAACCCTGATAATGGGGGCCGATCCTTTAATAACCATTTTGGGACTCGGTTAATTGATGAGGATGGAAACTGGAAGGATCAGTCAGTTGTTAAAAATACTACTTCGGATATCAGTCCTACAGCAGGTCAGATGCCACGTTTAGTAGGATTGGGTCTTGCTTCTAAATTGTATCGTAATAATCCTGGATTACAACAATATACAAAGTTTAGTAATAATGGTAATGAGGTGGCTTTTGGTACCATTGGGGATGCCAGTACTTCTGAAGGTCATTTTTTTGAAACCATGAATGCTGCTGGAGTACTTCAAATTCCAATAGCTGTTTCGGTGTGGGATGATGGATATGGAATCTCAGTTCCAACTCAGTTGCAAACTATAAAATCAAATATTTCAAAAGCATTAAAAGGTTTTGAAAAGGGGCGGGGCGATGCGAATGGTATTCTTATTTATTCATGTAAAGGGTGGGATTATCCAAGACTTTGCCAGATGTATGAAGCAGGAATATCAAAATGCCGTAAAAACCATATTCCGGTTCTGTTTCATGTTGATGAGCTGACTCAGCCGCTGGGTCATTCAACATCGGGTTCGCAAGAGCGCTATAAATCAGAAGAACGTTTACGATGGGAGAAGGACAACGACTGCCTTATTCGATTGCGCGAATGGATTGAGGAGACTCATCTGGCCTCGTCCAAAGAGCTTGATGCTATTGAAGAAATTGCTTTAGCCGAAGTGAAAGCTGCACAAAAGGAAGCGTATCTTGAGTACTTGCAGCCACTCGAATTAGAACGTGACCAATTAATATCACTTGTTACGTCAAAAAGTTGCGTTTGTAATATTGTTCGTCAGAATATGATTGACGAAGCCTTAAATCAGCTTCGAGGTGCCATTACTCTTAATCGCAAAGAGATTCTTAGCGCTGCACGAAAAGTTCTCCGCAATGTTTGTGCATCATGCGATCATCCGGATGGACTTAAAAATGATCTAAAAAAATGGGTCGCTGATTATTTTGAAATGGGTCGTGAAAAATACAACCGTTATCTTTATGATGAGTCGGCTCATTCATCTCTTCAGAT
>CAZSQG010000011.1:27159-61328 GCA_964608615.1 uncultured Marinilabiliaceae bacterium
ATTCAGCGAGTCATCACCAATGGTACCGGGTCGTGAAATACTTCGTGATAATTATGATGTGCTATTAGCCAGCAATCCGCGTTTGGTTATTTTTGGCGAGGACACTGGTTTTTTAGGCGGAGTAAATCAGACGCAGGAAGGGTTACAGAAGAAATATGGTCAATTGCGCGTTTTTGATACCGGTATCCGCGAAGCAACCATTGTTGGAAAAGCTATAGGTTTGGCTCTGCGTGGACTACGTCCTATTGCTGAGATTCAGTACTTCGATTATATTTTGTATGCACTTCAAACGTTGAGTGATGATGTGGCAACTTTGCATTATAGAACCAAAGCAGGACAGAAAGTACCGCTAATTATCAGCACAAGGGGGCATCGTTTGGAAGGTATTTGGCATTCGGGTTCACCATTAAGTATGGTTATTAATTCAATCAGAGGAATATATGTATGTGTTCCGCGCGATATGACAAGAGCTGCAGGTTTTTACAATACACTACTTCAAGGTGACGATCCTGCTTTAGTAATTGAACCGCTTAACGGATACAGATTGCATGAACTGAGGCCCGAAAATCCAGGTGAATACCGTTTACCATTAGGAGTTCCGGAGGTTTTGCGTAAAGGTGTTGATGTAACTTTAGTAACATATGGTTCATGTATCCGCATTGCTATGGAGGCTGCCGAACAACTCGAGCTAATTGGTGTATCGGTTGAATTGATAGATGTTCAAACCTTGCTACCCTTTGATGTAAATCACTTAATTCTTGAATCAGTAAAAAAGACTAACAGAGTTGTGTTTTTCGATGAAGATGTTCCTGGTGGCGCTACTGCCTTTATGATGCAGAAAGTTCTTGAAGAACAAGGAGCTTATTATTATTTGGATGCAAGGCCGGTAACGGTTACAGCACAGGATCATCGCCCTGCTTATGGAACTGATGGTGATTATTTCAGTAATCCCAATGCAGAAGATGTTTATGAAGCTATTTATGCTCTTATGAATGAGACTGAACCAGAGCGATTTCCGCCCATATATAGCTAGCTATAAAAACATAAAGTAAGAAATCCTTGTATTAATTAGGAACAGAACCTCGGAGTACCAAAGTAAAGCAGGAAGTTGAATTTGAGAATTGTGAGCCTGATATTTTGTATCCAATAATCTGGTATTACCTTGAAATCACTAATTATTATAACTTGATTATTGATTTATTTTGAATATTTTTGCACGTAAAATAAGCCTCTTTAGCTCAGCGGTAGAGCAGCTCACTCGTAATGAGCAGGTCGTGGGTTCAATTCCCATGAGAGGCTCTATTTTTTCTGCGGATTCAATTCTTCAAATCTTCAACAGTTTGGGAGTGTTTATATCGTTTTTAGGCACTCGGTTTTCAGTGAAATTATTTTCATTAAAATTATTCAGAAACATTAAATAGTTGTAATAGGCAAATTAGTAACAGTTTGCGGGATTGTCGCAAAATCAAAAATGTTTTAATTACTTATATTTTGCGATCTGTGCCGAATAAAAACTTTGCGACCTTTGCGTTTGTTATTTTTGTCATATATATGAATATGAACGTTATAATCCTCCTGAATAGTTACCTTAATTGAATATTTGGGATTTTTTACTAAAAATGGAACACGTTCTATGAGATTCGTCTATCATTTAATTTCAAGGTTGATAAATCTCAGTAAATTTGATAATGTGGAATGTGAAAAAATAGGAAGTCAATATGAAAAAACCTTTATTTTTCTTGTTTTTTTTCGTATATTAAATTTGTAAAACCGGCTAAAAAAAAGATACTGAGTTGAACTTCAATCTGCTCGTTAATTTGGGTGGGTGATTTATAGTTTGTTGAACATATCAAATTTTATATAATGCAAAACATTGATTTAAATATTTTCCAATCAACTTACCCAAAGCTTCAACCTGCAAAGGGAAGAATTTTGATTGCGGAGCCTTTTCTTCAGGGACCTTATTTTTCACGTTCAATTATTTTATTAACTGAGCATGGGAGTGAAGGGGCTGTTGGGTTTGTTATTAATAAATCCACTGAAGTTTATCCAGATGAGGTGATTGAAGATCTTTTTAATTTTGAAGGGGAATTGTTTATTGGTGGTCCGGTATCGTCCAACACATTACACTTTCTTCATACATTGGGCGATCAGGTTCCAGGATCGGTTAAAGTTACATCTTCTATTTCATGGGGTGGAGATTTTGAATTTATTAAAGAATTAATAAACGAAGGTAAAGCTAATTCCAAGTCGGTTAAGTTTTTTGCTGGTTATTCTGGTTGGTCTCCGGGACAGTTAGAGGAAGAGATTGCCGAGAATTCATGGATTGTTACATCTCTTGATGATGATCTGATTATGCAGGGGAACTCCAATACTATTTGGCAAAAAACACTTGAGGGATTAGGCGATGTTTACCGCACATGGTCAAATTTCCCGCGTAATCCGGCTTTTAACTGACCCTTGTGAGCAGGTTGTTTAGTTCTTTTAATATTTGACGTGTTTTTATTCCATAGAACCGTTTTTCGCCAAAACCAACTACCCAGCGAATGCCACTGATGGTGTTGGTTAAGAAAATTTCGTCTGCATTCAATAGTTCTTCAGTTGTAGCTCCAGGAGTTTCTTTTATTTTAGCTCCTGTTTCGTTCAAAAAGGTGATTACTTGTTTTCGAAAAACTCCTTCAATGCATCCTGAGCCAATTCCTGGCGTGTAAACTATATCATTCTTAATCCAGAAAAGATTGGCGCTTACCGATTCAATAATTTTTCTCTGCCCATTAATTATGAGACAATCATCCAGCATATTTTCTTTGCAATACAATCCTGCCATCACATAGGGCAACGATCCTACTGTTTTAAAAGGAGAAATAGGGGATGCCGATTTTGGGAAATCTCTATATAAATCAACTAGTAATCCTTTATCATTCAGCGTGTAGCCCTGTTCGGGCAGCGTTGATACTTCGATGAGCCACGAGGCTTGTGAGTTTTGGGGTGTATAAAGGCCTTCTCCTTTTCTAAAAACGGTGATCCGAACCCGAACATCACCAAATAGTCTGTTTTTATTTACTATGGAAACTATGCGATTGTGAAATTCCTGTCGGGATGGAAATGTGTGTAATGACATTCGGAGTACGGCCATTCCCCGTATCAGTCGTTCATAATGATCAGAGAAAAACAGTGGTTGTCCTTTATGGTATCTAATGGTTTCAAAAAGTCCATCGCCAAAACGGAAGGCTCTGTTAGTGCTTTTAATTAAAGGGGTGTCTGTTGGGAATAAAATTCCGTCGTACACCAGGTATGTTTTATCATTTGCCATTAAAAAACTTTAAACGATAAAAACTGGTCAAGAAACCTGAAAGCCAAAGAGGGGTCATAAAAAAGCGGGAATATAAAGCCATATACTGCACCCCAAAAGTGAGCATCGTGACCAATATTGTCAACCTGCTTGCGCGCCATGCGTGCTGAATAAAACAGGTATATAACACCAAAAATTATCCCGGGTATAGGAATCACCGCAAACAGAAGAATAGGGTTATAAGGATCAAAAAATATTGAAGTGAAAACCACTGCCGATACGGCTCCTGAAGCTCCCACTGCATTGTATGCATGGTTCGATCTGTTTTTTATAGTTGAGTAAATCGCTGAAATAGGTATAGCTGAGAGGTAGAGTATTAAAAATCGAAGGTCGGTATATCCTGTGAAAAAATATTTGAAATAAAACATCACCCCTTCGCTAAACGAATACAGAACAAACATGTTTATAAGCAGATGCATCCAGTCGGCATGAAGGAAGCCGTACGAAATCAAGCGCACATATTCTTTCCGGTTTATTACACTCCAGGCATTCAACTGGTAACGGGCCATTATCTCGGGACTACTAAAAGCAACAAAACTAATTAGGCAAATTACTGCTATAAGAATTATATTAACAGGCATATTTTCAGTGTAAAATTTTAAAAACTAATTCTTTTAATAAATCGCCATGGCAAGTCGAAACATTACCAAAGCCTTTTCCTTTCATATCGTATTCGCGCAGCAGTGAAATGATTTGTGCAACTTTTACTCCGGAAAATTTTTTTGCTCCTTTCTGGTAATTGTCAACAAAATATGGATTTACTTTTAGTACTGAGGCTACGTTTCCTTTACTTTTATCGGGTAAATAGTAATACATCAACAGCTTACTGAAATAACCAAAAAGGGCGCTGGTTACAACCGGAAGAGGATAATCCTTGGGGTTTGCAGCAAAAGCTTTTACGATGCGATTGGCTTTAACCACGTCCTTATCAATTAGCGCGGCTTGTAGTTCAAAAGGATTATATTCTTTACTTACTCCAATGTTTTTAGATACATGATCAACCGTAATGTGTTTTATTCCAGGGCCCATTGCTACAAGCAGTTTGTCAATAGCCTGAACAACTTTTTCAAGTTGAGCGCCCAAAAATTCGGTAAGAAGCATCTGGGCTTTGGGTTCAATGGTGAGGCCCTTTTCTTTTACATATTCAGCAATCCAAGGTGCAACCTGGTTATCGTATAGCTTTTTTGACTCAAACAGTACCGCCAGTTTTTGACTGTTGAGTGAGCTATAAGTTTTTGTTCGCTTGTCGAGCGATTTGTATTTGTAGTTGATAACGAGAATTGTTGAAACCAATGGTGTTTTAAAGTAACTCTCCATCAACTCCATTTTATCCAGGTTTTGAGCTTCGCGAACAATTATAAGCTGGCGAGGAGCTGCCATGGGATAACGGCGAGCTGCATGGATTAGGTTAATCACATCGGAATCCTTACCGTACATAATGGTTTCATTAAATCCACGCTCTTCATCTTTTAAAGCATATTTCTGAATGGTTTCAGAAATCTTATCAATGAAGTAAGGTTCCTCACCATACAGGAAATAAATGGGAGCAAAAACTCCTTTTTTTACCTGTTGAATTATTTCTTCAAATTTCATTTAATACTAATTCTCAAATTTCAAATGTTTCACCGATTTTCCATTATTAATTATCTCCTGAAGAGCACTTACACCAATTCTGATATGACTCTCAACAAAGTCGCGTGTAACATGTTTATCGCTTTCTATTGTTTTAATGCCGGTTGAGATCATGGGTTGATCGGACACAAGTAACAATGCACCTGTTGGAATTGAATTGGCAAATCCAACAGTAAAAATGGTGGCCGTTTCCATATCAATTGCCATGGAGCGTGTTTTGCCCAGGTATTTTTTAAAGCGTTCATCGTATTCCCAAACTCGTTTGTTGGTTGTGAAAACGGTGCCAGTATAATAATCGCGATGATAATCGCGAATAGCTGTAGAAACAGCCCTTTGCAAGCTAAAGGCGGGCAATGCAGGTACTTCTGGTGGCAAATAATCATCGGAGGTACCATCGCTACGAATGGCAGCGATGGGGAGTATGAGATCGCCAAGTTTGTTGATTTCCTTTAAACCGCCACATTTACCAAGGAAAAGAACAGCTTTGGGATGAATTGCGCTAAGAAGATCCATAATGGTTGCTGCGTTGGGACTTCCCATCCCAAAGTTAATTATGGTAATTCCATTTGCACTACAACTGGGCATATTGTGATTTTCGCCCATAATTGGGGTCTCAAACCATTTCGAAAATAGCTCAACGTAATAGCTAAAGTTAGTTAGCAGGATGTAATCGGTAAACTGGTCGAGCGGTCTTCCGGTATATCGCGGAAGCCAGTTTTCAACTATTTCTTGTTTTGTTTTCATTGTACAAAATTGGGTTGTCTATAATATTTTGTCTCAGTCAATTTGGACATATTTTTATATGCGCTGATTGTTTATGTTGGTTTACTAAGATAAAGGAATTTGTGGATTTTCCTTTATCTTGCAAAAAAAATGAAATATGCAGTTACTCAACCTTCCAATATTTGATGCAAAAATAATAGAAGAAAAGGGTAAAAAACGTATTTTTGATGTTATTAGAAAAAAATACGTTGCATTAACTCCCGAGGAATGGGTTCGACAGCATTTCATTCACTTTATGATCAATGTGATGGGTTATCCCATGGGATTGATGGCGGTTGAGGCTATTGTTAAGGTAAACCAGTTACGGCAAAGAGCCGACATCGTTTTATATAACCGGCAATTACAGCCTGTACTGATTGTTGAATGCAAGGCTCCCGATGTTAAGGTTGGGCAGGAAACCCTAAATCAGGCTGGACGGTATAATCAGGCTTTGGGAGCAAGCTATTTGGTGGTGACCAATGGATTAGTGAGTTTTTGTATCCAACTCGATAAGTCAGGGCAAAACCATAAATTGATAACTAACCTACCCTTATTTGATGAATTGATTGATGTTAAGGCCTGATAATCTGAAACAATAATTCATCTTCATACCCGGCTTTTACCTTAAGCCATTCTTTTTTTATTCCTGCCAGGTTAAAGCCAAGTGTCGTAAACAGGTTAATACTCACTTCATTGCTTTGAGCAACATTGCAATATATATTGTGAATTCCCAAGGTTGAAAAAGCATAAGTTAAAAAAAGCTCTATTGCTTCTTTAGCAAATCCCTTGCCTCGCCAAAGCTCATGAATCATAATTCCTAATCCGGCTCTATTGTGAAAAGGATCAAAATCAAACAGATCAAGCATCCCTACCGTAGTCTTAGGAACGATCTGATCTGTTGTTTCTATTATAAGTCGTAATTGACGTGTTTGATACAAATCGAGCGAAGCTGATCTTACGTATTTTTCGAGTTGATATTTGCTAAAGGGGACCAGTGTATTGCTGACCTGCCAAAGAGTCATGTCATTTTCCCATCTGTAAAGCAAATCAACATCATTAGGCTCAAGGGCTCTAAGTAATACATTCTTACCTTTTATCATTCAAACAGGTTTTGTTACTCCTCTTTTTCAAGAATAAAGGATGGAACATAAAAAGCACGTTGTCTAGTTCCGAAAACATCGCGAAGAGGAACAAAAAACTCATGATTAATTTTTTTGAATCCCTGAGATTCCAGTTCTATACGGTAGTTACGACCCGATGGGAGTATTGCAACAAATTTTCCTGTAAGTGTATTTGGCCGAAAAACTCCTTGCGATTGGCCTGACTCGACATCAAAAACCCTGACAACAGCTTCTCCATTTGGTGTTTTATCCGGATTAATAATGTGGCTTGCAACAACGGCAAGTGATCTGGCATCGTCTTCGGGGAAAGCAATTATATATATGTCAGAAGCTCCCATGCCGCCAGTTTGCCGTGATGAGTAGTAAACCCTTTGTGCATCAGGAGTAGGCAAATAGAAAATATCATCGTCAGGCGTGTTGATGGGATAACCAATATTTTGTGCTTTAGACCATACACCTGTTTCGTCACGTTCGCTTTTGAAGATGTCATAGCCTCCCATTGAAAGATGTCCTTCAGAGGAGAAATAAAGAGTATTTCCTTCGGGATGAATAAAAGGACTCTCTTCGTCGAGAGGTGTATTAATATTTGATCCTGCATTTAGAGGGTCGCCCCAGTAACCGTCGGGCAAAAGGTATGAAACATAAATGTCCTTGCCGCCATAACCACCAGGACGATCGCTTGAGAACCAAATAGATGATCCATCCGATGAGAGGCTGGCATGGGTTTCATTATACGTAGAGTTGATTGGTTCTGGAAGGGGAACAGGTTCGGTCCATCCGTTGAAGCTATATCTGCTCATATATAAACTACCATAGAAACCCTCGTTCTGATAAAAAATAAGAGTTTGTCCATCAGCGCTTAAGCTAACTGTTGCTCTATTTCCAAAATACTCGCCCGGAAGAGCTAATTTCTCTGCACGTGTCCAGCCGCCATCTCTCCAATAGGATATATATATGCTTTCGAAATATCCTCCACCGATTCTTTCCATACCTTTTTCGGGACGGTTAGAAGTAAAATAGATAGTAGATTCATCAAGAGCAATGATGGGACTATGTTCTTCACTAGAAGTATTGATAGCCTGACCAAGAGAATAAATTTGAAAATCTAAGGGTTTCTCAGTTAGTACTATAGCATTTTGGCTGTATTCAAGTTCTCTGGTAATTGAATTTAGTAGTGTTTTTTGCTTTACTGAATCAAGTAATTTTCTATATAAAACTACGGCATCGTTGAATTTATAGTTTTGATGAAGTGCCATTGCCAGATAAAAATGGGATTCAACGGCGTTATTTGAAGGATTTTTTTGCAGTGGATAGGATTGTGATGCTAATTCGAGATGATAAAGAGCCTTTTCTTCTTCACCTGGAATATTCAGGTAGCAATAACCAACTAAAAGGTCGGCTTCTCTGTTTTGACTTCCCTTTTGAATCAGGGGGTTAAGTGCTTCAACTGCATTAACATAATTTTCCTTTTCGATTTCGGCTTTTGCCTTTTGAATCAATCGGGCTGGTGTTTGAGCCATTATTTCAGAACAACCGATGCTAATAAGGAAACAAAGGATTAGAGAATAATATCGCATGGTTAAAATAGTTTTTGTTTATTAAATTACTACTAAGCCTTTGCCCATATGCTATTGGGCGGTTGGCTGGAAAATAATTATGTGGCTTTTTACAGAACATAAGAGCATAAGCCAAATGCGGAAATACTATATCCTGTATAGTGCCTGTTATCAAAAAAATCGACAATTCTTGTATCGAAGTTTCAGACCATTAAATTACAAATAAAAATTCTGTTTTTCCCAGAAAAAAAACTGTTTATTACAAGGATTTGTCTGTTTGTCCTCTTTTAAAGATTATAGCATGGGAATGAATCTTTTGTATTTAGGGTTTTAGTTTGTTTTAAGCGGTTTTACAGAGGTTTGCTCAGATGCTGACCATCCCATAAAAATCCATCTGTTACGATTGTCTATCCATATACATTTATTTCCTTTTTTTGAAAGAATTTTGAGATTTGTAAGTGCCTCCATAGGAGAAAGATACGATAGGGAGAGGATGCAGTATACTGATTTGTTTAACCGTGTAAGTACTCCTTCGGTAGTTATATGTCCCATATCTTTTCCTGAAAAATAGGAAGACAGGTTATTTTGAGTCACATAGAGTTCTTTGTTTTCCAGATTATTAGAAATCCATACCCAGTCGCCTTTTAACTTTGATGGTTTCAATAATTTATTAAAAAGGAATTGAGATTTATTTTTTATAATGGAAAGGGTTGCCAACATATTTGTAGATGCCTTTACTAAAAGAGAACAAAAACGATTTTTGTTTTTCCTAAAGTGAAGATTGTAAAATATATTCATCGATCCAAAAAAAGACTTTGCATATTGATTGTTTTTAATGGTGCTTTCTCCTTTAAAATGTAAAATAATAATTGCAGGATTGTACATTATTTTATATCCTGCCAGTAATATTCGGTACGATAGGTCAATGTCTTCACCGTACATAAAAAAGGACTCATTAAAGATTCCTGTTTGTTTAATAACTTCCGAGTCGAGAACCATAAATGCACCTGAGAGAATTTCAACTTCATTGGGTTTATCACAAGGCAAATGTCCTAGGTAGTATCCCGAGAAAAAAGCCGATCGGGGGAATAAACGGGAGAGCCCTGCAAATCTGCAAAAAGATCGAAAAAGGGTGGGGATTCCTCTTTTTGATTCAGGCAAAAAAGTACCCATTCCATCCAACATTTTAACGCCCATTGCTCCGCAATCAGGATGCGAATGCATAAAGTCCAATATTTGTTGAGTAAGATTTTCAGGTACCAGAGTATCGGGGTTAAGCATTAGTAAATAGCGACCCTTAGCAATTGAGATTCCCTGGTTACAGGCTGAGCCAAATCCTAAATTTTTCTGGTTGTCAATTATAATAACTGAAGGGTAGTTTTTTTTTATGAAATTTGTAGATCCATCGCTACTGTTGTTGTCAACCACAATAATTTCCATCCTGGAATCGGACTGCCAAAGCAAAGATTGAAGACATAGTTCGGTAAATGGAAGGCAACGGTATGTGACAATTACGATTGAGAGTTCAACTGGCATATAACGAAAGGTATCTACTTCTGATTATGAAAAAAAAATGATTTGTAACAAAAGTAAGCTTTTTAAGATGAAGTAATAGACAAAAAATATGAGTTTTTGGGCTTTTTGTTATTTGATAAACTCGTTGAGTAAGTTATTATATAAGAAAGTACAATTTATAGTTTTACTTTAATAAAAGAGCCTTTTCTCAATAAGGGTTTAGTGGTTTTCTTATGTTAATTCTGGAAAATAAGGAAGATGCTATTGATTTGGGGCTTCAGTTGTTTCCTTAATTCAACAGTAAATCGTTGTTTCTTTATCAAAAGAATTATGTAAACAGGATGTTTTGGTTATTTATTTTTAATTTTATGTGAAAATGTTTTAAATATCTGTTTTTATTAACATCAACTATTACTATTCCTTATTGCTATGAAACGAGCATGATTCGTTAAACACAAACACGGATGAAAATTCATTATGCGAGTTCCATCTGACCATATTTTTAAAATTATTTACGGATGAAAACAATAACAAAAAAGCTAAGTCTTCTTGGTGCAATTTGCTTGTCGTTATGGGCTTGCGGCCCCAAAGCCGAGTTAACGGTGCCTTCAATTTTTGCAGATAACATGGTTTTACAGCATAGTACATCTGTTGCATTTTGGGGAAAAGCTGAGCCTGGGTCCAAAGTGATAATTGAAACAGGCTGGGGTATTTCAGCCAATACTACGGTTTTGGAGGATAGTACCTGGATGGTGCCTGTTACCACGTCTGAACCCGGTGGCCCATATGTGGTTACTGTAAAAAACGGTGCTCAGGTTAAAAGTTTTAATGATGTTCTTTTAGGTGAGGTATGGTTAGCTTCGGGTCAGTCGAATATGGAGATGCCTTTGGGAGGCTGGCCACCCAACGATACCATATTGAATTCGGCTCAGGCGATAGCTACAGCCGATTTCCCAATGATCAGGATGTTTACAATAACGCGCAATTCGAGTGCTCAACCCCTGGATGATTTAACCGGGTCGTGGAAGGTAAGCACACCCGCGAATGCTCCTTCTTTCAGTGCCACTGCTTTTTTCTTTGCCCGTAAGTTGCACCGGGAGCTGGGAATCCCTGTGGGAATTATTCACAGCAGTTGGGGAGGAACCCCTGCTGAATCATGGATTAGTGGGAAAACTCTGGCCTCAGATGCTGATTTTGTTAAAGTTGTAGAGGATTTAAAAAAAGTTTGGCCACAGATTCAGGATTATGATAACTGGTTGAATCAGCATGAGGTTATCAATGCCGTGCCCGATAGTAATGGTGTAGATCCTTTGATAGGAATGGATTTGTTTAATGACTACTGCTCCAATCCTGATGTGAATACAGATTCCTGGGAAGAGATAGCTATCCCTTCCCTTATTGAGAATAGCGCTATTGGAGATTTTGATGGTGCTGTATGGTTCAGGAAGGACGTAGAGATACCTCAGGAGTGGGAGGGAAAGGTATTAACTTTGAATCTGGGCCCCATCGACGATCGTGATGTGACCTATTTTAATGGCAAGCGAATTGGAGGAATGGAAGAGACTGGTTTTTATCAGGCCGTACGTAGTTATTCGGTGCCCGCTGATTTGGTAAAGTCAGGGAAGGCTGTTATTACCGTGCGGATGATTGATACCCAGGGAGGTGGAGGTATTTATGGCAAGCCTGATCAGGTAACCCTTTCGGACGGCAGTCAGTCCATATCGCTGGCCGGTTCCTGGAAGTACAGAGTGGTAGCCCAATACCGTGAGGGTAAACTTTATATACTTAATCCGGAAACCAATGAATTTGCCTCTCGTCCGGAATTAACCGTTGTGCCAGGTGCCTTTACCCCAACCGCTCTTTATAATGCCATGATTGCACCTTTAACTCCATATACCATCAAAGGTGCTATCTGGTACCAGGGTGAGACCAACGTGGGACGTTCCGATCAGTATGTACGGCTTATGTCGATGCTGATTAACGATTGGAGAACCGTGTTTGACAATAGTGAAATGCCCTTCTATTTTGTGCAGTTGGCACCCTGGCATAACAATAACGTAGAAGGGAGTTCTTCGGCAAAGATCAGGGATGCACAACGCAGAACTCTTGATATAGCAAATACCGGAATGGCTGTTGTCCTGGACATTGGTAATGTTAATAATATTCATCCCACCAATAAAACTGATGTTGGAGAGAGATTAGCATTGTGGGCTTTAGCTAAAAACTATGGAAAAGATATTCCGTACAGCGGTCCTCTTTATAAAGATTATTCAATTGACGGGAATAAACTGATTGTTTCTTTTACTCATGTCGACAATGGATTAGGCATATGTGATAAAACACCAAATCAGTTTGAACTTGCTGGTGCCGATGGTGTTTTCTATCCGGCAAAAGCTGTTATTGAAAATGATAATGTTGTTTTAACCTCACCAAAAGTTACCGAGCCGGTTAATGCACGTTATGCATATAAAAATGGATCAGAGGCTTCGTTGTTTAACGGTGTAGGGTTGCCAGCTTCATCGTTTACCACAGAAGATGTTCTTGTAGATTAATGTAAAAACATTTGTAAAACACAGATATATCAGATTCTAGTGATAGAATCAGTTATATCTGTGTTTTTTTATGTTCTATTCTGTTTTGTGGGAGAAAATAAGTTAAACCGCTTGTTATCCAAGGTTATTTAGATAATTTATCTATTACCAAAGGGTGTGGATTTAGTGAAAAACTCATCAAAGAGTAATTGGTCTAACGTATTTGTTGTTTAGGATTTATCTAAAGCCGAAAATTCGCGATGTTATTATAATTGACTGATAGTCAGGATTTGATTTTAATTGTAGCCTGAAACATAATGTTTATTAGTAAAACAGTCAAGTCCTTCTTTAAGGATTGTTTTAGATGTTAGAATAATTTCTTTAACACCTTTTTGATCTCGTCAACAGATGGATTTATCTCAAAAATATGAGAAGGTTGCAAAAACGTAACTTCTTTCTCATTTTTAAATCGTTTTTCCCCACCGCCGGTAATATTTAACATCACCACAGCATCTTCAGGAATGTTCCCTTTATTAGCTTCGCTAATCAGCGAGGCCGTAGCAACTGCTGCTGCCGGATGTATATCGTTTCCTTCAAGTTCTTCGAATAATTTGGCGGCTTCAGCAGCTTCTTCGTTTGTGGATAATAATACTTTCCCTTCAGTTTTTTTCAAGGCATCATACAACCCGCCAAAAATTGGATATGGAGGTTTGCGGTTTGATAATACTTTAGCCACAATCTCTTCAGCCTGATGGCGCGCCAGATTGTCATCCAATGGTAGCATTGAGCGTGAGTCGGCTTTCCATGCATCATAAATGGGTGTGAATGGAGTGTTTTGCGATACCATTAGTTTCATTATATGCGTGCCGTATCGTCCGTCAACAATTAATCGTTGATTGGCTTCCCAGGCTGCAATGGCACCTGTTCCACTGCCAACAGCCTGAAAATAGTAATCAGGTATGCGGCCTATAAAGTGTGCTGCCGAGAGTACTGTAGTTCCCATACCATCGCGGCGCGCTATGTTTTTGGCGCCGCCTTCAGAAAAGAAGCCGGGCAAATCACAGGCAAGATTTGACAAGTGAATGGCATCAAAATAGTCGCTACCCTTGCGGGTGCAAATAAGTTTAACATTATCGTTAATTGGTTCATCAAACCAAAGGGCGTCCAGATTGTCTTCGGGGACACAAAGTAAAAGTGGGATATTATTGTCGGAGCATACTCGGGCAAACGATCGCGATGTGTTTCCTGCCGATGCAACCACCAAAACTCCTTTAATATCTGGAGTAAGGCGACCACAAACGGAAAAGGCCTCTGTTTCTTTAAATGAACAGGTACGCATGGTTGCGCCTTTTTCGGGCCAGTAACCGCTAAAGGTAATGTACAGGTTTTTCAGGCCAAGGTGTTTTGCCAATCCTTCGCTTTTAAAAGTTACGGGGGCCGATGAGCCTGTTAAAAAACGGTCCACGGGCAACCAGTCTGCAAATCTGAAAAGGCCCCATGATTCATCTTTCACGTTTATTTGCACCTCTTCATAAATGGCACGAATCAATGAAGGGTCAGTTTCTCCGGGAGCATCTAAAGTCCAGCCTTTATCGATGAATTCCTGTCCGGTTTTGACCGATTGCAATAAGTATTGTGTTGGAAAAAAATCTGAAGTCATGGTTCTTTAATTTATAGCTAGCAAAAATAAATGGAATATGATAATCAATGGTGGGTATAAATACTTAATAATGGTTTAAAATTCATAGAAAATTGACACTTTATGTCTGATAATGATCGTTAATAAAACAAACCACCTCAAAGGTGAGCGTCCATGAGGTGGTTGTGTTGAAAATTAGTTGATAATTCAGTTAATTAAAGAATTTACTCACGAATAATTTTATAGGTTAACTTATTGTTTTTTGTTACAATGTTGATGAAATAAACGCCACTGCTATAATCACTCAGATTGATTTCTAAAATGCCGGAAGGATTGTTTATCTTTTTGGCCTGAAGAACTTTACCTGGCATATCAATAACTTCAATCAAAATGATGTCGTTATGATTTCTGGGCGGTTTAAGATAAACAATGCTCCTGGTTGGATTAGGAAACAAAGAGAAAGCTTCTTCATTATTGTCATTAATTGAGCTGGGAACTCCGTTTATAACAACGTTATCTGATTCCTCTGATGTGCAGCCTGCTCTGTTTGTAACCGTAAAGGTGTAAACTCCGGTTGTTAAGCCTTCAACAATAAAATTGCTTCCTGATCCTGGTATTACGATTAGGTCAGGGTACCTGGTTATATTCCAGTCATCGGGATTTGGCAGTTGATTCAACTCAACACTTCCTGTCGGTATTTCGGCTGTTGGTTGAGTTATAGCACCAACCACCGGAGCCGAAGGCGTATCGGGCTGTTTAATGATGGTTGCTGACGTTCCTGATGAGATGCATCCAGTCGCATTTTTTGCCGTAACTGTATACGAACCACTGACCAGACTGCTGAAAATGCCGGTAGAGTTGGCATAGGAACTACCATTAATGCTGTACGTCATGCCCGTTTCTTTGGGCGTGGTTACAGTAATGGTTCCGGTAGGGGAAGAACAGGTAGGTTGCGTCATTGAAATTGTTGGCGCATCCGGGTCGGGCGAAACCGATATAATGAGTGTTCGCGGAGAGCTGGTACCGCAACTGTTGTTGGCAGTCACTAAAATGGTTCCGTCTGTTGGCCCTGCATTAGCCGTAATGGCATTGGTCGAAGAGCTGCCGCTCCAACCATTTGGCAAAGTCCAGGAATAGGAAGTAGCCCCTGTTACGGCAACAATGCTGTAGGGTTGTTCAGAGCCCTGGCAGATTGTAGCATTACCCGAAATAGCTGCGGGTTGAGGAGGTCTTGAGTTGACTGAAACAGGAAGTGTTCGATTAGGTCCATTGCCACAACTATTTGAGGGGGTTACTGTAATGGAACCACTGTTGTTTCCTGCAGTTACTGTAATGACGTTTGAATTTTGCCCTCCGGTTATGTTCCAACCTTGAGGAACCGTCCAGGTATAGCTAATACCTTCAATGGCTGTTACAGAATAAGCTAATCCGGATGTTCCCTGGCAAGTACTGGTAATGCCGGATATGGAAGAAGGCTGTTCAGGGCTGCTGTTAACTGTAACAGTCCGGGAAGCAGAATTTCCCTGGCCACATTCATTGGATGGCGTAACGCTTATGGTACCATTCATGCTGCTTGCTGTAACAGAAATAGAATTCGATCCTTGTCCACCGGATATTGTCCATCCTTGAGGTACCGACCAAAAATAGTCAGTTGCTCCTGAAACATCATCAATGCTATAGTTTTGAGATGAACCAGAACAAACTGTTGTATTGCCATCAATGTCTCCCGGTGTAGAAGGAATAACAGGTTGTGGATTAATTGTTATCTCAGAGGATTGTTCAGAAGTGAGGCCCAAATAATCTGTTACGGTAAATGAGTAGCTGCGGGGGGATAAATTGCTTACTTTGTATGTTGTCCCTGAGGAGGAGAAGGTTTCTGTTCCGCCCGGAAACATTGTCAATGTCCATTGCCCATTTGAAGGCAGATTGATTAATGTAACACTTCCCGTAGCCACAGAACAAGATGGTTGGGTGATGGAGGAAATCTCTGGTGCATTGGTAGCAGATGAGGTTCCATGGAGACTGACTTCAACCTGACCAAGCTGGCTAAAAGACAATGAACCACCTATTACTCCAACGACAATATTGGTAATTTCAGTTCCTGAATCGGCGAGCCATATTTTAAATGTTGGCGTATGTCCGTTTACGAAGCCATCAGTAATTGCCGGTGTGATAGGGTCATCCAGGGAGGCCTGGATTGCAATAAGGTTAGTTGTACTTGTTATGACATGAGTTCCCACGCAATAGTTCCCATCAAAAACAGCAATTTCATCACCAATATTCAATGCTGTTCCATTAATGGTGCGTTCGTGAATGTAGAAATTCATATGCATGAATCCATTCCCGGTCCAGACAGGAATAAAGTGAGTTGTTTGTCCTGATAAGGCAAAGCACCCGAGAATTGTTAAAAACAGATATGTAAAAAGATTTTTCATTTTTGTTTTGTTTAGCTATCCAGTGTAATGTGAAGCACCCATGTTATTGTTTTGCTTCTAATAAGTTGTGACTAACAACATGGGTGTTTTTAGTTCAATAAATCAGCAGTTGTTTACTTTTTTGATAACTTTTTCGTTTTGTTATACTGACTATTCTTAGAGGTTATTTTTACAATGTAAATACCAGGTGATAGTTGTTCTCCGCTAGTACCGGAAGGATTCCATGTATAAGTGTTATTTCCTTTGATGGTTGTTAAATCTTTATAAAAGATTTGTTGACCTACCGCATTAAAGATACTAACAGTGAATTCTTCTGTTTTTTCGGTATAAAAGGAGATATTTACTTCGTTACTAAAAGGATTGGGATAGATATTAACATCGCCCACCTCAGCGAAGAGATTCTCAACGGGTGTTGTTTGAGCCTTAAGGGATAAAAGTGTAGTTCCTTTTGGTTCAAATAGGTCGGTATAGCCGATGGCATATTGAATCTCGTTTGGATTGAGGTTCGTTTCAGTATTCCCCGACCATAGTTTGAACGATAGTCTGTTGCCTTCAGTAAAGCCATCAATCTCCACAGTAGTCGGGTCGTCTTGCGAGGCTGTTAATGAGATAAGTTTCGATGGGTTTTCAATGGTGGTTTTTCCAACGCAGGTATTTCCATCAAAAACAGCAATTTCATCACCAACTGATATGGAAGCACCGTTAAGAGCGGTTAGGTCAATGTAAATATTCATGTGGTTGAATCCATGGCCTTTCCAGGGTGTTCTGAAATAACTGTTGTTTAAATTGATAGCCGATTTCAGACTTTGAACCATTGGTGCTGAAGGTGAGGGGTTTGTCGATTCAGAAACTTCAAGGTTACATGGGCTGTTTACGTTAATGTGATAGCCTTCGCCGGGATAAAATGTTTCGATGTAATCAACTAAAGATCCCGAGCCTAGATACTCAATAGCGTTCCCTTGTTCGTCCTGAACTTTGACAAGGTAACCGTTGTTAATTATGTCGGATAATACATCGAGTGCCAATTGCTGTGAGCCGACAGGATAACTGATAATGTTCCAACCATTGGTTAATGGTATTGTTTGCGGACTGGCTAAAGGAGTTCCGGAAATGGTCAAAACCACATCTTCACTCACGTTAATGTGATAACCTTCGGTAGCTTCCCAGTTTGTAAAACCATAAGCCCAATTGTCATTAGTAAGTTTAGTTATGGCTTGTCCTTGTTCATTCTGGATTTTTACGAGTACATCCTGTTCCATTAAAGGTTGAAGCAGCGATGACATTAGGGTGCTCGACGGCTCAATGTATAATGAGAAAATATTCCATCCAGCATTAAGGGTGATCGTTTGGGTTATTGTGGTTAGCCCGTTAAGATGTACTTCTGAGGTTCCTTTGGATACAAATGTTCCGCTTAAACCGGCATTATAGGTTGGAATAATATATGTTATTTCTGTTTGCAGAGCTGCATCCCATAATTTATAAGATGCCGTATTTCCGGGTGTAAATCCATCAATTTCTCCGGTTATTGGATCATCCATCGATACAACTATTGAAAGGATATTTTCGTTGCCATCAAGAATCTGTGATAGTTTACCTGATCCAACACAAAGGTTTCCGTCAAAAATACCAATCTCATCGCCAGGGTTCATATTTACTCCATCAATGGTAGCTGTTAGTACATAAAAGTTCATGTGATTATAGCCATTGGTGCCCTGCCAAACAGGAGTGAAATGGTACCGATCAATGGAAAACAGATTGCTGAGCGCGAAAAGGCTTTCATTGGTAAAATCACTTATTTTAATCAGGCACACGTCGGAAGAAATGTCAGGTATGGTCCATTCATACGAACCATCGTTGGGCGTTTCATTGATGATGGTGGACCAGTTTTCGCCATTATCATAGGAGTAGTTGATGCGCACATTTTCAATGAAGCCTGTTGATGTCCAGGTGATGGTTTGGTTGGAGCTGGTTTGCCAGGTGGTAGTGATATCAGGATATGTTACAGTAATTTCGGAAGGTATGATTATAAAGTTGGCTGTAATGTTTTTATCACTGTTCATTAAAATGGTAAAAACACCTTCATTTTTTTGGATATCCGCGGCGTTATTACCCGTCCATGAATCAAACTGATAGTTCTCATTAGGTGTTGGTGTGAGCGTTACAGTTGTTCCACTAACATGGGTGTTTCCCTCTGGCGATAGAGCAACAGTACCGTTTACATCGTTATTCACTGTAAGGGTGTAATCAATGGTCGTGCTTCCGGTGGTAAACTTCCAGGTGTCGCTGGTTGTTGAAGTATAACCGTCTGAAACAGTGATATACCACTCGTATTCCGTTTCGGTTTCCAGTCCGGCCCAGCTGTATGCAGCATTGGTTCCGCTGGATACATTGTTTAATGTGCCAATGTGGGTGAAGGGAATAGCAGAAGTACCCGTCATATCGTAATCCATTGAAAACTCCTCGTAATTAGTGGCATTGGTTAGGTAGGTGCCCAGGGTTGGCGAATAGATTTGAGCATAAATTTTATCTTCCTGGGGTGTGAATTTAAGAATACGCATATAACCGTTTCCTCCATTGGCAAAGTCCTGAAAGTCGGTCATTAAAATGTGGACTGTATTGCCATTATCACCTGTTTCGGTACGGTATGCTGATCCATCACTACTGCTGTGCATGTGTCCGCAGAGCATCAGGAACAGGTTCGGATTATCCTTTAAATCAGTATAAACTGATTGGTCTTGCCAGGAATTGTTGGTGTTGAGAATGTTGTGTTGTGCAATGATTCCCCGTCGGTTGGGGTATGCCTTTAGCAGATTTCCGGCCCAGGTATGATGTTCGGAGGTTGAGTTGTATTGAAGATTGATCAGTATAAAATCCATGCCTGCAGCACTAAAGAATGAATAGTTGTTTTCATTCTCATTGGTGGCATACGATCCCTGGTAATAACCATTACCGGTAAATCGGTCAGGTCCAAAATAGGTGTTGTAATAACTTGGTGAAGAGAAGATTGCCAGGTCGTGATTGCCCGGTCCTACACTATACGGGATGTTGGCAACATTCAGAATATCCATTGCTGCATCGGCTCTTTGCCATTCGGTATTGTTGTTCGCGGTTTGTACAATGTCGCCAACATGGGTTACAAATGCAATGTTAAGCGCATTCTTATTGTCTACAACATATTGCGACATGGCGTTATAGGTTTGTGGATAATTTTGTGATGCCGCTTGTGTGTCAGGATAGACTAAAAGGCTGAACTCTTCTTCAGCGGGTTGCTCTTCTCCAACTTTTCGTCCATAAAATGAAACGGTTAAAGGATCAACATCCGGATCCGAAACTGTAACTTGAAGGAGAGCAGAGGTGCTTATCCCGGTAGCATTGTTCAGGGGATTAACCAGAACTGGATTTGCCGGCGGCTCATTATTAATAAAACTGGCTGAGAGAACCTTGTCTTCATTCATCAGAATAGACCAGGTTCCGTTGCCATTATCCGATAAGTCGCAGGCATTGGTTCCTGTCCACCCGGTAAAGTCGCAGTTTGTGTTGGGTACAGGCGTGAGGGTGACTGTAGTGCCGCTAATATAAGTAGTACCAGAAGGGCTGAGCGTTACAGAGCCGTTTTCACCACTGTTAACTGTTAGTGTATATTGGTCGGGTAATTCAACAGATCCTTCTTTAAGCATAAAAACCGAAGGACCATAAGCACTGGAGGCCTCACCTTCCACTGCAAAGGTTACAATAAAACCACCATCCGAACCGGGGTTAATATCGGTCCATCGGGCAACATAACCATTAACGGTATTATAGCCGGTGCAGAACGATACCGATAAATCGTTGTTAACCGTTACGCCGGAAGTACTTGCATTGGTTGCTGATTCGGCATCAGAAATAGTGATTCTGGTGAATCTGTCGTCGTAACCGTCATCGTTTCGGTTGGCTGTGGTGGCGAAGGAGTAGGTGTTGTCAGGATTTAATCCGGTAAAGGTGAGTTGGATTGTCGAGCTGTTGCTGCCCAGTCTTGAGCCTCCAAGCATGTTAACCAAACCGTGAAATGTATTGTAGGCATCAGTGCCCTCGTTGGCTTCTGTACCTATTTGATCACCAGATAGTTGAGAGTTAATAGTGCCTGATGTGGCGATTGATACCGACACGGTGGTGTTAACATCTGTGTAATAGTCTGTTAGTAAGCCAGAAGCCCCATTGGTATAACATTCGTAAGTGGTGATGTTTGTGGCAATCTGGCCATCGATGTACCCACCATCATTATATGCTACCCATCCATTATTGGTAGAGCCAAGAACGGCTATTGTTTTTGTAGTGACACCATCGCTGGTATGAGTAATGTTGCCGCTAAAAAGGCCTTCAGATAAGTTGTAGAGACGCACATAAATAGTTGTCTCCGAAACAAGGCCTTCTGTTTGTTCCAGAAACAATGAACTGGTATAAGTTGTTGCGTCGGTTGATATTTCAAATCCTGAAGGTGCTGAAATGGTTATATCATCGCTAAGATTGATGCCCGATACTGTATAGGTTTGTGCTTCAGAGGGTACTCCTGGCTGAGTGCTAAAGGTTGTGAGGCTTTCGGAGGTTATAATGGCAGGTCCCGACGAAGCCTCCTCCTGAAGCATGAAAACACTAAAAGCGTAGGCTTCAGTACTACTATTGGCTTCAGCTCGAACCGTGAAACTGCCTTCACTGCTGGGATAAATATTGGTCCATTTGACCACATATCCGTTTGTTGTATTGTATCCGGTATTGAAGTAAACCGATTCATTACTAATAACACTAACCCCCGACGAGCTGGAATTAACTGCCGAAGTGATATTTGAAATTGTGAATTTGGTTTCGCGTGTATAACTGGATTTATCCCTATTAGCAGTTGTCGCAAAGGTATATGTTTTATTGGGATCTAAACCTGTAAAGGTCACATCCACCCACCAACCATCATCCCCATATTGAATAACTCCAGCCACATCTGAATAATCGTGGAAGGTTGTGTAAGCATCAGTTCCTGCGACTGTTTCTGCTCCTCCATAATCTCCTGTTTGAATTTGAGGATCGCCTGACGAGGTAATGGTTGCCGTTACAGGGGTGTTGTTGCCGGTGGTAAAGTCTTTAAGCAAACCCGCAGTGCTGCCTGATGTGATGGTATAGGTGGTTGTATTTCCTGATGAGGTGCCGGCACAGTCGTTATAAGCTGTCCAGGAAGGGGCAATAGAAACAGTGCCGCTTACGGGTATGGAGATATTTTCATAACCTGTGCTTGTATGGACGATATTTCCGGAGAAGAGACCTTCAATATTACTTATTAATCTGACATATATTGTTGTGGCTGTAATAGAACCATCCTGCTGAATGAGTGTGGCAGAAGAACTGAATGATTCACCATCGGTTGAAACCTGAAATCCAGTGGGAGCAGTGATGGAAATGTTATCTGCTAAAGTTAGACCTGAAACGGAATAAGTCTGAATAGCAGAAGAGGAACCCGGCTGACTGTTGAAGTTGGTTAATGTTCCGCTTGTATTAATGCCAGGTAATGAAACGGTGTAGGTAATGTTCAGTGTTGGATGATTTGCCGCAGTCGAATTATTTCTGGTTGACAATTGTAAGTCGTAGGAGGAGCTGGAAGAGGAGTAATCCTGAATGGTAACGCCATAGTTCGGCAAGGTGCCTGATACCCATCCTTGCACCACAGCTAAACCTTCTGTGTTGAAGTTAATGGTTTTAATACCGGTTGAAGAGAAGGAGGATGAACCGGCATCCCATAAATTATCCGTGTCCCGGTCGGTTTCAATATTGGCAGCGCCATCTGTTCCCCAGTTGTTGGTTCCGTCGTAGGTTTTCCAGGTGGCTCCATCGTTGGTTTCTTTCCCAGTGCCGGTTCCTTCGATCCAGTTACGTTTGAGATTATACAGGTAATAGGTTTGCGAAGCTGCAGTGCTGATATTAACAGTTAATGAGACACTGGTAATAACAGCATTGCCAGGTATGCTGCTGACATCCCATTTTAAAAGCGAACCCCGGGGCGTAGAGCTTGAACGGGTTATTTTCATATAGGTTTGGGTGCCATAATTGTAGCTTGTGTTACTATTGCTAATATAGGTGTCGGCTGAGGTAACCAGGTTTACAGTTGTTTGTGCGATAAAATTCTCTGACAGAAAAGAAGAGAGCAAGAGAATTATCCAGAAAATAAACGAATTGGTAAAGAGGTTTTTCATGTGTTCAATTTTTTTTAGTTTATGGTCACATGGAACTCGCCCATAGTTCCCGATATATCATGGTCGGCTAATATTCAGTTGGATAAGGTTTTATGCGTGTCTCGTTTCACAGCTTTCTTTTGTTTGGGATTATTTGATTTATTCCTGTTGTTTTGAAAATTGCCAGGGCTTTGTCAAGGAAATACTGCTAATTGCCATCTGGGTGTATAAGAAAATATAGGAACAGGGGATAGTTTGTTGGCAGAGGTATAGGGTAACGTATTCTCGTAGATCCGATTTACGGATCTGTTTTTGGCAAGATCTCTAATAATGTTTGAAACAGGAGGGAGGTTGCGTAATTCTTAACCCTTTAAGGTTGGCCTTTATGTTTGGAGGGAGGACCGTTAGGGAAAGTCGTAAAACTCTTTTTCATGGATCAAAAAGTCTTGGATTCATAATCAAATAGTCGTTATGCGGTAAAAAGAGTGAGAGGGATGTCAATCCAATATTGTTGAATATAAATTTCTTACGATAATAGGCAGAAGGCAATACACCTAAAGAGGTACAAGAGGGTTGATCTGTTTTGTTTTATTAGTCTAAAATTCAGAGAAAGAGTGTTATGTGAATCTTTTCGGCAAGAGGTTGTCTGTCAATTTTTGACCAATGATATGTATTTGTTGATAAATCAATATAAAGGATTGAGCATTATAAAAGGAGTAATTGATGATACTCTGGGAAATTATTGTAACCCGTTTTCAGCAATAAACTTAATCAGGGTTTTACTATTTTTCAGGCCCAGCTTATGTATTATTCTTTTTCGATGGGTTTTCACAGTATGGATGCTAATTTGGAGTTCTTGGGCGATTTCTTTGTCCGTTTTGCCATTTGAAATATGTTGGGCAATCTCCTTCTCTCTTTTGGTAATAATGTTTGTAATGAATGTAGGATTGTTGGAGTTATTTATTTTTATAATTCTTTGTATATGATCATGAGCCTTACTGAGATTAATATCCATGCCAAATAACAAAATGGTATGAACGTTCCCTTTATGGTTCTTTTCATAGGTTTCGCACGATAATAAAACCCAGTGCCACTTACCACTTTTATTTCTGACTTTTAGTATGTGGTAGTGATTCTCCGATTTGTGGCGGCAAAGGTTTAAAAGGGACTGATTAATGTTGATGCGGAAATCAGGATGAATCAAACTTAAAATTTCTTCAGGGGGCATTTTTGAAATGTACTCAAGTGAACACCCCAATTTTGATTGTCCATAATGGTTAACCCATAATATTGTTCCCCGCCGAATGTTAATAATACAAACTAGAGCGTTTATATTATTAAGTAACTTCGGTAAAACTTCTTTTTGGTTAATAAGGAAATTTTCCGAAATGCCAGGAAGGTCTGGGTTGTATGTTGTTTTGGACATTTTTTTTACCAGCTAATTCATAACAAGTTAAGCTTGAATGTCGTTCTGTGTATTGATTATTCCATCAACTGGAGCAAATCGTTGATAATGGTTGAAAAAAGAAGGGTGTATGTTATTATTGTTTTATATTTCAATTGTTTGCAGTTTGTTTTGCTGTAGGTTCTATCATTGGCCAGGAGTAAAAAAAAGAAAGGCCCGGAGAAATAATATCCCCAGACCTTTCAACCCTAACCCAATTTGAGAAAACTTGCTTTTGGTTTATTCAAATGTTAATAAATCGATGTTTTGGATTGTATTATTTTTGCTTTCCACTTCAATGTTTTCAATTAATGCAGCAACCTGGGGCGCTTCTTCACCTGTTATGGTTGTAACAACCAAATCGTATGTGCCTGCGGCCAGATATGCAATATGGTATTTGTTTAAATCACAAACCACATCACTACTTATGGCATTTGGGAAAAGTGGAGACTCTTCAGAGGCAGCAACGGTTTCGCTTTCATTGTATGAACCTGATTCGTAGGCATAAATTACAACAAGAGCATCAGCAGGAGCGTTTTCAACATCACCCTTAATGCTTCCGGCTTGATTATCGACAACTATTCTGATTGTAGGTTTTAGAATATATTGTTCGGTGTTGTTAGTTGCAATAATTGATTTTCTAACATCAAAGTCGGCAGTTATATCAACATCTCCGTTAATAGGTACTGTGAATTCACCAACGGCTTTAAATCCGGATTCTGAGCCTGAGGGGACAAAAAGAGGTAGAGTGCTTTGGTCAGTAAATTGAACATAGCATCCAGGATTTGAAGGAGTTCCTTGTCCCTGAATAGGAGCGTCAAGCATAAAGCGAAGTTGAGTGTATTTGCCACCGTTTAGTTCAAAACTACCAAGCATATCTGATTCTCCCCGTGTTAAATCCAGAAGATTGAATATTTGAGGGCCTTCAAATTCCTCAAAAGTTATCCAGCCTTCGACATCAGTGTGGTATTGAATACCGGTTACGGTAATAAAAACACCTGAAATATCATCCTGATCAACAGGTGCGTCAGTAATGGAAAGGTTAATTACACCCTTGTCTGATTCATTAGATTCACAGGCATTAAACCCGAATACAAAAATCAGAGCTGTTAAAAAAATAGTTATACGTTTCATCTGTAAATAATTTTAATGGTTTGCATGTATGGAACTCGCATGTAATTTTTCATCCGTTTTGTTTTTTTTCGAACATGCTAGTTTCATTTGATTTGCTTAATAATTGTTTGTTTTCTGTTTCAGAAACTATTATGCAATATTTGTGCTAACTAATTGAAATAATGTGTAAAAGCATAATTAGCATGAATATTTCATAGTGTCTGCTTCAAAATTATTAGTAATTATCTACTCCTACGGCTGGTGGAAATAGTTGTTGTGTTAGTTTTAGTTGCGGTTTGAGTGCGACGGGCTCCGGTTGTTGCCGATGACTCGGGGCGGGCACCGTTACGATTTTCTAGGTTTTGCTGTCTTTGTTGCTTTTTCTCTTGTGCTCTAACGCGGGCTGCGTCACTGGTTTCCATTCCTCTTTGACGAGCCTGTGAAGCTCCCTGTTTTTTTAATGTTTTTCTCTCTTTTTTCTCAAGTTTCTTTTGTTCTTGGTTTTGTTGAAGCTCCTTGTTGTTCATAGTGCGGGTTCTGGTCCTGGTTTGAACTGCTTCGCCCTGCATTTCACCACTTTGGTTTTGCACCTGAACGTTTTCCTGCTTACGTTCTTTTTTCTGAACAGGTTCTTGCTCCTGAGCTGTGGCGCCAATACTTATAAGTACTATAGCTGCCATGATAATTCTTTTTTTCATTGCTTTTGGTTTTAAGTGTTATTAATTACTGAATCAAATGTACTATGCCGAAGATGAAGGAATCATGAAAAAAACGGAGTAGTTGATTTTTTTTTAATTTATTTGAGATGAGAAATCCAAATGCATATTAAAAGATTGATTCTTTGAGATTCAACTTAAAAATCCCATGAAATTAACAGGAGAATTAAATATTGTATTGAGTAGAATTTTTTAGGTAAAGCGGAGGTTTGGATTAATTTGGAAAAATAAACTCAAAAAGAGTTCCTCTTTCCTGAGATGATTCAACTTTAATTTGAATATTGTGAAAGTCGGCAATTGATTTGGTTATGGCCAGACCTATTCCGGTTCCTTTGTCATCGGCGGACATTTTTTTCTTAAACCTCATAAACAAGGTGTCCATTTGTTCAGGCGTAATACCAGGACCGTTATCTGACACAATTACTATTAGCTGTTTCTTTATGCAGGTTGATGTTATCTTTACGAAACCTCCCGGGCAGTTGTTCTTAATGGCATTGTTAATTACATTGTAGAACATGGTAAATAGAAGCGATTTATTGACTTCCGGAATTGTCTTGTCTGCTGGTAAATTGTATTGTAGAGTGAGGCCGTTATCTTCAGCCATCGGTTTTAGTTCTTCAACGATGCTGTTAATTAATGAGTTAATAGTGATTGTGTCTTTTTTTATGTATTGCTGGCTTTCGACCCTTGCAATGAGCAGAAAGGCATTTACCAATGTTTTTAATCTGAAAAGAGTATTAAGGGCTTCTTCTGTTTTAATCAGCACCTCTTCGCTCAGATCATCGCGTAGAAGCATGTTTTCAAGTTTCCCTCGTAATATTGAAACTGGTGTGAGCAATTCATGAGAAATATTTTCGGTAATCTCTTTTTCTTTTTGAAACAGCGTTTCAATCTTATCCATCAGTTCGGTAAGAGTGGCGTCTAATTTGTAAAAATCAGATGTGGAGGTTTTTATAGGTTTACGGTTAAAGGATTTGGGGTCAGAAGTGTTTTTGATTTTATTTATAATGGCATCTAAAGGCCAAAGCAGGGAGCGAGTATAGATTAGTTCAAATACAAACGAAATAACCAGGAAAGCTATAAGGAAAATCAGGATAATTTTTTTAATATTTTCTTCGGCAATGGAGATGCTTGTAAGACTTTTGCCGATTTCAACCAGGTACATCTCACCATCAATCAGGAAGGAGTAATTTAGAACGCGGTATTCAATAATGTCACCTTCAATAAGTCGTTGTGTAACCTCAATAAAGTTCCAGGGTTCTTCCAGTTCTGTTTTTTCCAGGCTGATAAATTCTTCTTTCAATATATTATAACTACCAAAAGTGTTAATAGAATCGGAAAAAAGAAATGGTTCAACTCCTATTTCGGAAATTATATTGAGGAACCGTTCCCGTTTTTCAATTAGTTCTTCATCTGTCTGGTAAATATTGATGCGTTCGGAAATGTATGGTAATAGGGCAAGAAATAAACCGATAAAAATCAGTTTGAAGAGAAGATTAATTAGTGCCAGTTTAAACCGTAGTTTCATGTGCCTAAAATTTGTTTTTTATGGTCAGATAGCCTCCCGGCTGAAAGGCGGGAAGCTATTCCCCTGTGTGAGTAATGGTTACACATGGCTCGTTTTATCAGAAATCCAGCCCTGGGATATTTATTCACTATGTTAATCTTCCAAATAATACTTTGACGAATTCTTACGTGCAACCTTTGTTTATTTTAAATTTAGTCAAACTCCGCTTTGTATCCAACACCTCTTACCGTAACAAGCCAGTCGGTAGGGGCATATTCGTTAAGTTTTTTTCGCAGGTTCTTAATATGGACATCAATAAAATTGCTGTCATACTGATCGTCAAGCATGTTGCCCCATATATGTTCATACAATTGAATGCGGGAAAGCACTTTGTTTTTATGAAGCACCAAATATTGAAGCAGGTCATATTGTTTGCGTGTAATGTCTACTTCTTTTTTTCCGCAGCTTACTTTACGGGCATTGATGTCAATAATAAACTCACCTATTATAATATCAGAAGTGTTTATCTTAAATTTTCGCCGGGTTACAGCTTGCATCCTTGAATGCAACTCAATAAGAGCAAAAGGCTTGGCCAGGTAATCATCTGCACCAAGGTCGAGACCTTTTACTTTATCTTCTACCGCGCCACGTGCGGTAATCACAATTATAGCTGCTTCACTGCCCTGCTTCTTCGCCTCCTTAATTAGGTCCAATCCTTCGTAATCGGGTAATCCAAGGTCTAGTAAAATAAAATCGTATTGATTAACGGCAATTAATTCAGAAGCTTCCATGCCTGTATTAGCCACATCGCATATAATGTTTTCTTTTTTTAGAAAACCTGCAATTTCGTGGCTTAAGCTTTTTTCATCTTCTATAATCAGCGCGTTCATGGGTGTTTGTGGATTAGTTAGTTGTGATGAGAATGGAAAATTATGTCATGTAGGTTTGATTAATAATTTTACAAGAGTTTAAAGTACAAATTTAAAAACAGAAAGAGGTCTTTTTTTGCCGGAAAGTCAGGGTCATTATGAATGGGCAGATAGTATAACGGCTCCATTTCTATTGTTGTTTTACCAAAATTTAATGATATTGGTAACGAAAATTCCATGTCAAGTAATCCAAACGAAGTTGAATATGTTGTTTGTGTTTCAGCTGTAGAATTGTTCTCGCCTGTACCTGTTTGTGTTATAGTCTCATTAATTTGATATTTCTCACCCAGCACCATATTTATTGATGGATCAAAAGTAAAATATGCTTTACTTTTAAAAATGTCGGGAGTAGAAAAGAAATGTGAGTTATTGATTTGAATATAGCTGGTGCCATCATTGCTAAGCATTGTGCTAAAAACTGCTTGTGTATATAATATGCGCCAATCCAATCCTCCTGAAATGGTTAGGTATGAGAAGCCTTCAAAATATTCGTCCTGTAACCGTTTGGCAGTGGAATAGCGGGAAAGGGAGATGCCTGCATCAAAATAGGTGTTAAAAGTTTTAGTATACCCTATCATGAGATCGTAAAAAGCCAAGGCTGGATCAACTCCTGGCAGATTGTACAAAACCATGGAAGCCATCCAGTTTTTGTTGTAAATATAAAGCAAATCCATGGACAGGTAAGGTTGGTTTTCAGAGAGAGAAAGTCCTGAAAACAAAAGATTACTGCCATATCCCACTCCGGAATATAATGCGTGTTTTGACGGAGGTGTTTTAATAGAGAGGGAATCTCCTGTAGTTTCGTTAATCTGCGCTTTTGTTGAAGTAACTACGGAGAATATAAAGAGAATTGCAGTCAGAAAGTAAATAGATTTCTTCATGATTAAATGATTTTCACGATAATACCATTATTATTTTTTACCTGGCCGGCCTGATCCAACTCCGGCTGGTCTACCTGCTCCGGCTGGTCTGGCAGCTCCGGCTGGTCGTTCAATCTGAGGTCGGCGAGCACCTTTTTTTCGTTGCATGTCGGGACGAGCTCCTTTAACCTCCTTTACTTCCTTCTTTTGTTGTTGAGTTTGATTTGCCTCTTCAGCTGAATCGTCTTGATCTTTATTTTTCTTGGGGACCTCTGAGACTTCTGGTTGTTGCACCGTTGTTTCAGGTTTAACCACATTAGGGTCTTGCCCATTGGCGTTGCTCATACACATAAGCAGAAACCAAAATAGTAAAGTAAATCGTAGAAGATTTTTCATCTGTATAAGTTTATTTTCATTGGTCAGACGGCATTACTAAAATACAATAATAATTCTGAGTGAGAATTGTTTTTTGTTTACCTGTGAATACAAAAATAGTCTCTTCAAAATGAAGATTTGATGAAAAAGCTTGTGTTACTTTGATTTTAAAAATTATGATTTGAGGTGTTGTAATATATATGAATCAATTATATAACTTCGATAAATGATTCATCGCAATAATGAGTAACGAAAAAAATCGGTGTTTTCACCTTTACAGACTTTGTTGATTGGCAACATCTGTGTATTATTACCATACTTTAGTCACGGCATTTTTGTTCAGTATTAAAACCAGTTGTTAAGTTATATGTAGCCATATGTGTGTGAATCTTGTTGTTTCAATGTTTGAAAAACTAAAATAATATTGAATAAAGGATCTTTCTTTTAACAAAATTGTTTAGACGGTTAAGAGTATATTGTAATATCTTTATGGTATTAGCACAAACCTTAAATGTTAAAATTCCATTGTTATGAAGAAGAGTCTGGGTTTTCTGTTTTTGCACAATTAATTTCTTCGGCTCAAAAATTAGTTATTGGTAAGAATCTCAAAAACTGGGAAATCGTTCTAAAAGAGGATTCTTGTAACAATTATGAATTGACATTTTAATGGTGGTTCTATTTGGTTTCAGAGTGAAGAATTGTCATTGTAATTCAGAAGTGTTTTTTGAAAAAGGTTGTATATATTGGATTGATTATTAATTTGAATAAATAGTCTTAACACAAAACAATCATATTATTATGGAAAAAAAAGAAAATATTTCTCCAGTAATCATATTCTCCGGCTCAACCTGGGAAGCCGGAATGGTTAAAAGTCTTTTGGAAGATGCCGGTGTGGAAGCCTTTCTTAACGATGAAATCAGAGGATCCAATATTCCTGTAATTGTTGATGCCGGTGGATTAGGAGCGGTAAAGGTTGTGGTGTCGAGCAATGATGTTGGGCTTGCTACACTGGTGGTGGATGAGTACAAGCGAAATGTAAAAAAGGAATAAGATCAGTAATTGGACATATTGCTATTCTTTAGCCAATATGAATTATTAGTAATGTTTTTGGCCTGGAAATTAGGCTGGATGAAACTCATGTCAATGCATCTTTTAGTGTAGTCGAGACTCATTAAATCCAGGATGGAAGGATGGATATCAATTTGGTTAATATTTTGATTAGTGTAATAATGTATTGTGATACGAGATTAATGATAATTATATGAAGTTTATATTTTATGCTTTAAGCTTTTTGCTGATTTTGCTGACTAGTGCCTGTTTAACTAAATCAGCTAAGGATGATCGACCAACCTATGATACCCGGGATATAAAGCTCACAGGTGATCATTTGACTCCGGAGGCATTGTGGTCGTTTGGGCGTCTGGGGAGCGTAAGTGTATCGCCCGACAATAAAACAGTGGTCTATACAGTTAGTTTTTCCAATATTGCTGAAAACAGGACATACAGCGACATCTATTCCGTACCTGTTTCAGGAGGTAATCCTGTGCAATTAACCAAAACCTATACTAATGAGTTTGAGGTTATGTGGAGACCGGATGGAAAGAAAATCTGCTTCCTGAGTTCAGAGTCAGGCTCAGTACAATTGTGGGAGATGAATCCAGATGGATCAGAAAGAGACCAAATTTCAAATATTGAAGGAGGAATTACCGGTTATAAGTATTCGCCTAGTTTAAGACATGTTGCTTATTCAAAGCCGGTTAAACTTGACAAAACAGTCCAGGATATCTATCCTGATCTTCCAAAAGCTGATGCCCGCATCGAAGATGATTTGATGTATCGCCACTGGGATAGTTGGCACGATTATAATTACAGTCATATTTTTATTACTCCTTATAGCGAAAATTCTGATTTTTCGGGAGGCGTTGATATTATGAAGGATGAGCCTTTTGATGCACCAACTAATCCTTTTGGAGGAATGGAACAACTCAATTGGTCGCCATGTGGATTGAAACTGGTATATACCTGTAAGAAGCTTTCAGGCAAGGAATACGCCGTCTCTACTAACTCTGATATTTACCTGTATGATTTAAATTTAGGTGAAACAGAAAATATAACAGAAGGAATGCCAGGTTATGATCTGAACCCTGTATTCTCGCCTGATGGAAGTCTCATATCCTGGGAAAGTATGGCGCGTGATGGTTATGAAGCCGATAAAAACCGGCTTATGGTAATGAATACGGAAACGCGTAGTGTTGTGGATTATACTATTGACTTTGATCAGAATGTATCCAGCCCGGTGTGGGATAAGGATGGAGATTTTATCTGGTTTATTTCCAATTGTTTTGGCACGGAGCAGATATACCTGCTAAATATTATAGATGGTTCCATCAATAAGATTACTGAAGGTATTCACAATTTCACTAATGTGTTTCATGCAGGTGATAATCTTATAGCCACACGCTTTAGCATGAGTGCGCCTGCTGATATTTTCAGCATTACCATTAAAGATGGCTCATCGCAGAATTTAACAAATATGAATTTGCATCTTACGGATCAGCTTACAATGGGCGAAGTTGAAATGAGATGGGTAACAACAACCGATAATAAACAAATGTTGGTTTGGATAATTTATCCGCCCGACTTTGATCCTACAAAAAAGTATCCGGCGTTACTATATTGTCAGGGTGGACCACAAAGTGGGGTGTCGCAATTTTGGAGTTATCGGTGGAATTTTCAGATGATGTCAGCTAAAGGTTATATTGTTGTAGCACCCAACAGGCGAGGATTACCCGGTTTTGGACAGGAGTGGAATGAGCAGATTAGTGGAGATTATGGCGGGCAAAACATGAAAGATTACCTGACTGCCATTGATGAGGTTGCTAAAGAGCCTTTTGTTGATGAAAACCGTCTGGGAGCTATTGGTGCCAGCTATGGCGGTTATTCTGTTTACTGGCTGGCAGGAAATCATGAAAAGCGATTCAAGGCATTTATTTCGCATAGTGGTGTTTTTAATCAGGATATGATGTATAGCACTACTGAGGAGATGTTTTTTGTGAACTGGGATTTGGGTGGCCCATACTGGGATTTGCCAGGTAAAGGATACGATTTCTCGCCCCATCGTTTTGTGGGCAAATGGGATACCCCTCTTCTTGTAATTCATGGGGGAAAAGATTTCAGGATTCCTTACACTCAGGGAATGGGAGCTTTTAACGCGGCCAGGATGAAAAATATTCCGGCACGTTTTCTTTTCTTTCCCGAAGAAAACCATTGGATATTAAGTCCCCAAAACGGTATTTTGTGGCAAAGGGAATTTTTTCGTTGGTTAGATCAGTGGTTGAAAGAATAAGCAGGAATAAAATACACCTAAAAAATAACTGTTAACACGATATTTAGGCTTCTGTTATAATGTCTGTTATCAGTTTGGTTCTGTTTCCAAATAAGTTGTCATGTGTTATTATTACCTCTTAAACAAAATTGCCCCCAGGCACAGCAAGCATGCTCAAAAGCCATTAAGCGAGCTTACCGGATTGGTTAATGGTTTTGAGTTTCCTGTTCGGCCGATAATTAGGAAGCACGATATTCTGGATATGAAATGGGGATTGGTGCCACATTGGTCAAAAAATCAGGATATTGCCAAATATAATCTTAATGCACGCAGTGAAACGGTTTTTGTAAAACCATCGTTCAGAGAAGCTATTATTAAACGCAGGTGTCTAGTTCCCGCCAATGGTTTTGTTGAATGGCAGCATAATGGCAAAGTAAAACAACCATGGCTAATTAAACTTAAGTACTCAGAGGATTTTTGTTTTGCCGGTATTTGGGAGTCATGGGTAAATCCCGCTACCAGTTCAGTTTTGGAGTCGTACTCAATTTTAACAACAGCAGCCAATCCATTGATGGCAAGCATACACAATACAAAAAAGCGTATGCCTGTTATTTTACCAACCGAGGAGGAGGAAAATGATTGGCTAAACGACAATATTGAAAATTCACGAATAATTAATTTAATGACTGCCATTGATGAAGAATTAATGGAGGCTGTGGAGTTATTAGGTGGAATAAAACAACTGGCTGGCTAAAATCATGGAGCAACAGGTCCAAATAATGGGGCTTATATAAATGCCATTGGCAATTAATCAGTATTCTTTTCTATTATTAAAACCATTTTGCTAAAAAACGAAAAAATAGTGAAATAGTTTTTTGGTTGTATGTCAACCAATAAGGGGATGTATCAGGCGATAATAAGAAAGAATGCACATATTTTTGGATTTTTTGTTTTGGAGTTGTCATTCTATTTTCTACATTTGCACTCGCAATTGGAAAGCTGGTTGTGAAAAACGAATCTTATTGGAGAGATGGGTGAGTGGCTGAAACCAGTCCCGAAGTACATCGGGACTAAACTGCCGTACTAACCTATATTTCAAAAGTTCTTAATATTATTGGAGAGATGGGTGAGTGGCTGAAACCAGTCCCGAAGTACATCGGGACTAA
>CAZSQG010000012.1:0-59283 GCA_964608615.1 uncultured Marinilabiliaceae bacterium
TCCTGATAAAAACGACGAAAACTGCGATTCTTCAGAATCAACTCTTTTAAACTAAGCATATTCAGGTAATTTATTATTTAGCTTAATAACGCTTACCAACCTCATCCCAGTTAATTATACTCCAGAAACCCTTAATATAATCAGGCCTTCTGTTCTGATAGTCTAAATAATAAGCATGTTCCCAAACATCGCACGTTAGTATTGGGATTAATCCATTTCGAAGTGGATTTCCTGCATTGCTTTCCTTTATTATATCCAGCGATCCATCAGGACGTTTTACCAGCCAGGCCCAACCCGATCCAAAAAGGGTTATTGCAGCCTGCGAAAACAATTCCTTAAACTTATCAAAGGATCCAAAGCTCTTATCAATAGCGCTGGCCAGAGCGCCTTTTGGAATACCTCCGCCGCCGGGAGAAAAGGAAGTAAAATAAAATGAGTGATTCCATACCTGAGCTCCATTATTAAAAATGGCTCCATCTGATTTCATAACAATGGTCTCCAAATCGGCATTCTCAAACTCCGTTTCAGGTATAAGGCTATTTAAATTGTTTGCATATGCCTGATGGTGTTTGCCATAATGGAATTCCAATGTTTTTTTTGAAATGTGCGGTTCCAGCGCATCCAATGTGTAAGGCAATTCGGGTAGCGAGAATTTCATGACTGATAATTTTTAGTTATTTCAAACAAATTTAACCAAAAATACATCAAAAGAAACCTAAAGACCAGCTTTTATACACGTAAATGAGAGACTGAAATTCATCAGTCCCTCATTTTTGCTCTCCAGTGTTTTTTGTTATCCTTTCAGTCTGGCTGCCACTTCAGCCCAATTTACAATATTCCAAAAAGCCTTTATGTAATCGGGTCTTTTATTCTGGTATTTAAGGTAATATGCATGTTCCCAAACATCCAGCCCTAGTAAAGGTGTTCCTTTAAGGTCAGATACGTCCATCAAAGGATTATCCTGATTTGGTGTAGAACCTATTACCAGTTTGCCATCGTTTTGTTTAACGAGCCATGCCCATCCTGAGCCAAATCGGGTTGCTGCAGCTTTTGAAAATTCCTCTTTAAAAGAATCAAAAGAGCCAAAATTCTTTACTATGGCAGCAAGAACATCCCCAGAAGGATTGGGGTTTGAACCAGGAGTAATCACTTTCCAAAATAGAGAATGATTATAATGCCCACCTCCATTATTTCGAACGGCTACCGGGTATTTTGATATTTCACTCATAAGCTCCTCAATCCCTTTATGATCAGTCCTTTTCCCGACTAAGGCTTCATTCAGGTTATTGACATAAGCAGCATGATGTTTTGTGTGATGAATTTGCATTGTTGCCTCATCAATGTGTGGCTCAAGTGCGTTGTAAGCATATTCCAGCTTTGGTAATTCATAATTCATAGTTCTCATATTTTTAAGTTTAAAACTCCATCCTATGTCTAAATTAAATTCTTGTTTTTATTTAGACCACTTAAACTTAATAACAGAGAAGAAACAAAATGGTTCAATTACTATAATCGTTTAAGAACTCTTTTATAAAGCAACGTAAGGGTAACACTCCGCGATAACATAAAAAGAACCATCGCCATCCAAATAGCATGATTATTAATTAAGGGGAAAAGAAGAAAAAAGGGGATAAAAAAAAAGAAAACGGCTGAGAATAGAACAGAATTACGCATAGCAAGTGAAGAAGTAAGACCAATAAAAACACCATCCCAGATATAAGAAGCAAAACTTACCAAAGGAATAAAAACAATCCACGCCAGATAATCCTTGCCTTGTAATAAAATAGCTTCTTGTTTAGTAAAAAAACGTAATAAATGCATCCCTGAAAAAGCATAAACGCACGAAAACAAGAGAGCAAAACCAGCACCCCAAATCATCAGTTTGAGAACAGAAATTTTAAGCTTATCAAAATCACGGGCACCATAATATTTGCCGACAAGCGCTTCGGCTGCATAGGCAAAGCCATCCAGAAAATATGAAAACAGAAACAGATACTGAAGCAAAGTACTGTTAACTGCAAGTGTAACATCACTAATCCCCGCCGAACGCGAAGTAAAAAAGGTAAATACCGCGATGATGCATAAAGTACGAACAAAAATATCGCCACTAACATTTAAAAAATGTCTTAACTTAATAATTAAAGGCTCAATACTAAGAGTAAACTTAGATGCCACCCATTTATATTTTCTGAAAAAGAAGAAAACGGCTAAGAACAGCCCAAAATATTCACCAATAACAGAACCCAAAGCCACCCCTTCGGCTTTCATATTAAAATTGAAAACCAAAACAAAACTGGTTACAATATTTACAATGTTTACAGTTACAGCAATCACCATTGGATAAATAGCGTTCTGCATTCCAAGAAACCATCCGTAAAACACCATTAACGATATTGAAGCCGGAGCAGCCCATATACGAACATAATAATATTGCTTTGCGATCTCTTTCACCTCAGAGCTTCCTTCCAACAGCCAAAAACTTAAATCAGCCAGGGGTTTCTGTAACAGCAGAAGCAGCAAACTGCCAACAATAGCTACTATCAGTCCACGCTCAAGCACCATAGCCATCTCAAAACGATCGTTGCGACCATAGGTTTGGGCAGCAACGCCACTCATACTCATTCGCAGGAAAGCAAAACCCCAGAAAACAAAATTGAATATTACACTCCCAAGCGCAACTCCACCCATAAAGTGAACCGAATCCTGGTGTCCCATCAAAAACATATCAGTCATGCCTAAAAGGGGCACTGTTAAATTGGTAAATATATTGGGTAGTGCTAGTCGGAAAATCTGCCTGTTCACAAAATTTGTTTCTAGCAAAAATAGGGTTAATTCAGAAAATAAAACAAACAAAGCAAAAATTCATACAAAGCCTGGAAACAATTGATCCAATGAATAACGATAATCTCAAATGATCTTACAAATCATTAACTCTTAACCTTCCTTATTCACGCGAGTTATTTTTTAGGCTATAAATACAATCAGGCCGCCTAAACACTTTAACTTCAAGCAGATTAACCACGATAGAACAAAGCCTTAATAATGTGTCCTGTAAGAGAGGGGTTTTCTTTCAAACGTCGAGTAGAATATCCAAACCAGTCAACCCCAAAAGGAACATAAACCCTCATGGGATGTCCATGCGAAATGATTTTCGCTCTCAATTCGGGTGTTACACCATAAAGCATTTGAAACTCATATCCTTTCTTCGACAAACTATATTTCTTTATGATATCACGCGCCCCATCAACCAAAAATTTATCGTGAGTTGCAATTCCAACATAAACTCCATTTTTTAAAAGTCTATCCAGATTTTCAAGATATTTACGGTTTATCTGGTCGTGCAGTTTATATGCTTTTGATTCAGGCTCATTATAAATACCCTTGCATAAACGAATATTTACCGGTCGTGCAGTTGAATGCCATTTTACAAGATCCTCAATATCGGAGTCGGTTCTTTTTAAATATGACTGAATAACTAATCCCACATTTAGTGGAAATTCCTGATGCAGCCTCTTATAAAGGTCTATCTCTTTATCAACGCATGCTGAGTCTTCCATATCAATGCGAACCAAATGTCCTGTCTTGGAAGCTTTAGCCACTACTTCACGGACATAACGGTAACACAACTCATAATCAAGCAATAACCCAAAGCTGGTTGGCTTTAATGAAAAGGTAGCATTTAATGCCTCCTTGCTGAACTTTTCAATAACTTCAATGTATTTATGTTCATTTATCAAAGCCTGTTCAATTTGGGTAATAAACTCACCAAGAAGATCAATAGTAACCCAGGCTCCGGAAGATTGAAGCTCATGCGAAACAATAATAGCATCATTCATTGTTTCACCTGCTATATAGCGCTTTGAAAAAAACCAAACAAATTTTTTTGGAAAATATGGCAGAACCGAGGCAATGAGTTTATTAATCATACGTTATTGTTTTAATTACTGATAAGATTCATTAAATTTAATGGTAATTATCAATAGATCATCCAATTTAGAACTGGAGTCCCTGCTTCAGCCGAACACCCAACCTTCTGACCCAAAGCAATATAAAGTTCACCATCTATTGTATAATAAAAAATGATGAATCTCATTTTTTAAGCATAAATGACCACTCTGATAAAAATCATAAATTCAGAGAAAGAGATCAAGTGCCTTCTTTCCAAACAAAACCTACCCTTTATAAATAATTTAGTATAACCGAATGATATAAACAGGCGAAATCTTTTTTAACAGGCAGTAAAACGAAACGAACCATGAGCAAGCCTTTAGCTTCGCTGATCTTCGTTTCTCACACAGGGGAATAGCCTCACGTCTTTCAGCCGGGACAGGTTGTCCCGATTTTCGGGAACTAAGTGGTGAGTTCCATGTGACCATTGAAAAACAAATTTTAGACACATGAAAACACTCCTAAAAATTACGCCAATACTCATTTTCTTGATATTGGTTCATACAGCTTTAGCTCAGGATGAATGCAGTTATTCATCCAAGGGTAACAATATGATTCCCGATAAACTTTGTGCTCCTGTTACTGCCGACTGGTCAGTATCTTACGGAGGAGTTATTTATACGGGCTCTGAAAAAATACAGATTTATTTCGATTGGGACGATGGCTCACCAACTTCCATCGTTGATGCTGCTTTCAATGCCGCAACGGGACAATGGGAAGCTGTTCAAACTCATATTTATCCAGAACACGGAGATAAATGTAACTACCGACCATCAACCATGCTTGTTGTAAACGGGACTCTTTGTACCAGTTCAATACAAACACAGATTGTGACTGTATGGGATGTTGATGACCAAAATGGAGGCATTCTTGCTGTGTCTCCGGCAATATACCCTATATGCTTTGGCGACAGCGGCGCCACTTTCTTTTATGATGATAGTCAGTGGAACTGCGTACCCCCAATAGAATACGACACGCGAAACAATTTCCGCCGTTGGACTCAATGGATTTATGGAACTGGAGGAACCAACATTACAACTGCCAAAGCTGGAGGAGTCATCAGAAATTACCCTTACCCAGGTCCTATAATAGCTACAGGACAACCGGTTGAAGGGCCTCAACCTCCAATGGAAAAGTCTATGTTTATCGAAATACCTGCAGGATATAATGTGGGTGATTACTTTGAGGTAACCTTACGAAACTGGAACTATTGTAATCCGTATGATGATCCCAACATTGATGGAACTCCATCTGATCCAATAAACGGAGATAATGATCCCATCGAAATAACTGCCATAGCTTTAATAGTTGCGCTTCCCGATGGCACTATCACAGCTGTTGGCCCTTTCTGCGAAAACGAGTTGCCTATTGACCTGAAAGCTGTCACTCCAAACGGAATTTGGAGCGGAACGGGTATAACAAATCCTTCAACAGGACAATTTAGCCCATCTGTGGCAGGTCCTGGACTACATACAATTAATTATGATGTTACCGACCCCAATGGTTGCCCCGCCACAGGAACTACACAGATTGAAGTTTGGGATTCACCTGATGTTTCGCTTTCTGTAACCGATCCCATTTATCTTTGCCCTGGAGTTACTCAACCCATTGAGGCAACAGTTATAAATGGCACCCTACCATATTCCATTGGATGGACAGGTGATATTGGACCCTTAATAACACCTGATATTCTGAACCCCATATTTCAGACTACAGTAACAGGAGTTTACAATATTGAGTTCACGGCTGTTGACGCCCGGGGTTGTAAAAGTAAAGCACCTCTCACCATCGAAGTAAATCCTGTTAACGTCGATTTTTCACCGCCACTATTGGAGGTCTGTCAATTTAGTTCTGTTACCCTTGAACCTATTGCTTCAGGAGGATCAAGTGAATACATTTTACATGAATGGTCGGGAACAGATATATCGAAGTTAACACCCATTAACGGTCCCAATCCAGTTTTAAATACTGACGATATTGGAGTCTATGTTTTCACTTACCGTGTAACCGATAATCAGGGATGTAGCGATGAAAGCACTATTACTGTAACTATTAAAGAGCAACCTATAGCCAATGCAGGCCCTGATGAAACATCTTGCTTGCTTACCCACTCCTTAAGCGCTAATACATGGCCTACAGCAACATCTCAATGGAGCATAATTTCAGGCACTGGAATTCTTTCTATATCAGACCCCTTTGCTGCTGACGCTAGTATAACAGCGGACCAAACAGGGACTTATATTCTAAACTGGGAAGTAAACCTAAATGGTTGTATTGATAATGATCAAGTTGAGATAATTTTCTCTCCAACGCCTAATCCTCAGGTAATCCCCGATTTTCCCATCTGCGGACTGACAGCCCAGATAGAAGCCATTCCAGATTTTGCAGGTGGAACATGGCTACTAACATCCGGACCGGGAAATGCAATTTTTAACGATGCAACTCAACCCATAACTACTGTAGATGTTGACACCCCCGGTGTTTACACCTTTACCTGGCAGGAAGCAGTCGGAGCAGGTTGCGATGGTAATGCATCATTACAGGTAACCTTTATGCCCCAGGCTAAAGCCATAGTCGATCCGGTTCCACCACTTGGGTGTTCACCTTACGAAATATCTTTCCCAAACAATTCAATAAATGCTGATTCGTATTCATGGAACCTAGGAGGAGGACTCATTTCTACTGAAGAAAAACCTGTACAGATTTACGAGAATTTTACATCAAATATTAGGACTATAGAAATAATTCTTGAGGCCAGCAATAGCTATGGGTGTAACGACACTTTTACATTTGACATTCAGGTTGCACCAAAACCTACAGTATCAGCCATGGCAATTCCACCCGATGGATGTGCTCCACTTGAAACATCCTTTATAAACAACTCATCAGGTGGTACAAAATACCTCTGGGATTTCAATGATGGATCACCTGTCACGGATCAATTTGACCCAACGCACACTTTTAATAACGACAATACATACATTTTAGCGTTTCCTGTAAAACTTTATGTTGAAAACGATTTTGGATGTAAAGATTCAACAACCACTTATGTAACAGTCTATCCGTCTTCTCCACTTCCACTAGCCATAACTCCCCAGGAAGGATGTCATCCACTGTCAGTCAGTCTTATATCCAGCCCGGGTTCTGTTTTGTACAACTGGGATTATGGAGATGGAATCATTGAGTCAGGAGAATTTCAAACCTCACATATATTTAATAACACATCCGAAAATGAGATAACCTATTTCATTAATCTTGAGGCCACCAACCCTTTCAGTTGCGCATCAACTGCCACTGCTCAGGTTACAGTGTTCCCTTCACCTGAAGCAGAATTTTTGGTTACACCAACAGAATTGCAAATGCCCGACAGAACAGTCACCATCACCAATGAAACGAAGGGAACAAACTGGAGTTACATCTGGGATTTTGGTGATGGGTCAACTTCAGATCAAAAACAACCGGGTACTCATACATATCCCGAATCAGGCTCTTACACAATAAAATTAGCGGTTACCAACGGCCAGTGTTTCGATGAAACAACACAAGACATTCTCATTAAGCCCATGACACCCGTTATTGAATACGGAGCGGACCCAACAAGTGGATGTCCACCACTAACAGTAATGTTTTGGAACAAAACACTGGATGCAACAAGCTATTTATGGGAGTTTGGTGATGGCATGATGTTGCAGGAACAAAGCCCTACCCATACCTATCTAACATCCGGGACATACAATGTTAAACTAACAGCCACGGGTCCTGGAGGCATAAGTATAGCAGAAAATCTTACAGTTGAAGTTTTTGAAAAACCTTTTGCCCAGTTTGAAATAATTCCCAAAGTAATTTTTATTCCAGGAGAGAAACCTGTATTCATAAATTATTCAATTGGCGCCACGCGTTATGAGTGGGACTTTGGAGATGGCGAAACATCAACGGAGTTTTCTCCTTCTCATCAATATCAACAGCCGGGAGTATTCTCAATCTCTCTTTGGGCAATCAACAATCAGGGTTGCGAAGACCAGTTTACTTTACCTGAAGCCGTAAAGGTGGAGCAAGGGGGTGAAATAGTGTTTCCCAATGCATTTACGCCCAATCCTTCGGGGCCTTCAGATGGCCGCTACAGCTTTGGAGATCCACGAAACCACATCTTTTATCCGTTTGTTCAAAAAGGAATTGTAGAATACCAGCTTCAAATTTTCACCAGATGGGGAGAATTAATATTTGAATCGAACGACATAGAAATTGGATGGGATGGCTACCGTAACAAAAAACTTGTACCACAGGGCGTTTATATCTGGCGTGCCCGTTACAAAACAGCCAACGGTAAAGTGGAGATAAAAGCAGGCGATATAACCTTAATTCGATAAATCTTAACCAGGACAAATGATTAAACTGTTTTACAGTTACTAAACGAATAATGAAAATGTATATCCATACAGCTGAAAATAGAATTAAAAGTTTTTGCTCCAAGAAAACCATCATCATCTTGGTTGGGTTGTTTGCTGGCTGGATATCATTTGCACAGGATGTTCACTTTTCGCAATTTTATGCTGCCCCTCTTTATTTGAGTCCTTCTTTGGCAGGATCAACCGATGGTGCAAGGTTAGCCATGAACTACCGTAACCAATGGCCCGGAATTAGTAAAGCTTTTTCAACTTCAGCCGTTTCATTCGACAACTTTTTCCCACGCTTTAATAGTGGCCTTGGCATACAGATTATTCAGGATAAAGCGGGAAGTGCCGACCTCACATTTTCGCATGTAGCACTGCAATACTCTTACAATGTTCGCTTAAACGGAGAGTGGCAGTTTATTCCCGGAATCCAGTTTGCATATGGAAGCCGTGCTCTTGATTTCAGCAAACTAATTTTTGCTGATGAGGCAATTGGTGGTGGCGCTTCAGGTTCGTGGGAGCGACTCACCAATGAAAACACTGAATTTATTGACTTTGCAGCATCAACTCTACTTTACAGTCAATTTTTCTGGGCAGGTATTACAATTGACCACCTAACACAACCCAACCACTCTTTCCTGGGTGAAGAGATAAAACTCAACAGAAAAATAACCGTTTTTGGAGGCTCCAATATATGGACTGAGAAACGACGCCGACTTGGCTTGGAAAGAGCCTTTTCAATGAGTTTTCGTTACCAGCATCAGCAATCATTCAACCAATTGGATGCAGGCTTTTACTGGTTTAACGCTCCCATTGAGGTAGGAATATGGTACAGAGGGATTCCTATTTTTACAAATGCGGATAACAACGTAAACCGCGATGCAATTATACTTTTAATTGGGTATAAATATGGCCCCTTCCGCATTGGCTATAGTTATGATATTACAATATCAAATCTTGGATTTCAGACAGCCGGAGCGCATGAATTATCACTAATTTTTGAGTTTAACCAGAAATCCCATTTGCGTATGGGAGGTAAAAGACCTGCCGTTCCTTGCAGCGACAACGCTGACCCTCTGGATGTTGACGCCTATAAATATCATAAAAAACCCAAACGATTGTTCTAAACAGAAGTTGAGCTAATAATAAAATTAGTGACTATTAAAGAGGGTTATAAGAATGATATTTATATACATGATAAAAATGTTAACCGAAGGTCGCAAAGTGTTTTATTCGCAGAGATCGCTAAGAATTAGCAACTAAATCTTTGCTGTTTTCGCTGTGCAGTTAATCTTCATCTTATGATCTATCTGCCTATTATGATTTTTTAACATCTTAGCAGTTAAGAAAATTTTAATCCAGCTCTTAATAAGAGGGGTTCTAACACTTCCCCTTGACATAATCACGAATTCACGATTACATCCAAGAAATGAATGTACATCCAAGACATTAAATATCAGCCACTAACAAAACAGCGCTAATAATAAAAGGTGTCCCAAATTAATGAGACACCTCCATTTCTTTAAATCAAATCACAAATTACCTAATCTCAATCATTCTTGCAGGTTTAGGTTTTATCTCATCGCGTTTGTGAAGCCTTATCTGCAAAATTCCATCCTTGTACGAAGCATCGATTTTTGATTCATCCACTTCGTTGCGCGGGATAGCAAAAGAACGACGGAAAGCTGAATAAGAAAACTCCTGACGAGTATATCCCTTTTCTTTCTCTTCTTTCTTTTCTTCCTGCTCGCAAGAAATGGTCAGAACATTGTTGTTTACTTCAATTTTAAAATCATCCTTTTTCATACCAGGTACAGCAACCTCAATCTGGTATTCATCCTCGGTTTCCTGAACATTCACAGCAGGAACAGTTCTTTTGCCACGAGAAACCGCATTGGGGTAAAAATCACCGCCAAAAAAATCATCAAAGAAATTGGCAATGTCAGGTAACTGATTATTGAAACGTTTTACAAGTGTCATAGCTAAATCCTCCATTATTTTAGTTAAACTTTAATTTGTTATTTACAAACTATAACCAACAAAGGAGATACCAAACACATAAACCGGTAAATATGACAGTCTTACAATACGCATTGCGCCATAATGGCGTTTGCAAAAAAAGCTTTTGCGCCATTTTGTCGCTAATAATTAATTACCAACACTTAATTTAGGGGTAACAACAGGGTAACAACAAATAGCATCAAAAAAGAGATCTTTGCCATGGGAAAATTTATTTCTCCCAACAATTCCTGTGTGTAAAAAGCCGCTCCAAACGTGGGGCGGCTTTTTTATTATCCAAATAAACCATTCAGAAACCTTATATGTACTTTGTTGAAGATTGAACTATTCAACCCACAGTTTTGCTGAAGTATAGTACATTTTAAGGGTCAAATAAGATATTATATGGTTCAAATAATCTCTATTAGGTAGTCCTCTCCCGCTAAAAAGCGGAATTACTTTTTTGTCATGACGCAAAAAACGAAACAAATTTCTCAGGAGACCACACTCAAGCACAACTAATAAAGCTACTGTCTTATTGATTTTACTCACTATTATTCATTTAGAGCCAACTATAACTATTGGTTTACTCCGGACTGTTCTCAGATTATTTATTTCACCACACTAAAGCCAGCAGCCTCCAAATCGATCCAATACCCGGGATACGACTTGGTAACCACCATATGGTCGGTAATAGCAAACGAGCCAGTTTTTAAAGCAACCGGGGCAAAAGCCATGGCCATGCGATGGTCTTTATAGGTTTGAACCACAATATCAACCTGCGATGGGTTCTTCTTACCATGCCAGCTGAGACTATCAACACCATTACTTACAACCTCGAAACCAAATTTGGCCAACTCATTAATAAGAGCTGATATACGGTCAGTCTCTTTAATTTTCAATGTATGAAGGCCAGTTAATTCAAAAGGTACATTTAAAAAAGCACAAGTAACGGCAAAAGTCTGCGCCAAATCAGGTTCGTCAGTGAAGTTATGATTAAAAACAGCTTTAACAGCCCCTTCTTTGGTAAGAACCAATCCTTTCTTTGTGAACTTCGACTGAACACCCAATTCCTTAAACAATCCTGCTACTGACGAGTCGCCCTGCCAGCTGTTTCGATCAAGTCCTTTTAAGCATACCGAATCACCTTCTTTCCCAAGGGCAACTGTTTCAAACCAGTAAGAAGCTGCACTCCAGTCACCTTCAACACGAGCCTGTATTGGTTTGTAGTTTGCTACCGGCACATTAATAATGTCACCTAACCAATTACACTTAACACCAAACAACTCCATCAGTTTTAAAGTAAGATTAATGTATGGCTTTGAAGTAATATCGCCCTTTAAACGCAGAACAAGACCATTCTCCATAGTGGGGCCAATCATCAGTAAGGCAGAAATATATTGACTGCTAACATTACCGGGAAGCTCAAGTTCGCCACCCTTTAAAGAGCTACCAAATATCCTTAGTGGTGGATAGCCTTCTTTCTCTATATACTCCACTTTGCCTCCCAACTCATTAATTGCATTAACCAGCACATTAATGGGACGCTGTTTCATTCGTTCACTTCCGGTAATAGTCCACTCACCAACTATTTTTGCCAGATAAGCAGTAAGAAAACGCATGGTAGTCCCGGCAGCGCCAACATCAAATTGATTACTATTAGAATTAAAAACGCCCAGCATAGCCTTCGTATCGTCACTATCGGAAAGATTTCGAATGGAATAGGGACTGTAGCTGAGTGCATTCAAAATTAAAAGTCGGTTGCTTATACTTTTTGAAGCAGGCAAATCGACTTCTACATATCTTAATTGTTCAGGAGCAGTTATGGTAATTGACATTTCAATAATATTCGTGATAGTTGGTACTATTTATCAAATTCCAAATATCTAAGTGAGGAATTAAAGTAATCTAAAAAAATCAAGTGCTTTTTCAACCTCAACTCTTTCGCAATGGATATCAATGGCTACTTTGCCTGGCTTATTGAGTAAAGTAAAGTTTATTCTCCCACTACGGTTTTTCTTATCATGAGTCATGGTTTCGTATAGGTAGTTATAATCGGAACGAGCAAATTTGAATTTTCCATAAACCTGCTTTACATATTCGGCATATCTTTTAACCAGCTCCATATCCAACCCTAGTTTCAAATGGGCTAAGAAAAGCTCCGGTACCAGGCCATAGGCTACTGCATAACCATGCAAAACAGGCTTCTTGTTTATTAAGGCAAAACTTTCAAACGCATGACCAATTGTGTGACCAAGATTCAAAGCCTTACGGATGTTTTTTTCAAAGGGATCAGATGAAACATAGTAATCTTTAATTAACACTGATTCGGCAACCAGCTCACCCAACACCTTAATGTTAGGATTTAAAATATCAAAACTAAGGGTTCGCTCAAGCATTTCGTCACCTTTAAGAAAGGCATGCTTAATCATCTCGGCAAATCCCGAAAGAAGATTTTCACTATCAAGTGATTGAAGCCAGGATGTGTCAAGCAGAACTTTCTCGGCCTGTTTAAACGAGCCAATTTCATTTTTAAAACCTTTAAAGTTGATCCCGGTTTTTCCTCCCACCGATGCATCAACCTGCGCCAGAAGTGTGGTTGGAATATTAATGAATGGAATACCCCTTTTAAAAGTTGCAGCAGCAAATCCTCCTAAATCGCATGGCATACCACCACCCAGGTTAATAAGCAAAGAATGACGATCAGCTTCCTTTTTAACAAAAAACTCCCATACCTTTATAAGAGTATCTGTATCTTTATGTGCATCACCGGCCCCAATCACCACAACTCTTTGAGGATCAATGCCAGGAACACTTTCGATAAGAGGGAAACAGTACTTGAAGGTATTTTCATCAGTTAGAACAAATATTTTTTCATTTAAATAAGGCTCTAATAAAACCTTAAGATCTTTGGCCAGATTGTCAGCTAAAACAACGCTGGTTTCTTTAGTTTCGAGTATTTGCATGGACTAAAAATCTTTCTGTTCACAAAAATACGTTTTTTAGAGCTTCACTATGTTGCTTTTTATCTCCTTTTGTTGTTTTTTGCAAATGGAAACCATTTTTTAATAAAAACACATCTATATGAATAACAGAAAAAACGCTGGTAAGGTTAACCTATTCTTTTCAATACTATTATTGTTAGTATTAATAATTCTGGGAACATCATTCCTTTGGGACATTGGATTGGAGAGAACATCGCAAATATCATTGGCTGTTCTATTTTTAGTAATCGTCTTCACTTATTACTCAGGTGGCTTTTATTATATTGAACTCGAAAGCGACAATTCCGGATTCCGGATTAAACATTACAACCTGTTCCCATTTGGGAAACAATACAAGGTTTACCAAATCCCATTGGAACGCTTCAGCCACTATACAATTAAGAAACTTGCCGGCGGATTATTTTCATGGTTATACCTTTATGAACGAACCAACAGAGGATTGGCGAAATATCCGTCCATTGGCATTTCTGCTATACCCCCATCTCAACTTAAAATGTTAGTTGACTACCTTGAAAGCATTAAGATTAGACTGTAACAATTAAAACAATAGCAATATTTTAGTTCTTCTTAATTATAAAACCTATCAATTAAAATAATACACTAACCCACCTGGCTTGAATCACAACCTGAAATACCAAATAGCATTAAGCCTGATAAAAGGTATTGGCCCCAAGCTGGCTCGTAATCTTATTGCCTATCTTGGTTCGGAACAGGCTGTTTTTGAAGAAAAAAAACATGCTTTTGAAAAAATTCCCGGGATAGGAAACGGAATTGCTACTCTACTAAAACAAATAGACAGAAAAAACTTATTGAGAGAAGCCGAAAACGAACTAAAATTTATTGATAAACACAAAATAACCACTTGTTTTTTTACTGAGGAAAATTATCCCCGTCGACTTTCATTTTGCGAAGACGCCCCTCTTTTACTCTTTTTTAAGGGAAATGTTGATTTCGATACTATAAAAATCATAAGTATTGTTGGCACACGTAAGCCATCCGATTATGGACTCACTCTTTGCGATAAACTAATTAACGATCTGGGGCAACGACATCCAGGAACCATAATTGTAAGCGGGCTTGCATACGGCATTGACATTTGTGCACATAGAGCGGCTCTTCGCAACAACCTCCCCACCGTTGCCGTGCTTGCTCATGGTTTAGACCGCATTTATCCCGGCACGCATAACCAAACCGCGCGCGAAATAGTGTCAAATGGAGCCTTGCTAACCGAATTTATGACCAACACCAATCCTGATAAACAGAACTTTGTTAAGCGTAACCGCATTGTGGCAGGTTTAAGCGATGCTGTGGTTGTTATTGAATCTGCCACTAAAGGCGGCGCGCTTATCACAGCCGATATAGCAGCTAGTTACAGCCGTGATGTGATGGCCTTCCCAGGTCGCGTTGGCGACGAAACTTCATCGGGCTGCAACCGCTTGATTAAAACAAATATCGCAGCACTTATAGAATCAGCCGAAGACCTGGAATACGCCTTGAGTTGGGAGAGTAATACGAAAGTCGGAACCGTTCAGGGTTCTCTGTTTGCCGTTGCCGAAACCCCTGAAGAAAAAACGATTATGGATATACTCCTGGTTGAAAAAGAGCTTAACATAAATCTTCTTGCCCTCAGATGTGCATTACCAATTGGCAAAGTATCAGCAACACTTCTTGATCTGGAATTTAAAGGTATGATTAAAAGCATACCGGGTGGGATATTCAAGCTGATGCAATAACCTTATACCAATGCATCAAAAAGAACCTCAACAGTATGTAAAGCGTTGCGTTGCGTGCCATCTTTAATCTGATGCCTGCATGAATGTCCCGGAGCCACCAATAAGGTCTCGGGCTGGGTTTTACGCACCTCGGGAAATAAGACAAGCTCTCCAATTTTCATTGATAAATGATAGTGTTTGTCTTCATAACCAAATATTCCGGCCATTCCACAGCAACCGGATGGTATCTCTTTTGCACTATAATTCTCAGGAAAAGAAAGCACCCGTTCAATAATCTTAGTATCAGACAATGATTTTTGATAACAATGTGCATGAAACTTGATGTCTTTTGAAACTTCAGTGAAAGAAGACTTTTTGATTTTCCCCTTATTCATTTCACTATCAATAAATTCTTCAATGGTATAAGTATTTGCAGCTATTTCACAGGCAACTTGTGACAAATGCTTTTCGGCGAGTGCAGGATATTCATCTCGAAAAGTAAGTAATGCAGCCGGTTCAATGCCAACCAATGGCATCGAGACTGAAACCTTACCTCTTAAACGCTTCAGATTATGATTTGCAATTCCTTTTGCTGTTCTTAAAAAACCTTTGGAAATTTGAGTACGTCCACTCTCCTTAACCGGAGCCAACACAACACCATAGCCCAATTTATGTAAAAGCAAAACGGTTTTTATGCCTATTTCCGTATCATAAAAATTAGTGAACTCATCGGCCAGTAACATAACCGTTCCATTGATATGTTCATCAATTAATCCGCCCTTCTTATGAAACCATCTGTCGAACCGTATTTTACTAAGCTGGGGAAGATTACGCTCCAGACTGATATCTCCGAAACGAAGAAGGATTTTTTTTACCCACCCCACCTGTACCAAGGCATTATAAAAAGAAGAGAATGAATGAAAAAATCTTAACACACCTGGCAAATTCGCTATCACACGTGTTTTAAAATCCGGCCTAATTTTAGTGTGAACATAGAATAGAAACTCAGCTTTAAGCTTAGCCATATCAACGCCTGAAGGACATTCGCTTTTACAAGCCTTGCAACTCAAACAAAGATCAAGTACCTCATAAACATTATTAATTGAAAGATCGTTGATCTCGTTTTTTCCCTGAAGAAAAGATCGCAGAACATTGGCTCTGCCACGCGTAGAGTTAGCCTCTTCACGTGTTCCCATATAACTGGGACACATTGATCCTCCAGCTATACTGTTCTTTAAACAATCGCCCGAACCGCTGCAACGCTCTGCAGCTTTCATAAAACCACCATCATCGTTCCAACTGAAAATTGGATTATGGATAACTTCACTGGAAACATCAATATATCGGAAAGATTGGTCCATTGGAGGTGTTGCTGTAATTTTGCCGGGATTAAAAATGCTATTAGGATCAAAAACCTTTTTAACCCTTTTCATCAACTCAAAATTGGATTCACCAACCATTAAAGAAATAAACTCACCCCGTAAACGACCATCTCCATGTTCGCCACTTAAAGCACCTCCAAAACTTTTAACTATTCGCGCTGTTTCTTCTCCAATCTGACGAAAAATCTTTATGTCAGCCGGATCTTTCAGATTCAAAACCGGACGAATATGCAACTCTCCTGTACCAACATGGGCATGAAACACACAACTTTTATCATACTTTGCCAGCATAACCTCAATAGCATCCACATAAGCAGGTAAATCAGCTACTCTAACTGCTGTGTCTTCTATAAGTGAAACAGGTTTTGCGTTACCCTTCATGTTCGATAAAACACCCAAACCAGCCTTTCGCAATGCCCAAACCCTTGATATTTCCTTTCCTTCCACAATTGGAAAAGCAAAACCCATTTGATTGGACCTAAAATCTTCGGCTAGAAGCTCTGCCCTGGCAAGCGTTTCATTTGATTCTGTTCCTGAAAATTCAATTAACAATAAAGCCGCCGGATCTCCCTCTACAAAAAAACGGTTTGTGCGTTGTAATGGATTATCAAGAGTAAGGTCCAGAATATTTTTATCCATCAATTCAACTGCATCAGGAGAATGTTTTAATGCTACCATATTAGCCCGCAGAGATTGCTGTAACGATGAAAAATGAGCACAAAGCAACACTTTATGAGGCTTGGGTACAGGTACCAAGCCCAGCTTTATTGTTGTTATAAATAGTAGCGTCCCTTCGGAACCCGCAATAAGCTTAGATAAATTAAAAAGCTCTGCTTCAGGTTTAAAAGGTGCTGTATCAAGCAAAACATCAATAGCATAACCTGAATTACGACGTCGCACTTCGGGGTGAGGGAATTCTTTCCTAATTTGTTTTCGGACTGGCACATCGGTATAGATCTCACGCATAAGACGATAAATCTCACCTTCGGGTCCTTCTTCCCTGCATTTCTTTTCGAACTCCCATTTTTGAAGTGGTTTAAATGTCACCTCGTCACCACTGCTTAAAAATCCCGTAACTTCAATTATATGATCTCGTGTACTTCCATAAATCAACGAATGCGACCCGCAGGAGTTATTCGCAACCATACCCCCCAAAGTGCAACGATTGGACGTAGAAGTTTCAGGACCAAAAAAAAGATCATGCTTCTCCACTTCCCGGTTTAAATCATCCAGAATAACTCCTGGCTCAACAATAACCCAGCGCTCTGATGCATTGATTTCAATAATATGATTTATGAAATGCGAAACATCCACAACCATTCCATTTCCTACAACCTGTCCGGCCAGGGAGGTTCCTGCTCCCCGTGGAATCAACGGCAATTGGTATTTGGCTGCAAAACGCACAATCATTGACACATCGGTGATGTCGCGAGGTAAAACCACGGCCAAAGGTAACTCCTGATAAACGGAAGCATCGGTGGCGTATAAAGTACGGGATACTGTATCGGTGAGAATTTCACCTTTTATTAGCTTTTGAAGTTCCCCAAGAGGGTAAGGATCTTCCATTATTTAAATGAAGATTGGTTTATGCCTGCTAAATTAATAAAATAAATGCTCGTAAAAGAATTCTTTAATAAGCATCCATTACAATTGAACTCATCGTAAGCAATTCCAATGAACCTCTCCCACTTAAGCATAGCAATATTTTTTTATTTTACGAAAGAAGCTTCCTTTGGTCTTCAATTACCAACCTGTTTTGATGTTTTTCATATCTTTGCACTCATTGGTGGACTTTCTCTTTGCAGAGAAAACCTTAATATGGGAATCAGGTTTAAAACCTGAGCTGTACCCGCAGCTGTAAGTCCCCCAACCAAATCTTTGAGCACACAATGCCACTGCGGAATCAATGAGCAGTGAACAATTAACAGTGATCAAGGATCAGTTAACAATGAGCAATAAACAATGAGCAGTTATAACTGATGACTGAACACTGGTAACTGATGACTGAACACTGGTAACTGATAACTGCCCCCGCGGGAAGGCCTCAAAGACAGGGACAAGCCAGAAGACCTGCCAATCTAAAACCATTGTTTAACCGCAACTTCGGGGAAAAAGTTGTCAAACATTTCATCTATGAATTACATACAAAAAATCATTTTAACAGCAAAAGGGGCACTACTGCTTCACAAGGACTTAGTGCAAGCGAAAGTCTTATTACTTTTTATCACCTTCATGTGTTCTTTGGCAGTTAAAGCCCAGGACCAGCCACGGCGTATTGTTTCGCTGGCACCATCCCTCACCAAAAGCATTTATTATTTGGGGGCAGCCAACCAACTGGTGGGTTGCACCAGCTACTGTTATATGGCCGAAAAGGATAACAAGGAAGTGGTAGCCACGGCCATATCAGTAAATATCGAAAAAGTCATTACCCTTAAACCCGATTTGGTGGTGGCCTCTGCAATTACCAATCCCGAAACACTCGAATTGATCAGACGGGCCGGCATTCCAACTAAAGTCATTTCAACTCCTCAAAATTTTGAAATACTCTGCACTCAGTTTTTGGAACTGGGCGCCCTGATTGGTCGGTCAGCAGCAGCTGACTCCATTGTTCAGCACACCAAAAGGGAGGTCGCTCGAATCAAACAATCCTATCAAAATCAGACACCTAAACAATTCTTTTTTCAAATTGGTGCCAAGCCACTCTTTACGGTACTCGATAACACCTTTATGGCTGATTACATCACCTTTTCGGGCGGTAAAAACATCGCATCGGGTCTCACCAAAGGCACGCTTAACAGGGAGTTTGTGCTGGTAAAAAATCCCGATGTCATCATCATCGTTAACATGGGCATAGTGGGTGAAGAGGAAAAAAAGACCTGGGAGCTCTACCCCCACCTGAATGCGGTCAAAAATAATAAGGTTTTCTTTATTGAATCCGACATGGCCAGCACCCACAATCCCCCAGATTTCCTCAACACCATGAAAGCCATCCAGAAAGCATTGCAATGACCAACAAATATCTCTCATGGACGCTCTTTACGCTGCTGCTGGTTGTTTTGCTGGTAGCTGCCTCCCTGTTGTCGCTGACAATTGGAGAAGCCCCTATTTCGCTCTCGGACGTGCCCTCCCTACTACAACAAAAGGAGAGCATGGAATATTTTATTCTCACACAGATACGCCTGCCCCGCATTATTTTGGCCTTTGCCGTGGGCGGAGCTTTGAGTCTGTCAGGCGCTATTTTACAAGGCATTTTTCGCAATCCACTGGTTGAACCCTATACGCTCGGCATATCAGGCGGAGCCGCCTTGGGCGTGGCCTTCGTTATTGTGTTAGGGTTCCACCTTACCATTGGCATGTTTATGCTGCCACTGGCTGGCTTTGCAGGGGCAATGACTACAATTTTAATTGTTGGCGTTCTTGGATTTCTGCGGGGCGGTACCGACATCAACAAAATGCTCCTCATTGGCGTTATGATCAGCTTTGTGGCCTCATCTGCCATGATGTTTCTGATGTCTATCACCACTTCTGAAAATCTGCATGGCATTGTATTCTGGATTATGGGATCGCTGGACGAGCCCAACAATATGCTCATCCAAATCTCACTTTATTCAGCACTGGCGGGACTCCTGTTTAGCTATCTTTTTGCCCGCCCCCTTAATGCTTTATTGCTGGGACAGGAAAAAGCGGCATATCTGGGCATCAACAGTAAGACCACCATTCGCCTGTTGTTCATCACTGCTTCGCTGCTAACGGGCATTTGCGTGTCGGTGGCCGGTGTTATTGGGTTTGTGGGACTCGTAATTCCACACCTCATAAGGTTACTTGCTGGATCGGACTACCGCTTTTTGCTCATCGGGTCTTTTCTGGGTGGGGGACTGTTTCTTATTTTAAGTGACATTGTGGCTCGTACCATCATTTCGCCCAACGAGCTGCCCATAGGAGTAATTACCGGAATAGCCGGTGGTATACTCTTTATTTTTGTGTTGAACCAAACCAAAAATAAGAAGCGGCATGGCATCTGACTACCTGAAAATAGAAGATCTCACTTGTGGATACGGCCAGGGCTTCAATCTACGGAGAGTCTCCGTCTCACTGGAACAGGGCGCCCTGGCAGGCATTATTGGGCCTAACGGTTCCGGCAAAACCACTTTATTCAAGGGCATTTCAGGACAGTTACCCACAAAATCGGGCTACATTCACCTGCACAACACCAAGCTGAGCCACCTCAAACTTAAGGAAAAAGCAAAAAGAGTAGCAGTGGTCTCCCAATTCCCCGATACTGCCGACATTACCGTGGAAGACTATGTGCTTATGGGGCGACTGCCCTATCGCGAGGCCTTCCAATTTTTTGAGCCACGCAAAGATTTGCTTATTGCCCGCAAATACATGCGCCTGACGGGTGTTTATGTCCACCGAAAGAAGTACCTGTCGCAGCTCAGCGGCGGAGAGCAGCAGCTCGCTGCCATTGCCCAAGCCCTAACGCAAGAGCCTGAGCTCCTGCTGATGGATGAACCCACTTCTCACCTCGATATTACCCATCAGGTGGAAATTCTCAACCTCATCCAACGCCTCAACCGCGAAATGAACCTCACGGTATTGATGATCATACACGACCTCAATCTGGCCGCTGAATATTGTGACTATCTGATAATGATGAAGGAAGGCACAATCCATACCAAGGGCACGCCACAGGAGGTACTTACCTACGAAAAAATTGAACAGGTCTATGATACGGTGGTCGTCACACAAACGAACCCCCTTTCGGGTAAACCGGCCATTTTTCTGGTGTCGGAAAACATTCTAAAAGAGATTCAAGCCAAATACGGTGGCATTCAGCGCAGCTAAAAATCAAAATAATTTACTATCCAAACCTTAACACCATGGCCATAAAACATTCCCAAGAACTCAAGCTTAACCAAGTAGAATCATTACATTTTCTGGTGGCAGCCATTGAGGCCGCCAAAGAACAAGGTTGGGACGTCCATTTCATCAGTCCAACAGGCTTCATCGCCTATACCCCTTATTCAATGAGTTCGTGGAGCGAAGAAGTGGTTTTGAAAATAGAAGATCAAAAAGCGAAGGTTGAAAGTTCATGCACCTCTTTTCAACTGATCGACTGGGGCAAAAACAAAAGAAACGTTAATGTATTTGTTGCTGCACTGGCTCAAAAACAAGAACAGCTGACTGCTGAAGAAATAGAAACAAAAATGGAGGAGCTTCAGCCTCACTTCGCTAATCAGGAAGTTAACAATCTAAACCAGGCTCCTGCCAATACCAAAGAAAAAATTACGGGATTTTTCTCCGTCTTTAAGCCCACCGAAGGTTATTTCATTACCCCCATACTTATCAATTTAAACATCCTGATTTTTATCGTCATGGTAGTTTCGGGCGTTCACTTTCTCACACCAGATGGCGAAAGCATACTGCAATGGGGTGCCAACTTTCGACCTGTCACAATCAACGGCCAATGGTGGCGACTGCTATCATCCTGCTTTCTGCACATAGGGGTAATGCATCTGCTGATGAATGCTTATGCTTTGTTGTATGTAGGTTTGCTGCTGGAGCCCTTCCTGGGCAAATCGCGTTTTTTGGCTGCCTACCTGCTATCTGGCATTGCCGGCAGTCTGGCCAGTCTTTGGTACAACGAAATGACCATCAGCGCCGGGGCATCCGGTGCTATTTTTGGATTGTATGGTGTTTTCATGGCTCTGCTTACCACCAACTTGCTCAACAAAGGGGTTAAAAAGGCATTGACCACCAGTATCATGATCTTTGTTGGATACAACCTGCTCAACGGATTTCAAACTGACAGTGGAATTGATAACGCAGCTCACATTGGTGGTTTGTTAAGTGGTCTGGTCATCGGTTATGCCTTTATTCCCAGTCTGAAGAACTACAAGAATCAATCTTTAAAAAGCTTCAGCATCGGGACCATGGCCATCGCCCTAATAATTTCAATTGTCTCGGTAGTAAAAACCATTCCCAGCGACATGGGCGAATACTTTCGAACCATGGAAACCTTTGCACTAATGGAAGAAAATGCCATGACCTTTTTTAAAATTCAGGAGAACAGTATGCCCTCCAATGCTGAATTACTCAAAACCCTGGACGATGGCCTTTCAACCTGGCACGAAGCGGCCAAAGCAATCCAAAACTGCAATGATCTGGAACTGCCAGATGAGGTCAAAACCAGAAATGAAAGACTGATTGAGTACTGCCATTTGCGCATCAAAAGTTATGAGTTGATTTCAAAGGCCATTAGTGAAAATACCGCGAGTTATGATGACCAGATCATGGACACCAACCAACAACTTGAGAATATTCTCCGGGAACTAAGCGAGAATTAAACCGTTTTTTTTCAGCGCACCAATTTGCAATAGATTGGAATGGTCATTTTTGTGTATATTTGGTTTATGCTTTAAACGACTGCAACACCTATGCAAAAAAGCATTTTTGAAATCACAAAAATGGACTGTCCTTCAGAGGAGAACCTCATTCGCATGAAGTTGGATGGAATGGAAGGCATTCGGGAGCTGTTTTTTGATCTGAGTGACCGCCGACTCACCATTTACCATGAAGGTCCATACATTGCCATTGAAAAAGCACTCGACAGTCTGAAGCTGGGCAGCCACAGGCTGTCTAGCCAAGCCAGTGAAAAAACGAATTTCACAGAAGACCTCCATCAGAAGAAATTACTGTGGATCGTTCTCATTATCAACGTTTCTTTCTTCATAATTGAGATGACCACCGGATTGATATCACGGTCGATGGGTCTGGTAGCCGACAGTCTGGACATGCTGGCCGATGCCTTTGTCTATGGCATCAGTCTCTATGCGGTGGGTGGACCGCTGTTACGCAAGAAAAAAGTGGCCAGAGTAGCCGGGTATTTCCAGCTCACCCTCGCTGCACTGGGCTTTATGGAAGTACTGCGCCGATTTTTGGGCGCAGAAAAACTGCCCAATTTCAGCACCATGATTGTGGTTTCCATTCTTGCCCTCATCGCCAACAGCATTTGCCTTTACCTTCTTCAAAAATCAAAAAGCAAGGAAGAGGCCCACATGAAAGCCAGCATGATATTCACCTCCAACGATATTATCATCAACCTCGGCGTTATCACAGCAGGTCTCCTTGTTCTCTGGACCCAAACGGCCTATCCCGATTTAATTGTCGGCACCATCGTCTTTTTGCTGGTGGTTCAAGGGGCTGTTAGGATTTTGAAACTGGGGAAATAAAACAAATACAGAAAACTCAACCTACTATGCACAACATACTGATCATTAACGGGCATCCCGACAAAGAGAGCTTATGCACGGAACTGGCCAACAGCTATAAGAGAGGTGCGGACAGCAATAAGGATATTGTTTGCGAATTAATAAACCTCTACCATTTAGACTTTGACCCTATATTGCGTCACGGCTATCGGCAAAGAACAGTCCTGGAGCCCGGCTTGCTAAAAGCGCAGGAGGCCATAATGGCAGCAGATCATCTGGTGTTTGTTTACCCCACCTGGTGGGCAACCTTTCCGGCCCTGCTAAAGGGCTTTATCGACAGAGTGTTTCTGCCGGGCTTTGCCTTTAAGTATCGGGATAACTCCGTGTTTTGGGACAAACTCCTGAAAGGTAAAACGGCCAGATTGATTGTAACGATGGATGCCCCTGTCTGGTACTATTGGCTGGTCAACAAAAGTCCGGGTCACAACGCCATGAAAAAAGGTACCCTTGAGTTTTGCGGAATAAAGCCGGTTAAAATCTCCACTTTTGGGCCGGTTAAAACATCCAACGACGACCGCCGCCAAAAATGGATCAAAAAAGTGGAGCAGATGGGCGCTAAAATACAATAGCAAATAACCAATAGAATATAAAAATCTTAACCCTATTATCACTTTCACTTTTAGACCATACAAAAACTTTTCAGATGATTAATCACAAAGCTTTTCAGTGAACAAACCCGCACATTTCCCTTCATCATAAAATCGTCGGAAGATGGCGTGATTACATAATTCATAGGCGCTTTTAAATCGTCAAACGCTTGAAAATTACCCTTAGATAATTGCGGCGAGTTGGAATACTTTACTTCGGCGGTAGCAACAACGTTTAGTCCACGGGCAAAAACCAAATCGACTTCAGCACCTTGGTGAGTACGATAAAAAAATAGGTCAAGGGCGTCGGGCTTCACAGCCAACAACTGATTGAATACGAACGACTCCCACGAACTGCCAATAATTGGGTTTCCTGAAAGAGATAAAAAGTCGTTCACCCCAAGTAGATGGTGCAAAATCCCAGTGTCAGTAAGAAACACCTTAGGGGTTTTCACTATTCGTTTCGAAATGTTCCAATGAAACGAGTGCAAGCTTTTTAGCAAAAAAGCATCTTCCAAAAAATCAATGTAACGCTTCACAGTGGGTATCGTTACACCCAGTGAATTACCAATAGTTGTGGCATTCAACAACTGGCCGTTTAAGTGTGCCATCATGGTCCACAAGTTGCGAATCACTTTAGGAGAAGCCTTCAATCCCAATTGCACCAAATCGCGGTTTAGGTAGGTGTTAATGAAATTTTCCATCCAACGATGTGAGAGTTTCTGCTTTTCGGTAAAAAGCATATTAGGAAAACCTCCTTTCACCCACAAATCGTTTTGCGAAATCGTATCAGGAATTTCGGTAAGCCCAATGGGGAATAGCTGATGATAGGTTATGCGCCCCGCCAATGATTCCGAGGAATCACGTATCAGTTCAGGCGAAGCTGAACCTAATAATAAAAAACGAGAGGGCACTCGATGTTGATCGACCAAACCCCGAATGAGTGGGTACAATTCCTTCTTGATCTGAACTTCGTCTATGACCACCAAATAATCGGAATGTTGGGAAAGAAACAATTCAGCATCATTTAGTTTGAACAAATCCGACTGGATTTCCAAATCCAAATATAATGTGGGCTTTTCTAATTGAGAAATAATATGCTTAGCCAGAGTAGTTTTACCCACCTGTCTTGGGCCAATAATGGAAACCACCGGAAAAAAGTCCAACGAATCCTTAATATCTGCTATAATTCTTCGATCAATCATCGCCGAATAAACTTTTGTTCAAATTAAGATATTCATGACAAATATATTAATTTATCCATGAAATACTTAAATCACATTTTAGAATTTCATGGATGTTTTTTAAATAATGGAATAAAACAATGCTGGCTTGAGCCAATAACATTTAGGTCTAAGAACCTAATTAGAAACACCAAAGACTGTCAATTACTTGGACACAGGCTGTCAAAAAAATAGACATTTACCAAACAAATAACAACGCATAAAGCTATATAACAACGCATTAACAGCATTGGCACAACCTTGGATGGTATATTTATTAAAGTTATTTTTATGGGTTAAAGATCTCTGATCATGAATGCTATTCTCAGTGGAGTTCATACCAATAAATAATAATGTTATACCATAAAAGCATGATTTGACAATGCTGGGGTGCGACACAAAGGAATCATTTGGAGGCAACCAGGTATGAGTAATCTTCTTTTGTCTGGTTCTACTTTTTGAGTGAATTAGTACAACACAATAACCCAATATTTTAATAAATTTAGAAAAGTATAAAACATGTTTTCACAGATTATTGAGAAAATGAATGAGGGAGGTGCAATTTTCACTTATCCAATATTAGCGATTAGTATAGTTTGCACAGTTTATTTTGTTAAAGCGTTAAGAAATAGATCCAACCTTAAAGGCTTTTCAAAGATAATTGAAAGCTATGGGTGGTTTGTTTTTGCATGGGGAAGTTTGGGAGGTGCATTTGGGCTTGTTGTTGCATTTGACACCTTGAAAACGTTAACCTTAAATACAGTAACAGCTCAACAACTCGCTGGTGGTTTTAGGATGGTTATACTATGCTCGCTTTTGTCTGCATTTGTTTTTTCTTTAAGCCGATTATATGCTTTAATCCTATGCACAATTAAAAACAAAACAAAGTAACACGTTATCTTAGAGTAACATGGAGCAAAAGGCAGAATAATGAAAGTGCTAAATGGCAAATACCCTAGCAACAGACACCACCGCGTTGGGGCAGTCAATTTGTGCGTGGCTATCGGTTCGTTTATTTAAACCGCTTTAATTAAGTTTTACTAATGACAAGAATTTTTACACAATTCAAAAGCGATAAAAAGAACAGCCTGATACAAGTTATTGGATTGACACTTGGAATTATAACCTGCATTTTCGTGGGACAGTATGCTTGTTATGAATACAGCTTCGACAGATTCAATAAAGATGCCAATCGCATCTATCGAACCACTTCCACGGAGGGAAAACTACTGGCACCCATAGCCGAGGGACAAATGAGCGATGTTGAAAAAACGGCACGTTTGCACCCTTGTTATCGTGGGGTAACAATTGTTTCAGGCGAGAACAGTTTACATGAAACCAGCGCATACTATGGCGATGGTTCTTTATTTAGTATTCTTGATTTTCCTGTAATTAAAGGCGAAATAAAAGAAGCTCTGACGCGTAAAAACCAGATGGCGATTTCTGAAAACTATGCCGGGAAACTGTTTGGGGATGAAAATCCTATTGGGCAAACAGTCATTGTAAACGGTTCTTATGAGAAAAATGTAACCTATACAATTGCGGGGGTGTTTCAGGACATCCCCCGAAATAGCCACCTCAGGTTCGATGTTCTTTTTTCGATTGAAAACATATTGACTCACCAGATGTACACACAGGACTCGCCTTGGCGTTGGTCAAATTTTTTCACCTACTTCAAAACTACACATCCCGTCAATGCCGGTCATCTTGGTAATAAGTTGTATGCTATGGCGCAAAACAATGGAAGGCAACAAAAAACCAATGAAGCCGAAACGATCACCGTTCAATTGCTCCCCGACATCCATTTGAACGGACAGTCCAATTATATGGACAACAATCCAAATTCGCAAGACATCCTTATCAGGGTTTTTACCGCGTTATTAATAATGACTATTGCCTGGTTGAACTTCATAAACATGGGCATTGGTAGCGCACTAAAAAACAAACTGGCCTTTAGCGTCAAGAAAGTGTTGGGAGCATCATCGCTAAACATTTGGCGAGACTTGTTCCATAAATCACTAATTTTGAGCATTATTGCACTTATTGGTGCGTCGGGTTTATTTTTTACTGCGAATTCTGTACTAAAGGACCAAGGAATTCTGCCCCATATCACCATATCTAATACCCGGCAATGGGCATTATGGACAATGTTACTTACCTTCCAAATACTTGGTGCATTTTTGGTTAGTTTGGTAATGTATGCATTGATCCATTACCAGGGAGTATTCAACACGCTTAATAATCGCACAAAAACAATCCGGCAAAAACAATCGACTTGGATAACATTGGTTGTGATTCAGTTTGGTGCCTCGATTGTCTTAATATGTTTTGCTTTTCTATCGGGCAAACAAGTAAATGGATTGATGTCAGTAGAGAAAGGAATCAACACCAGCCAAGTTTTGGCTATACGAAGTCCTTATTATTCTGATGGTGGAGACATCGATTCCGACAGGAGAACATTTAAACAGGAAGCCTTAAAGATACCCGGTATAACAATGGTGAGTTCGGCCAGCTATATACCCGGTAGTTCCATTGCATCGAACATGCCCACACGCCTTGTCGGTCAAAATGAAGATGCCAATATCAGTTGCATGATGAATTTTGTAGATTATGACTACATCGCGCTATTAGAGCAAAAATTGTTAGCAGGAAGAAATTTTTCGAATGAACATTCTACCGATGCTACCGGGATTATCATCAACGAAACGTTGTGTAGAGTCTATGGTTTTAATACCCCCGATGAAGCCCTTGGGAAAGAAATATTCTGGGCGAGCAGAAATGTAAACAGGCAAATAATTGGCGTCATGGAAGATGCTCATCATCTGGCGGCCGACGTACCTGTAGAGCCTACTATGTATCAATTTTGGGAACATGCTAACGGTTACGTACTGATAAAAATAAATGAGGCAAATCCAACAAAAGCCATTAAATCGTTAACACAGCTTTGGAACAAAACACATTATGCCAATGCTTTCGATTACCTATGGCTTGACGAAAACTATCAAAAGCAATATGACAAGTGGACACAATTGGTTCATATAATGAGAATACTCTCTTTTATTGCCATATTTATTGCCTGCATTGGGCTATTCGGGCTAAGTTCAATGCTGATCGAAAAACGCACCAAAGAAATTGGCATCCGCAAAGTAAACGGTGCCCGGATTTCTGAAGTACTGGTAATGCTGAACCGCGACTTTGTAAAATGGGTTGCCATTGCCTTTGTAGTTGCCACACCTATTGCATACTACGCCATGAACAAGTGGCTCCAAAACTTTGCCTATAAAACCGAATTGAGTTGGTGGATTTTTGCGCTGGCAGGCTTACTGGCCCTGGGAATTGCACTACTAACGGTAAGTTTTCAAAGTTGGAAAGCGGCTAGGAGGAATCCTGTGGAGAGTTTGAGGTATGAATAAATACCAATCCTGACATGTTCTAAAAACCTATCAGGATTAAGGATAAAAACATATTAAAATTTAGGTCATGCAAACCATTTTCAAATCAACCTATCGGAATTTTGTTCGAAAACCTGCCACTAACCTGATTAATTTGGCCGGTTTGGCTGTTAGTTTGGCGCTTGTGATTATCCTGTCGGTTTATTCGTACAGCCAATTGACTACTGACAATTTTCACAAAAATGGAGATCGGGTTTTTCTGTTTTCAAAGGAAAACAATGCGATTTACACTCCGGCCGTGTTGAAAGATCAAATAGACTTGAGTGTTCCGGATGTGGAAGCCACAATAAGGATGGCAACAATGTGGCAAGTTCCGGCTTTTCAGGCTGGCGATCGCGATCCCATTACTTCGGACTTGGTTTTTGCTGATGCTGATTTTTTTAAGCTCTTTACTTACAAAGCCATCGAAGGAAACCTCGAAACCTCGCTGAAAGAACCTATGACAATTGTACTGACTAAAAATTTTGCCGAACAACTTTTTGGTAAAGAACAGGCGATCGGCAAAATGGTGAGAATAAACAACGACAAATTTTTAACCGTTTCGGCAGTCATCGAAGAACCAAAAGCCAATACGATTCTTTCGTTTAGCTCGCTGACCAATATGGAAACCCGCAAAATTGTAAATCCCAACGGGGGTGAATTTAAAGAATGGGGATGGAATAATTTTCAGACCTTTATCTTGCTTAAAAAAGAATGCGATCCTGTTAAAACTGCAAAAGCAATCAGTTCACTTTTCCCTGAAAATCAGGCAAAAGATCAACCCGATGGAAAACTGATTCCTCTGGAGAAAATTTATTTTTCTCCAGTCAGGATTTTCGGAAATACTTACCTCGTTTCAGGCGACAAGCGAAAAGTGATGATTCTGGTTTTGGTCGCTGCATTAGTCCTGATCATTGCTTTGGTCAACTTTATAAACATCTCATCATCGCAATGGCACGAAAAAATCAGGCAGACCGGCGTGTTAAAAGTGATTGGAGCAGGCAAATCAACCATCCTGAAAAATGCCCTTTCCGAAGCCTTTATACTGTTTTTTATGTCGCTTGTTTTGGCAGTTTTGCTGGTGAAGGTTCTCTTTCCTTTTGTCAGGAATTTTACCGGAATTCAATTTAATCAGCAATTACTATTTACGCCATCATTCTTGATAGTTTCGATTGCCGGAACATTTATTTTGAGCATGGTATTCAGCATTATTCCGGCTTTGCGAATTTCTTCATCAAAAGCAGTTGATAACCTGAAGAAAAATATAAATCCGGGGCAATCCAAATCCATTTTTAGGGGAATGTTGGTCACCACCCAATTTGTTATTGCCATTGTTCTGATTGCCTTTACCGTATTGGTTCAGAAACAGGTCGATTTCGGAAGCAGCAATCTGGGCTTTAATCAAGAGAAAATTGTCGGGATTAAGCTTACCCCGCAATTGAATGGAAAGAGGGATCTACTAAAAAATATGCTACTGGATAATCCAACCGTTGGAGAAATTTCATTTACTCAATATTACCCGGGAGCCGAAATATCGCATTGGGGAACAACCCAGACTATTAACGGAGAAAAAAAGGAACTCAATTTCGATACCTTCAATGCAGATGCCAACTTCGGATCAATGGTTGAATTACAATTAATGGAAGGACGATTTTTCTCTGAAGACCTCACTACTGACCAACACAAAATGCTTGTGAATGAAAGCTTTTTGCTTGAAAATAAGATGGTTAATCCAATTGGAGAAAAATTTATGATGGGTTTTGGTACGGATGCCAGTCTTTCCGAAATAATTGGTGTTGTAAAAGATTTTCATTACAAAGCAGTTAACCAACCTATCGTCGCCTTAGTCATCCAAAATGAACCAAATGCATCCTACTGCTTGGTCAAACTGCAATACAATGATTTCAATTCACTGCACAAAACAATTGAAAAAATAAAAACCACGGCTTCCGGTATTTCCCCAGCATTTCCCGTTGAAATCAGCTTTTTCGACCAGGCTGTCGAAAACATGTACCAATCGGAACTGCAATTCAGGCGAACCTTCTCGCTTTTTGCCGGAAGCGCCATCGTGATTTGTTGTCTGGGCATTTTGGCCATGTCGCTGTTTGCCTGCCAACGCCGCATTAAAGAAATAGGCATCCGTAAAGTAAACGGTGCCCGCATTTCTGAAGTACTGGTAATGCTCAACCGCGACTTTATAAAATGGGTCGCCATTGCCTTTGTCGTAGCCACCCCTATTGCATATTACGCCATGAACGAATGGCTTCAAAACTTCGCCTACAAAACCGAACTGAGCTGGTGGATATTTGCGTTGGCCGGGTTGCTGGCGCTGGGAATAGCTTTGCTCACAGTAAGCTGGCAAAGCTGGCGGGCAGCCAGGAGGAATCCGGTAGAGGCACTTAGATATGAGTAAAATCGCCCAAATCCCGGTGTTTTTTCGTAGTAATTGAAGAATGAAATTACTACGAAAAAAGAATCGAGTTGGAAAATATGGAAATTGGAAAAAAGTAAAATACCATGGTAAATCAACTTAGAATTACAGCCCGTTTTTTAAGAAATAACGGAGCATTTACAGCCCTGAACATTATTGGTTTAGCCTTTGGATTTACCTGCGCCATCCTCATAATGATGCATGTTGGTAAAGAAAAATCATACAATACATCGATACCGGAGCATGAGCGTGTTTTTCATCTGGTGCAGAAAAGCCCTGATTCTCCTTTGGGAAACACATTTATAAGTTACGCACTTCCTCCGTTGTTGTCAGAATCTTTTCCTGAAATAGAATATTTTGCTCGTACCGAAAACTTTAGTCAGTACAGTAATTGTGTTGTATCGCACCAACCTGCAGGAGAGAACGAATTGCTGAGTTTTAATGAGCCTAACTTTTTTCTGGCCGATAAGGATTTATTTCAGATTATCCAATATCCGTTTTTGGAAGGGTCACGGGAGTCAGCTCTGAAAGAACTCAATGCCATCGTATTATCAAAGGAAACAGCCGTAAAATACTTTGGAGACAAACCGGCCTTAGGAAAAACACTGGTTTTAAACAACGAAAAGATTTTTATCGTCTCAGGAGTGGTAGATATCCCCAAATATGTCACTTTCGATTTTTCAATGATAGCACCCATCAAGTCCCTCCGCGACGAAGCGAACCTTGCTGGCTGGGACAGCAATGGACAACCGCTTTTTAAACTAAAAAAAAACACCGATTATAAAGCCTTTAACCATAAGATTAAAAATTTTTATTCTGAAAAAAAGTTTGAGAACATCCTCAATCCTGAACTCTTGACGCTTGCCCTTATCCCTTCTGCTGAGTTCAAGTTATATTTCAACAAAAATTCCCTCTACCTTCTGGTTTTCATTGGCATTGTGATTTTGGTAGTTAGTTTACTGAATTATGTAAATCTTTCGACTTCGCTGGTACAAAAACGCGCATCTGAAATGGCTATGCGAAAAATTTCTGGTGCAGGAAAGTGGCTTATTGGGCAACAATTTTTGCGTGAAACTGCCATAATAAGCTTTATGGCAGTTATTTTGGGAGCTGTGATGGCGAAAACAGGATTGCCTGTTTTTGAGTCACTTACAGGATCTGATGTCAAATTATACCTCGATAGCCACCTCGGATTTTTCATTGGTGGAAGTTTACTGCTTTGGCTCATTGTTACCCTGTCCGCAAGTTTTTATCCGGCAATTATTCTTTCGGGTGTCAGACCACTTTCAGTTTTCAAAAAGGGGAAATATTCAGGAGTAGGAATCAGAAGTAAAAACGCATTAATTACTTTTCAGTTTATAATATCCATAATGCTGGTTATCATTACACTAATGGTAAATAAGCAATACAAGTTTATGTCCAACATACCCTTAGGTTTCGACAACAAAATGGTGATGCAGATTCCGTTAACCAATACTCTGAAAGCAAATTACCAGAGCTTAAAAAGCGAACTCAATAAATTGGCCGAAGTAAAAAGTTTGTGTACCGCATCGTCAATGCCGGCTGGTATTCCGAATCATTCGGGAGTAATATGGACTGACGAAAGGGGTGAAAAACGAGATGAATCGTTTGCCTTTGCCATCGTATCCGATGGTTACACCCAAACCTTCGACATGAAGATGGTGATGGGTAATGAATTTGTAGCTGAAAATCCCAACGAGCTAAAAGGAGTTCTTATTAACAAAGCCGCTGCAAAACAGTTAGGTTTTGAATATCCGGTTGGAAAACAAATTCAATTTTGGGGAAAAGAAAGTACCGTTATCGGAGTTGTAAGCGATTTTCAAAATAATTTCATTTTTAATCAGGTAAAACCGATGGTGATGTCGGCACACCCAGACAACCAAGGCTTCACAAAATTTTTGTTTATCAGCATAATGCCTGGTAACGTCGAACAAACAATTGGGGATATTAAACAAACAATCAAAGAAATTTCTCCAGACTTTCCGTTCGAATACAGTTTTACCAGTGCTGAAGTTACTGCATACATAGACGAAATAAAACAGATAAACAGCACTTTACGGTTTGCCAGTATTATTTCAATTTTGCTGGCGATAGTCGGACTGATTGCATTAACTTACCATGCAACTCAGGCAAGAATCAAAGAAATTGGGGTACGAAAAGTAAATGGGGCTCGCAACATAGAAATCATAACCCTTCTGAACAGGGCATTAGTAAGGAACATCATTATAGCGTATGCCATTGCCTGCCCAATTGCCTGGATGATCGTTTACCGTTTGTTACAAGGCATAGGCAACAAAACTACGATAACTGTCTGGATTTTTCTGATAGCTGGGTTTGTTGTGGGACTTATTGCACTATTCACAGTTTCATTGCAGTCGTGGAAAGCGGCAAGGAGGAATCCGGTGGAGGCGTTGAGATATGAATAATACGCTTTTGTACACCCCTCTAACTTCCCGGTAAATCGGGACAAGCTCCCCAAGGGGGAGAACCGGACAAAAGCTAAACAATAGTAAAAATGAATGAACTTGATAAAACAATGTATTTTGGTGCTAAGCATGATATTCTTGAAAAGGCCAATGCCTTAAGGAAAAACATGACCAATACAGAAAAAATTCTTTGGGAAAAACTAAAAAACAAACAGATTTTAAATATGAGATTCAGAAGACAACACCCCATTGATATTTTTATTGCGGATTTTTACTGCCATTCTGTACGACTGGTAATTGAACTTGATGGAGAAATACACAAAAACCAACTCGAATATGATAAAGGGAGAACTGCAGAAATGGAACCATTTGACATACAAGTTATACGTTTCAAAAATGAAGAAATCGAAAATAATATTGAGACAGTAATAAAACAAATCGAAACAACAATCAAGCACCTGCTCGAAAGTCCCCCCTGGGGGATTTAGGGGTGAAATTTGTTGGCAAAGTTGGAAAGCGGCAAGGAGGAATCCGGTGGAGGCATTAAAATATGAATAAAAATTACAAAAACACACTACAGCAAAAGTCCCCCCTGGGGGATTTAGGGGTGAAATTTGTTGGCAGAGCTGGAGGGCGGCAACAAGGAATCCGGTGGAAGCGTTGAGATATGAATAAAAACTACAAAAACACACTACAGCAATAGTCCCCCCTAGGGGATTTAGGGGTAAAATTTATTGGCAAAGTTGGAAAGCGGCAAGGAGGAATCCGGTGGAGGCGTTGAGATATGAATAAAAACTACAAAAACACATTACAGCAAAAGTCCCCCCTGGGGGGATTTAGGGGTGGAATTTATTGGCAAAACTGGCGCGCTGCAACAAGGAATCCGGTGGAGGCGTTGAGATATGAATAAAAACTACAGAAACACATTACAGCAAAAGTTCCCCTGGAGGATTTAGGGGTAAAATTTATTGGCAGAGCTGGCAAGCAGCCAGCAGGAATCCTGTTGAAGCGCTACGACATGAGAATAAGACAGCTTGGAGAAACTTGTTAATGCAAACCCAAATTCAGGGAGGACCTGGATAAATTAATAAATTAGCATGTTAATATCCTGTTGCTAAAAATCACGCCCCAATTTCTTTCGATTTAAAAATTAAGCCTTACATTTGCATCCGTATTTGGTTTTAGTTTCGTTGTCGCGGAGCTAAATTAAGAGGGAATCCGGTGATTCCGCAAGGAAAATTCCGGAACTGTACCCGCAGCTGTAAGTTCTAATAATGTTTTTGACACCACTTTTGCCACTGTTTCAGTTTATTGAAATGGGAAGGCGTCAAAAACAGGAACAAGTCAGAAGACCTGCCAGATAATTAATAATATTAACAATAGCTTCGGGAATTAAGCTGGTGAAATATCTTAATCACATATTTTGCGCAATCTTATCCTTGGCTTATTATGCTGTTTGAATAAATGAGACAATCATTTTTCTTTATTCTGGTATTAAGCTTTGTTCATGTCAGTTTGTTAGCACAAACGGAACAACTAATCGATTCTGTTCTTTTAAACGAAGTGAAAACATATGCCCCATACAAAAAATATCAGGCCGGGGCTAAAGTTGAATCTATTACTTCCGACCAACTTGAGTTAGCAGAGTCAAACGCCCTCGACAACTTACTGATGCGTTACACGCCCATTTACCTTAAGTCAAATGCAGGCGGATTATCTACGATTCGCTTCCGCGGAACCGCAGCCAACCATACTTCGGTAAATTTTGGTGGCATTAACATTAACTCGCTCACATTAGGCCATTCAAACTTCTCAAATGTTCCGGTATATCTGTTCGATGGCATTGATTTACAATATGGATCTTCATCGACAGTAAATGGTTCAGGATCGATAGGTGGAGCTATTCATCTGGTCTTAAAAAACAACTGGGTTGATGGATCACGCATTAAAGCAACCATTTCGGAAGGCTCATTCGGGGAACAGCTTTATGGTACAAAAATCTTTGCAGGAAACGGGAAATTCGAGTCTGTTTCGCGTTTATACTATTCAATGCTGAAAAATAATTTCCCATTTTTTAATCCTGACAATAATAAAGAATATAAACAAAGGGGTGCCATGGTTGAAAATATGGGACTTATACAGGAGCTGAACTATAAATTCAACGAAAAAGAATGGATAAAAAATTCTATCTGGCTCGAGCATGACTGGCACCAGATTCAGCTACTAATGAAAGAAGTTGTAACTGACAACACTGTGGCTGAAACCCTTGACGATAAACATGTGCGTTTATGGTCGGAATATGAAAACCTTAATCATGCAATTAAATTTAAGAGTGGGCTCGGATTTGTCCACGACATGCAGATTCATGCCGATGTTGATGAACAAAAAATCGGAACTAACCGTGTAATCACAGAAATCGAAGCTCAACAAGACTTTAATACTAAGATTGGGTATAAAATTGGAGGAAAATACATATTTGTTAAACCCAAAGTATATGCTTACGATGAAAATGTTATTGATCATGAGCAACAAGCCGATCTTTATGTTTCAGCTTTTTACATGCCTTTGCCCGAACTTAAAATGACAATAAACCTTCGTCAGCAATATGTAACAGATTTTGAGGCACCATTCACACCTTCTTTTGGGACTGAATATCGCATTTTTACCAATGAAGAGTGTCTGATAAAACTAACTGCCAATATAGGCCGTAGCTACCGCGTACCAACTTTCAATGATAGGTTCTGGAATATAGGGGGCAACCCCGACCTTAAACCAGAGGATGGCATGAACTATGAAATTGGAATAAACTATAAATACAAATCGGCTGTTATTGAGTCAGATTTAAAATTGAACGCCTTTTATATGGATATTAAAAATTGGATTGAATGGTCCCCTGTTTCAATTGTGTGGGAACCTTTCAATAAATCGAGAGTTGTTAGTAAGGGCGTTGAAATTTCATTAAAGAACATGATTTCGCTTGATAATGTCAATATTAACTATTGCATTAATTACAGCTATAACCCCACTGAAATCAAAGATGATTCGATTGATGATTTAATTGGCCGTCCGATTATTTATGTGCCAAAACATATGGGGAATACATCTCTTGATATAAAATACAGATTATGGAGACTATTTATTGACGGAAGCTACACAGGCAAACGATTAGCTAATTACTCAGGCAACATTTTTAATCCCGATTATGAAGAACTTGATGGATATTTTCTGCTTAATAGTAGTTTGTCAAGAAAAATAAAAATCAACAAACACAATTTCTCAGTGATATTATCATCACAAAACCTGATGGACAAACAATATGTAAATGAGCCCGGCTATGCCATGTGGGGGCGCAGTTTCAGGTTTACTCTCTCAACTGACTTAACTTTTAATAAAAACTAAATAAAAAAATCATGAGAAAATTTTTAAAACTATTACCCTTTCTTTTTGCAGCTACTGCAATAGTGAGCTCATGCTCCGATGATGACGACAACGATTTGTCGCAAAGTGCGTCAACCAAGGGAGCTTATGTCTTAAACTATGGGGGTTACGATGAGAATACCTCTTCAATAACTAAATATGATTACGAAACTAATGAACTAACAGCTTTTTATTACCAGCAACAAAATGGTGGAAAAAAAATTGGTTCTGCTCCACAATGGATTTACAAATACAATGATCTTTTATACCTGATGAATAATAATCCTGACAATATAATTGTGGTAAACACTTTGTTTATTGCCCAGGATACAATCACTACCGATGTTGTAAAACCAAGAAGCTGCATAGGTTCTGGTGATTACCTTTACATCTCATGTTTAGGTGCTAATCCTGACTGGGTTGATATCCCTGACTCATACATTCTCAAATACAATGTAAAAACCCAATCAGTAGAAAAGAAAATCGCGTTAGCCGGTGGGCCTGAAGGTTTGGCTGTTTCAAACGGAAAACTCTACGCTGCCTTAAATTACAAAAAAGCAATTGCTGTTATGGACCTTACTACCGAAGAAATATCTTACATTGATACAGAGGCTGTTTCATCATATTTTGTAAAAGATGATAACGAAGATCTATATGTAACTCTCGTAAGCACACCTTCCGACGCATCAACTTCTACCGGACTAGGATATATAAATACTCAAACGGATGACTTAACATATTATCAGCTTGAAAATGTAAGCGCTTCATATGCCTCAATTCTCTCATTCAGTAAGGATTATTCAAAAATATATATAGTTGCATCGGCTTATGATGAAAACTGGAATGTTGTTGGAGGAGTAAGAGTATTCGATGTTACCGGTAAAAGCTTTGAAGATGAATCTTTAGTTAGTGATATCGCAGGAATAAATGGAGTTTCGGTTAACCCTGTTGATGGCAAAATTTATGTATTCATTAATAAAGGGGTGGCGGTTAACGGTGATATGATGATTTTCTCGCCTGAAGAAACAGAAGAAAAAACCTTAAAAGTAGGGGCTTCACCGGCCATGGCAATATTCCTTGAGTAAAAACAATATAAACTGATGAAAAATATCACATTATATTCAGGTCTCATTCTGTTATTAATATTGAGCTTATCGGGATTCTCCGATAAAGAAAACTATATTACAGTTGAAATAAACTACGGAGAGACAAAAGCCGCTGAGACTATCAAAGTTGAATGTATTGATTCAATGACAGCTCTTGAAGCCCTTCAGCATGCCGCTGAAGTAAAAACACATCCGTTAGCTAATTTGGTGTTTGTTGTAAGTATTAATGGAGTTGAAGGCCTTAGAGGTGACAAAGCCTGGTATTACTCATTAAACGGCAAAGAGCCAAAACTGGCCATCACTCAGGAGGTTAATGCCGGAGACACCATTAGCTGGAGATTCGTAAAAGATGTTTGTTCATCAACCGTTGATTGTAAAAAGAAATAATAATTAAATAAGTCTCATCACAAAAAAATGGCAACAGTGACTTTTATTACCGGTGGCGTTCGTTCAGGGAAAAGTCGTTTTGCCCAGCAACTGGCCGAACAACGATCCATAAATCCTGTATATATGGCAACAGCCAGAGTGTGGGACCACGATTTTGCCAATCGTATTAAACGACACCAGGACGACCGTGACCAACAATGGGAAACACTGGAGGAGGAAAAATGGTTGTCGAAACATGATTTGAGAGGCAGAACTGTTTTGCTTGACTGTGTAACCCTTTGGCTAACTAATTTCTTTTACGACAACAACAACGACCTTGAAAAAACAGTTGAACAAGCCAAACATGAGTGGAGCAAACTCATAGAGAAGAACTTGGACCTTATAGTAGTCAGCAATGAGCTGGGAATGGGCGTGCACCCTGAAAATGAGATAGCCCGTAAATTCACCGATTTGCAGGGCTGGATGAACCAATTTATAGCATCCACAGCCAATGAGGTAATACTGATGGTTTCAGGAATACCGGTAAAAATTAAATAATACGAAGAAATAACTAATGAATTATTTCTTCAATAATAGAATATTTTATGAGAGCCAAACTTCAACACAAAATTGATAACAAAACCAAGCCCACCGGGGCTTTGGGACAACTCGAAACAATCGCCATGCAGGTAGGGCTTATCCAGCAGACTTTATCTCCTTCCATTAAGCAACCAACGATCTTAGTCTTTGCGGCCGACCATGGCCTGGCCGATGAAAAAATCAGTCCCTACCCCAAAGATGTCACATGGCAAATGGCCATGAATTTTGTGGCTGGCGGAGCAGCCATCAGCGTCTTCTGCCGCCAGAATGGCATTCAACTCAAGGTGATTGATGCGGGCGTGGACTATGACTTTCCGGCCGACAGTCCCATCATCCCGGCCAAAATTGCCCGCGGATCGCGCAACATGCGCAAGGAACCTGCCATGACCATCGAGGAATGCGAAAAAGCTTTGGCGACAGGTCGGAACTTTGTAATAGCCGAAGCTGAAACGGGCTGCAACACCATTGGCTTTGGCGAAATGGGCATCGGTAACACCTCGCCCTCCTCACTGCTGATGCATCGGTTTACTGGCTTACCAATAGAAACCTGCACGGGCGCCGGCGCCGGCATGCATGGTGAGCAACTCACCTATAAACAGCAGGTGCTTAAGGAAATCTCAGAGAAATACGATCCGCAGTCGCCTCTCGAGACCCTGGCTACTTTTGGTGGACTGGAAATCGCAATGATGGTGGGTGCCATGCTCGAAGCCAAAGCGCAAGGAATGGTATTGCTAATCGATGGCTTCATTGCCACCGCGGCACTGCTGACGGCCTGTCAGTTTGATGCCATGGTGAAAGACAATGCCCTGTTTTGTCACCAGTCCGAAGAAAAAGGACACCTCCTGTTGTTGGAGCATTTCAATGCCAACCCGGTACTCAAGCTAGATATGCGCGTTGGTGAAGGTACGGGTGTGGCCGTTGCGCTGCCCGTTATTCAAAGCGCCTTGGCTTTTCTGAACGAAATGGCTAGTTTTGAAGACGCTGGCGTCTCAAAAGACTAAAAACAAATAAACCATGCAAATCTTCTTAACAGCCTTAATGTTTTTCACCCGCATTCCGATGCCGGCAACCCTCCCCTACTCCAAAGAATTACTTAACAAGGCTCTTCGGTTTTTCCCCTTGGTGGGCAGTATTATTGGAGGCATAGGGGCCGGGGTCCTTTGGCTGGCTCTCTTAGTCTTTCCCATGGAACTGGCCGTTTTGATCAGCATGGTAGCCACTATTTTTGTTACCGGGGCTTTTCATGAAGATGGATTTGCTGATTTCTGTGATGGCTATGGTGGGGGAATGCCAAAAGATAAGATACTGGAGATAATGAAAGATAGCCGTTTGGGTACTTATGGAGCCATCGGACTGGTATCAATAATGGCTGTAAAATTCACAGCCATTATCAACATCCCAATCAATCATGTTTTTATTGTATTGGTTGCGGCTCACGTCATCAGCCGATGCGTTCCGGTTTTTCTTGTGTACACCACATCCTACATTCGTGAAGATGCTTTAAGCAAGGCTAAGCCCATAGGAAATAACATCAGCCTAAAATCGCTGATTATAGCATCTGCAACCTCTTTAATACCATTTCTATTTGTAGAATGGAAACTGTCATTCATTATTATTCTGACATTAACTGTGATTTTTTTCTTGTTTAGAAGTTATATTATAAAAAAAACGGGTGGTTACAGCGGAGATGTTTTAGGTGCATTACAGCAACTCTGCGAAGTGGTAATCTATTTAATTGTTGTAGGTTTTTACTATAATAATTAGTTCTCAAAAAATGCAAATAACTCTCATTCGTCATATCAAAACCATTGCTCCACAGGGGATGTGTTACGGGCAAACAGACATTGCTCTGCCGCCTGGTTATGAAAACAGCCATAACCAGATAGCTTTAAAATTACTGAACGTTCAATCTTATGCCATCTGGTCCAGTCCTTTGCAACGATGCGCCCTTCTTGCCAAAACGGTTGCTGACAATAAACAAACAGTTAATTTTGATGACCGGCTTAAGGAGGTCAATTTTGGTATATGGGAACAAAAAATGTGGAGCGACTTTGAGAAAACAGATGAAGCCAAAGCCTTTTTTGCCGATTACATTAACACTTCTGCCCCAGAAGGAGAATCGTTTATGGATATGTGGCACAGGATCGAATCGTTTGTAAATGATCAAAAAAAAATTAACAACCAGCAAAGTCTGCTGATATTTACGCACAGTGGGCCAATCCGAATTTTTCATGCTATGGCAAAACAAATCAAAACTGAAGATATTTTCAATCAAAATCCCACATACGGTGAAATCTCTCATATTCAGCTTTAACATCAATATTTTTAACTGATTACAGCTATTCAACAAATATCAATATGACCAACAACACTAAATCAAATATATTAAGAAATATTAATCCAATAATGTTTGTTGGGACAGGTTCTGATGTGGGAAAATCGGTTATTAACACGGCTTTTTGTCGTATTTTTTTGCAAGATGGATATCATCCTGCACCTTTTAAGGCCCAAAACATGTCGCTCAATAGCTATGCTACTCCCGAAGGGTTAGAGATTGGCCGTGCTCAGGCAGTCCAGGCCGAAGCTTGTGGTATTGCCTGCTCTGTTGAGATGAATCCCGTGCTGCTTAAACCCACAAGCGATGTGGTTAGTCAGTTTATACTAAATGGTAAACCAGCAGGCAACCAATCGGCCTCTGAATACTTCAACAACACTAATAGGGATGCACTCTTTGCTGAAGTGATGAAATCGTATAACCGGCTTGCCTCACAGTACAATCCCATGGTAATAGAGGGGGCCGGCTCCATCTCCGAAATAAATCTGTGGGATAAAGACATTACTAATATGCGGGTTGCTGAAACAGTAAATGCAGCCACCATTCTGATAGCCGACATTGACCGTGGTGGGATCTTTGCCTCGGTTTACGGATCCATTAAATTATTACCCCCCAACCAAAGGCAACTAATAAGAGGCATCCTCATTAATAAGTTCAGAGGTGATGAAAATCTTTTTACTCAGGGACGAAAGATGTTGGAAGAGATCAGCGGTGTCCCGGTAATTGGCGTAATCCCATGGTTTCGCGATATTTTTGTTGAACAGGAAGATTCAGTTGTTTTGGATCATATTAGGAATAAACCGCAACATGGAAAAATCAACATTGGCATTGTACGTCTTAAACATATGGCCAACTTTACCGATTTTGATACCCTGCAACACATCCCCGAAGTAAACCTTTATTATGCGGAAAATCCAGGTGATTTCACCCAGGCAGATATTCTTATCATCCCCGGCTCTAAAAACACAATTGAAGATATTGACCATCTCCATAAAACCGGCCTAGCAAAGGCTATTAAAGCGCAGCATCAATTGGGAAAACCTCTTTATGGTATTTGCGGCGGTTACCAAATGATGGGGAAGGAAATTCTTGACCCCCAAGGCATGGAAGGAAACATTCCAAAAATAAAAGGACTGAATATTCTGCCTGTTATCACCACTTTAAGCCGCGAGAAAAAAACAGAACAATGTCAATTCACCTTTGTCCAACAGCCTCAAATTAGCGGTAATGGATATGAAATTCATATGGGGACAACAACCAAATCTTCAACACCCCTCTGCAGGCTGAAAAACGGAGATGAGGATGGTTATTTCCTGAACAACAAAACCTGGGGAACATATATTCATGGGATCTTCGACAATGCCTTAGTCATTGAAACGATTTTGCAACAAATACAGCCCAATATTAAAGTTGCAGTAAGCTACAAGGATATAAAAGAAGAAGGTTACAATCAGTTGGCAGCCTTAATTCGCAAGCATGTTGATATGAACTACGTTTATAAAATCCTCCAAAATGATTAACGGTCACGGAAACGATCCTCATAACTATCCGTTTTTAGTCAAAACCGATTTTAGTTCCAACGTAATTTATCATGGAATACCACATAGTTTGCTCGAACATCTGAGCAATCATATTAATCTGTTGGCCTCGTACCCTAACCCGGAGGCTAGTGATTTAAAAAAGAAAATGGCCTTACATCATGGCCTTGCCGAAAACCAAGTGGTAATAACCAACGGTTCTACTGAAGCATTTTATCTTTTGGCTCAACTCTTCAGAAGTAAACATTCGCTGATAGTTATCCCGGCATTTTCGGAATACGAAGATGCCGCCCGCATACATGATCATACTATTTCGTATGTAAACAACTCTGGTTTATGCGAGAACTTTATTTCTGACGCAAACATAGTATGGATGGGTAATCCCAATAATCCCGATGGAAAAACCTATTCTCCTGATTTCATTATTGGTATTTGTAACAAGCACTCTGAAAAAACTTTTATTGTTGACGAGGCCTACGATCTGTTATGCGATGGTTTTTCCTCACCATTTTCAAGTAATACTCAACCCAACAACTTAATTGTTATTCGATCATTAACCAAAGCATTCTCCATACCCGGGATACGTTTAGGATATATATTGGCTCCGGCAACAATTTGCGCACAGATAAATAAGATAAAAATGCCCTGGAGTGTAAATGCTCTGGCAATTGAAACAGGAAATTACATAATTGATCATTACAAGGAACTGGTTCCTAACACTATTGAACTTTCCCGTCAATCAAACAAATTTCAAAACGCCCTAAAAGGGATTCCTCAATTGAAAATTATACCTTCAAATTGTAATTTCTTCCTGGTAAAATTGGAAAATGGAAAAGCAGCTGATTTAAAATACTATCTCTTAAAAGAATATGGTTTTCTCATTCGTGATGCTAAAAATTTCAAGGGGTTGGATGAATCATGGTTTCGCTTAGCCGTAAATAACGAAGAAAGCAATCAAAAACTTACCGCAGCAATAAAACAATGGATATCAACACAATAATAACGCAATCAACATTATTAATTATTCCATTATTTGCCGGATACCTCATGGATTTATTTTTTGGCGATCCATATATAATGCCTCATCCGGTAAAATTTTTTGGTCGTTTAATATCTCTTGCAGATAATCACTTTAACAAAGGATCATTTCTTGTTTTTAGGGGACTGATAATTTCGCTGATTCTCATTTCAGTCGTTTGGGTTATTCTGTTTTCAGGCCTAAAATCAATTGTAAAACTACCGCTGGTTTATTATCCTATTGCTTCAATCATGGTTTATTGGGGATTAGCAAATAAATGCCTTATTGATGAAGCTCGTTTGGTACAAAAAGCGCTATCCGAAAAAGGCATTGAAGCAGGCCGTAAGCAACTATCTTACATAGTTGGCCGTGACACATCCAATCTTAATCCTAACCAAATTAGAACGGCCGTATTGGAAACGCTCGCCGAAAACCTGAGCGATGGCGTGGTGGCTCCACTATTTTATTACGCACTGGGTGGCATTCCATTGATGTTTGCCTATAAAATGGTCAACACGCTCGACTCCATGATTGGCTATAAAAATGATAAATACCTGCATTTTGGAAGATTTGCCGCAAAACTTGATGATGTTGCCAATTTCATCCCGGCGCGAATAACTGCAATATTAATGGTGCTTATAACCTGGAATAAAAGAGGTTTTCAATTCATTTTTCGTTATGGCAACAAGCATGCCAGCCCCAACTCCGGATACCCCGAAGCAGCCCTGGCAGGGATTCTTAATTGCCGATTTGGAGGCCCAAACCAATACCATGGAATAATAGTCGACAAACCCTATATTGGTTACAACAACCGTCAACTAACATACAACGACTTACAAAAAGCCTTAAAAATAAACCACCTGGTTACGCTGGCTTCCGTTTTGATGATTGTATTAATCTTTGTCTCATTTTATTAGTTGAGACAGTCCTTAGAACATATGCCCCTTTTTGATGTTTTCAATACGTTCAAGAGCCTTTTGCCGATGCCACTCAACTTTTAAAGCTCCTTTAATCTCTTTTATATCCACCGGTGATATTAAATCCAGATTGAGCGATTCGTAAGCCGGCTGGTCCAAACCGGAGCTCAGCGATTCAGCAGCAATTGAGTCTTTAGCAACCTGTGATTCCCAATACCGGTTTATTTTTTCAATATTGTTAGCGTATTGGTTCACCTCCTGAGTGGTGAGAGGCATAGTTTTTTCCAGCTTGTTGTTGTGAAAGCCCTGTAATTCGAAACCTTCATTACATTTTCGTATGAAAAATTCATTGGATTGGCCAAGGTCAAAGTCAGAAAAAAGCAGGTAGTTGTTTTTCTCATCCATATCGATGGTGTCGCCAACAGTGGAATGTAACACAAATACAGCATTTTGTCCACGGGTGAATGAACCGATTATCAAAAGAAGTGCAGCCGAAAGAAGAAAAAACTTGTTCATCTTGGTTTTTTTGGGTTAGAAATTGATTATTAGGTCAAATATATGCTCAAAAAACATATTTGATGTTTTTTTAAATAGACGCAGCCATCGGCATATTGATGCCAGTGACACTATTTTAGAGATCACAAAAACAATACCATCGTAAAACTTATATCAACTAAAGCCGGAATTTTGTTAATGAAAGTTCGGGCGAATATAATAATATTCCACAGATATAACAGTCGTCTTCCTGAGTCGCCACCCAATAAATTGGGCATAATGTGAACATGACAGGGAAAAATTATAAATCTGTCATTGTTAGCGCAGCGATGGATCAATAAATCAAAAATCTGTCATTGGTATACAGGCCCACGCAAAAACTAATTTCGACTGAGTCAATGGCAGTTCATTTTAAGCCCTCTTTATGGAGGAGACCCGAAACGGACTTATGGCGATCTCCAAAAAAATGAAAGCTGAACAATCGATGGATGGAATCATCGTGCGATGTACCAAATTTCATTTAATCCTAACCGAAGATCAATACCACGGATTACCTGTACTCAACACTACCCGCATTCATGTTGATGGAATTGGGAATTCATTCAGGGGTTTAACCGTATGAGTTAATTTCTCATCCCCACATAAACCATATAAGCGATATAAATACCTACAAATATCAACGCCTCCCAACGATCTAGCTTACGTTTACCTCCTGTAAACATGGTCAGGAGCAGCAATAAAGTACCAAAAATCAGGAGCAGCAGATCCTGATTAAACTGAAGCGAATAATCCATTGGACCTATCAAGGCACCAGCACCCAATATGAGGAAAATATTGAAAATGTTGGAGCCAATAACGTTACCTATGGCAATATCGCTGCTCTTTTTGCGCATGGCTACCAACGAAGTAACCAACTCAGGCAATGAAGTCCCCACCGCAACAATAGTGAGTCCAATAACTTTTTCGCTTACATGAAACATCCGGGCAAGATCCACAGAAGAGACAACCACCAATTTACCACCAACAATAAGTGCTGCCAACCCTCCACCAATAAACAAAACTGATTTCCATGTTTTTACAGATTCTGACTGATGTTGGGCCGATACGCTTTCAATTTTCATGCTCCGCCAAACATAAAATAAGAAGCCGCAAAAAAAGCTCAATAAAATAAAACCATCAATTCGTCCTACCATGGTTTGACTATCTCCAATAAAAAAATTGTTAGCCAACAACATTAACAACAAAGCAGCCAACAACGACAAAGGGATTTCCTTGCGAATAGTGCTCACCTGAACGGTAAGTGGGGCTATTATTCCTGATAAACCTAAAACTACAAACAAGTTAAAATTATTGCTCCCGATCACATTACCCAATGCTATTTCGGGGTGCTTCTCAACAGCAGCCAATACACTCACAACCAGTTCCGGCGCAGATGTTCCAAAAGCCACGATGGTTAATCCAATCACTAATTCCGAAATACCATATTTGCGGGCAATGGCCGAAGAACCAGTCACCAGCCAGTCGCCACCCTTTATAAGAAGTAACAAGCCACCAATAAGTAAAAGTGAAGATAATAACATAAATTACAGCTTTTTTTAATTTACAGTTAAACTTTTGTATTATAACACATTAACATTAGACATGCATTTTGACACTAACCTCTGTTAGTCCTTTTCTAAAACCTAAAGGAACCTGAAAAGGACTTTAAAATCCCCTTCAGGTTAATGAAACAAAATCGCGATAAGGAGAGATTTTTCTTGATTCAAATCTCCTCAAATATAACTATAAAACCATCTTTAATTTACAGTTATAAACCACTGACTACATGCACAATCAGACCTTTTCGCCAATTCTTATGCTGTGTAGAACAACATTTATGGTTCGAGCCCATTCATCGGCTAATAGAGATTCTCCGTCTAAAATAAAACCATCGAATTCGTTATTATAAAATTCTAAAATGATATCGGGACGCGTTCCGACCCGCGACTCCAAAGCAAGAGCAATCACATCCGTTACCTTGTTGGTTTCATTTTTAATTTTAACTACATGGCTTGTTGTAACTACCTTACAATTCTTTACTTCAGCTAAACTTATTGCCATATCAGAACTCTGCTTCTCTGATTTAACAACGAATAACAACATAGAAGATTCCTTATCTATTGCAATAGCTGAATTATTCCAGATTTTAAAGTTGGTAACAGTACTGTTGTTTCTTCCAGCCAAATCCCTCAGTAAATCCAACAACTCCTTTTCTTTGGATTTACGTTTGCTATTTCTAAAAAAAACAAATGGCGAGACAATAAGAATTGCTAACAATACGCCCATTAACATGATTCCTGTATTCATGACTCAATAATTTTTGTGATTCACCAGAAAACAAACCAGCTTTCTTAGTTTCCATAATAAAAAAATAACAAAACCTCGACGTTGCCGAAAAGGCAACATCAACTCTGGGAAACTGTGTCACAAATAATAATGGAACGGAAACAGAAGATCAAAAATCTGAGGCTGTATAAGAGCAAATTCAAAACTTGAAATGTATTCCGACGTTTTGGTTTCAATTAGTGAATGAGCCGCAATGGAATGAACTGAATAACTGCTAAACTGATTTTTTAGAGTCGGATAATTTACATGGCTCGATTCAGAAAGGGTATTTGCAGAATCAACCGTATAAAGCGGGTTTTCAAAGCTTGCCGGTAAATAATGGCTTTTTTCATCCTGACAAACGACACCTGACAAAGCGGCCTCAGCCGGCATTATCACACTACTGCTTATAAACAGGGAGACTACACACAGTAGGAACAAGTGAAAAAAGTCAAAATGTTTTACCATTTTTTTCATCTTACAAATCTAGATGGATTCATTGGAATAACTTTCCAATGTAATGGTAAAAATTGTTAATAAAAATCCTTCTCGTAGAAATCTAATCAAAACTCATAACTAAATCTCATTTAGCATTAAAACCCATCTGATATTTCAAAAATAATAATGAAATTAGCTGAAAATAAACAGCATGAAATTTAAAGTCAATAAATCGGCTGGTCGTATCAAAGGATTGTTTGATGCCGGAACCATGCCAAGAGTACAACGCAAACCTCCGGGGCAGTCTCCCGGTACTATCATGCACACTGGAATAAAAAAATTGGATAAAGTACTTATGACGGTCCATGATTATGACGAGTCACATTACGACACCATTCCCATAACAGAGATTAAAAAATCAGCACCCTACTTGAATGATTCATCAAAGACATGGATTCAAATACGAGGACTTCACGACATTGATAAGCTTAAACAGGTATGGGATTATTTTGAGCTTCATCCACTTATTCAGGAAGACATTGTTAGTATCAGTCAGCGACCAAAAGTTGAACCTTATGGAGATGTAATCTTTATGGTTATGCGTATGATAACAGGGAAAAACAATGGGTTAACTAAGGAGTTTAAGACCGAACAGGTAAGTATGGTGCTTGGAAGTAATTATATACTATCGTTTCAGGAGAGTAACGAACCCATTTTTGAACCCGTAATACGTCGACTGGAGATGCAAAACACCCGGTTACGGCTTCTTGGAATAGATTATTTGGCTTACGCCCTTTTAGATAATGTGGTAGACCACTATTTTACGGCCCTTGATCAGATAGGCGAAACCATTGAAACAATAGAAGAACGTATCATTTCAAACCCAAAGTCAGTGAATCTGCAAAGCATTCATACACTTAGGCGCGACCTCATCTTTTTTCGTAAATCGGTATTATCGTTGCGCGATGGGCTAAACAGCCTTCTGCGCGACAACTCGCCACTTATTAGTTCTGAAGTAAAAATATTCCTGCGTGATGTGTACGATCATGTTGTCCAGGTAATTGATAGTATAGAGAACCAACGCGAAATGGTTTTCAGCCTTTATGACATGCACATGTCGTCAATAAGCAACCGAATGAATGAAGTTATGAAAGTGTTAACCGTTATTTCCACCATATTCATTCCACTTACCTTTGTAGCCGGTATTTACGGTATGAATTTTAACACGCAAACCAGTCTCTGGAATATGCCCGAACTTAACTGGAAATGGGGCTACATTGCATCGCTGGGAGTCATGACTACAATTGCTATTGGGATGTTGATATTTTTTAAGAAGAAGGAATGGTTTTAACTAATATCCATTTAACCTTTTAAAAAAGCATCAAATCAGCAACTTCACAACAAGCGCTTCTTATCAAGTCATCAGGTACTATTTTCAGTTGCAATCCACGTAACCCGGCGCTAACAAAAATACAATCATGCAAAATACAGGTTTCATCGATATAGGTTGGATAATTTTTTTTCATGCCCAGAGGAGAACAACCACCACGAATGTATCCTGTAAGTGCGAGCAATTCTTTAACAGGAACCATTGAAACATTTTTGTTGCCTGATGAAAAGGCTGCTTTTTTCAAATCCAACTCTTCACCACCAGGTATTAAACAAACAAAAACGCCTGTTTTATCACCACATAGCACCAATGTCTTAAAAACCTGTTCCAAATTTTGACCCAATTTTGCAGCAACAGCACTGGCTCCCAACTCCGAAACATCCACATCGTATTCAATAAGATCGTATTTTATCCCTTTCTTATCAAGTATTCGGGCTGCATTGGTTTTGGTCATAATACCCCTCTCTCAAATTTTTCAATCATTTCACCTCCAATACTTATACTGGGAGCATGATCGGGAAGACTCCCCCTCTGGTACCACGCTGCATCAGTAATTTCGTTGTTATCAACACAAATAGTTTGATTACTTTCGGCTTCGGCAATAAAACCAACCATCATCGATCCGGTAAATGGCCATGGCTGACTTTTATAGTAACGAATATTTTTCACCTCCAATCCCACTTCTTCCCTTACTTCACGCACTACCGTTTCTTCAAGCGTTTCACCAACATCTGCAAATCCCGCTATTAACGAATACATATTATTACGAAACCCCGAATTATGTGCCAGAAGAATTTTTCCATCACATAATATTGCTACAATAATGGCCGGAGAAATTTTTGGATAAACAATAGTGTTGCATGTTTGACAAACAATAGCGCGTTCATCAGTTTTTTCAGTGGTTTTTGAACCACACTTTCCACAATATCGGTTTTGTAAATACCAGTTCATCAATTGAAATCCCACAATACCAGCCCATCCTATCTCCTGTTGCTCAAAGGTTCGAAAAAAACTAATCTCTTTGTAGGTAAACCTACTATTATCTGTTTTTGATTCATCCCAAAGAAGAAAACAAGAAACACCATTAAGAGAAAATAAAAAAGTGCTTTCTGTTGTATTTAAAAATCCTGAGACATCCTTTTTTCGTGGTATTTCAAAGTCATCACCCTTTATTTCTAACAACAACGAATTACCGCTATACTGAAAAACAAAATCATCGTCTTCGATGTTTTCTTTACCGATAAACTGATTATTTAACTGATGTGGAAATATTTCATGAATCATATCGATCACTTAATTAAACCCTGCCAATCTCTTAAAAAATAAATTTTACCAAGATAATCAAAACTTTCATTTCCATTAACTCCATGGTAGCGCCACTTGCAATACAGTGCCGATACTTTGTCATATTATTATCCTAAGGTTTCAGGAAAGACTGTCAGGGTAAAACATAATTTGAACCAATGTTATCAAAAGAGCAATAAAAATCAAAAACCTACTTTACACCAGTAGAAACAGTTTTTGAGTAAAGAAAAAAGGACAAAAAGCTATTTTTAGCTACTTATCCTTTTATGGTGATCCCGACGGGACTCGAACCCATATCATCAGAACCGGAATCTGACATTCTATCCATTGAACTACGGGACCTCAAACAGGCTGCAAAATTACTCTTTTCCTGCTATCATACCAATACTTTTGTAAATATAATTATTCCTGATAAATCATAAGGGTTGTTAAGTGAAGTTGGCCCGGCTTCAGCATCAGGGAATTCTTTTTTACATTTCCACTTTCAACACACACAAACTGTTTATACTCGTCATCTCCAAAATCACTTATCTTTTTGCAATTCTCGGCCCATGGATTCCATACAATGGTGGAATTACTTCCTGTCTTTTTAATCCGGATTGTAGTGTTTTGTTTTTTGTCAACAACCTTACACTCTGAATTTGTATCCAAATATATTCGGTTCACCTCCATGTTAATGATTACAGGAAATCCCTCTCCATTCTTCAGCTCGCCCCCCTTTGTTGAATCAATAAACGAGGTTCCTTCAAGTCCTTCAACTCTAATATCAGCCACATCCTTAACGGCAAAATAGCTGTGAAGTGCATGTGAAATATCGAAAGCTGAATCACCGTTATTCTTTATCACCCATTTAAGTTCTAATTGCTTTCCCACAATAACTTCCAACTCAGTATAAAAGGTAAAAGGCCAAAGCTCAAAGGTTTTTTCATTTGAAGATAATCCCAGCTTCAAACTAATAGCACCATCGTTACACTTATTTGAAGCAATCACTTCCCAGTTTAATAAACGTGCAAAACCATGATTTGGCAATTCTGAGTTTGAGGAATGCACACCAAACCAGGGAAAACAAACAGGAATCCCACCCCTAATTGGCTGACCTTTCCCGAAAAATGATTTTTCACTCACCATTAATAAATCCGCACCTCCCTCAGGGATAAACGAAAGCACATGAGCTCCATAAAGAGATATCTTACAAGTTGAAAAAGAACTCGATAAATCAGCTATTACTATACCATTGGCACCTTCAGTAAAAGTCAGTTGATTTTTAACACCAAACGTATTATTCAAGTCATTAATATTCATAGTGTTTAATTTACATTTCAAGTTAGATTATATCAAACACAAAGTATTCAATATAATTCGGGATTTCTGTTATACTTGGGTAAAAAAAACAACACCAACGTATGAAACAACTTGATTTATGGTACTCCAATGTTGTAACTTTGATATTAGAAGGTAGAATACGCAACATGGCGCTACCAACAACTAACAACCTCTGGCTTGGCCTGAAAGAATAGTTTTTGAGTTTTATTCAGGTTTTTCGATAGTTATGGTATTGAAATCTATTAATTGAAAGATTATGCCAGTCAAAGTTTTAAAAGATTATTTGGATACCCACGGAATCCATTATCTCAACATCACTCATTCAAAAGCCTACACCATGCAAAAAATTGCAGCTCTTACTCATATTTCAGGGAAGGAGATTGCAAAAGCCGTTATGGTAAAGGTTGATGGAAGAATGGCAATGGCCGTCCTCCCTGCCTCCACAAGGATTAATTTTTCTGCCCTCAAGAGCATGTTAGAAGCTTCTGATGTACATTTGGCCAACGAAGAAGAATTCAAAAACATTTTTCCTAATTGCGATGTTGGTGCCATGCCACCCTTTGGCAATTTATGGAACATTCCGGTATATGTAGCTGAAAGTTTAACCGACCAGGAACGAATCACCTTTAATGCCGGTAATCACATGGAACTTATCCAAATGGATTACAATGATTTTGAAAGACTGGTAAAACCTAAAGTTTTACGGTACTCATATCAATCGGTTTAATAGTACCGATGTTTAAAGGCAATTATTAAAATGGCATATTTCCAGAGTTTAAGCCAAAACGGAATCTCAAATTTAACAGATACTCATTAAAAAACTTTTCCTAAATTCGCACACTGCAAACAAAGTGGAATTTTATATATCATAACCGGTTATGGAATACAATTTTAACGAGATCGAAAGTAAGTGGCAAAAATTCTGGATCGACAACAAAACCTATAAAACTGAAATAGACTCATCGCGACCTAAGTTTTATGTACTCGATATGTTTCCCTATCCTTCAGGTGCTGGGTTACATGTGGGACATCCACTGGGTTACATTGCTTCTGATATTTACAGTCGGTATAAACGACTCAAAGGGTTTAACGTGTTACATCCTATGGGTTATGATGCCTATGGTTTGCCTGCCGAACAATATGCCATTCAAACCGGACAACATCCAGCCATTACAACCGAAAAAAATATTGCCCGCTACCGCGAACAACTCGATAAAATAGGATTTTCATACGACTGGGAACGCGAGGTAAAAACCTGTGAGCCTCAATATTACAAATGGACCCAATGGGCTTTTATTAAAATGTTTGAGCATTTTTACGACAACGATGCTCATAAAGCCATGCCCATTTATTCGTTGATTAACCATTTTTCAAAAAAAGGAACCCAGGGTATCAATGCCTCATGCACAAAAGAATTAACATTTGGCCCAAAGGAGTGGAACAGTAAAACTGAAAAAGAACAACAGGAAATATTGCTTAACTACCGATTAGCATACCTGGCCGATACCATGGTAAACTGGTGTCCTACGCTTGGAACTGTGCTGGCCAACGATGAGGTAAAAGATGGCTTTTCGGTACGTGGAGGACACCCCGTTGAACAAAAACTGATGCGTCAATGGCTCTTACGTGTTTCTGCTTACGCCGATCGTCTGCTCAAAGGCCTTGATACTATTGACTGGAGCGACTCACTAAAAGAAATACAACGTTACTGGATTGGTCGCTCCGAAGGTGCTGAGATGATGTTCCCTATTAAAGGATCGGACATTAAGTTGGAAATATTTACTACCCGTGCAGATACTGTTTTTGGAGTAACCTTTATGGTACTTGCTCCTGAAAGTGAGTTGGTGTGGCAAATCACAACACCCGAATATAAATCAGATGTTGAAGCATACATAGAAGAAACAAAAAAAAGAACTGAAAGAGAACGTCAGGCAGAAGTAAAAAAAGTAACCGGCGTATTTACCGGAGGTTATGCCATTAACCCACTTTCAAACCAAGAGATTCCTGTTTGGGTAAGCGACTATGTACTAGCTGGCTACGGAACCGGTGCCATCATGGCTGTTCCGGCTCACGATAGTCGTGACTTTGCCTTTGCACGCACCTTTAACCTTCCCATTCCACAAGTTGTGGTACCAAAAGGCGAGCAACCCGCCGACACCTCCACCTGGGACGACTCAATTGATTCCAAGGAAGGATACATGATAAACTCAGGCTTTATTAATGGATTAGATGTACCCGATGCCATTGAAAAGACCAAAAACTACATCACTGAAAAAGGTATAGGAAAAGTAAAGGTAAATTTCCGTCTGCGCGATGCCATTTTCAGCCGGCAACGATATTGGGGAGAACCATTCCCAGTATATTACAAAGACAGCTTGCCACACATGCTCAACGAAAGCGAACTCCCTCTGGAGTTACCCGAAGTAGATAAATATCTGCCCACCGAAAAAGGGGAACCACCATTAGCCCGTGCTAAAAACTGGCAAACCAAGGAGGGCTTTCCTTTGGAAGTAAACACCATGCCGGGATTTGCCGGATCATCGGCTTATTACCTGCGCTATATGGATCCGCACAACAACAATACTCTGGTGAGTAGCAAAGCCAACCAATACTGGCAAGATGTTGACTTATATATTGGAGGCACTGAACATGCCACAGGTCACCTTGTTTATTCACGTTTCTGGAATAAATTTCTCTTCGATATGGGACTTGTTTGCAAAGACGAGCCCTTTAAAAAGCTGGTAAACCAGGGAATGATACAGGGAAGATCAAATTTTGTTTACAGAATCAAAGGCACCAACAAATTTGTATCGCTAGGCTTAAAAGATGAATATGATGCTACCTCTATTCACGTTGATGTGAATATCGTGCACAACGACGCCCTTGACCTGGAAGCCTTTAAAGCCTGGAATCCTGAATACAAAAACGCTGAATTCATTCTCGAAAACAACAAATATATCTGTGGCTGGGCTGTTGAAAAAATGTCAAAATCAATGTTCAACGTGGTAAATCCCGATACCATTGTTGAACAATATGGCGCTGACACTCTTCGACTGTATGAAATGTTTCTGGGACCTCTTGAGCAATCCAAACCCTGGGATACTAATGGTATTGATGGTGTACATAAGTTTCTGCGTAAAACATGGCGTTTGTATGTTGAAAAGGATAACTGCCTAAAACTGACTGATGAACAACCATCGCCCGAAGAGCTAAAAATACTACACCGCACCATTAAAAAAACAGGTGATGATGTGGAACGCTTTTCATTCAATACAGCGGTAAGCTCATTTATGATATGTGTTAACGACCTTACCGACATAAAATGCCACAAACAAGCCATTCTAAAACCCCTTCTGGTTCTTCTGGCTCCCTTTGCTCCTCACATGGCCGAAGAACTGTGGCAACGTCTTGGCAACACCTCTACGGTATGCGATGCAAAATGGCCCGAATTCAATCTGGATTATTTGGTTGAGAACACCGTTTTATATCCGGTTTCTTTTAACGGTAAAATGCGCTTTAAATTGGAGCTGCCTGCCAATCTCTCTGTTTCTGAAATTGAAAAAGCCGCTCTCGAAAACCAACAAACTCCAAAATGGATTGAAAACAAGCAGGTGAAAAAAATCATTGTTGTTGCCGGAAAAATCATCAATATTGTTATCGGATAACAAAAGATCGATATGCAATAAATAACCCTGCGGGTCAATATGTTATCCTTTTAAGGATTAATAACAAGAGCTAAAAGTATCGCACTTATAGCTCTTGTTACATTTTTGTCTCTAAATCGGGTAAATATGACCTTTACACAAGTGCGCAAAGAAGCTCAATCCTATATTATGATTACAATAGGACTGGGCATCAGCTCCATAGGCTGGGCTGGTTTCATCATTCCATCAAAAATTATTGGCGGCGGTATTACAGGCATTTCAACCGTGTTCTATTATCTAGACGGCTGGGACATTGGATTAACGTCGCTTATAATGAACTCCTTTCTTATATTGTTGGCAATTAAAATCATTGGAGCTTCCTTTGGTTTTAAAACCATTTACGCTGTGATAGTCTTCTCAGTTTTACTTTCTGTTATCAGCAGAACTATTCCCGAACCTCTTCTTCAGGAAAAAATGATGGCCACCCTCACTGGCAGCATTCTTGCCGGGTTTGGTGGTGCAATTATAATATTAAACGGAGGAAGCACCGGAGGTACTGAAACAATTGCCTTAATGATTAACAAATACAGAAACATTAGCTTCGGACGATTGCTGCTTACCCTTGATTCTGTCATTATTGCATCATCCTTCCTTTTGTTCAGGTCAATTGAAACCATGGTATATGGATTTATGACTATGGCTATTTTTGCTTACACTATCGACTTGGCGCTTAGCGGAACAAAACAGACTGTTCAAATATTTATTTTCTCAAAAAAACATAAAAAGCTGCAAGATCACATAATCAACTTAGCCCATCGCGGACTCACACTGTTACCCGGCCAGGGAGGTTATTCGGGCGATCCGGTTAGTGTTATTATGGTTATTGCACCAAAAAGTGAATCACATATAATATTAGGAATAGTTAAACGTTTAGACCCCGAAGCATTTATTACTATGGGTAATGTTATGGGCGTTTACGGTAAAGGATTTGATACCATTAAAGGATAAAAAATCATATAAACAGCATCAAAAGTTTGTCCTGATTGACTTTTTCTTTAATTTAGAAGTCGATAATTCTGGTTTCATTTTATACCACGGCCATAATCTGAATTATAAAACCAATCTTAAAACCCTGTTGTAGTGAAGAAAGTATTATTAACTATTGGTATTCTTATAATTATTGCTGTTCCATCAACACTTTACATACATCACTGGAAGGCGGTCAACGACATCGACCCGTCAATATTGGATTCGCTTGAAATAGATGACTTCCCGGCACCACTGCCACCAGCCAGACTTTATGGTTTTATTGAAGACTCTTTTCATATTGAAAGAGGCATGGTGGGTCGTAACCAAAACCTGGCAACCTTGCTCCTGTCGCAAAAAATTGATTATGCCATAATTCATCAACTAGCCGAAAACAGCAAGTCTGTTTTTGATGTCAGACGCATTCGAACCGGAAACAAATACACCGTTTTTTTTAGAAAAGATTCTCTTAAAACACCTGAATTTTTCGTTTACGAAGTGGATAACACCAATTACCTTGTAATGGAATTAAACGGAAATAACAGCGTTACCCGTTATCAAAAACCCATTGAGGTAATTCGTAAAGAAGGCTCAGGCATCATAACTTCTTCGTTATGGAACGCTATTGGCGAAAACAACCTGAGCCCAATGCTCGCCATTGAGCTATCCGAAATATATGCCTGGACAGTTGACTTCTTTGGAATTGAAAAAGGAGACAACTTTAGGGTTATTTTCGATGAATCGTATGTTGAAGGTGTTTCCATTGGTGTTTCCTCTATTCATGCTGCACTGTTTACCCACCGCGGGCAACCCTTCTATGCGTTTCACTATGAAGAAGACAGCACCTGGAGCTTTTTCGACGATAAAGGACAGAGCTTGCGTAAAGCATTTTTAAAAGCTCCTTTGAAATTTTCACGTATAAGCAGCCGTTTCAGCCACAATCGCTTTCATCCTGTATTAAAAATCCGACGACCACACCATGGTGTTGACTATGCCGCTCCTTCCGGAACACCGGTTTATGCTCTTGGAGATGGACGCATAACACACCGGGGCTGGGATCCAAAAGGGGGAGGTAACTATATTAAAATAAAACACAACAGCGTCTACATGACAGTTTATATGCATCTTTCAGGTTTTGCTACCGGAATTTCCAAGGGGCAGAACGTAAAACAGGGCCAATTAATTGGATACGTAGGTAAGACCGGATTGGCAACAGGACCTCATCTCGATTTCAGAGTTTACAAAAATGGCAATCCTATTGACCCTCTAAAAATGGAAGCACCAGCAGTTGATCCTATAAGAGAAGATAACATGACTCAATTTCTTGAGTTTATTGCTCCCATAAAAATTGAACTGGATAGCATAAACACAAATAATCCAAATAATACTGAGGTAGCAATTACTGAAGCTGTAGCAGATTCAATATTACCTTAGGGAAGTATTCATATTCAAGATCATGAATTTTTGAGGCCAGAGACAAAGCATCATCTTCGGGTCCAATAGAACACCTAACCTGGAAAATAATATCACCATCATCGTACTTTTCATTTACATAATGAACAGTAATTCCCGACTCGGATTCTCCGTTATTGATTACAGCCTGATGCACATTATTACCAAACATTCCCTTCCCTCCATATTTTGGTAAAAGCGCCGGATGAATATTAATGATGCGTCTCTGGAATTTTTTTACTATTTTTGACGGCATCAACCATAAAAAACCTGCCAAAACGATTAAATCGGGTTGACAATCAATTAAAAAAGTAAGAACTTCATCTGTATTATAAAATGAATTTTTATCAAAAACCAATGTGTTGACCTTTAACCCTTCAGCACGTTTCAACACATACGCATCAGGTCGGTTTGAAGCCACCCATGAAACTTTTGCCCCCCCATTTGCGTTAACCACCCGAATAATATTTTCGGCATTGGTACCAGACCCTGAAGCAAACACCACTATGTTTTTCATTATAAACTAATTATACGAACAAAAAAGATCTTAATAAAGACCAAAAATATAAAAAAAATAGACCTCACCCGCATTTACTTTGAGGAATATTTGATTTATTTTAAGCAAATCTTTTTCTTTGCACAATTATTTTAAAACCAAAATTAAATTATTAACTTAAAAATTAAAGCTATGTCAGACATTGCATCAAGAGTTAAAGCAATTAT
>CAZSQG010000013.1:0-58939 GCA_964608615.1 uncultured Marinilabiliaceae bacterium
AACAATGACAGATTTTTGATTCAATTACCAATAACGTATTATTAATTAATGGATTTTAGTTCTTCGTTTCGTTGGGAATAACATCTCAAAATCTTTTAAGCTGATAAATCCAAATATCTATTGGATTATATTTTGAGATTTCTATGGCTTTGTTTCTATCTTTGAGATGTTGTTTACTAATGCATAAAATATGAAAGATTCTCCTTATTCTTATTACTCTCAAAAAGTAGCGACATACCAGCTTGAATTGAAGCAACTTGAAAAGAAATTCATATATGTTTTTCTGATGCGGTTATTATCATTCATTGGATTTATTGGTTTTTTAGCTTGGTTTGCATCTTCTGGTGGAGCTTGGTGGTTAGCTGTTTTAAGCGGATTCTCTATTATAGCTTTTCTTGTTGCTGTTAAAACAGATCTTAATTTGGTTGGGCGACAGCAAATGTTGCAAAAACGAATACTCATTAATCAGAATGAATTAAAATATCTTGGACATCAGTGTGATGAGTTCAATGGGGGAGATGACTTTGAGAAATTGAATTTACATTTGGCTGGCGATTTTGACTTATTTGGTTCAGGTTCATTATTCCAATACTTAAATCGGTCTGTAACAAATGCTGGAGCGCATCGCTTTGCGGAAAGACTTTGTCATTGGACTCTTGAAAAGAAAGAAATAATCAAATATCAGAAAAGTGTGAATGAATTGTCGATGAAGCCCGCATTTATGGAGGATTTTCAAGCTCGAGGGATGCTTTTAACTGAAAAAGGAGAAGAAGTCGATAATTTGCTTGCATGGCTTTGCGAGACTGAGGATATGTCTACCAGATTAAAGCCTCTGCTTGTTATTTATCCACTGGTTTTAATTGGACTAATTATCGTAGTATCCATTGGATTATTATCAGCTAATATTTTATGGTTACCGGTTATTCTTTCATTTTTTATTGTGGCAAGGAAAAAGAAAATATTGGATGAGGCTCACAATAAACTTGGGAGAAATGCAAAAACATTTGAGAAGTATGCATCGTTGATTTATTTGATCGAGCAAGAGAAGTTTAGTTCGCCTTATCTGATAAATCTTAAGGATGAATTTACGGAGGGGGAGAAATCAGCAAGTAAAATTCTTAATGAGTTATTTAAATTACTGGAGAAGTTCGATTATCGTTATAATTTCATTGTAGCGATTTTGTTTAATATTCTCTTTTTATTTGATCTTCAAATCTATTGTCGTTTGGGAAAATGGAAGAAGCTGCATAAAAAAAGTGTCTCTTCATGGTTTGATGCTTTGGCTGAAATGGATGCAATAATTGGCTTTGGCAGGTTTTCAAGAAACAATAACGAATTGGTTTGTTTTCCTGAATTGTGCGATGAGTCATTTGAAATCACAGCGCAAGAGATGGGACACCCCCTTATTTCACCGGAGAGTCGTGTTAATAATGATATCAGTTTTGCCGGGCAGCCTAAGATCATGGTGATCACTGGGGCTAATATGGCAGGCAAGAGCACTTTTTTACGAACACTAGCTATAAATTTGATTTTGGCTATGAATGGTGCTCCGGTTTGTGCTAAATCATTTCGTTTTTCGCCATGTGAGATTATGTCAAGTATTAATATACGGGATTCTCTATCGCACAAGGCTTCATATTTTTACGCTGAATTAGTACGCATTCGCGAGATCATTGACCATGTAAGTAATCAATCAAAAACATTGGTTGTTCTTGATGAAATATTAAGGGGTACCAATACAAAGGATAAGCAGACTGGCTCTATTGGATTGCTAGAGAAATTGATTTCACTTAATGCTGTGGTTGTTATGGCAACGCATGATTTGACCATTGGGGAGCTAGATAAAAAATATCCGGATATTGTAACCAATCATTGCTTTGAGGTAGAACTCGATGACGATAAATTGATCTTTGATTATAAGGTTAAGGATGGCATTAGTAAAAAGTTAAATGCATCGTTTTTAATGAAGAAGATGGGGGTTATTGAATGAAAGAACAACGAGATTAAGCAATAGGAAGCAGATTAATTTTTTATAGTCTGGATCTCAAACAGATTATTGAAAAGATAAAAAACCCTCGTAAGGAAGTAGTTTCACTTATTAGGAATTTATTGGGAGTTTGTATGCTATAGTGTTGTAAACCAAAGAAAATATTTGTAACAGCTCCGCTACTATATCAGTTTTTGTGTATGTAGTGGTGATAAATGGAGGTTCAGCAAACGTACTGAAAGCGGTTGATGGATAATTAAGATATAAGGTGGAAATTTTCACATAAAGGAATGGGTATTACATTTTCCAATCATAAAGCGATTTTTATATCCTGAAGGCTTGTGAAGAATAAATTTATCAATTTGCGATGCTTAAGTAATTAATAGATAACGAGATGAACGTTGTTTTGCCTTTTAATTATTAAGAAATCAGCAAAAAAGATTTAATTATTTATGATTTTATGCTATCGTATGAATATTTAGTTATATCTTTGCAGCAATATTTAAAATCATATTATGAACAACGGAGTAGTAAAATTTTTCAATGAAACCAAAGGTTTTGGTTTTATCAAAGACGCAAATTCTTCACAAGAGTATTTTGTGCATTCAACTGGGTTACAAGATAACATCAGAGAAAACGATGAAGTAACTTTTGAACTTCAAGAAGGAAGAAAAGGATTAAATGCAGTAAATGTTAAACTAGCTTAGTTTAAACTATTATAATCATTTAAGATTTCGGGTCCCGCTTTTAGCGGGACTTTTTTTTGATCTTAATTCAAAAAAAACACTGACTCATACTCTTGTTAAGAGGTTGAGTCAGTGTTTCGTAGCTACAAAAACTAATGCTCCGTTTTTGTGATTGTATTTCTTTCCAACATTGATAAAAAAAGGTTGGAAAAGATTTCAATGTCAAGTTCCCGGGGTATAAACATACCCAACAACAAATCTCGTGCTTTATTGAGTTTAGTCGTTTTTACCACCCTTTTTAGCTGCTTTTGCAGCTCTTTTCTCTTTAAGAGTTTTGGCAGGTGCCTTTTTATTATTAGGAGCTTTTCCTTCTTTTTCTTTTGCCATGAGAGTAAATTTATGTTAGTAAAAATTGTTAATAATCACCATTGGTCTATTTTCAAACTATCATATAATTTATAATGAATTTGTAATTTTATTCGAAAATAGTAGATAATCTCTAAAAATTCATTCAAAAATAAAATGTTTTGTTGTTATTTTCAGAGTCCGTTCATTGGTGTTGTGCAAAGCATAAGGCATTCTCTGAATGTCTTTGCTTAATAATTCAACTTTACGGATAATAGGATGAAGTTAGTATTAAAATTGAAATGAACAAAGTATTGATTCTCAAAAATTGTACGATATGGTTATCCTCTATAGTTTTTTTTGAGGATTTTGTTTCTAAAAGAAAAAATAAAGATTGATTAGGTTACATGATGTTTCCTTTAGCAAAAGGAGTGGGTTAGATGTTATAAGCCAACTTCCAGCCCAATTTTGAACGACCAGTTATGGGCTTCTTTTGGGAGTTTATAAGGTCCATACCTGTAATGAATAGCAAATCCGTATTTAAAGATGAGTTGTCTAAAAAGGTTTCCAAAAAATATTCCTGATTCATAATATCCCTTATTAAAGGATTGAATTGTATTGTGGAAATTTTTTACATCACCAATACCAAATGAGGACGACAGAGTGATTTCAGGTTTGAAGTTTCCTGATTTATTCAATCGAGTAAAAAAAGTATTTCTGAAGAAAATGGATGTGAATTGACTTGCCGCAAATTCGTTGGGTAGCATGGTTGCAAAAGAAAAAGGGGTTTCAATTCCTGTTCTCTCCCTGTGTGTGCCCAGAGCACTATATAATTTAGATGCAGGATAGCTACCCTCTATGGTACCAGCAGTTACTCTTAAAATGGCTTTTGCCGATGGCCAGGGACGAAAGCTTTTTTCAATCTGAGTCTCAAATTTTTTGTAGTTAAAATTCTCCTCTCCCTGAGAACCATTTCCAACGATGAAGTTGGTCCAGACAATTGGATAATTAGTTCCATTGGATGTCAACCCAAATTGCGTGTAACTAAAAGTCTCTTTATGGGCCCATTTTAACTTAATACCATATTCGTGATTGGTATATGGTTCCTGTATTTGTGGGTTCTCGTTGAAAAATGGATATATTATAACAGGCTTAACTTCGTTGTATTGGTATGAAATCTGGCTCTTAAAATATTGCCACATTCTTGTCCTGAATGAGGTGTATATCGAGCTGGTTGGATCCATGTTTTCAATAAGATGACGCTTAAACCGTTCGGATGAAGCGATGGCGTATCCATCCAAAAAACTGAAGCTGCCTGATTCCTTTAGGCATTTATCAATATACATATCCCATTCACGCTGCGCTTGTCTATTAAGATGCAAGAGCAATCCGGCTCCATAATTATTATCCTCCGACCTAAAGCTTCTGGAATAATACGCTCCAGTCGAAAATTTGTCTGAAATCTTTTCACTAGTCCACAAGCCCAGTCCAAGTTTAAACCCTTCGTATTGATTAATATCAATTATTTTTTTCACATCTAGTTTAACGTAACCCAGAGGTAAATATCCCTCTATTAGATTTTTTTCAATATTCACCAATACATCTAAATGATGCTTTCGTCCCATGCTGTCAATAACGTGGTAGGTTGCTAAGTCTTTTTCGGTAAGAGGTTCGTAACGGAATTGCTCTATTGATGGGGCATTTTTATTACCAGTCTCATCAATAAATTGAATATTGGAAAAATCTTTTTTGTCGAATTCAGGATTCAGCTTAATGGCTGTGACCGTACTTTTTCCCGTACCAACCAATGGAAAAGGGAATGCTTGTCCGGTTACTGTTTTTTTTATCTGAAGTCTGCTTTCTAACTGGCTTGGGAACCATTTATTGTTTTCGTGTTGTTCGTAATTTTGATTGATTGAGAGGAGAATGGAATTTTGCTCCTGAATAGTTTCGGCAGTAATAGTTTTTAAAGCATAGGACGGTATGTGAACGTGCATGGAACCTTTCATTGCTCTGATAGAGGATTGTTTTCTAGGTTCAAAGGAGATGTAGAAAAGCGTATCGCCGTCACTATTTAGAAGGGTGTCTTTTAACAGGAAAAGGTATTGTTTTAGTCCCTGTTGGGATATTGGATTTAAAAAATCTGCGTCAAACAGCTTAATATAATCCTGGTAAAATGAATAAGGTTGAATTTGAGCAGGAAGCATAGCCAATGATGGTTGCTCCAACCCACTGACGCGACCAGATATTAATCTCTCATTGGTTTTATCAGGTGCCAGGTGTTTTTTCTCCGAAACCGACTCTATTAAGAAGAGGTGGTTGTTACGATTAAATTCAACCAGTTCTTTTGTTTCTTTATCTTGAGTGTTAATAGAATCTGGCATATCTAAAAAGAAGATCATTTTATGATAAATGATACAGGAATAATCGGAAGTTTTGTCGGGGTTGTTCAAGTCGCGTTGAGCGTACACTTTTTCCATGACTGAGAGTGCCGGGTTTTTCCCGGGAAAGACATTAACCTGCGATAATTCAATATTAACTGGCTCGAGATAAATAACCTGATTGTCTTTAAGTTGAAGGACTTGAATTATAGCGGTTTTGTAACCAAGGCAACTAATCCTGATATGGGAAAATGCCAAATTGAACGGCAGTTCAAACCGACCGTTAATATCACTCATAGTCCCTTGTTGGAGGTTTCCGTATTGAATATTTACGAATGGAACCGGTTCATGGGTTTCAAAATCGGCCAAAGAGAAAGAAACAGGCTTCTGGGCGGAAACCTGAAATGAGAGTGTAAGAAATAAAAGAATGATTGTTTTAAGCTGGTAACACATTTTATTTACAGAAGAACGGTTATAATTATTAGGCTGCATTGAAATTTTATAATACAAAAAAAAGAGATACTCTAAACAAACCTTCCTTTTTTCAATAAATGTCTTCAACTTCACAACCTGCTAATCTTCACCTATTCCCCTTTTTTGTAATAAGCTTATGTTAAGATTCCGGCTTTCAGGAATGTGATTTCCTGCTCAGTCAGGAATCGCCATTTCCCTCTTGGAATTCTTTTTTTTGTTAACCCTGCAAAATAGACTCTGTCAAGCTTAACAATTTTATATCCAAGATGCTCAAAAATTCTACGAACAATTCTGTTTCTGCCCGAATGTATTTCTATTCCTACTTGTGTTTTATCGCTTGCATCGGCATAACTAATTGCGTCGGCATTAATAATTCCGTCCTCAAGTTCTATTCCTTCTGCTATTTGCGAAAGATGGTTCTGAGTAACCGGTTTATCGGTATAAACATGATAAATCTTACTGCAGTTAGTTGATGGATGAGTAAGTTTTTTTGAAAGCTCACCATCATTAGTTAGCAATAACACACCAGTGGTTTGCATGTCGAGACGACCCACCGGATAAATCCTTTCAGTACAGGCGCCTGCAACAATATCGAGCACTGTTCTTCGGCCTTGTGGGTCAGATGCGGTAGTAACCACATCTTTAGGTTTGTTAAGTACAATGTAAACCTTATTCTCAGGATTCAGTTTTTGATCCTTGTAAAGAACATTATCACTGAATTTTACCTGAGTTCCCAGTTCGGTTACTATTTTGCCGTTAACGGTAATCATACCCTTGGAAATCAGATTGTCGGCATCGCGACGGCTACAGATTCCGGCATTGCTTATATACCGGTTCAGCCGCATTGTTTCCGGCATTTTTTTATCGTCTGATTTTGGAATTCGGACTTTTATGTCTGGCTTTTTGTCAGAACGAACTCTGTCTTTTGTAACCGGACGTCTTGTTCCTTTTTTGTCTTGTCTGTCTTTATTGTTCATCTTTTCTTCCCATTTGCACTGTATTCCCGGTTAACCGCGAATCAGCATTCCAAATGCAAAGGTGCGAAAAATAAATGGGTTGCAATCTCTTTTTAATTTATCTTTGCAACACGCGATTGAAGTATAAGTAAGGCAATGAGGTTTATAAGCTGTTTTATATAGTGATGTTATGATTGTTTTTTGTGTACTGATACGAAATATTTATTTCATAGTGTTTTAGTTTGTCTTTTTATGTGTTTGCAAAAAATTTAAATTTGATTATATGACTTTAATAAAATCAATTTCAGGAATTAGGGGAACAATTGGTGGGCACCCTGGCGAAGGACTTAGTCCCATTGATGTTGTGCGTTTTACTTCGGCATATGGTATGTGGTTAAAACAAAAAAGTGGTAAAGCTAAAAATAAAGTTGTGGTGGGTCGCGATGCAAGAATTTCGGGCGACATGGTAAAGAATCTTGTAATAGGGGCCTTACAAGGGCTTGGTATTGATGTTATTCATCTTGGTTTGGCCACGACTCCAACTACCGAATTAGCTGTTATTGAACACAAAGCTGATGGTGGTATAATACTTACAGCCAGTCATAATCCCAAACAGTGGAATGCATTGAAATTGCTGAATGAGAAGGGTGAATTTCTAAATGCTAAAGAAGGAGAAACGGTTTTGAATATTGCCGAAAATGAAGCTTTTATTTATTCTGATGTAGATGATCTTGGGCATGTTACTGAAGATGCTGATTTTTTACAGTTACATATAAAGGATGTTTTATTGTTGGATTTGGTTGATGTAGATGCCATCAGGAAAGCAAGGTTTAAGGTTGCGGTTGACTGCGTTAATTCGGTGGGAGGTATTGCCATTCCTCAATTGCTTAGGGCATTGGGGGTGGTGGATATTCTAGAGCTTTATTGCGATGCAAACGGTAATTTCCCCCACAATCCTGAGCCCTTACCTGAACACTTAAACGATATTGCCGAATTAATAAGAAAAGAAAAAGCCGATGTGGGCTTTGTGGTTGACCCTGATGTGGATCGGTTGGCAATTATTAATGAAGACGGCTCAATGTTTGGTGAAGAGTACACATTAGTGGCTGTTGCCGATTATGTGTTATCGAATTCACCGGGAAATACGGTTTCAAATCTGAGCTCAACACGAGCATTACGTGATGTGACGCATAAACATGGTGGTAGCTATTCAGCAGCCGCTGTTGGTGAAGTAAATGTTGTTGAAATGATGAAGTCAACAAAGGCTGTTATAGGCGGCGAGGGCAATGGCGGTGTTATTTACCCAGCCAGTCACAATGGTCGCGATGCTTTGGTGGGGATTGCATTATTTCTTTCGCATTTGGCTAAAAAGGGTATTAAGTGTTCGGATCTACGAAGTGAATATCCCTCGTATTTTATGTCGAAGAATAAAATACAACTCACTGCTGATATTGATGTGGATGCTATTCTTGAAAAGGTGAAGATTCTTTATAAGAACGAAAAGGTAACTGATATTGATGGTGTTAAAATTGATTTCGCCGATAGCTGGGTACATCTTCGCAAATCCAATACAGAACCAATTATACGGGTTTATTCCGAGGCCGGATCAAAAGTGGCTGCCGATATGCTGGCACGCAATATAATGGACGTGATAAAATCAATGGTTTAATAAGTAGTGGAGACAATAAAACAATAAAAACTGGCGATTGAAACCCTGGCTCTTAAGTAATGAGGGTTAGGGTTTTAATATGTATAATGGGATATTTTTTGTGTTCGTTTTAATATACATGAATTTGGTAAATGGCATTTTGCCAGGTTATTCTTGAAAAAAAACAGAGAGTTATTAAACTTTATTAATTTCCAATTGTCTGAAAGAAAAATCAATTGTTAAACATGCTGAAAAATAATAAACTGACCAGAAATATTGCCATCGCAGTTGGGGCGGTATTAATAATAGCTTTTGTGATTTGGGTAGTCAATCGAAGCACAAGTTTAAGCGAAGTGTTAATAAAGGTTCGTGTTGAACAAGGACCGTTTGTTTCAGAGGTTTATTCAACAGGTCAACTTCAGGCCGAAAATGCCACTTTTATTGAAGTACCTGCTGAGTTATCCAGTCGGCGAATTAATATTTTTGAAATTAAGGTTACTGATATCGTTGAAGAAGGAACTGTGGTGAATGAAGGTGATTTTGTAGCTTCTCTGGACCATTCTGCCATAGAGGAGCTCTTGACAACGGCCCGGGAAGAACTGGAAAAAGTGCTTCAATCGCTTGAAGACGCTCGGATTGATACCAATATCAATATGAGTAATCTGAGAGATGGGTTGCTTGATTCGCGTGTGGCAGTTGAGGAAAAAAAGCTGATACTGGAACAATCAAAATATGAATCACCAGCTGTTAAAAGGCAGGCTTCGCTTGATCTGGAACGTGCCGAACAGAACATGGAACAGGCCTTAAGAAACTATGAGTTAAAACAACAGCAGGCTCGTCACGTTGTGGGTAGGGCCTTGGAAGAAGTTAAGCGTGCTCAGGAAAAAGAAAAAGATATTGTTGACCTTTTCGATGCATTGGATGTGAAAGCACCTAAGCCCGGTATGGTTATTTATAGTTACGACCGGTTAGGATCAAAAATTAAGGTGGGTAGTAGTGTGAATCGTTGGGCTCCACGTATTGCTGAACTGCCAGATCTTTCTTCAATGATATCCAAAACTTTTATCAATGAGATTGATATTTCCAAAATTAGCGTGGGCCAGAAAGTTACCATAGGAGTGGATGCTTTTCCGGATAAAAGTTTTGACGGTAAAGTTATTTCAGTGGCAAATATTGGTCAGGTTTTACCTAATGGCGATACAAAGGTTTTTGAGGTAACTATTAAACTATATGGTACCGATCCCGAGTTAAGGCCGGCCATGACAACAAGCAACATTATTACTACCGACAGTTTAAGAGAAGCATTATATATTCCTTTAGATGCAGTATTTAAGACTGATTCAACCAGATTCGTCTATACTTACACCAACCAATGGGTAAAGCAGATAGTTGATCTTGGCGTGGAAAATGCAAATTCTGTTGTGGTTAGTAAAGGCCTTCAGGAAGGACAGGAGGTGCTTTTGAATGAGCCGTCCGAACCAGAGGAATTTCCGTTGTTGGGGCTTGATATATTTCAAGAGATTCAGGAACGCAATAAAAAAGCCTCAGAAGAAGCAATTAAACAGAAGGATGAACCGGAAAAGCCGCTGAGGGAACCCGGACAAGGGCCTCGTGGAAGGCGTCCTGAAGGGAGAGAGCAACAAGGAGAGCGCATAAGGCCACAGTAATCGAATAACTGAGTAATTATCAGTATTCTTCGGGTAGATTATAAATGTTACGTCATGTTCATATTTGAACAAATAACAATTTCATGAAAAGAATAAAGTATCTTTTTACCAGGTATATTCACGATGTGATCATTGCGGTTGAGGCCATTCTGGCCAATAAAATGAAGTCAATGCTCACGGCCCTGGGTATCATGTTTGGTGTAGCTGCAGTTATCAGTATGTTGGCCATAGGAAAGGGAGCCCAACAGGAGGTGCTTGAGCAGATAAAACTGGTAGGTGTAAATAATATTATTGTAACGCCTACCGATATAGCTGTTGGCTCAACTGAATCGCAAGGTGGTGCAGCTGGTTCAAATATACGCCGTTTTTCACCGGGATTAACCTTGTTGGACGCCGATGCCATTGAGCAATCTATCCCCACTGTTTTAAAAGTTAGTCCGGTTATTTCACTGAATTATCATGCCATATTACAGGGTAAAAGCTACCCTGTGTCACTTGAGGGCGTATCGGCTTATTATTTTGAATTACTGAATATAAATTTGCAGAGTGGTGGTGTTTTCAATGATGATCAGAGTAATGGGGGTTTCCCGGTTTGTGTAATTGGTGATAATATTAAGAATCGTTTTTTCAATACTCAGGACCCCATAGGCCAGTACATTAAATGCGGCCAAACATGGTTGAAAGTAATAGGAGTAATTGAACGACGCGATTTCACGGCTTCTGCCTCCGATGAAATGGGTATTAGTAGTACCGATAATAAAATATTTGTGCCGGTTAAAACAATGCTTTTAAGATTTAAAGACCGCACAAGGATTAATCCTGATGTTTTAGAAGGAATGGCCAGGGGAGGATCGGGTTATGGTATGAATACATCTTCAACAGCATCATCTTCAACTGATGGCTCCGTTAGTTCTGTTGTCAATCAGTTGGATAAAATAATTATTCAGGTTGAGGAAACCGAACACCTAAGCGTTACAGCTGATATAGTTAAGCGAATGCTTCTGAGACGTCATACTGATATTTACGATTTTGAAGTGACGGTTCCGGAACTATTGCTAAAACAACAACAAAAAACCAACGATATATTCAATATTGTTTTGGGAGCCATTGCCAGAATTTCCCTCCTTGTGGGAGGAATAGGTATCATGAATATTATGCTTGCATCGGTTTGGGAGCGAATTCGCGAAATTGGAACCCGTCAGGCTATAGGTGCTTCGCGTAAGGATATAATTGTGCAATTTTTGGCTGAATCAACCTTGATTAGCGTATCAGGAGGAATGATTGGTATTGTATTGGGGGTTATCCTGGCTCAGTTGATACATGCTATGGCTGACATACAAACCATCGTGAGTCTGTTTTCTGTATTTGTGGCATTTGGTGTTTCGGCAACTGTTGGAATTGTGTTTGGATATTTGCCTGCTAAGCGTGCTTCTGAGCAGGATCCTGTAGAATCGTTAAGGCATTGATCTGTTTAATAGTTTGTTGAAGGATTATTTGTTTTATTCGATAAAGAAATTTGATTGAGAACTTAAACTAGAAAAACAGTATGATCAGGTTTTTAAAATTAATTTTACTTATGATTGTTTTTCCTGTTATGCAAATGGCAGGGCAAAGTAAAGATACAATTAGTCTGAGTCTTACCTTGGATGAAGCTATTAGCTTATCGCATCAGCAATCGCTATACAGTTTCAGATTGAAAAATATGTATCTTTCACGATATTGGGAGTTTAGAAGTTATAAGGCAAGTCGTTTGCCTAGTTTAAGTCTAAACTCGGTGCCAGTTAATTATGACCGGTCGGTTTATGTGAGTGAAAATGATGAGTTTAAAGAGAGGGCGTCTTTTTCATCAGATGCTTCTCTTTCGGTTAAGCAGAATGTGCCATTAACAGGAGGTGTTTTTGATGTTTCTTCAGGATTGAAAAGAGTAAAAGATTTAGACAAAGATATTGTGAACTTTGCGTCAAGTCCAGTTACTTTAGGTTTTACCCAATCACTAAATGGATATAATAGTTTTCGATGGGAATCCCGAATGGAGCCTTTGAAATTTGAACAGGCTAAGAAGGAATATCTGCAGTCGAAGGAGAATTTAGCACTTCAGGTGATTAACTACTTTTTTTCGGTTGTTAGTGCAGAAATTAATATTGAAATAGCTAAAAACAATTATTCCAATGCTGATACCCTATACCTAATAGGAAGTGGGAGGTTTGAAATTGGGACTGTTACACAAGATGAATTACTCGATCTGGAGTTGGGATTGCTAAATGCTGAACTTGCCAGATCAAGAGCAAGTATTGATCTTAGGCAGGCTTATGCATCGCTTAGTTCTTTTCTGGGACTTCCTGATAATGTGAAAATTAAATGCATTGTGCCTTCCTCTGTACCTGAGTTAAAAATTAAGGTTGATGAAGCACTTGCATTGGCTTTTGAGAATAATCCTGAGATTCTGGACTTTCAGTATCAATTGCTTGATGCCGGTAGGAATGTGGCTAAGGCAAGGGCCGAGAGTGGTTTGAGTGCTAGTTTAAGGGGAAATCTGGGAATAAATAAAAACGCCTCTGATGTGCGAACGGCTTATGAGAGTCCATTTCTTGATCAGCAGCAGGTTAAGATTTCACTTAATGTACCTATTATTGACTGGGGTTTACGTAGGGGAAAAATTCAAATGGTGCGATCTGAACAGGAGGTTACAGAGGCTACTGTAAAGCAGGCCAAGATAGATTTTGAACAGGATTTGATAATTAATGTGTTGGATTTTAACCTTCAGGAAATGCAGGTTGGCATTGCAGCCAAAGCTGACACCATTGCTCAGTTGGGTTTTGAAGTTACAAAACAGCGCTTTATGATTGATAAAGTGGATGTTATCAGGTTGAATTCAGCAAGAAACTCTCTTGATTCAGCTCGAAGGAGCTACATCTCGGCTCTTCAGCGCTATTGGGTTAGCTTTTATGGAATAAGACAGTTAACGTTGTATGATTTTTTGAACAACAAACCATTGATTGAAGATCTTGACCAATTGCTTCAAAAATAGGAGGAGATAATGAAAAAATTCTGGCAATTAATTATACCCATTGCGCTGGTTGCTGTAACCTTGATTATTTATGCTGTTGCTACCCGCGAAAAAGGAAAAGAGCCTGACATTATAAAGGTTGAAAAAGGAGTGTTTGAAGTAGTTGTAACCAGTATGGGCGAATTGGAAGCTCTTGAATCTATGGACATCACTATTCCTAATGTACTTACTAGTCAAAATCTGCGTATCAGATCGCTTGCAATAACTGATATTGTTAAGGAAGGAACAGTTGTAAAGAAAGGTGATTATGTTGCAACACTCAATCCTGCCGAAGTGGAGGAGCGACTTAAGACACTTTACGATAGGTTGGATATGTATCAAGTTAATCTTGATAATATTAAAATTGACAGCTCGCTGGTGTTGAGTGAAGAACGCGATGGTATTAGGCAGGCAAGCGATCAGGTGCATGATAAGGAGATAAGTCTTGAACAATCAAAATATGAATCAAAGGCAGTTCAAAGGCAGGCACAGATTAATCTGGAAGTTTCACAACGTGGTTTAGAACAACGAAACAGAAATTATTCGCAATTAAAACGAAAATACCAGATTCAAGTGAACCGTGCTGTTGAACTGATTAATCGTGAGAGAGATGATATAGGTGTGTTGGAACAGTTAAAGAACGACTTACGTATTAAATCTCCCGGACGGGGTTTGATTGTTTATGCCAGAGGTAACGATGGACAGAAAATACGAATAGGATCAGAGGTAAACCGATGGGATCCTTTGATCGCAACACTTCCCGATTTAACTACTATTCAGTCAGTTGCCTATGTTCAGGAAATTGATATTTCTAAAATTAAACCGGGTTTGCCTGTGAGATTGAAAATTGATGCTTTCCCTGATGATGAGTTTGTCGCTGTGGTTAAGCGTGTGGCCAATGTTGGACAGGAATTAACGGGACAGTTCCTGACTGGTTTTAAAATAGAAATTAAAGTTGAAACTTCAGGTAAAACTCTATTACCGGGAATGACATCAACAAATAATATAGTGGTAAAAAGTGTGCAGGATGTATTAATAGTACCCCGTCAGGCCTTATTTTCATGCGATGATATTTTTTTCGTATATAAACGTGAAGGTTTATCTACAGTAAAACAGGAGGTCCGAACAGGAGGAGAGAATGATTATTATGTATGGATTACTGAAGGCTTAACAGAAGGTGACCGCGTTTATACGCATACACCATCAAAAAGTGATGAGGTAAAGTTGGTTAAACTACAGTGATTAGTGTATCTGTTATAATTAATGATTTGTTTTGAATTTGCTTTTCTAGCATTATCAAAGAAGTGAATTCCTGAGAATAAAGAATATTTGTCGTTTAAAAAAAGCTCCAGATTTTGTGTCTTGGAGCTTTTTTATGAGAACCAAAACCGTAACCTTTTTTTAACCAACCCGTAACATTTTTTTTGTTGTTGAGGTTTAATGTGGAAGGCTTATGTGCTGATCATCAATTTTGTATGGTAATGTGATTTGAGTGTATCATTATTTTTGCCTTACCTTGAAAATTTAGGAAAATAAGCACTTGTTAATTCTTTGTAAAAAATGAAGAAATTTTTCGTTAATTGGTGTCTCTTATATATATTTGCGTCTTCCTAAGGAAAGGAGCTGAAGGAATATGAAATTTTTGTAACAAGATAAACGACTAAATAAATTATAAAATTAAATTATTTCTTATGAAAGTTACGGTTGTAGGAGCTGGAAATGTAGGAGCAACATGCGCTGATATTCTTGCTTATAGGGAGATAGTAAACGAGGTGGTATTGATTGACATTAAAGAAGGAGTTGCCGAGGGTAAAGCTCTTGATATTTGGCAAAAAGCTCCTGTAGATTTGTACGACACCAGGACTATTGGTGTAACTAATGATTATTCAAAAACTGCTGGTTCCGATGTAGTTGTAATTACATCTGGTTTGCCACGGAAGCCAGGAATGACTCGTGACGACTTAATAGAAACTAACGCGGGAATTGTTAAATCAGTAACTGAACAAATCATTAAATATTCGCCCGAAACCATTATTATTGTTGTTTCAAATCCATTGGATGTGATGACTTATCAGGCGCATATTTCAAGTAAGTTTCCACGTACCAGAGTAATGGGTATGGCAGGAATTCTTGATACTGCCCGTTATCGTGCTTTCCTTGCCGAGGCCTTAAATGTGTCTCCAAAAGATATTCAAGCTGTGTTGCTTGGCGGTCATGGCGATACAATGGTACCACTTCCACGCTATACTACCGTTGGAGGTATTCCTGTTACTGAACTTATCGGCGATCAAGAACTTGATGCTATCATTGAACGTACCAAATTTGGTGGTGGTGAACTAGTAAAATTGATGGGTACTTCGGCCTGGTATGCTCCGGGTTCATCTGCTGCCCAAATGGTTGAAGCTATTGTTCGTGACCAACGACGGGTTTTCCCTGTTTGTATAAAGCTAGAAGGTGAATATGGTTTTGACGATTGTTATCTTGGTGTTCCTGTGATTCTTGGTAAGAATGGTATTGAGAAAGTCATAGAACTTAATCTGAATGCCGAAGAAAAGGCTCTTCTAGAAACAAGCAAAGGACACGTTATTGAGGTTATGTCTGTACTTGATCGTTTGAACAACAAATAGTTCATTTTTTATATCAGCTATGGCTAGAAGGCTTTTTGAAGATTAGAATCTTTAGCCTGGTTGAAAATGTAATATCTTAATGTGTCAAAGAGTAATTTATAGCATATATATAAATTCTTCTTTGACACATTTTTTTTTAATAGGCAGTGCTCGGGTTTAAGGTATTACAAATATTTAGCCATATTATTAGCCCGCTTTTAAATTCAATTCTCAACCATCCGAAGAAACTACATCTTCTATTTTACCTTTTTATCAACTTAGGTTACGAGATGTTTGAAAGTGTTATCTCGAATTGACTATAATTTGTTTGCTTAGTATTAACCCTTTTTCCTCCGACTTTTTTTGGTTTAACTTGTACCCTAATTTATCATCTTCAACATATATATTGATATTGGAATCTCCAGGGATGGCCTCCTGTGTTTCGGTGACTATTAAAACGGGAACGCCAAGAAGGGCTTTGGTAATCCTTCGTAACTGTCCTAGCCGGTTGTTAGGAACAAATAGAATATGACAAGCTGTGAGTTCTTCAATCGATTCAAATTCAGCAATGTCAATTGGTTTGCCTCCGATTTGTTTTTCGGAAGTTTTTTTTATTAGGTCAGGTACAATGGGGTGGTCTTTTCCAAAAACTCCGATTCTAAACGATAATTGTTTCTCCTGACCGGGCCATTGTATGAGATGCGAAAAGTTTATTATATAAGTACTCTGCAATATCTCTATCTGAGCATTTGTTTTTTGTGCAAAAAAGATTGAAAATAAAGCAAAAAAACAAACAATTGTATTTTTTATGTTTTTCATGATTTGCCGACTTAATGTTATGCGTAAAATTAATCATTTTTAATCAGATTCTATTTAAATCTGGGTTCTTCACGGCTTAGCCTCCGGTGTTCTTAAGGTGCTTATGCCAATTCGGAATTATTTTGAAATGAAAAATCTTTCAATATTGTTGGTTAATTTGATGTTTAATGTATAAACGACATATGCTGTTGTTTAAGTATTGGAATTATTGAAATAGTGACTTGTTAATTTTAATAAACATGTTTTAATATTATTTAACAATACTTGTTACGTTAATATTTTATTTAGGTTCTTTATTATTACACTTTATTATTCTTTTTTGAGCAGGATAGAAAATGTTTTAACATACCTGAAATCAAGTAAATGTAATTTTTTGTTATAGTAATACATGCTTTTAGTTTAACAATGGCCTTTTTTGTTAACTTTTGACTCAACCATACTTGAACGCTTACCATAGCAGCTAATGTTTGTATTGAATTAAATACACTCTGCTTGCGAACGCAAATAGCAGTAAAACAAGCTTATAGCATGGGTCGAACCATTAAATTTAAAGCTTGATAGCTCCCACGTTTGGTAAGCCAGTTTATTATATACCTGAGGCAAATCTTTGAATATGATTAATTATTTTGTGCCCCCTGGATCATTATGTACAAATATTTTGCCATAATATCTTCATCGTTAAATTCTGTGTATTTGTTTTGCTAAAAAGCCTTTTTTATGTTGTAATTATTTGAGAGTTATCATCTATAATAAAATATATTTTTATTATTAATTTTATTTGCGATTTTTAACCAAACATAAAACTTATGTATCTTGAATGATACAATATATGAACAGTCATAAAGTATAGTTGAAAATGAAAATTGATTGCTTATTTTTGATAGCTTAAAAACGACTAATAAAAAAAAACTATGAATTTAAGTTGGTTCTTGAATTTTAATCCCATACTGTTAGCTCTTGGAGCTACACTTTTTACCTGGTTTGTAACAGCATTAGGATCTTCAATGGTTTTCTTTTTTAAATCAATCAATAAGAAGGTCTTAAACTCTATGCTGGGTTTTGCTGCCGGAGTTATGATTGCTGCAAGTTTTTGGTCTTTACTTAAGCCGGCAATTGAGATGTCAGAGCAAAATGGTTCAATTCCTTGGCTTCCTGCTGTAATTGGATTTCTTTCAGGGGGAGCGTTTTTGCTCTTAATAGATAAAATTTTACCTCACTTACATTTAGGTTTATCAATTGATAAAGCAGAAGGAATTAAAACTTCCTGGCAAAGAAGTGTATTGCTTATTCTTGCAATAACTTTACATAATATACCTGAAGGATTAGCAGTTGGAGTTGCATTTGGGGCACTGGCTAATAATCCTGATTTAGGTGTTCTTTCCGGAGCTATTGCTCTGGCTATTGGAATTGGATTACAAAACTTTCCTGAAGGTGCTGCTGTTTCAATTCCTCTTCGCAGAGAGGGTTTTTCACGCTTAAAAGCGTTTAGTTATGGTCAGCTTTCGGGTATTGTTGAACCAATGGCCGGAGTAGCAGGTGCTTATTTAGTTTTAACAATAACCCCTTTACTTCCTTATGCTCTTTCATTTGCCGCTGGGGCAATGATTTTTGTTGTTGTTGAGGAATTAATTCCTGAATCGCAATTGGGAAATGAAACTGATTTATCAACAATTGGTGCAATGCTTGGTTTTGCAACAATGATGCTTTTGGATGTGGCAATGGGATAAAAGGTAACTTAGTGATGAAGTAAAAGGAGTTTATGCCTAGATTCGAGTTGGACAACTAAATAATGATAGCTCTTGTGTGATTTATTGACCTGATTTGGTACTAATTGGATAACGTGTACGCAAATTAAAGTGTTAATCAAAAAGTAACAGATTAAAAAAAATATTTTTTGCTATCCCTAACGGGTGTGGCTCAAAATCGCATATTGCCAATGGCTGAGCTTGTAACGTGTTTGAGCGTTCAGTATCGCATTAAGCTCATTGTATCTTTGCTGGGAAGGATCTGGTATTTTTACCATGGGTTATATGTGTATTGAAAGTAGAAATGTATTAAGATCGCATTGCCTTATATTATTGAATTACAATGGCAAAAAAAAGGATCTGCTTAATAACTGGTGCTAATTCAGGAATTGGAAAACAGGCTGCTATTCAGTTAGCACAGGCTGGATTTCATGTTATTATTGTTAGCCGAAGTGGGGAGCGAGGTCAAACTGCACTTTCTGAGATTAAAGAGATAGCAGATTCTGTTGATGTAGAACTTCTTCAGATCGATATGTCTTCAAAAAAATCAATTCTTGAAGCATCAAAAGGATTAAATCAACGGCTCGAGTGTCTGGATGTACTAATCCATAATGGTGCAGACTTTGATATTAGCCGGAAGCAACCTGAAAAGTCAGTGGACGGGATTGAAACTATTTGGGCAACAAACCATATTGGGCCAATACTGCTGACAAATTCGTTGATGCATTTAATAAAGAAGAGCAACCAGGGACGGATAATAACAATTGCCTCTCAAGGATTAGTAATGTATCCCAAGCTTAAAGTTGATTTGAAGGATCCTGAATTTAACGATAGAAAATTTACGGTCCCTAATGCTTATTATCAATCAAAGCTTGCTCAGTTGATGTATACTTATTGGTTGGCTGAACAACTTAAAGATACAAAGATTACAGTAAATTGTATCAGGGTAACTAATGTGAAAGTAGATACTGGCAGATATCCTAATATCTCAGGATTTATGAAATTTCTTTATTCAATAAAAAGCCAATTTTCAATTTCCCCTGAAGATATGGCTAAGACCTATACTTATTTGGCAACATCTCCTGATTTGGATAATATAACAGGGAAATACTTTAATGAAAAAAACAAGATAGTTGACTCATCAAAATATAGCCTAAACAAAGATAATATTGAAGCTGTGATGAATGTATCGTTAGAATACATTAAATAAATACTTTTGCTAATACATAGGCCCTTTGAGCGGTCTGTAAGTCTCTGCGTTACTTCGACATTGCTCTGTAACCATACTTCGACATTACTTAGTAATTTTATTCAAGGTTGAATTATATCCCCTTAAAGGAGTGTTTCTTGTTATGATGGACCTGTTGTCGGTTTTTGTTGTTTTTGATAGTTATACCCGTGGTAGAAGAGCTTTTTCTAAACTCTTATTCAAAAAATGCTTAATGGAGGTGGGGTACATGTAATGCAGGTTTTCAACTTTGGTGATAGAGGTTGTTTTCAGAGTTTCAAGCATAATCAAATTAAAGCCATCTTTTTGTAACACTCATTAGACATTTCTCCGTTTATCATTCCTAACCTGCACCAACTTCGCTTGGGCTTTTTTGAGATAAAACATTATTATCTGCAATTTCAAAAACAGAAACATGTTAAATTATTTGACACTTATTGTATGATAAATTAACAATATGTATGTATGATAATTATAAAGATCCAGGAAATGAGCAAGTTGCAAATTTGGTATCTTATTTGATCTTTTTGTAATCAAGCAAAAATATTTGAAGGAAGTATGGGTTTTATTACTGCTTATTTTAAGCTTTCCCGTAACAGGAATTTATTAGTAATATGACCCGAAGAGACGTTGAGATATGAATAAAAAATGAACAATTTATATTTAGTCATGAAAACCATTTTATTGACATTTAGGAAGCTGCGTAAAAACAAAACTGTCACATTGTTGGGGTTAGCCGGGTTGGTAGTAGGCTTGGTTTGTGTGATTTACATATTCTTTTGGGTCACCGACGAAGCAAGCTACGATCGCTTTCACAAAAATATGGACCGCATTTTTGTGGTGCATGCCTACCTCGAAGGTGGCGAGAAAAAAGTTGACTTTGGAGGTTGCCCACCTGCTTTAGCTCCTACTTTGGTAAACGAATATCCCGAAGTAGAAAACGCTTGCCGTTACATGCCTGGCGCTTATTTCGAACATCTGGTTGCTTTCGAAGACAAAAAGAATATGCTGAAAACCAGCTATGCCGATGCCTCGTTGTTCGACATTTTTACGCTTCCGTTTGTTTATGGCAGCAAGGGCAACCCTGAAGATCCAAATCAAATTGTCCTGACCCAAACAACCGCATCGCGCTACTTTGGCAATACAAATCCGGTGGGCAAAATAGTGCGTTTCAACAACACCACCAACCTTACCGTGGCCGGAGTAATTCAGGACCTCCCCCACAACACGTTCTTAAGCTTCGATGCCGTGGTGCCAGTTCAAAATATTGCCACAATTTGGGGACGCGAAAATGCGTTGGAAACTTGGTACAACAATGCTTTTTCCACCTTTGGGCTGTTGAAATCGCCCGATGGATACGACAAAATTGCTTCGAACATTACAAGGCGCATCCAAAAAGAAATGCCCGAGTCAACCAATTTCCTTAGGGCTTATCGGTTTAAAGACCGACATCTATATGAAGAGAAAAATATTCGCAACGTCAAAATATTCAGTCTGATTGGCTTAATGGTTTTGTTGGCCGCAATCCTCAACTTCATCAATCTCACCACGGCCCGATCAACCAAACAAGCCAGGGAAACAGGGCTTCGTAAGTCAATTGGGGCAACGCGTGCCAGCATTGTCCGTCTTATTTATTCCGATGTGGCCATCGTTTGCTTGTTAGCTTTTGCAACTGCACTGCTGCTTGCATTTTTGGGGTTGCCCTTTTTTAACAATCTTATTGGCAAGCAAATTCCGTTCACATCCCTATTTTCTCCCCTGCCTTTTGGTATCTTCATTTTTATTTACCTGTTTACAGTTATTCTGGCAGGTAGCTACCCCGCTTTTTTCCTTTCGTCGTTTTCGGTAAGCGAAACACTTAAATCGAGTTTCCACTCGGTTAAGAATAAAGGTTTTATGCGAAACACACTGATTGTAACCATTTTTGCGGTCTCGATTACCTTGCTAACCTCTACACTTATTATTAGCAAACAAACCCTGTTTTTGCAGAAAATGGACCTTGGATTCAACAAAGAACAACTGGTTTACATTACGCTGGATGGCCAGTTACGTAATCAGGCCAAAACACTAAAGGAGGAAATCAAGCGACTGTCCAACGTACAATCGGCAACCATTGCCATGGCGCTTCCAATTGCGGTTGGCAACAATGGCGAAGGCTGGAACTGGGAGGGGAAAGACCCTAACTTTAGACCGTTGGTAACGAACTATGAAGCTGACGAGGATATGCTTAAAACCTATGAAGCAAAACTCATAGAAGGTCATTTTTTTAGCAACGATCGCCGCGGCATAGTAATCAACAAAGCCTTTGCTGATGCCATTGGTTGGTCAAGCTTCGAAGGCAAAACACTCAATGCCTACGGACAAGACCACCAGGTAGTTGGTGTGATCGACAACATTCAATACAATTCAGTGGCCGAAGCGTGTCGCCCCATGGCCATCTCAACAATTAGCGATTGGGCAATGCGTTATTTAATTGTACGTACCAATACCGATCAATATGAAGAAACCATCCATTCGATGACGCAGATTTGCAAAAAAATGGAGCCAAATTTCCCCATTCAGTATGGTTTTGTGAACGATGAATTTGGAAAACTTATCGAATCGGAATCGAACCTCAAACGTTTGGTTAGTATTTTTTCGGTGTTTGCGCTTATTGTTTTGTGTTTGGGTTTGTTGGGTGTAATTATGTTCCTTACCGAACAAAAAACCAAAGAGATAGGCGTTCGGAAATGTTTAGGCGAACGTATTTCATCAATCATATTTAACTTGCTGAAACCTTTTGTTTTATCCGGATTGATAGCCAGTGTGATTGCCGTACCTGCAACCTGGTTCCTCATGAACAGCTGGTTGCAAAGCTATACCAACCGCATCGACCTGAATGTGTGGATTTTCATTTTGTCGGTTGTAATTTCGATTTCCATTGCGGTTATCACCGTTAGTTGGCAAAGCTGGCGGGCGGCAACAAGAAACCCGGTAGAGGCGTTAAGATACGAATAAGAATACAGTCGCATAGCGACGCGGTTATGGTAGAATATGCATATTAAAGAGGAGTTTAGTCCCATTGGGACGGGGTTATAATAAAATTTGATAATAAAGTTATGGCGAACACATACACTCAAATGAATGTCCATGCAGTGTTTTCCCTAGAAGGCAGAGGAAATTTTATTACAGGAAAATGGCGCGATGAACTGCACAGGTACATCGCCGGTACATTAAAAGAAACAAAAAACTATTCGTTGGCCGTTGGGGGTTACAAAGACCATGTCCATATTTTTTTGAATTAAATCCGGCCATTTCTGTATCAGATGTTCTAAAGAATGTAAAATCAAAATCTTCTAAATGGATAAATACAAAAGGTTTTGTCGCCGGCAAATTTGAATGCCAAGCCGGATTTGGGGCATTTACATATTCACGTTTACAGAGAAACAATGTAATCAAATACATAATGAAACAGGAAGAACATCATGGTAAACATTCTTTTAAAGATGAATATTTGGAATTACTCAGAAGAAACGAAATAAAATACGAGGATATCTGGTTATTTGAATTTTATGAATAGTGGAAATAAAACACCATCCCTATGGGACTTTCGCTTTGGTGCTATTATTCAGGCTACCAAAACAACGTGCCTCCAGCACTTTGTGGGCAACGTTGGAAAGCAGCTTAGCGAAACCCGTTTGAAGCATTGAGGAAAAGTATAAGTGAAATATAAACAACAAAATATGAGACGAGCATTTTTAATCATTTCCGTTTTATTTGCAATGATTTCAACTTCATTAGCACAGGTAAAGATAGGGATTGATGAAATTCAAATAAATAAAACTGTTAAAAGGATGAAGGACAGTTTGAATATTCCCGGTATTGCAGTTGGTATAGCTGTTGGAGATGAGATTAAATATCTTAATATACTTGGTTATGCGAACCTCGAAACGAAAACCCCATTAGAACTCAATTCAATATGGCAGATCTGTTCTGTTTCAAAGCAATTCTCTACTGTTGCATGTCTTAATTTAGTTGAAGAGAACAAATTGTCTCTTCATGATAAGATCTCGAAACACCTGGATAATCTGCCTGAAGAGTATTCAGATGTAACAATTTTCAGTCTTTTATCGCAGACTTCAGGTATAAAAGACTATATGAATGATATGGACTTATATGGGTTGCCTTGGGAAAAGGTGATAAATGGTGTGTTTTCAGATACTTTGAATTTTAAACCTGGCAATTCGTGGCGTTACTCCAATACCGGTTTTTGGATAGTTGCAAAAATAATTGAAAAGGTAACAGGTATGGACTATAGTCAATACTTGACAAAAAACTTTTTGTCGGAATTAAAAATGATAAGCACACAACGTGTTTCAGGAGAAAAATTAGTTGATTCTAGGGTAAATGGTTATGTGTCTAAAGCCGATGGATTTAATAATTCGGTAATGGATATTCATAAGTTTTACGGACAAGGTGATGGAGATCTTATGTCGACATTAAATGATCTTTTAAGTTGGAATATTGCTTTAATACAAGGAACGATTATAAATGAAGAACTTGTATCAAAGCTATGGACACCAACAAAACTTAATAATGGAAATACATTGGAAATTTCTCCTGGTTCGGGAATTGGCTATGGTTTGGGCTGGTTTATGAAAAGCATCAATGGAGACAAAGTCGTTTGGACCCCAGGCTCCGGATTTGGGTTCTCGATTTCGTCGCAATATATACCCAAATACAAATTGACCATTGTTGTTTTTTGCAATAAGGAGCAATTCCTAATGGCCGATGAGGTTGGATTTTCTATTGCCGAAACTATATTGAATTAGTAGCATTTCAATATAGGGAACAACAATAGCAGATAATTTCGAAAGTTAATAAATTTAGCTAAACATCTTTTTTGCAATGAATTCAATTTTTATAAAATTATCGCTTCGGAAATTACTGAAATCAAAAGTATACTCTATTACCAACCTTATTGGGTTAATGGTGGGATTTTCAGCGTTTATATTAATTGTCTTGTTCATTCACCATGAACTTAGCTGGGACAAAAGCCACGAAAACTACGACCGCATTTATCGTGTACAGCGTCATTTGACCAATGCCACTCAGGTAATTCCTGGCACAGATATTTCGCCGCACTCCCGGGCCATGACAGCCCAATTGATTGAGGGCAAATACCCGGAATTCGAAAAAATGAGCGTTATCCGTGAAATCAATTCGGCCTTTTTGGGTACCAATAGCGAAGATCTGGTACACGAAAAAGAAGGGCTTCATGCCGACACCTGTTTTTTCGATATTTTTACCTTTTCGTTTATTGAAGGGAATCCCAAAACTGCACTTAACCAACCCTATGCCATAGTTCTTTCGGAAACCCTGGCCCAAAAGCTGTTCGAAAAAAACGAAGCCTTGGGTCAAACTGTGATTTTCGAAAAGAAATACGCTTTGATCGTTACCGGGGTATATGCCGATTTACCATACAACAGCAGCCTGCGTCCAGGCTTTGTCATCTCTTTTTCGACTTTAAAGCCGATGCAAAACATTGAGCGCTCCGATTTATGGTCGGGCGATTGCATTACTTATGCCCTCCTTAAACCGGGGATATCAAAAACAGTGGCAGAAACTAAGATCCGGAACCTTTTTGAAGGCTATGAAGATATTAAATACGAGAAACTTCAACTATGCCCCCTCTCGAAGGTATACATCAATTTTAACGACCGAAACGATTATTTGGTGGTGCTAAAACTTTTTGGGCTTATCGGGTTATTTATTTTATTGATGTCGGGCTTCAACTACATCAATCTTTCATTGGCACAAGCCTCGATGCGAGGCAAAGAAGTGGCCATCAAAAAAGTGGCGGGAAGCAAAAAACATCAAGTGGTTGTTCAGTTTTTATCCGAAACGATTGGCATATCGGTTGTAGCATTAATTTTTGCTTTAGCCCTGAGTAAACTGTTTCTCCCGGTTTTTAACAATGTAGTTGACAAACATATAATGTTCAATTTATCAACCTCTTGGGGTTTGTTTATTATTTTGTTTTTAGTTGCTATTGTTACGGGCTTGTTGTCGGGACTTTATCCGGCCATGTTTATGGCGTCGAATAAAATAGTATCGCTATTTAAGGGGAACTTTTTCTCAGGACAGCGCAACGCTTTTGGATTGAAAAAAGCCCTGGTTACTTTTCAGTTTGCCATTTCCCTGTTCCTGATCATTCTCACCGCTTCGTTCACAATGCAAATCAAACACATAGCTAACAAGGATCTGGGATTCAAGCAGGAAGGCCTACTCTACTCTGTCATCAACATTTCGGATAACCAGGTGCAATTTGAGCAGTTTCGCAACCGGCTTGCTCAACATCCCGAAATTGTGGATATTTCCATTTCAAAGAATTTCCCCTTTGTGAGCCAGGGTGGAGGAATGACTAACTGGGAAGGTGGAAACCCCAACGAGAAAATTACCTGTCGCTTTAATCGTGTCAGTTCCAATTATCTTTCGGTCATCAACAGCCCGCTGGTAGCAGGACGCAACTTTTCAGCAGATTTTGGCGGTGACGAAGGCCATAGCTGCATTATTAACGAGGCGGCTGCAAAATGTTTCGGATGGGATAATCCTATTGGCAAGCGCATCAATGACAACCGGCTGACTGTGGTGGGGGTGGTACGTGATTTTATTTATCACGATATGCATAACCCCATTGAACCCACCGTACTGACTTTGGCACCCAAAGCCATTATTGGCAATTGGACTTTTGCGTTTCGAATTCACAGTGCCAATATTAATGCTGCAAAAGCGGCAATTACCACTGAATTATCGGCAGCCTTCCCCAACGATGCATTCGAAATCTGCAATTTTACCACAGCATTCAACAATGAAAACAGTTTTCGCATCTACCATTCGGTAAACAAATCGTTGGTGTTTTTCACTATTTTGAACGTGATGCTTGCCATTATGGGGATGTTTGGGCTGGTATCGTATACGGTTGCACGGCGCACCAAAGAAATTGGTATCCGTAAAATCAACGGGAGTTCGGTGTTTGGCATTTTTAACCTACTAAACAGTGAGTATTATTTGCTTGTAATTTCGGCCATAGTTATGGCTTTTCCTGGAGCATGGTTCGCATACATGTCCTTACCCAGTGCAAACAAACTTCCGGTGCAAACATGGGTGTTTGCCCTTTGCGCAATTGTATTGTTACTTATTGTTCTGATAAGTACCGGTTATCAAACGATAAAAGCGGCCAGACAAAATCCTGTTGAAAGTTTGAGGTATGAATAAAATATTTGAACTATAGATTAAGCAGGCTAACTGATTATTCTGATTTTTAGAATAGAAATAATCAAAGGCCATCACATAAACCTGATGAATCAATATTGAGACAAAAGTAGGCAAAGCTGGTTGGCTGTTATCAGAAAACGGTGAAAGCCTCAAAAAACTTATAAAATCTATGATTGAAATGAAAACAATGAAAATAACATTCCGCAAGCTGTTCCGTAAAGGAGAACACTCAATAACCCGCATTATATCCTTATCTGCAGGATTGGCTTTTGGTATCTTGCTTTTGTCAGAAGTATTTTACAATTACAGCTTCGATAGTTTTTATCCCGATGCCAACCGTATTTATGCGGTATATGAAAACTTCAGAATGGATAAATCGGATAACCAATTGACCAGCTACGATCGTGTTAGTGGGGCCATAGCTCCCGGATTAAAGGCTGAAGTATCCGGGATTGAAACAGCCACACGTCTTAATCCCATTGGGTCATCTGTCTTTTATACCGAAGACAGGAAAAGTTACAAAGCTGAATTTTCACTTGCCGACGAATATCTTTTTGAAGTTCTTCCAAGGCCAATAATTAGCGGTAACCCGCAGGAAATTTTTAAAAGTCCAATGACCTGTATGGTTTCAAGTAAAATTGAAGAAGAAATGGGCGGCAATGTAATTGGCAAAATGATTGAACTAAAAGAATACCCCGATAAAAAGCTGACTATTGCCGGAGTGTTTAAAGCATTACCAGAAAATACCAATTACAAAAATGACATATTTATTTCGATGGTTTCAATAGGTCAGTTTTTCTCCTGGGATGGTTCAATGAACTGGTTAGGCAACGACCGCTACAGAGCTTTTGTAAAACTGGTGCCTGGGGTTGATCCTGAAAGTCTTATGCCAGCTGTTCGCAAAATGCAGGAAAAACATCAGGACATTGTCAACCTGGAAGAAATACAACAAGACATGATACTTAAGTACAGCTTTGAACCAATTAAGACCATTTATGCTAACAAGGCTAAAGACATGACCTTTATTCTTAGTGCCATAGCTTTTACCGTACTTTTTGTTTCCCTTTTGAATTATATCTTGCTGACATTAAGCGCATTGGTTAATAGAGCTAAAATATCGGCCATACATAAAACATGTGGAGCCCAGGCAGGCGACCTTCAGCAAATAATTTTTACAGAGACCTTGCTGCATTTTTTTATTTCCCTGTTGGTTGCATTTATAATTATCCTGGCACTGAAACCTATGGCCGAAGCACAAGTTGGGCATCAGCTTTCTTCTGTTTTAAATTCATACGTTATATGGCCATTGTTGGGGCTCATGGTAATTATGGTTCTTGTAATTGGCTACCTGCCTGGTCGTTTTTTTGCGAGTATTCCGGTTGCCACAGCTTTTCGCAGCTACAGGCAAAAAAGCAATAAATGGAAACTATCCCTGTTGTCGTTACAGTTTATTGGCGCAACTTTTATTTTTACAGTGCTAACCATTGTTACGCTTCAATACGACAAAATGCGAAATGCCGATCATGGTTACAGTGCCGAAGGCGTTTACTTTGGATCGACCAGCGGAATGACCAGCAGTAAATTATCGACCGTATTGAATGAACTCAGGGCCTTACCGGAGATCGAGACCGTTGGATTAGGTTGTTCTATCCCTACCGAAGGAGCTTCAGGCAATAATATATCATTACCAAATGAGGAAAAGGAACTCTTTAATATTGCTGACTTCTATTGGGTTGACGAAAACTATCTTTCCATTCTTAATATTAGTATAACCGAAGGCAACGCTTTTTCGCAAAAGACAGCAGCTCCTTTCGATTTGCTTATCAGCAATAAAGGTGCGCAAATGCTTGCGATGAATGCCAAATGGAATGATGGCGTAGTGGGAAAACAAATTCGGGTAAGCAAACATGGCACCAATACAATACGAGGTGTTTTTCCTGATTTTGTGATCAATTCAATTTCCAGCTCCGACCCACGACCTGCAGTATTCTCATATCTTCCTGAGGATAGGTTTCAGGATAAGGTAGATGAAAATTCTTCGTTCTCTTTCTATATTTTGGTAAAAGCCCATGAAGGAGATCAAAGCAGCATCATAAAAAAAATGACCAATATATTCAATATTGCTTTGCCTTATAATGATGCTGTAATAAAAAGTCTGAAAGACCAACAGACTGCATGTTATGAATCAGAGAAAGGGTTTCGTAACGCCTTGTTGGCCGGTAATGCTGTTATTTTACTCATTACAATAATGGGGTTACTGGGTTACATCGTAACTGAAGTCTTGCGCCGTCGCAAGGAACTTGCTATCCGAAAAATAAGCGGGGCAAGATTATCAGATATTTTGCGGATTTTTATCATGGATCTGGAATACATAGCTATTCCGGCAGTAATTATTGGGTTGTTTGGAGCATGGTATACCGCCAGTAAGTGGATGGAGAACTTTGCATCAAAAATTTCCCTAACCTGGGGAATATTTGCCTTGTGTAGTCTCTCCATATTTGTACTGATTGCCATAATTGCTTCAGTAAACTACATTGTTGTCGTAAATCGGAATCCGGTGGAAGCATTGAAGTATGAATAAAAAACCAACGTTTTTTTTATTCCATACTAGCTCTGTTTTTTTGTATCTTAGTAATTAAGTAAAAGGAGTTTTTACTAAGACTCCAGTTATTTGCTTTTCACCCAAACCCAAAACATTAGCTTCTCGAGTAAGTGGGGAATGATACAGCATTGATCGTAAGTGATATATGTAAGTATTTATTTCCCGTTAGTTTGAAAATGACAAAAAACATATTTAGTGAATTGTAGATATTTTTTTTGAATAAATTCTAAAAGAAGAAGATTATGTTTTGTAATCAATGTCAGGAAACAGCCAAAAATACAGGTTGCACAATTAAGGGCGTTTGCGGTAAGACCGAAGAAACCTCCAACATCCAGGATTTATTAATCTTTGCTTGTCAAGGCTTATCATTTCTTACTATCGAAGCCCGAAAACAAGGAGTCGACACAAATGCTGATAGTAAGCATATTACAAATTGTCTGTTTATGACCATCACAAATGCAAATTATGATGATAAGTCATTAATTCAGGCAATTAAGGACTGTAATAACTTTCGCGACAAATTGAAGTTGAAAGTAAAAGTATCTGAGAAGCATCAGTCGATTAGTTGGACAGGCAAATCAGATACCGAATTTCATGATAAAGCAAAACAAGTAGGAACGCTTACTTATGATAGTAATGAAGATATTCGCGGACTGAAACAATATGTTTTGTTTGGAGTGAAAGGAATTGCAGCTTATGCAGAACACGCTTTGAACCTAGGTTTTGAAGAGCAAGAGATTTATAATTTCATGGAAGAAAGTTTGGTGATGATAACCAAACAAATTGAATTAAATGATGCTTTAAACTGGTTAGTTCGTACAGGTGAAAATGGCGTAAAAGTGATGGCATTGCTTGATAAAGCGAATACTGCAACTTTTGGAAATCCTGAAATAACTAAAGTAAATATTGGAGTGCGTAAAAATCCCGGAATACTAATAAGCGGACACGATTTAAACGATTTAGAGCAACTATTAATACAAACAGAAGGAAAAGGAATAGACATTTATACGCATTCAGAAATGTTGCCTGCAAATGCTTATCCAAAACTTAAGAAATACAAACATCTCGTTGGTAATTATGGTAATGCATGGCATCGTCAGTTGGAAGAATTTGAGACATTTAACGGTCCGGTTTTATTTACAACAAACTGTTTAGTTCCTCCTCGAAAAACGACCACCTACAATAACAGAGTATTTACAACAGGAGCGACAGGTATGCCCGAATGGAAAAAAATTGATAAAAAACTTCCAAACGGACACAAAGATTTTACCGAAATTATTGAAATGGCAAAAACCAGCGCTCCTCCAACCGAGATTGAAACTGGAGAGATAATTATTGGTTTTGCCCATAATCAGGTGCTTGCCCTGGCCGATAAAATTCTTGATGCCGTGAATTCAGGAGCTATAAAAAAAATGGTGGTAATGTCGGGCTGTGATGCAAGACACAAAACAAGAGAATATTACACAGAATTTGCAAAGCAATTACCAAAGGATACGGTAATACTTACTTCGGGTTGTGCAAAGTATCGTTACAATAAATTAAAATTAGGCGACATCAATGGTATACCTCGGGTTTTAGATGCCGGTCAATGTAACGATAGCTATTCGTGGGCCTTTGTAGCGTTAAAACTTAAGGAAGTATTGAAACTTGATGATATAAATAAACTACCCATCGTTTTCAATATTGCATGGTACGAGCAGAAAGCAATAATAGTTCATCTGGCGTTACTTTATTTGGGAATTAAAAATACTCATGTGGGACCAACATTGCCTGCCTGGTTAACACCTAATTTACTAAAAACGGTTCAAGATCTTTTTGGCGTTCAAACCATAAAAACTGTTGAAGAAGACATGCGTGTTTTTGAGTTAGCTTAAAAAATGAAGTTACGGACGATGATAAATTAATTTGGTGTAACTATTCAGATAATTTAGAAAGTCATAATAACAACAAGATGAAAGGTAACCGCAAAGACGCAGAGGAAATCGCAAAGAACGCAAAGATTTTGTTACTAATTCCTTGCGATCTCAGCGAATAAATAAGTTTGAGACCTTTGCGTTTAATCTTTTTATCATGTATATCATTATTATAACCCTCCTGGATAGTTGCAATTTTTTCTTGCATGGAAGTGAATAAAAGCACAATAGTTAAAGCTATAAGGAAGTTGTAGAACAAACAGAGTAGCCGTGGAGCGGCGGCAGAACGGTAGCAAAAATGTGAATAATAAAGAAATAAGCTGCGAAGCTGCGACAGGTATTGTGAAAATTTGTTTGGTTCTGGCTCGTCCAGGTTAGGTAAATTGCTTAACTAAACTACATAGTTTTTTTGACTGAGTTTTTATAGAATTTATTGTACGAATGCGAACAGTTATCGTTTCAAAATTGGGCAATGCAAGCTATGATGTAGTACTAAACGGCATAGGTAAATGTCATATATATAGGTAGATATAGTTTTTGGCATTATTAATGCTTCAATAGGTTCAAACAACTTAATGGAGGCATTAAAAATGAAAACACAAGTTAATTATCAAACCAGAGGGATTAGGTACATAACAGTTGTACTGGCAGTGAGCCTTTTTTTGATTGTTTTCTTTTCTCAATTTAAAAGTTACAAAGAAGACTATCATAACATTTCTTTTTTAAGTTCTACTTCAAGCGAAATTACCCCAATATCTCTTACCTCAGAGGCTAAAGTAACATCTGAATCAGTTGAAGTGGAGGTGGTAACACAGAAAGCTAAAGCTGAAACAAACAACTCGACAGGCATTTCAATCATTGAAAGTGCTGAGGCTGAAATAGACCTCAAAGATTGGATGGTTGAAGCCTCTGCATGGAATGATGGACTGGAATCTGAAATTGAATTGGTTATTACCGATTGGATGGTTAGTAGCGATCCATGGATTATTTCGGATGGAAATATTGAGGGATTATTGGAGCTTGAGGATTGGATGTTAGATACGGCTTCATGGAATTTGATTGAAGATTCTTATTTTGTTGAAGAAAGAGATGATATTGTATATATACAAGACTGGATGGTTAGTGAAGATTCATGGTTTGATGCTTTGAAAACAGAACAAGTTATTATTCAGGAAGAAAGGTTGATGACTATAAATAGTATTCTTTGATTATTTATAGCTCAAAAGGGTTGGTCTGTTTTTAAATGTGATTTAACGATGTAGTAGCCAGTAAAATATACATTGAGCAAAATTATTTGACTATGAAACGAGCATGATTCGTTAAACACAAACGCGGATGAATTGAAAATAAGCGGAGCCAAAATTCATTATGCAAGTTCTCCCGGTGAATCGGGACTACCTGTACCGGCTGAAAGACGGGAGGCTATGCGACCATATTTCTAAAATTATTTACCGATGAAAATTGAAAATGTACTAAGAGGATTTATTGCCCTGTTCCTAATCAGTATCTCAGCAAATGGATGCAGGCCCGAAAATAGTAGTATCAGAGTAAAGCCGGGGCATGATGATACTGTTCAGTCAAGAGATGTCACAAGTTTTAATAGAATTGATATTGATGGCAATTTTACTGTTTATCTTGAGAATGGTGAAACATGTAGCGTAACTGTTGAGGGTGACGAAGAGGTTTTAAATGTTTTAATGACTGAGGTTGAGGATGGAACGTTGAAAATTGGATATGTTAATGAGCATTATGAAGAAATGAATCAGTCGGTAATTGTAAAGATTAGAGTTGTTGATCTTAAAGAAATAAAAGGCCAGAAATCGCTTAAAGTAGTAACAACAGATATTTTTCAGTTCAACGAACTTATTCTTGATTTTGCAGGAGCTGTTAATATGGATCTAGAACTTTCAGGCAAATCTTTATCAGGTGTTTTTGCAGGAGCTTCTTTCATTACTCTTAATGGCAAAGTTAACTCTTTAAAATTTGAGATGGCAGGGGCTGGCAAACTAAAGGCGTTTGGGCTTGATGCAAAAGATGTAGATCTGGAACTGGCAGGTGCCAGGAAAACCGAGGTTAGTGTTTCTGAAAATTTAAGGGTAAATATGGCAGGGGCCTGCTATGTTACATATAAAGGAAATCCCTCCAATGTTTTTTCAAATATTAGTGGCATTGGTCGTGTTAAAAAAGTGGATTGATTTTCATGTTATTTAGTGGTGTCAGGAATTTTTTCAATATCAGATGATGCCATTACATCTGTAACAACCTGTTCTTTGAGAATAAATTGTTTGTAGTACGAAAATAACATGGTGGTAAATGGAAGTGCAAGCAACATACCAAGAATACCCATTATACTACCCCATACCGAAAGCGAAAGAAGAATTATGGCAGGATTCATGTTATAAGCTTTACCCATTATTTTGGGCGTTAAAATGGTTTCCTGGATAATCTGTACAACAACAAAAACTAAGAGCACCAATAATAAATACTGGCCAAAATTTTGATTGGTCTCAATGGCTCTTAATAGTGCCAGAAACGTTGCCGGAATAAAACCAACCACCTGAAGATATGGAACAATATTGAGCATCCCGATAAAGAGACCAAGAGTGACAGCCATAGGCATTCCAATAATTGAAAAGCCAATTGCCAGCAATACTCCTACAATTAGTGCGATTGAAAACTGGGCTCTGAAATATACGCGCATGGATTTTTTCAGATCCTCGGAAATGGTTATTGCTAAATCGCGGTGCTTTTGAGGGATCAAATTTTGCCAGCCCTCTTCTATTTTTTTGTAGTCAAGAAGTATGAAAAATAAATAGAGCAGAACAACTGAAATGCCAAGAATACCAAAAATAACACTCATTGAGCCGGTAAAGACCGAACGAACTGAATTGAGTAAAACTGTTGTAAATTGTGTGACATCTTGTGCTCCAAGGAAATCCTGGAAACTTTGACTAAGTAACCATTGGTTGATCCATTGATTTACTCCTTCGGGGAAAAACTGGTTAAAACTGTGGGTTTTAAGGAAGATTTGAATCATTGAAGCCATCTTAGAAGCCTCAGAAATAAAACGAGGAATTAACCACCAACTTATTGCTGATAAAAAAATCAGGAATAATAACATGGTTAAGGAAACTGAAATGCCCCGGTGTTTGATTCTTAATCGTTTTTGGAAAAATGTAACAACTGGGTCAGAAAGATAAGCCATCAATAAGGCAATGAAAAAAGGAATTAGCACATTACTAATGGACCGAATAATTAGAATCAGTCCTAAAATAATTGATATAGTGATCAAAAGCCTTATAAAACGATCAAATGTAAATGGTTTGTCAGGAAACAATCCGCCATTCGATGAAGATATATTGTTTTGAGTATTCATTTTGTCGGTTTATTGTCGATTATTGGCAAAGTTATTGAAAGTAGAATAATAAGTGTAAACTTTGACTTCTTTTTTATAATTGAAGTAAAGTGCTGTGTAATTTTCGTTAAAATTTAAATTCTTGAAGTTTTTATTAGTTGTTATCGGGCTAATATGTTAAAGATCAGAGGGTAACTTTTAATGCCAAAAAGCGTAAAATATGCATGTTAATATTTGTAAAAAAAAGTGGATCTTTTATAAAAATATAATAGGCTTTTTCGCGTTGTTTTAATAAATTGCATATTAATGGGACGGCTTTTTTTGTTAAGATTGATACAGTAAGTTGATAGTAAAATATGTTCAGGTTTTTAAAAATATTGCTTGTTATTACTACCATATCCGGATTATGGGGTTGCGAACGCGACTACTTCTTCCGAGGGGGTAGTGAAGGGCTTTATTTTTCGGCCGACACCGTAATGTTCGACACCATTTTTACATCCATTGGTTCTACTACACAACATTTTCGGGTTTATAATCCATATAGCAGTGATTTGACTATTGACGCTATAACTTTAGCCGGTGGCGATGAATCCAAATTTCGACTCAATATTAATGGCTTCCCGGAAAATTCGTTAAGTGATATGCCTGTTCGTGCCGGCGATAGTTTGTTTATTTTTGTGGAGCTAACTATTGATCCAACCGGTAGTAATACTCCATTTGTAGTTACTGATTCAATCCTTTTTTATACGAGAGAACGTGTGCAAAGTGTAAAGCTTATAGCTTATGGACAGGATGTTATTCTTTTAAAAAAGGAGTGGCTGAAAACTCAACGGTTTACGAAAGAAAAACCTTATTTGATTTATGATTATGTGGTTGTTGACACGGCCGAAACATTAACCATTGAACCTGGAGCAAGGCTCCATTTTCATAAGAATTCAAGCCTCATTGTTTTGGGAACCCTCGAAGTTAAGGGAACAAAAGAAGAACCTGTGTCTTTTATGGGCGCGCGGCTCGAAGAATGGTATGCCGATAAGCCTGGTCAATGGGGTTATATTCACCTAATGCCGGGTAGTAAAAACCACGTGATAGAAAACGCCTACATAAAAAATAGCACTATGGGTATTGTGGTGGATTCGGTGGGAATGGACGAAACGGCACCACTTTATTTATCAAATACTCGCATTGAACATGTTGCTAAACAGGGTTTAATGGCGCAGACCTCTTCAATTGTGGCTAATAATTGCTTTGTTGGTGATTGTGGTAGTGCATCTATTGCATTAACTGTTGGTGGTAATTACGAATTTTACCATTGTACTGTTGCAAATTATTACCGGTGGGCTTATCGCAGTTCTCCGGCTTTGCTCCTTTCAAATTATTACCTCGATCAGGAAGGAGCTGTACGCACCAAAGATCTGAAATCGGCATTGTTCTCAAATTGCATTATTGATGGACGGGCCGAAAATGAAATTGGTCTTGATTTTAAACGTCCTAAAGGTGGAGATTTGGACATTATTAATTATCGGTTCGATCATTCCTTAATAAGGACAGCTGTTAGTAATGAATTACTCGCTAATTCCAAATATTACAGGAATGTGATTGTTAATGAGGATCCTAAATTTATTGATCCTTATGAATTTAATTTTCAGCTCGACACTCTTTCTATAGCCAAGGATGCTGGTGATATTGCTATAGGCCAACTTTTCCCTAAAGATATTCATGGAAATTCACGCGTTAGTGATGAAGGTCCTGATTTAGGCGCATTTGAAAGAATCGAGAAGGAATAATATTATTATGGCTAAGGCACACCTTTATCTGTTCTCTGTATTAATTTTATCGGGTTTATTACGTTTTAGTTTCCTCAATTTTATTACAACTGAACCATCACTTGCGAGTGAGTTGCCTCGTGATTCAGTGGCAAGCATTATGTTCTATAATGTTGAGAACTTTTTTGACGTTAAAAACGATTCGTTAAAAAATGATGAAGAGTTTCTCCCTGATGGCTTACGCCGATGGACTTATTGGCGGATGAAGCAAAAAATGCTCCGGATAAATAGAGTTATTCTTAATGCAGGAGGATGGAATCCACCTGTTATAGTTGGATTGTGTGAAGTGGAAAATAGCTGGGTACTTACAACCATGATATGGGAAACCGGTTTGAGTAATCTGGGTTATCGTGTTGTGCATTTCGAATCGCCCGACGAACGTGGTATTGATGTTGCCTTGCTCTACAGGCATTCCAGATTTGAAGTGGTTGCATCCAAACCGCTGCAAGTAAACCTGGGAGCTAATGAACGTCCAACCCGGGATATTCTTTATGTTAAAGGGGTTGTTGATAAGACTGATACATTACATATTTTGGTTAACCATTGGCCTTCACGATTAGGTGGAGCCATTGCTTCGCATTGGAAGAGAAAGACTGCTGCCAGTGTGGTTAAAAGAATAACAGACTCAATTTATTATTCAAATCCAAAAGCACTTATGGTAATAATGGGCGATTTTAATGAAAGCCCCGAATCTGAATTGTTTCTTGATGTTATAGCTGCCGGTAAAATTGAAGATAATGAAGTATTGGTTAATCCGGCACTCTACCTTAAGAAAGGCTCCGGTACTCTTAAGTATAAACAGGATTGGGATGTTTTTGACCAGATAATTGTGTCTAGGGCGTTTTTTGAAGATGTTTCTAAGATAAAGATTGAAAGTCCTTATATGCGCATTATTGATTTGCCGTTTCTATTTGAACAAGACCCAACATATGGGGGCATGCGTCCTTATAGAACCTATTCGGGATTTAAGTATGCCGGTGGCTTTAGCGATCATCTACCTGTTTGGATTGATATGGAAATTGGAGAATAATGATCGCAATTAGGGGATAATCAATTAAAGATCTAGTTGATTGGGATGCAAAGATGCTCGTGACTTTGACAGAGGAGGCTCAACAACTATATGAATTAAAGGAAAATCCTTCAAGGGCGTTATTAACTATTCAAGCAACAGTAAACTATTTGACCGATCAGGAAGAAACTTTTCTTTATGACGGGGCTAACAGGTTAAGCTCGTACGAGATATTTAAAAATGATGTTTTGGTACAAACTTACAACATAACCTACGACCCCGAAACAGGAGGAATAGCGGGTAAACCCTATGTTGGTTTTGATATGACTTATCAGGGCGATGGCAAACCATTACACGCATTATCAAGTGTTTTAGGAATTCCTACTTCTATTGGCGAAACACCACAGGATATTGAATATACCGATTTTAGCAAAGTTAAACGTATAACACAGGGGAACAAAACATACCAAATAACCTATGGGGTTGACCGCCAACGTATAAAAGGCTCTTTTGCCACCTCGGGTAATACCACTTTAACCAAATATTACCTTGGTAATTACGAAGAAGAACATAAACCCGATGGTTCTATCCGAAAACTTCATTATATTTACGCAGGCAACGGCCTGGCTGCCATAATGGTTAAAAATGGCAGCAGTGTCGATTCACTTTATTATACTTATTGCGATTACCAGGGTTACCGATTGTATATCTGTACAAGTCAATGAAAAATCGACTTAACAGCTATATCACCGGCATCAAATTCAAGTGTTTGTTAAATATGTGAATTTGAATTTTTGGCAGTGACTGATGCACTGGGGAATATAAAGGAAAAACTGGCTTACGATCCATGGGGCTTACGCCGCAATCCTGAAAACTGGGCCGAATTGGATAACGGTAAATCATTCCTGTTCTCGCGGGGTTATACCATGCACGAGCATTTGGACGATTTTAGGTTAATCAATATGAGCGGCCGGGTTTATGATCCTGTAATGGCCCAGTTTTTAAGTCCCGACCCGTTTATTCAAGCCCCTGGCAACTGGTATAACTATAACAGGTATGGGTATTGCCTTAATAATCCTTTATTGTTTTCTGATCTAAGTGGATACACTTGGGGAATTTTCAAACCTTTTGTTAAATTTGGGAATTGGGTAAAAAAGTCATTCGACAATTTGGGCGATTGGATGAATAAGCATGACCTGAGTTTTATGGTTGGTACTAACATGACTCCTTTAGGTGGATCAAGGACTTATAATGCAAGCATTAACGGGCAGGAGGTCTTTAACTCAGCCAATATAAGCCAGTTCAATCCGGCAGTTAATGTTGAAAGAGGATTGAATCAAATGAGGTCCTCTTATGGATTGTACATCGACAACCTAAATAGCTTGGATTTGGCCGTTGATCAAGGAATAAGGAGTAGTGTGAGTATGGGGGGTGCCGCAAATTTCGGGATTGCTGAAATTGATGCATATAGTGGTGCTGCTACTAAAGTCATTTATGATGCTATACCAGGAGGGTATTGGAAAGATGGTATGCCAATTGAAGTGAATTATGGAAATGATATACTTGTTGTTGATAATACTAATAATGCATATAGAAGTATTGATGATCCAATATTTACAAAAAGACATAGGGCTTACTGGAATATAAATTATATTGCTGCAAGTTATACTTATCCGATAAAAAACTTTGAAGCTATGGAAAAAGGATTGCATGGTTGGGCTCAATTTGCTGCTCCAAATACAAAATTTCCTTACTTTTTTCCATTACCAGACGATTTTCAAAAATCAGTAAATGATTACTCAAACTACTATGAAGCTCGAGAACGAAAAAAGAAATTTTATTATTATCGAAAGGCAGGTATAATATATTAAATAGTTTATATAATAATTATGGTTCTATTAAAATTTTTAGTTTTCGCCTTATTGATAATTATTATACCAATTGCAAGTTGGTATGAAAAGAAAAAGCAAATTAACTTTTTGATTAAAAATACGAAGCTGTTAGGAGCTGAAAATATGCTTTTGAATAAGGTTAGTAAGCAGATTATTGCAAAAAGTGAAATGTCGAATGATTTATATGAAAAATTTGCCTTAAAGTTAGATGCAATAATACGGAATATTGGAGTAGTATGGAAATATCAAAATAATTACAAAATAACATTTGATAGAAAATGTGAGTTTGAAGTTCTTTTTGAAAGAAGAATAACTACATTTTTAAACAGGAAAAAAAATAAAAAGATAAAGGTCATGAAATATAGGAATCAAAATCTTATCATCATAAGAACTTTTGGTGAAACAGAATATTGCTGTTTTGTAATTGTCACAGATCGAGAAAAGATAGATATATGGAATGATTTTTTCAGACGTTAATAAAACACTTGAAATCATCAGGAGTGTTTTTAACCCATTAATATTTAATTAAATAGCCCATCCAATTCGCGCGGATATATTTGCACCTAAGTCCCGACCCGTTTATTCAAGCGCCGGGCAACTGGTATAACTATAACCGGTATGGGTATTGTTTGAATAACCCATTATTGTATAGCGATCCCAGTGGTTATACGTGGAAAATTTTCAAAAAATTTGGGAATTGGGTAAAAAAGTCGTTCGACAATTTGGGCGATTGGATGACAAAGAATAATGTCTAAATAGGGATTGGTACGAACATAAATCCTGGTGGAGGAACTCCTTCTTATAATGCCAATATCAATGGGCAGGAGGTCTTTAACTCAGCCAATATAAGCCAGTTCAATCCGGCAATTAATGTTGAAAGAGGGCTAAATCAGATGAGGTTCTCTAATGGATTGTACTCTCAAAGTTTGAGTAATTGGGATCAGGAAATTGATCGGGGAATTAGGAGTAGTGTGAGTATGAGGGTTGCCTCTTCAGTCATAATTGAAAAAGGTTTCTATGTGGCAGCTGCTCTTTTTAGAGAAAAATTGAATCTGGAGCCAGATGCTGTTTCTTATGCCGGAAATATTGATCTTATACCTTACGCTGGATTGGATTATACTCCCATAGGATGTTTGGTTATGTTAGGTGGTAACGTCAGAGGACAAAGCAGGTTATATTTTGATTGGGATTTTGCTGTTGGTATTGATATTGGTGCTTCTCTTGTGCAAACAAATTATTATTATCTCGGAGATATTAATCGCATGACAATAAATCTATTTGAAGGCAATCGCTATAGTATTAGTGGAGGGTACTCTTTTGGCATAGAAGTTGGAGGTGGGATTTCCTTGGCACCATTGAGTAATGGAGACTATATATTAGGGATTTCCAAACACATTGGGGTTTCTCCCCCGCACGTCATTCCTGTTCTCGCGGGGTTATACCATGCACGAGCATCTGGATGATTTTGGTCTCATTAACATGAACGGCCGTATGTATGATCCTCTGATGGCTCAGTTCCTAAGTCCTGACCCCTATATCCAGGCACCCGGCAGCTGGATGAACTACAACCGCTATGCTTATTGCCTGAATAATCCAATGATGTATACGGATCCGAGTGGGGAGTTTTGGAACTTGATTATAGGCGCTGCACTTTTTAACTGGGTAGCAAATGGTGCAGAGTATTCAGGGGAAGGACTTGGACACTTAGCCGTTGGTGGTGCAGCAGGGGCGGCAGGTTATGGTGCAGGACAGTTAGTTGCGCGTGCTGTCGGGACGATTGGCTTTGCCGGGGGTGCAATGACTGGAGCTGCCGGAGGTTTTGCTGGAGGCTTTGTTGGAGGAGCAGGTAATGCTTGGGCAGGAGGAGCTTCTTTTGGACAAGGTCTTGGGCAAGGTTTAATTGGCGGTGGTTTTGGAGCTGTTACTGGAGGTTTAATTGGTGGTATATCTGGAGGCATCACAGCAACTAAGCATGGTGGCGATTTTTGGTCAGGAGAAGGGGCTATTTTTGAAAGCCCTGCTGCAGCAGGATTGACACCCGAAAATGTTAAGGTTGGAGAAGGCATGAAGTATACAACTAAGTATGCCAATGGTGTTGCAGATGATACATATGGAAAGCTGAGTTATGTTGAAAGGATAGCTACAAATGAGGTGCCTGTAGGAGACGGTTATACATTGAATAATGGTTGCATCATTAACAAAAAAGGAGATATGACAAATGGCTTAACTAGGTATCTGGGAAAAGGTAATTCTGAAGTTTATCTTGGAAAATCAGCCTTTACAAGTGTTAATCAACTAAAACTAACTATTGGACATGAGTATATACATGCAACTCAGAATTATATGGCATTCAAAAAAGTAATAAATGATGTTAATGCAACATATAGAGGCTATCCTATGGCTGAAATTGCTGCTCATAATTGGGAATCGACAATGGGGGGTTCAAATGGTTTTGGTGCATGGACAGGAAAACTTGGTGCATGGTCTTGGAGTAGGCAACCTTATTACAATTGGCTTCTAAATAAAAAATTTTAAAATGTTACTCATGTTTCAAATGCGAATATGGTTTATGTTTTTTGCTAATCTTATTCTTTTTACACATAGCCTTATAGGTCAGGAAATAAGAGCGGATTTACAGAAGGCTTATCAAGATAAAGACAGTTTAGTGGTTGCGTTAACTTTAAAAAATATGACTAACAAACCTGTTTATCTAGTTTGCGGAGTTAATGTTCTAACCTTTGAAGACTATTATCCAGATAAAATAAACTATGGGAGTTTTAGCGCAGAAATAGAAGCTAGGAAAAAAAATCAATCAATTGATAGGAATGGTGATATAAGGGACACAATAAAACTTGTAATCCCAACCACAAAAGAGCGATTTCAAGTAGCTTATAATAAAGGTGAAAAAATAGATGTTTTTAAAACCCTTAGTGCTTTGCAAGAAGTATCTAATAACAAGAAAATGAGTTCTAAAGTACCTATTCCTCCTGATGATAGTTTATTGGTTAAGAGTAACTATTTAGATATCGATTTATATAATCTTCTTCAAAGAGAGGATATAACTATTGTCGAAGGCGATTTTTTTTGCGGACAAACGGTTATTTTAGAACCTAAAGAAAAGAAAAGTTTTAGTATTGATTTAGGATATCTACTACTGCGAAAAGCGACTTATCAAATAAGATTTGATTATAAAACTGATAATGGACTCTTCAAAAAAGAAACCAGCTTTCTTAAGTGTTTAGGTTTTCACCGATTTAAAGGGAGAATCACTTCGAATAGTCTTAGTATTGTATCTCAGTAAGATTAAAAAAAAGCCCGGCAGTTTAATAATGTCGGGCTTTTTGCATTATAAATGAAGAATACAATAGGTACGCTTTGCAAAAGCGCACCATAGGTGAGTATTTACGATCCGGTCTTGGGCCGTTTCTTAAGTCCCGATCCGTTTGTGCAGTTACCCGACCATACCCCCTGGGCTAAGCGTAGTTTCCAACTACGCTTTATAAAAACCAGCAGTTTTTACGAATTAATTGCTGGTTTTCCTTTACTGAAGAATTGCAGTAAAGTAATGTCATGTAGCAAGTTAGAGTGAAAAAAAACGGTCCATACCCCGTTCGCGCCGATTAGCAATCGGGGCAAAGTCGAAGCCAAAATCAACCCGATGGCGCGAGGTGTGCTGTGAGAAATATAGTAAGATATTTCGTAGCTGCAAATAAGATGGTGGAACCGATCCACCAGAGTCTGCTGTAAGCATTCGGTAAACCCCGTCTTGTTTTTCAATCAAATCAGTATGCAGCTATGAGAGTTTCTCTAAAGTATTCGGAGAACTTTGATAGGCTTAGGAGACGGTGATGGTTCTGCTATTGGAAAAAACGGTCCATACCCACCCAGGGAAAACGGCCATATCCGTTTGATAGCATTCATCATCCCAATCTGTAACGGCTAACTGGCTTATAATTAGTTGAACGTGAAAAAACAGGGGTTATTCACGTTCAACTATTTAAAATGACGTAATTAGTATAGTATTTTTTAGGATGCCCAAAATACTTCATTTTGCCCAAATAAAGCCCTATAAAAAACAAGACAAATTGGGCTAATATAAGTTAATAAAAAGGCGCCCATTTCAATCCTTTTTCTTGTTCAAACATTTATTCTTAACTACCAGCCACTAAATATCCTAAAAACCGGGCAAAATCAGCAATGTCCCCATGAACACTTGCTTTTTCCAAAGCAGCCATATAAGTATCCCTTTGTGCAAGTGGTATTACTGTCCACGAATAACCTCCGGATGCCAGCATCACATTAAACAAGAAACGTCCGATGCGACCGTTACCATCCATATAGGGATGGATAAATACAAATAAAAAATGCCCCAGCACCGCACGAACACCAGCATGTGTTTCTTCTTTTAATAAATCAAACAATACAGGCATGGCATCTCGCACTGCATCCGGATTCAGTGGGGTATGCATTGATCCTTTAATGTAAACCTGAGCCGATCGATAACCTGCCAAATCACCAGCCTTTAAAATACCTGCGGTAACACTTGGTGCAAACAATTCCCGGTACCAGTCTCCATGATCATTATCAGCAACTTCCCCTGCATCTTTCCCTTCCAGGATTGTCTTAATGCTTTCTTTTACGGCCTGAAAAGCCTGATAGTAGCCTCGTGCTGCCATAGCGTTACGGGCTTCCTGGTCAGCTTCATTATCTTCGGGATTCCACTTTCCTGACTTTACCTTATTTATTAGTTCAGCTGTAACCCGATATCCTTCAATTGAAAGAGAGTTGTATGCATCATCGACATAATTGTCTTCAACTTCCTTAAGATACGCTTCAATATCTGATGGTAATTCTTTTGGAACCGGAAAATTATTAACTACCGTTTCGCGCATATTGTGCCACATTAAGCGCATTCGATTAGCATAAGGAGAGGTTTCCCTTGTACTTAGGGAAATGGACAATTGCTCATCAAAGGGATCAAACTCTCTAACGTCATACCCTGCTGACTTCATGGTTTTAAGTATATTGTCTGCAAATTTTTTGTTACCAATATTCCGAAATGCCCCCGCAAGACGGCCGGCAACAATACTATGTCCCCCATTAAGTAGCTTTTCAAGCAGCATGGAACCATCTTTAACCAATGCAAGACAGGATCTGGCATCCGTCGCATGACGAGCGAAAAAGCCTTCACTTACGGTTATAAGGCCTTCTTCCAATGTTAAGAGCTGCAAACCATCCTTGTTAACTCTCGATTTTTCTTCATGGATCTTTAGTTTGTTATCCAGAATGGAGGTCCCATGCAACAATTGAACAATATTGTTACTGGCCTTTGGAGATCGAACCAATAGCTGCGTAGGTATTATGGTATTGCCACTATGGACTAGCAATGATTGTTCCGGCGACAGGCACCAGTCAGTACCAAAACGTGAATTAACATATACAGAAACAAATTTCCAATAAGTCATATACCATGAAGTAGTATCTCCATCACGCTCATCCGGACGGGTTGAGATGTACCACCCTCTAATAACTTCTTTGATAAAGCCATTTGCTTTCAAAATCTTTTTATGAAGAGCCGTCAAATCATCAGCATGAATAATTACGACATCGTTATTTTGCTGTAGTTTCTGCAATGCTGCCAATGCTTGAGCCAGTTTTTCCTGTGGTGTGGCCATGTTTTTTAAACTTTAATAGTTGTAATAAATTTAGTATATACTTGTGCACCAAATTTAGTATTTACAAATGTAGCACTTTTAGTTTACATAATTGTGTTATTTTTAGTATTTGGCGACGTGTCATATTTAGTGTATAGCCATGTTATTTCAAAAAAAGAGAAACCATATTTTTCGATTTAGGTTCGAATTCTTTTCATTAAAATATTACCATTGAAGTGAAATAGAGTTCATTTTGAAGTGAGCTGAAACACCCTAATTAACATAACGTGGGTGGATTTACAGAGGACTAAGGTTATTGCTTCAGTTAAAGTATAGATAGAGTGATGTTTGAAGGTAAAAATTCATTCCCCTCACTCTCCGCCAGGAAGGTTTCCATGAAACGAGCCATCCCCAATGCCTCAACTCACCAGGAGTTGACTATTGGCGAGTTCTATGTGGCAATTAAAAATCAAATTATGGGCACATAAAAATGAAGACCTTTTTTTATGCCCAAAATTGAGGGATCATGAGCGGGTCGAGTTTGTGGCCTTGTGGGGGCGAACTAATCTGGGATGGAACAATCCGTAAACTTCATTATATTTACGCTGGCAATCCCGGAATGTCGGGACAGGTTGGTCTAACTGCTGTAATGGTTAAAAATGGAAGTGTCGACTCATTGTATTATACCTATTGCGATTATCAGGGTTACCGATTGTATATCTGTACAAGTCAGTAAAAAATTGACTTAACAGCTATATCACCGGCATCAAATTCAAGTGTTTGTTATATATGAGAATTTGAATTTTTGGCAGTGACTGATGCACTGGGGAAGATAAAGGAAAAACTGGCATACGATCCATGGGGTTTGCGACGCAATCCTGATAACTGGGCCGAATTAGACAACGGTAAATCATTCCTGTTCTCGCGGGGTTATACCATGCACGAACATCTGGATGATTTTAAGTTAATCAATATGACCGCTTGCAATAAGTGAGAGCAGAGTCAAGCTCGCTTGAACTATGCCGAGCGTAGCAAGGGTCGGCGAAGCCAACGGCCGTGTGTATGACCCTGTAATGGCCCAGTTTTTAAGTCCCGACCCGTTTATTCAAGCGCCCGACAACTGGTATAACTATAACAGGTATGGGTATTGTTTGAATAACCCGCTTGTTTATACTGACCCCGATGGAGAGTTTTTTATTCCGATGCTTATTGGTGCCGCTATTAGTGTTATTACTAACGGAGTTGGGAATGTAGTAAATGACCGCTCATTTTTTGATGGTGCTGGAAAAGCTGCGTTGATAGGTGGTATTGGAGGTGCATTTTCATTCGGAATAGGCCAAGCTGCACAAGGGATGTCCGGTTTTGGGAAGGTAGCTTTTCAAACTCTTGCGCATGGTCATTTAGGAGTAATGATGTCTGGCATGAGCGGAGGTAGTTATGGCTCAGGCTTTTTAGCTGGTGGGTTTGGTTCGCTCGCTGCAACTGGGACAGGTGCTTTGTTGCAGAATGCTGGCAAAGGAATTCAGGGATTTGGAATGATTGGAAGCGGATCTATTTCAGGAGGTATTGGAGCTGAAATAGGAGGAGGTGATTTTTGGGATGGATTTAGGAATGGTGCAATAAGTTCGGGGTTAAACCATGGTATACATTCAGGAGTATTCGGAAGGGGATTAATGATGTCTTCTATTACAGGCAGGACCCGGCACCTTTTTGGTCCAGATGCAATTGCTATAGCAGGCACAGGAGATGTTTCTGCAGGTGTTAATGTTGGACTTGAAAAAGGGGGTTTGGCTGTTTTGAGGGGTAAAGATAGAGGACTTTATTCGCTAAATGATATGGGTGTTGGAATCGGAGGAATATCTGTTTCTGGCGGGGTTGAATTTATGAGATTATATTCATCTGCAGCTCAAGTTAGTAAAGGGCATTTTTATGGCAATCGTTATGAAGGCAACCTGTCGGTCACTGTGTTTGATGTAAGCGTTGGAGTTACAGGCACATATAGTAAACATTCAACTGGAGGGGGATATACTATTGGTATGGGCTATACATTGTCTTTAGATGCAATACCATACCATTTAATATTGGTTTTAATCTAAATAAAGGATTTACCTCAGAGAGCTTTTATGGATTGAATTCTGGAATGAAAAATGTTTTTAATCAATTCTGGTAAAAATGAAACAAAATAGAGATTTGATAAAAGTTCCTAAAAAAATAATTATTGCAATAGTATTGCTGTTTGTTCTTTTTTTTATTGGATTAATAATTATAGGTAATTTAATAAAGATGCCAATAGAAGTTGATTATAGTACAGGAATTAGCCGTTCTTTAATTAATGCTCCACAGAACCGAGGAGGTATTTATTAATGACACATTGGTTGTTAATTCTGGTTGTAGCCTGCTGTATCAAGCAGATGATTTTCATGGTTGGGCTACTCATGGACCCATAATTGATTTTGATACTATACCGCATCAATATACTCTAGGAGACTTAGCTGTCCCTTATGAGTTGTCAAAGAAAGAGAATTGTGATACAATATTTGTTTATAAAGATGGTTGTGAATTAAGGTTCTTATTATTAAAGCCATAATAGAGAAAAAACCCGTTAGCCGGGCTAAGCGTAGTTTACAACTACGCTTTCTGGGTTTGGATTTAACTAGATAAAAAAATCAACAGAAAACATGACCTGTTGATTTTTTTTATTATTTTTACATCTAGTTAAATAACTAGATTTACTTTTTATACTAAGATGCCATGGGATTTCCAACAAAAATTCAACTGATTAAAAGAGCTGCCAGCGAGCAGTGGTATATCAATTTTCCATCAGCTGTAGCACAAGCGATGGAATTCCTGAAGGGTGAAGTTGTCGAATGGGTAATCGAAGACAAACAACGGATGACCCTCAAACGGGCAGACCAAGCTGTCGAGCCAGATAAAAAAAAACTTTAATGGATCGTTAACCGATGAACTTGATATCCTTTTCAATCAGTGCCACTCTGCTTTTTCCAGTCATGAGTCATGGGTCAGGTGCAGAGAGTTGATGTATGGTGAACTAACCTGCCTGGGGCGGCATACGGTTACGGGCATGCTGGCGGCCAGCGGCAATCAATTTGCTGACTGGTCTTCAGCTTATCGATTGTTCAGCAAGCAACGGGTTGATGTATCTCAAATATTAAATACTGTGCAATCAAATGTATTACAGGAAACAAGTGGTCTTCCATATATTATTGCCCACATGGACGATACGGTGATAAAAAAAACAGGAAAACGAATACCGGGCACCGCCTGGAGAAGAGATCCGCTTGGACCTCCTTTCCATACCAATTTCATCTGGGGGCAACGTTTCATCCAAATGTCACTAGCCTTGCCTGGTGAAGGAAATATCGGCCAGTCAAGAGCCATTCCTGTTGATTTTCATCATTGCCCCACAGTGATTAAGCCCAAGAAAACAGCCGAAGAAGAACAATGGCAAGCATACAAAGAGGAGCAAAAAATAGCCAAACTTAGCCGTCGGGTATCCGACAGAATTTCACTCCTTCGCAAAATATTAGATGAGCAGGGATACCAAAACAAAGAGTTGCTTGTCGGGGTGGATGGAAGCTATACCAATAAAGAAGTATTGAAAAAACTTCCACAAAGAACAACCCTGATTGGGCGCATACGAAAAGATACAAAGCTTTAAACCATTCCACAGGCACGGCCTGGATCTGGTCGCAAACGCGTATATGGAGAACAATTGCCAACCCCTGAACAAATAAGACAGTCCGATCAGTATACATGGCAACAAGTAAAGGCATGGGCTGCGGGCAAAACACATACATTCGATCTCAAAATTATCAGGAATGTAAGGTGGCGTTCCGCAGGACCACAAGACCTTATTCTGGTTGTTATACGGCCTTTGGGATACAGGTTATCCAAAGGTTCCAAGATGCTCTATCGGGAGCCGACTTATTTGATTTGCACCGAAACTGACCTTGATATTAAAGATATTTTACAGGCTTATCTCTGGCGCTGGGAAATTGAGGTTGACTTCAGGGAAGAAAAAACTTTACTCGGATGTGGTCAGGCTCAGGTAAGAAACCCAAATTCAGCAGAAAGTCTTCCCGCATTTGTTGCGGCCATGTATGGTTTGTTGCACATGGCAAGTCATCGGGCTGCAAATAACCCAAATAAGTTCATGCTTCCAAGACCGAAGTGGTATCAGAAGGATGATGCAAAACGAATAACAACAGGCGATTTACTTAACAACCTAAGAGCTCAACTATGGGCAAAAGCCACTAATTTGAATTTCTCAGACTTCGTGAACACGCAAATAAGAACACAAAGCCTTAAAAATGAATTTAAATATAATGGTTCAGCAGCATTTTATATGAGAAATTAGCCAAACTACGCTCTGGAGTGAGAAAACTACGCTTAGCAGGGGTTGTATATCGTTATAATCCTTGACAATGCAATTTTTTATTAATTTAGACCAATTCTATTTTATTATAATTTTTAACAACGTACTTTGATAATTTAAAAATATTTTCTAACGTTGTTCTTGTTTATTGATAGTATTTTAAGAAAACCCTGACTCCGATTTGTGCTATTACGACTTCTTTTGTTTTTCTTATTATAATATCTCTTGAGTAAGCCGGGAGGGTTTATTTTTTTTTCTAAATATTACGGTTTAATCACATCCGGAGTGAGAATGGGAAAGTTGTGTTCCCGTTTAATTTGGAAGTGGATAATTGTCTTTTGTCCTGTTTTAATTGGTGTTGATATTACAAATGGCAAAAGATGAAATCTTACAAACTTATTATCCTTAATGGTATGGGATTGAGATTTGTAATGCTTTAAAGTCATACATTTTAACTAATAAAATAATTAAAAATTCTAACTTATAATTTGCAAATCCCATGTCTAAATTAAGATTATTAACCATTGTTTTCGCAATAATAATGGGTGTTCAAGTTTGGAGCCAAACAACCGTTCATAATGCTCCTTCTGGTCAAATAGTATTGTCATCAAGTGAATATGTTAATAATTTAACCCGCCAATACAATATATATACTGGCAGTAATAGTCAGGTAGCATTGGATTTTGTTTACAATACAGAGCCTAATTATGATTTTATATATGTTTATGAGTGTGATGGCAGCTTTAATAAGCTTGGGCTTATTGCAACTTTACATGGACAGAGTAGCATTAATTTGCAGACATCAACTCCAAATGGACGTGTCGTTGTGTTTTTTGTCAGTGACAAGGGTACTTGCGGGGCAGATGAAGAACCTACTGCTGGCTTTACAATTAATTGGAGTAAAGTAGAATCATCAGGAATAGCAACAAATAACTCGCTTAGTCCATCTGATCAGGTTTTAATTGGGAGTGTTTCATCTGCAGCTAATATAAAAATCCAGGAGTACCAGAATAAATCATTGGGAGATATTAAAGAGCCAATTCAGGATTATAGCAATTCGATGATTCTATTGGAGACAGAGTCTGGAAGGAAACTTGGATTAAGCTATAATAAGATTGGAACAAATGGAAATTTGGGAATTGCAGCAGATGGTTATATGGCTCTTAATGCCACAGATTATTTATTTGGTACAACAGTAAACTCCAATGCATTTAAAATCTCTTCAAATGGTAATATCGGAATTAATGATCCAATTAGGATGGATGGTTTGATAAATGGTCGGATCAACGGGAATGCTTGGGAAGGATACCTAAAACTTGATAATTCAACCAAAGAATATAGTTTTAGTATAATGAATTGTGGAAGTGAAATAGGAGCTTCTTTTAGTCCTGGAATCAGTGGAACAACAAAAGATAGTGCTCCAGGTTTGTATTTTGTAGCGAAGAACAATGGAACCTCGCCAGGAAGCAGAGGTGTTATGACTTTTGACAGTAGACATAATGATAAAAGCGCGGCTGCTGATATGGTTGTTTTTGAGTATTGCAGTGGTTACGGAAACAGGTTAGCTCATATTACAGGTGAAGGTAGTTTTTATGTAAAAAAGGATATTGAAACTAAAGGTACCATTCGTGCTACCGAAATCAAAGTAGAAGCTCAGACTGCTGATTTTGTTTTTGATGATGATTACTCACTGCGAGATTTAAATGAAGTAGAAAGCTTCATAAATGATAATAAGCATTTGCCTGGAATTCCAAGTGCTGCTCAAATGGAAGCCAATGGAGTTAACCTGGCCGAAATGAATAAGCTGCTATTAATGAAAGTAGAAGAACTGACCTTGTATGTTATTGAGCAAGAGAGCCGGTTAAAAGTCAAAGAAGATGAGGTTAATGCTTTAATGGGAGAGTTTCAGGAACTAAAAGAAAACATGGATGTTATTGCCAGTTTATTACAAAATAAATAATCCGAAGGTTATATTGGTTTGGAATAGCTAAATAAAAACCTTAAATAATTGTAAAATGTATTTGTTTGGTGAAAGAAGGTTTTATGATAATGTTTATTTATTAGCATCTAAAGATCAAAATTATGAATAAATATTCGTTTCTATTAGTCTTAGTTTTGTTTGGAACTGCCATTAATATAACCAGCACAAGTTTGCTAAGATTTCCAGCTACTGGGACTGCTGGTCAACAAAGAGCCTATATTGAATTACAAGGCGTGCATGCCAATGATCATGCCAATGAAAATGTAGGCGCCTTTATTAATTCAGGACAAGCACTGCTCCTGGCTACGGGCCCGAGATTGGGGCATTAGACGTAGAGGAGGGACAGGTGATTTCCTCATCAAAACAGGAGGTGTAAATGTGACTGAAAGACTAAGAGTACTTAATAATGGAAACGTCGGAATAGGGAAATCAAATCCAAATGAAAAACTAGAAGTTAGTGGAAAAATTTTAGCAGATCAGGCAATCAGGTCCAATTTTGCATCACTATCAACAATCGAGGGAGCATGGAAAGCTGCAATGTTCTATTCGGAAAAACACGAGAAAAGGGGAGTCTTAGTAATAAAATATGGTTACCCATACAATAGGAATTCCTTTATTGCCTTTCAACCAGAAGGAGATTATGCAAAACGAACTGTTTTAAATAAAGAATTAGGAGATCAACTAAGAGATCAGGCGGAGGATTTTCCCGGAACTGGAGATAGACTAACTCAAATTGACCAGATATCGGAGTCATAGTAGTAATAATAAACCAAGCATATAATGAAAAAGATTATCATTATTGGAATAGTACTCGGGGGTTTCTGGTACTCCAATCTAATCGCACAAGGCATTGCAAAAGTCCCTTATTATATGAACTTTGAAGACACACAATTCTATTGGGACCTCGAAAACTGGACTGTAGAAAATGATTATCCACTGGTTCCTGAAATTATAAATTCGGAGAATTCCTTTTATAATAATTGGCCTGGAGTTGATTCTTCTGAAGGAAAATCGTTTTTAATGATTTGGAGTTATATCGCTGGCTCAGGATATATAAAGCAGTTGATAACGGATGCGACTTTAAAAATAGATTTATCAGGAAACGATGATGTTTTTTTACAAGGTGGTTGGAAGGGTGTGTTCCATGAAAAGGGTTCTATAAATTGTTTTTCTCCTGAGGGTCTGCCTAAGGATTGTGAATTTATTGAAGGAGAAAATGAAGAAAATGAAGGCATATTTATCTCTGATGATGGAGGTGACACTTATGTTAAAATTATGGGGTTTTCAGGTTTTAATAAGTGGAATAATTTTACGCTGAATCTTTCCTTATTATCCCTCCAATATGGCTTTGAACTGAATGTTGAAAACAGAATAAAGTTTCAATATTATTGTGTTTATGGAAATGAAGGTTTTGACGGTTCAATTATGAAATGTATTTTTATTGGTGATATTTCTGTTTTTAAGCTTCCCGGGGATATAGGAGGGGGTGATGATGGACATCATTTAAATTATTTATACGATAAAGCCGGCAACAGGACTTCTGTTAACATACACGAAGTTAGACTCAAAAGTGGTTCGACTGCCAATATTGATGAAAACGAACCCCTGTCGGATGATCTATTTGGAGCACGGGAGATAAAAATATATCCTAACCCCACTAAAGGAGATTTAAATATCCTTATCCAAAATGGGGAAACGGATGAATCATATCAATATTTGTTATTTGATTTGAACGGCAGGAAGCTAATGGAATTTACCTACTTAGGTAACGGAACGGTGCCTCTTAATCTTCATAGTTATAAAACTGGGCCCTACATTCTAGTAATACGGACCTCAGATGGTGATGTGAAATACAAAATAATTAAGGAATAATGAAAGCAATCTTTCAACAAGATATACAACTCCAAATAGAACATGATAACCCTAACAAGACCATAGCATCATGAAACGACTTATACTCTCCCAATTACTATTATGCCTCACAGGAATTATCCTATTTGGTCAGCAACCGCAAAAAAACTGGGAACTATCCACAACCGAGAGTGGCACAAAAGAATATATTGCCAGAGACTTTGTCACGCTAAAACCCGGCTTTACCTATAAAGCTGCAGGGAGCAACACTTTCACTGCAAAGATTGATGAGTATTTGGTTTTTCCTCCAAGCGATTCCACCTATGTTTTACCTGACCAATCAATAACAATGAATCCTTTGACTGGAGCTGTCGTTGGAGCAATCCCCTCTGGCTTAAATGTTAGTCAGGGTAATGCAGTCTACAATATCCCCATTGATGTTCCTGTAGGCATTAATGGCTTGCAACCATCTATTTCTCTAGACTATAATAGTAATGGAGGATTTGGAGCGGCTGGCTATAAATTTAATCTCAATGGAATATCTGTGATTTCAAGAACCGCACATAACCTACATTATGACAATAATTACCATCCTATTTCCTTTGATGGTAATGACAAGTTTGTTCTTGATGGAAGCCGATTGATTTTGATGGAGGGCTCATATGGTGCAAATAATGCTTCTTATGCATTCGAAGTTGAAGATTACAGCCGCATACGATCTTATGGAAACATTGGAGATGGGCCAGAGTGGTTTCAACTTGAAACAAAGGATGGGTTAACATATAAATATGGAAGTAATAATGACTCCAGATTAATTTTGCAAAATTCAAATGGTGTTTTGAGTTGGTTTTTGTCTAAGATTATTGATCAGTATGGCAATTACATGCAGTATAATTATGGATTAGCACCAGATGGTAACATATGGATTACTAGTATAGAATATGGAGGCAACCAGAATACTGTCTCAAATCCTTCATGCTTAATAGAGTTTGATTATTATACAAATTCCGACCTCAATATCACTAACAATTTGATGCCATCATACATCGCTGGCAGCAAGGTAACCTTTGGAAAGTTTCTAAAACAGATTAGAATAAAAAGCAATACTCAATTAATTTCAACTTATAATTTGGAATACAAAAACACATATCTTAAAAGAGTTATCAGAAAAAACGCTAACGGGGAAATGCTCCCTCCTATTGAATTCTCATGGGAGAATTCATTTCCTGCAAATAGTTCAGAAATCGAATTGATTGATGGGAAATCAATTATTACCGGAGACTTTACCGGAGATGGGAAGGATGAGATAGCAAAATTAAGCAATGACGGAAAGCAACTAATCATTGAAGAACTGCATAATGATTCGTGGAGTCAAATAAAATCTGTTGCACTAGAAGGCTCTTTGTTCCATGAGAAGATTATTAATATTGGGGATGTCAATGGTGATGGCGTTGATGATATTTTAGGAATAAGGTTGATTCGGGTTGGAATAACCGAATGGAGCATTATAAATGGTAAAAATCTAGCAAAACTGACAGGCTATATTACGGGGGAACTAATTGGATTGCCCTTAACAGGAGTTTTCCTGGAAGATGGAAGAAAATCTGTTATAGTATTCAACAAACTCTCATCTACTAACTCTGCCTATTTATTAAAAGATGGCACCATGAAATTGCTATCATTTAATGATGGCTTATCCTTAGCTAGTATAGAAGATTGTGGCGTAGGTGATTTCAATGGTGATGGTAGGTCTGATGTTTTTATTAGGACATCAGATCAAGTAAAGCTTTACTCAATTTCCGGATTAACCCTTAACCATAAGAATACGATTAAAAAAAGTTTCTCTAAATTCTACATTAAAGACTTTAATAATGATGGAATTGATGATTTATTGGTTACTAACAACAATTCAATATATGGCAACAATACAATATATTATTTACAGAACTATCGTTTGACTGGAGACACAGAAGATGTGCCTGCTTCTGGAAGTCTTCACTATTTACGAGACATGGTGAAGTTTACTTACATAAGTGGTTTCTATAAAACAGTAAGTAATGTGTTTTTGATAAACAACATGCTTGCAACGGCCCAATCGAATAAATCGGTGTTCAATTTTTATGGATTTAATTCTGAACAATCGAAAAGCGACTTTCTTAACTGGGTGGAAAATGTTATTGCTAACCCGCCTCCACCCAGTATGCCTTTGGATCACCAACTAATATGCAACACTAATGTAAATGGTGAAACTACTTATAAACTAACAATATTTGACCGCGACTATACATTCCATCTTTGGGAAAGGGATTATACCGGTAAATGGCACTCCTCTGGTTCAATATCAGGTAGCAGTATTGAAGAATTCAATGGCTTTGTTGTTGCAGATTTTAATGGGACTGGCCTAATGTCAACCTATATGCAGTATAGTGACAAATTAAAGTATTTATCCAGTTCTAAACACAACATGTCAGTAAATGAAATAAAGCAAGATTACAACAACACCATTAACATCAAATACGCAACTTTAACAACCGGACAAGTATATGTTAAAGATATGGATGCGACTTATCCCATTACAGATGTCGTTGGAAATTATATGATCGTAAAGAGTGTAAAAAAAGATGGTGTTTCAAGGCTTACTTACCAATATTCAGGAGCCAAAGCAGACCAGGTTGGAAAAGGTTTCTTAGGTTTTCGAAAAATAATTCAGTATGATGAAATAACGAGAGAATGGTTAACAGAAGAAAATCAGTTCTATTCAAATATGAAGATGTTTCTAACAAAAAGCCTAAAGATTTCACAAGATTATAATTTCTTAAAAGGAAGCGAATCTATATTTGATTACAATATCACATTAATTAATCGACGCATCTTTAATTATCTAAATTCTATTAATCATATTGTGGCTCCAGATTTAGGTACTGGATACAATAAGTTCTTTTCTAACTATGATAATTCTGGAAACCCTAAAACCATTACTACTGATTATGGTGGTGGCTGGAAAGAAACCCAAAAATTGACCTATGCAACCAGAGGTAGTTGGTGTGACAATAAAATTTCAACAATTGAAACTACTTTTGAAAACACCGACGAGGATCCAATTACGCTCAAAAAAGGGTACGACTATAATGACAAAGGGAAACTAATAAAGGAATCTGCCAACTTAGGAACACCCGATGTTGTTTTCACTGAATATCTCAATTATGACAGCTATGGAAACGCGCGTAAAATAAAAACTACAGCCAAAGGAGAGGTGCGGGAAGTTGAGATGACATACTTGGATGGTCGATTCCTGCATACTGAGAAAAATGTCCAACTAAACGATTCAACAACTTATAATTATGATGTTACCAAAGGCTTGTTAACAAGTAAAATTGATCCACTTGGGACAACAAGCTATAAGTACGACGGGTTTGGGAGATTAACTGAAGTGACATACCCGGATAAAATAAAAACAGCCTTCTCACGCCAATGGTCAGGAGACTCCTCCCGTAATGGGCCTAAATATTACGTATACGAGGAAACCTCAGGTCAAGGTCCTGTTAAAACATGGTACGATGGTCTAGGACGTGAAGTCAGGAAGGACTATAATGGACTTAATGATCTATTAAGTATAACAACTACCTACGATGATAAAGGGAGACTCTATCAAGTTTCTGAACCACATACTGGTTCAGCACCCAGCATTTGGGCTGTGACCCATGGCTATGATGATTATGGTAGAAATAAAACCATCACCACCCCGGCAGGCATTACAAGTTATTCCTACACTGGCTTGAAGACAACCGTATCTTCTCCAACAGGAAATTCAGAAACAACTTTAAATAGTGCAGGAAAAGTTATTGAAAGTAAGGTGAACGAAAAGAAAGTCACCTACGAATACTACCCGACTGGTCAAATTAGCAAAGCCATACCTGAGGGAAGCCCAGCGGTAGAATTTGAATATGACTTACTTGGTAACAGAACCGCACTCAAAGACCCTGATGCCGGAACAATTAAGTCCGAGTATAATGGTTTTGGCCAGATTCTCAAAAACACGCACAAAATTCATACAGGGCAGGGAGACAGCATTACATCCTATAAATATTTTGCCTCCGGATTGATTGATGAAGTAAGTGTTCATGGCGAAATCACAAAGTATAAATATGACAGTAAAAACCGAATTGAAAAGATTGGAATTGAAGGTGTACATGAACAATCCTTTATGTACGATAGCAACAATCGACCTATCAAAATCACTGAAAAAATAGATGGAAGCAAAACGTACGACTTCAAAACTGAGTACGATGCATACGGAAGAGTAAAAAAGGAAGTCTATCCATCTGGTTTTTATGTGTCAAATGAATATGATGAAAACGGTTTCCTAATCAGCGTGACTGGTAGCAAGGGTGAAGAGATTTGGGAAGCAGTTGCAGCAAATGTTAAGGGGCAGCTGACCAGGTACAAACAAGGAGGACACGAAACCGTTATTGATTATCATGACATTTGGGGACTCCCTAATACCATTGTGTCTGGAAACAGGATAAACATGGACTATCACTATACCGAAGAAGGCAATCTTGATTACAGAGAGGATAAATCAATTTCTGGACGTATTCAGAAAGAGAAATTTTATTACGATAAGGCCAACCGGCTCACAGACTACGCCCTCTCACTCAATGAAACGCTGAAACAATCCAACACAATTTTGTATGATCTCCAAACTGGAGGTATTCATTTTAAAACCGATGTTGGTTTTAATATGGAATACGGGCAAAACGACGCCCCTTTTCACGCACTCTCAACTGTACAAGGTTTGCCTGAATCCGCAAAGGCACCTCAAGCTATAACATATAATAATATTAACAAAGTAAAATCCATTACACAAGGGGACAAACAACACCAAATCACCTATGGCGTCAACCAGCACCGCATTAAAGGCATCTTTAAAACGGGTAACACCACAACACTTTCTAAATACTATTTGGGCAAGTATGAAGAAGAAATTGTTGTAGGCAATACACGAAAACTTCACTATATTTACGGAGGTAACGGTCTGGTAGCGATTATGGAGTATAAAAATGGACAAGAGAAGTTGTTTTATACATTTAGCGATTACCAAGGAAATTTGTTAGCGGTAACCAATACGTCAGGAACTGTTCAAGAGCGTTACGCTTACGACCCTTGGGGTGCGCGCCGAAACCCTGACGACTGGACGCAACCTGATACCCGTTCCTCATTACTTTTCTCGCGTGGCTATACTATGCATGAACATTTAGACGATTTCGGGTTAATAAATATGAATGGCAGGGTCTATGATCCACTCATGGCCCAGTTCCTGAGTCCCGACCCGCATATACAAGCGCCGGGCAACTGGTATAACTATAACAGGTATGGGTATTGTTTGAATAACCCGCTTATTTACAATGACCCAAATGGATATTTCTTTAAAAAATTTGGAAGATGGTTAAAGAAATCATTTGATAATTTAGGGGATTGGATGGTTAAGCATGACCTGAGTTTTATGGTTGGTGCTAACGTGACTCCTGTAGGTGGATCAAGGACTTATAATGGAAGCATTAACGGGCAGGAGGTCTTTAACTCAGCCAATATAAGCCAGTTCAATCCGGCAATTAATG
>CAZSQG010000014.1:0-57476 GCA_964608615.1 uncultured Marinilabiliaceae bacterium
ACTGCGATTAACCTTTTTATAAGAGAAATGCCACGCCTTTCGGTAAATATTGACTTAACCTATTTGCCACTGGATTCAAGGTCTGATGCCTTGAAAAACATACAAGATGGCTTAGGAAGAATAAAAACTGACCTTGAAAATAATTTATCCGGAGTACGAATAAATACAGTTACTTTAAACGGTGGAACAGACGTTAAACTAAACTGCCAGGGAAAAGGCGCACAGATTAAAATAGAGGTAAATACCATTACCAGGGGTAATGTATTCCCAACCCAACTAATGCAGGTGGTTGATTCTGTTCAGGATGAATTTGATAAGTTCGCGGCTGCCAAAGTGGTTTCAATGGCTGAACTATATGGAGGTAAAATTTGTGCAGCCATCGACAGGCAACACCCACGTGATTTATTTGATGTAAAATTACTTCTTGAAAACGAAGGATTCACGAATGAAATTTGGGAAGGTGTTAAGATTGGATTGATTAGCCATTACAAACCAATAAGCGAATTACTTTCACCAGTATTAAAAGACCAGAAATCTGCATTTGAGAATCAGTTTGCAGGAATGACAGCTGTTGAGTTTTCGTACAATGATTATGAAACCACAAGAGCCGTGTTAATCCAAACAATTGGAGAACATCTTACAGTTGAAGATAAACGATTCCTATTGAGTTTTGAAGGCGGAGAACCGGATTGGAAACTATTCCCAATACCAGTATTAAAAGATTTACCTGCTATTAAATGGAAGTTGATTAATATAGCTAAGCTGAAAAAGAATAATCCCAAAAAGCATGAACAAATGGTTAAAAACCTAAAGGATGTAATTTTTCCAAGCTATTTTCATTGATTATATCCAAAAACATATAATCATTAAATTTTAGACTAAACTATATCTAAATAAATATAATTTCCCTATATTTATATAAAATATATCTAAAAGCATATAATGAATCGTTTAGCCGATTTCGTAAAACAGCGCAGAAAGGAAGTCAACCTCACTCAGGAAGAATTTGCCGAAAGAACAGGAGTTGCACTTACCGTTATTCGCAAGATTGAACAGGGCAAAACCAACCTTAATCTGAAAAAGGTTAATCAGGTACTGGCAATGTTTGGCCATGAGTTAGGCCCGATCAGTATTCAGGATTGTACAAGCCTAAAGCACTCCGTCTGATTGAGCAATCCTTCCTGTCAGAAGAAATGCAAAACAAGTATATTGCATTCCTGAACAAGCGATATAATGTGCTGTACTGAATCCTACAACGTTTATTTTTTTACAACACATTTACACCCCGTAAGCCAAGTTACTACTGCATAACACACTGCACCAACAACATACAAAACCAAAACACTTTCTGTATCGGAAAGCAACCATACTAAAAAAACAACTACCCCTCCCTTATGAAAATCCAATACTGCTCCGATTTACATCTTAAATTTGCTCAAAACGCACTTTTTTACACAAGAACTCCATCAGGCCGGTTGCCGACACCATAATTCTGGCCGGAGATATTACCCTATGGGGCCAAAAACATTTTAAGCATTGGTTTTTCGACTATGTATCAGAGCACTGGGAAAGGGTTTACTACATACCAGGCAACCATGAGTTTTATTCAGGAAAGGATCTTCGGATATTGGATCAACCTGTAAAGGAAGATATTCGCGAAAATGTATTCCTGGTAAATAATCAAGTGATCTCCGTTGATAATTGTGACCTGTTTTTGACTGCACTTTGGTCACACATCCCGAAAAAAAAAACGAACAGGCTAATAAAATTGTTATCTTGTATTTGTATAGACTTTTTTCTTCTTACCAAAAAAACAAACCAAAATGAAAAAAATAAATCCTATGGCACTTTGGTGCTTCGCTTTTCTCCTTCAGTTGATAGGTACCAGCTGCCAAACGGCTACTAAAGACAGCGAAATAAAAGAATTGGTTTACGGACCCATTACCATGGTTTATAAACTTCCCGAAGTCAGCGGAACCATATATTTTGCTGCACCAGATGGGGATGCGGCTTCTGAGGGAACTGCTTTGGAAGCACCCACCTCCATCGAATCAGCCATTACACGTGTCGGTACCGGCGATGCTATTGTGCTTCGTGGAGGAACTTACCGTACCGGTGACCTCACTTTTAACCAGGGAATTACCATTCAGCCATACAGGGATGAACAACCGATACTGAAAGGCACCTTGGTGGCCGAAGACTGGGAACAGGATGGAGATGGAGATGGCGTTTGGTTTACCCAATGGGCAACCCTTTTTCCCGGTCAGCCTGAATCTTGGTGGGTACTTGAGCACAACCTGGAATTCACCCCCCTACACCGCTTCAATAACGATGGCATTTTCATCAACGGTGACTACTTACAATCGGTCGGCAGCATTGCCGAATTGACCCCCGACACCTATTTTGTCGATTACGATGCCGAACGCATATATTTGGGCAGCGACCCCAATGGCCAACTGGTAGAAATCACCGCCTTCCGAAAAGCCATTTTCCGAACCACAGCAGAGGTTCACGGCAAGCAGAACGATGGTCAGGGTCCGATCATTCGGGGCCTGGACATTCAGCAGTACCCCGACACCATGGTTCACATCGACGGCTACTTCCCCCAGGGCATTTCGGCTGAAAACGAACATGGAACCGATGTGGTGGGCACCGTTTTTGAAAACTGTTCCTTTACCAAATGCTTCCGCATTGGCGTATTTGCCATCGGCAACGATATGATTATGCGCAACTGCCGCATCGAAGACACCAACACCGAAGGCTTGTATGTAGTAGCCTCCAACGACGTGTTGCTAGAGCGCAACATTTTTGCCCACAACAACATTGAAAAATGGACTGGCTTTTTCCCGGCAGCCGTAAAAATATTCAACCAAAGTCACCGCGTAGTAGCACGTGAAAACCTCATCACCAACCACCCCAATTCCAACGGATTGTGGTACGATGTAGGCAACGAGGACGGAGTTTTTGTAAACAATCGCATTGAAAATGTGGGCAGCCCTGATGGTCCCTTCCGTGAAGACCAAGTATGGCCCAGCAGCAACGGCTTTTTCTTTGAAATTTCGAGTGGCGTTTTGGTGGCCGGCAACACCTTTATCAACAACAATCAGGGGCTCCTGATTCTTAACAGCGACAATGCCGAAGTATACAACAATACTTTTATCGACAGTCGCGCAGCATTTGGACGCAACGAAAGAGGCGACGATACAGATCATTTTGGCTGGCACATACGTACCGGACCCGCTGTTGATGCCCGTGAAAACCACGTCTTTGTCAACAACCTGATGATTCAGACTCGCAGCTACGACTGGCCCATGGTACAAGTATGGCAACCTGCTGAAATGTGCGATCGCCTAACCAATCCCACACTCAAAGCCATAGACAACAACGTGTACGTGAAGCAAAGCGAGGGCAACAAGGCTCCTATGCTGCTCTGGTCCCCAGTTGCCTCAGAAGACAATTGTCAAAGAAGCTTCATGCAGCCCTCCGACTTCACCGAGGTTTACCATTATTTTGAAGCCAACAGTTTGCTGTTCGACACCTACAACAAACCCCTGCTGATTAAAAACCAGGCCATCTCCGCCGACTTTGAAGGACACAAAGCGGCAACCGCCCTGCCCGAACACGTTCAGGCAGCTACCGGCTGGACCGATACCGAAACCCCCTTTGTAGGGGCTAAGTAAATCGTCAAAAAAGAAGGCTAAAACACAACACAGGTAAAGGCTTCCTTCTCCTACCAAAAAGGCATTCATAAAACACAGGTTTTCTGAATGCCTTTTTCTTAAAATCTTATTAATCAGGAAAGAAGTTTACTGAAGTCATTTTTTTTCATGTAGATATTGGGTTTAGGTGAAATAGGAGGTAAAAACGGGCGTCATTTTTTGTCATTCAACATTTTAAAAGAAACAAATGCGAGTAAAAAAGCCACAACAATTATCGCTATCCAGATCATCACAGAATTTTGATACCATAGCATCTTAACGAGTTCAATATCCAATTCGACTACTTTAGCAGAAGGTATCACAGCCACTTTGCCATGATTTACCACAGGCAAATCACCCGCGTAAAGCTCTTTAAAATTCACCAAATCATAGTGGGGAGAAGCCATACTATCATTTCCATATACAAGGTGATATTCCTCGCTTTCATGCAATTCAGCCACACAATACCTATTAAGCATCAGCATGTTAACATCATAAATCTCTAGTGGTCTGTTATCATTATTGTTAATCACAAGTCTAAAACCGTAACTGTAACATTCTCCAATATCAAAAGAAGCGTCTTCACCTGACTTAAGAACAAAGGAAGTCAGATATCGCATAATTTGCTTATCGGCATCAGCAAAATAATAAAGATCAACATCACGAAGAAATACAGATGGGTAATTCACCTCCACGTCCATCCTATTAATCAATCTACGTCCATTAAGACTTATGTCAACAAATGATTTCTGCTCTTTCACACTATTGCTTTGCTCAAAGGAGCCAATCACTTCAGTATAATCGCCCAGCCTTGTGTTGGAGACCGAATAACCAACCGCATTTATCTTAACCGGGGCAGAATTACTATCATCTATAAACAACCGAAAATATTTATAATCAACCAAAGGAAATGCGATGGTCATGATTTCAGTAACATCGCTGGCATTCTGAAAAGAATGGATCGTTTCAGACTCCTTCACCGAATACCATGACTCTTGATCGTTGCTGCCGTTGAGGTGCATTGTTTTAGTTACCTCAGCATTATTGACCATCAGGCAGAGACTGTTAATCGGCGTTCCACGATCATTGTGAAAAATCAGCACCGTTGAAGTATCTGTTTGATGACGAGCAACCATCGGATAAGCGAAAAAATGAGATGAGGTCGTACCCTTGATCTCCTGTTCGGCCACATACGCCACCTCATTGTTATCACTATCAAGAATACGCAAATCGGCAAGATTTTCCCTGCTTTCACCAACAACCTGCGGTGACAATCTAACAAAATAAAAACCTGTAGAATCGACACTAAAAACACCAGTTCTACACTTAAATTCCCCGGCCAATGAGGTAGAAGTAACAAAAAGACTCAACAGCCAAACAAAAATATATCGCATAGTCATTACAGATTATCCTCAGATTTTTCCATATCACTTTTTGAGTCATTATCCACCAACAACTTTTTCAATTTTTGGTAGAGGAAGGAAACCACCATCAATAAAACACCCAGGCCCACGAAAGCAAGGATTTTGCCTGTTTCATTCATTCCCCGAATATCAAACAAAAACAATTTGACAAGAATAAAGCCGAATAGAGCCAGGGAAACAATCCGAAGCATGCGCTGTCTTTTTTGCATACCCCAAATCATTAATAAAAAAGAAATAACACCCCACAATATCGTATATCCAAATTTATGAATCTGGCCAAGCAGATTTTGCTCCTCAACAAGTGAACCTGAAAAAGACCAGACTAGTATATGGTCCAATAAAATACTTAGCGTAAAAACCAAAGTAAATACCGAGGCCCAATAAACAAAACCTTTAGGTAATTGAAGTCTGCTTTGAAATTCGTTTACCTTGGACGCCACCTGATGTAGCATATAGAAAAAACAAGGTATAACAGCAAAATAGGAATAAAACAGCCATTCAAAATCCTTACCCTGATGAATTATTTGAGAACGCAACTCAATTACAGAACTATTTAATACAAACATCCAAAAGAAGGCAAGCAGACTATAGCCCACCATAACGATAAAATACTGCCATTCAACCTTACGCCGTTTAACAAACAGATAAAAAACAGATAGAAATAGTAAATGGTAAATAGCTATCATCACCGTATTTGCAAAACCTGTTTCAAATCGATGAGACATCTGGAAGCTTAGTTCTATTAAACACACTAAATAGAGACCCATCACCCAAACTATAGAAAAAATCAACTTTAATTCCTTCACAGAAATCGACCAAGACTCAATGAACTTCTCATATTTCTCCTTATTCAACAACATTCGATAACCATACAAGGCAGCAACAGCAACCATCCCGGTAATAAATACTTTATTGAAAACAACTCTGAACACGTCATCTTTACCAACATTATTTAATGTAACCCAGTCCATCAATAAACTAATGAACATTAATACAAATACCATCAGGGATGCCTTCTTAAGCAACTGAATACCTGACTTTTGAGAAAGCCACAAAAGCAAAACAGCCTCCACCGCCCAGAAAAGGGTAATATAATTGCCACTTAACTGTACCGGTGCAGTTATACTTATTAATGAAAGCACAATACCCACCAATAAATAAAAAAGATGCCTATCGATCGATTGACTTTTATATATTAACCTGGCAAACACCAGGTTAAAACCGGCCAAAAGCAAAATGAAAGCGCCTTGAAGAGGCTGCATCGACATGCCATTCAACGAAGTCATTCCAACCAAAAAGAGCATAAGGGTATTGCTCAATAAAACACCCATATCAAAAGCACTGAACGCCCCTTTATATCTGATATTATACCCAACATTCATTGCGAAAAACAGAAGATAAAACAAAACACCAAACAACAGCGCCCCCGAATAAGGAGCCTCTTCCATTGCACTTAAACCCAAAAACCAACTACTAAAAATTAAAACAGTAAAGACATAGCTCAGCATATTAACCAGCGGCCATTTTTTATATACCGAAAGAACAGTCATACCCCCATTCAAGACCAAAAGATAAGAGAACAACACCACATAATTACTAGCTGCCCATGATACAAAAAGCGGTGTACCAAAACCGCCCACCAGAGCAATCACAGCCAGCTCTCTTCGATCATATAATAACGATAAAATGACAGCAAAAGCCGTTATCAACAACATGCAGAAAAATGCTGCCGTTTGAGAAAGCAGAGCATACTCGTGGAAGCCTATACCTATAGAAAAGTACAGCACCGCCAACCCACCACCAACAAGGACCGAACTAAATGCTTCGAAATTCACGCGCATGCGATGCGCCAAAGCAATAAGCAGCCCACCACTAAATATACCAATGGCCATGCGACCAGCGGCGTTAATCCATTCCTGGTCTATGGCATATTTTACAAAATAACCTATTCCCAACACCAGAACAGCAATACCAATTTTATTGATAAGATTCTCCCCAATAAACTTTTCAATATCAGGATAACTCTCCAATATAGACGGGCGTTTCCGGGATGGTAACTCTTTCCATGTTTCCTTTTCATCAACTGAGGCCATAGCAGGTTCTTCTACATTCTTCTCCTCAAACAAAGGCGCTTCATCCGTATCATCATCAGATACAGAAGTTAATACATTGTCCTCTTCCGGAGGAACAACACTCTCTTTTGATAAATCCTGTAATAACGGAGAATCAACTATATCCTTCTGAACCTCTTCTAAAGAAGACGAATATTCATGTTCTTGTCGGAATATTTCATTGGCAGAAGAACCAGGCTCACTGACCCCGGCTGCCCCTGCGTTCAATTTTCCCCTAATCTCGTTAAGCTCTTCATCTATAATACGAAAAAAAACTTTTTGTTCTTTACGGACGTCTTTTAAAAGAACAACAATCCAAATAAAGAAAAACAATGACAACAAAATAGAAATAATCATACAATTTTTTTAGGAAAAATGAGGGAGAATAGCAAACACTGAATTAATCACAAAATTATACAATAAAACAAAAAAACCTAACATATATGTATATCCCAACGAACTATCATACTCATAATCATTCAGCTCCCCAATTTCTTTACGCAACCAGCTCTGGGCTTTTATCTCCATTTTTTTCAGCCCCTTGTATTCTGTGTGCAATGGGTATAGGCTGTTAAATACCGGTATTCGTCCAGCCTGTCGTAGGGGAATGGGAGATTGGTATAAAGGTCGTTATTTAGTCGGATCATAAAAAGCAATTCGCTGAGCTCTTTTTCCCATCAAAAATTGACGGTTAGCAATGATCCTTGCAGCGTAGGTGGCAGGACATTCATCCGCTTGTTTTGGGAAAGCCACCAGATTGCTCAACAAAAAGTGTTTGAAATAATGTTACAGCTCACTGTCAGATAGATACACAGCCAACATCACCAACCTAAAACCATGTATTTAATGCTGTAATGAAACCAACTTTGAAACATCTCCCATGTTAAAATTTCCATACCAGAGATTTTCGTCGGTTGTGCAACCCAGGAGTTGCTCCTCAAAAACCATAATAAAGTTTCCCTTCAAAAAATTAATACAAAAACCCAAACGGCCCCAGTGGTATCGTGTTCAAAAAGCCATACTCAAAATCATCTTTAACCACAGAAGCATTGCCCACCTCCTGTATTTGTCTCTTTCCTTTATTATTGCCTCCTATTTCAAATTCTTCATCCAATACAAAAGGGTAATAGCCTTTTTCAGATAATCCTCAAATAAAGGCAAGGGAACTGGCCATGTTTGGACACGAGGTGACACCAATAGTTAAGGACCCGGATGATCTTTTTAGACATGAGGAAAAGTAACAACAGTAAAATGTTGTTACTACAATTTTACCTGCATTTTTCATCTCACAGTTAACGCATACACCTACAAGCTTATTTTATTTACGAAATAAACCTTACGTTTATCTTTTTCTTCCTTGTCTTTAATTTTCTGTGTGCCATATATAAGAAAGTGATTGTTATACCAATAATCGGAATTTGAAGTTGCCCATCTTGTCTTTTCACTTTCTTTATTAGTTTCAATAATTTCGCTTTTTTTATCGCTTAAAACATTCCCGTCGAAATCAACAACTTTTGAAACAATATAGTTGCCTGAAGCAAAGACCATTCCAATGCTGTTATTTGTCTGATTTGAGATGTCGATAAATTGTTTCTGATAATATGGCTTATTTTGCGGAAACATCTCAAAACAATTATCCCATATCAGCTTGCCATCTTTTGAGAATTTTGCCAGTACTGCATGAGTGTATTGGTATCCGTCAAAAACTGGAACGGATATATACTGTATAGAGGTGACTCCATTAACTACAGTGGTTATGGGCATTTGTTGGGTACGAAATATTGGATAGCAGGCTTCCCCAAGAAACAGGTAGCCATCAGCTAACTCAATAATATCATGATCGACAATAATGTAGTCCTTGCTGAATTCTTCATTTTTAGCATCCTTTCTTTTCTTTTTGTTTTCTATTCTTTCCTGTTTACGTTCTGGCAAATAAGATAGAAAATCTTTTAAATCAAGAAAGTTGTAATAATTGATATACGTTTTTGTATCATTGGACGACTCTCCAAAAAACAGCCCTTCTGATAAGCCCTGTTTATTTTTAGAATAAGTTCCTGTATATACAATTTTATTGTCATTCATTCGATGCCCCGAAGCTGATGATATAACATTATCATTACCATCAGTAAGCTGAATATTCTTTTGTATGTTTCCATCTTCATCTATCCGTATCACATTCATTCTGTAAACACCCTTTTTTACTTTTACATTTGAAAAAACCATTAGTTCATTTGACTTTTCCAAAAGTTGATAGTTTACAATTTCTATTTTCTTTGGGCTGATTTTATCAACTGTAACAGGAATATGTTTTCCTTTACCACTTTCAAGTTCAACTTTGTAAATAGAGGATACTTTTTTGTTTCTTGCCTCAAACCAGGCTGACGTACCAAGAACTCTCATGTTTTGGAAACTGGTTTTAGAAGGCATCTCACCGGTAGTTTCTGTAATGCTTAAATCTCCAACTTTTACCCCGGTAATAAAAAATTTATGCTTGTTGGAATATATATTATAGATGAATTGATCATTATAAAACACCTCATCGAACCGCATTTTAGATGGTATATTCACCGATGCAGTTTTACTTTGGACTAACGTACTATCGAACAGATCGTATTTAACTTCAATAAAATTTTCAACCTCCTTTTTCGCCGTAGATTCCATCACAAAGCAGCCTAACGTCGATACATATATGTTTTCTTTATCATATCCGTTTTTAAGTTCAAACTCTATTCGCTTATCAAATTTAACCTGGGCCGAAATGGTTAATAAACAAATTGTTGATAGTGCAAAAAAACAAATCGAAGTTCTTATATTAATCATTATTTCTATTTTTTATGTACTATGAAAATCAAATTTTCTGTAATCACTAATAATATCAAAAATAACCAAATCTTTTAATAAGTATTTAGTATTGTTGGTAGATTAAACAATATTTTACCAACACAACAAAGAAAAAGCTCGTCCACTTTGTTTCCACCACATGAAACTGCTGCTGCATAACCCTTGTTTACAGGAAAGGTTTCGTTGTGATATGATTTATTAGATTAGTCATAATTTGTACAGCTCTTACTATTCAAAAGTTAGTAGCTACTCACAAGATCTAATTTAACCGCAAAGTGCGCAGAGGAAACCGCAAAGAACGCAAAGATTTAACTACTAATTTTTTGCGCTCTTTGTCGAATTTAAAACTTTGCGCCCTTTGCGTTTAACTTTTTTATCATGTATATCATTATTATAATCCTCCTGAATAGCTACAAAAATCCTGACTGCTAATATTGAACCTACCCTGACAAAACGTCGGACGCGCTTTAACTAACTATTTAGCCTCACTTTACATAGCAGCAACAGCTTTAGATCTCGAAAAATAAATACGGATTTTAAAAAAAATCAATCTTCTGCGAATGGTTTTCAAAAGGAATGTGTCAAAAGGATAAAACAGATAATTAAACGAGCATGATTCGCAAAGCACAAATAAAGGTACAAATTCATCATGCGGGTTTTACCCAGACCACTTAAAATTTAAAAGTATGAAACGAGCCATGAGTAAAGTCATACTCACACAGGGTAATTGCTAACTGGCGAGTTCCATGTAACCATTTAAAAACAAATTATAGACACATGAAAAAGTTAGTTTTATCAATCGTCTTTATTGCCTCATTGGCAATTTGGGGCACTATGAATGCTCAAGCTCAGGAAGTACAGAAAAAAACTTCAACCGAGCAAGTTCAAAACCAAACACCCCGCACAGGCTATGTGGATGCCAACAGCGATGGTGTATGCGACAATTACGATGGGAAGCGTGCCGGTAAAGGTTTAGGCCCTGGTAATGGACAAGGACAGGGACGTGCTAATGGCAAAGGCCTTGGCAAGGGTAATGGAAATAGAAGTGGACAAGGCTTAGGCCAACGCCTTCGCGATGGAAGCGGCCCCCGCTGTCAAAAAGCTAAAACTGAATAAGTTTGCAAGCTTAAACAATATTTTCTAAATTCGGTTTTAATTATTGACAGTTCTGGATAACCGGTGTACAATCCGGTTATCCTTTTTGGACATAACTTTCCATGCAGCTGGATTTAATGAGGAATAACGACGATGACATAACGGTAATTGATCGCATCAGGAGTGGCGACAAGGAAGCTTGTACTTATCTTGTTGAGCGATACCAGCAAAAGGTTTTTCAGACCTGTATCGGTTTTCTGCATGATGATAATGAGGCTCAGGATCTTACCCAGGATGTATTAATCAAAGTATGTCGTTCGTTGGACTCCTTTAAAGGTAATGCAACTTTTTCAACCTGGCTTTATAGGATTACTGTGAATATGGCCATTAACCGAACCCGAACATTGAAGCTAAGATCGGTATTCCGACCTCTTGATACAGTCGAAAAAAGTAGGTTTATTGCCGGTTCGGAAGGAAGTGATCAACAGATCATTCGCAGGGAACAAAAGCAATTGCTTCAAAAAGTGCTTGGAAAACTAACATCAGCACAACGTAAAGCTTTTGTTTTGAGCCAATACCGCGATCTGACCAATAAAGAAATAGCCGAAGTTATGGAGTTATCAATTGGGGCTGTTGAAAGTCTTTTATTTAGGGCACGTGTTAGACTACAAGAAGTTTTAAAAAGAAATTCTAAATTAGAGCTATGAAATGCAGCGATTTTGAAAAAGAAATGACACATCATGATTTCAGCCAAAATCCTTCTGAAACCATGAAAATGCACCTTGAATCCTGCCCCAATTGTCTGGTTTTATATAAAGAGCAACAATCTTTTTTTGCCGGTGTAGTAGCTGAAAAATCACTGCAGGTTTCACCCTTTATCGCAACCCGGATATTGGCCGGTCTTGAACCTTCACAACCAGAAGGATTTATGAATATTTTTAAACCTGCCAGGGTTATGGCATTTGCTTTCGCCTTTGTTATTGGGCTTGGCGTAGCATGGATGGGAAATGGCCAGCTTGAAGAAAAAACAGCCAGCATCGTTCTGGAGGATTATTTTACTGAATCTCCCGCCGGCTATGAAATTGAAAATTCATGGATAAATGTTATTAATTATGAAGAGTAAGATTCTTTTTTGGTTGTTATTGGTTGTTCTTGGAGCCGGTTTGGGTTATCTTGTTTATAAGGTAATAAATCAACCAGATTCCAACCCAACCATTATTGATGCTGATTCTATAGGCCAGCCGGGACGTGGCTTTTATCGTTTGGCCGATGAGCTGAAACTAAACGAAGATCAGAAAAAGGATTTTCACAATATTGAAATTCAATACCAACAAGTAATGCTCAACATCAACAATCAACTTTTGGATATTAATCAGGAAATAATCAAAGAACTGGTGAAGGAAAAACCAGATACAACTTTTTTATATGGCTTATCAACTCAAACGGGGCTGCTCCAGGAACAGTTAAAAAGAGCAACCATTAATCATTTCATCGACTTGCAATCAATTTGCACACCACAACAGGCACTTAAACTCTCGGGTGTGTTGGAGCAAGTGCGTCCCATGCAACGCGGAAAGGGCAACAGACGTGGGCTACGCAAAGGGATGCATAATCGTAACAATCCTTAACGGAAATCATTATAAGCGCTTTATTATCTTTTTTATTATTTCCCAATTACTTGAAAGAAATCATTTCGGATCATTTGACTTCATTGTGGCTTTTTTACTAATAATTACCTAAATTTAGTTTAATGCCTGATTGAACCATAATAGAAAGATAAGAATAAGATGAATTTACATTGTTGTTGATTACGAATAGTGCATTATAAACATTGTGCACACCACACTTCGCACTATTAATCGTTAATATTATCAGTGAAATTGCCTAAATAATCCCATTAACACGGAACCTAAAAACGATTAAGATGGAATCATTAAGACCTAAAATTGCAATCGTTGGTGCTGGTAATGTTGGCAGCACTTATGCCTATTCACTAATGATTAGTGGAATAGCCAGAGAAATTGTGTTAATTGATAAAAATGAAGACCTTGCAAAAGGCGAGTGCATGGATTTAAACCATGGGGTAAGCTTTGCCCACCCCACTAAAATTTATGCTGGTGGACTCAAAGACTGCGAAAACAGTGATATTGTTGTAATTACTGCTGGCTCAAACCGAAAGCCCGGACAAAGTAGAATAGATTTAGCACAGGCTAATGTGGCCATTTTTAAAGATATTATACCAACCATTTTAAAATTTTGTGCTAATGCCATTTTCTTGGTGGTAACAAACCCTGTGGATATTCTTACATACATAACCCTGAAAATATCAGGCTTACCATCGAACAGAGTACTTGGTTCAGGAACTGTTCTCGATACATCAAGGTTTAAATTCATGATAAGTAAATACTGCAATGTTGACTCCCATAATATTCATGCTTATATTATTGGCGAACATGGTGATACGGAACTCCCGGTTTGGAGTAATGCCACCATTGCAGGTATGGCCATCGAGACATATTGCTCGGAATATGCAGGCCTTAAAAATGCAAAAAATGAATTAGCTGAAATATTTGAAAAAGTAAAAGATGCAGCCCAACTGATTATTAAAGCCAAAGGGGCTACCTACTATTCTATTGCGCTGTCGATGGTTAAAATAACCAGGTCCATTTTAAGAAACGAAAACACTATTTTGCCAGTTTCAACTCTAATTACTGACTATTATGGTATAAACGATGTATGCATAAGTGTTCCATCGCATGTAAATGCAAACGGAGTTGAACAATTCATAAAACTTCAACTATCTGATCATGAACAGGAGTTATTCAAACATTCGGCTAACACATTAAAAAACATCATTAAAACAGTTGGATATTAGTAACTGTTTAAAATTAGATAAAAAATTGTCTTACGGGCTGCAAGTCCAAATAATGACAACCCGATGGCAACGCCTCGGGAAAATGAAACAACCAGAAATGACGCCCTGCAAGGGCAGGTTAATCTTGATTTTATTAATATGCCCTTACGATAAGCAAAATTTAAATAGTCACTTAGTTTCCATAATAAGAGCTTACATGCCTTATAATCCTTGCCACCCTTGGCCCTGCAACCTATTCAAAAAAAGTCTTACACCAACTTAATTGATATAGGCGTCAGGGTTTTCAGGATGAAATTTGTGTATTCAAACCATGTGTGACATTTGAAGCGGATTATTCACACTAAATAATCAAAATGAATATCCGCATGAATACCTAAATACCTTATCATTGCAATGAGGCGCCCAAACGGGACAGAAGCATCAGCATTGGGCATCGCCCGATGTAGCAAAACATGCAAGAGAAGCCTGAAAGAGCGTAAACGAATTGGCTACCGCCCATTCAGATACTTTCGGCACTCTATATACCTTACCTGGAGCTTTGCTCCGGGCTAGTACTAAAACCTCATTGGGGTTCTTTACGAAATGATCAAATAGGTATTATTTGGGATACTCATTTAAAATAAACACTTGTAAATAAATAGCTTTTATTTCATTGTTTTTTTTGGTAAATTGTTTATTGGTTTTTTGTTTGCTTCACATACCAGTTTAATCAGGCAAAAATCATTAAGATGGATGCTATACCCGGAAACAAAAATAACGTTGCAAATACAGGCAAGGTAATATCTGTTCGCGGCAGCGTTATTGATATCAGTTATGAAAAAACTATACCTCCGGTTTATTCCTTATTGTTGGCCGGTGAAAATGATCAAATTGCTATAGAAGTTCTATCGCAACTCAACGCTCACAGCGTACGCGGAATTGCGTTAACCCCATCTCAGGGGCTTGCCAGAGGAACTGTTGTTAAGGATACCCAAGGCCCATTAAAAGCGCCAATTGGGAAAGGCATAATCTCGCGAATGTTTGATGTTTTCGGAAACACTATTGATCGCAAAGGAAGTATTGAAAACATTCAATGGCGCTCAATCCATCATGATCCTCCGCCTCTTGGAAAACGATCGACTAAATCAGAAATTTTTGAGACAGGTATAAAATTAATTGATGTACTGGTTCCTTTGGAACGAGGTGGAAAAGCGGGCCTTTTTGGTGGTGCAGGTGTGGGAAAAACAGTGTTGCTTACCGAAATGATACACAACATGATAGGACATCACGAAGGGGTGAGTATTTTTTGTGGTATTGGCGAACGTTGCCGCGAAGGCGAAGAGTTGTATCGTGAGATGAAAGAGGCTGGAGTACTACAAAACATGGTGATGCTATTCGGTCAAATGAACGAACCACCAGGCGCACGGTTTCGTATTGGTCAGGCTGCTCTTACAATGGCAGAATACTTTCGCGATGATGAACATCGGGATGTACTGCTTCTGATAGATAACATTTTCAGATTCATTCAGGCTGGCATGGAAATGTCCGGTCTTTTAGGGCAAATGCCGTCGCGCCTTGGTTATCAACCTACTATGGCCACCGAACTATCGCGTCTCGAAGAGCGCATCGCCAATACCGATACTGGTGCAATCACCTCTATTCAGGCTGTTTATGTTCCTGCCGATGATTTAACTGATCCGGCATCTGTACATACTTTTTCGCATCTATCAGCGTCCATTGTCTTATCGCGCAAGCGAGCCGGCGAAGGACTCTATCCGGCCATTGATCCTTTACAATCGAATTCAAAAATGGCAAATCCTGGAATTGTCAGTGAAAGACACTATCGTTTGGCTCAGGAAATAAGGCAATCACTTGCTCAATACGAAGATCTTAAAGATATTATAGCCATGTTGGGACTTGAGCAACTTTCACCCGATGATCGAAAAACGGTGTTCCGGGCTCGAAAACTGGAGCGTTTTCTGACTCAACCTTTTTTCTCAACAGAGAAATTTAGCGGCATTTCAGGGAAAATGGTTAGTTTAAATGATGCACTCGATGGATGTGAAAGAATTTTGCATGATGAATTTAACGATTTACCCGAAAGCTCTTTTTATATGATTGGAAATATTGAAGAGGCAATCAACCATAAATGAACAACTTAACTATACAATCAAGAGAATAACCTTGCTTTTAATAAATAGTAAGATTATTTGCTGTGAAAAACCGACTATTGCTCTTTCTTTTGGCGCAGTACCTAATTGTTTAGATAATTAAGCACAAAAAGAAGGTTCTAAAGTTGAAGTAGATAATCATTTAGTATTTCAAAAATATATAGTAATGGAACCCGCTTTGATGCATCTTAAAATACTTCTTCCTTTTCAGGTTTTTGCCGATTTGGAAGGAGTTAAACGTATTGTTGCTGAAACAAAAAACGGATCTTTTGGTCTATTGCCTCATCGGCTTGATTGCACCGCATCATTGGCTCCTGGGATCCTAACTTACGAATCGGTTGCTGAGGGCGAAGTTTTTATTGCTATTGATGAGGGTATACTTGTAAAAGTTGGCACAGATGTAATGGTTTCTGTGCGTAATGCAATTGGAGGAGTTGAACTTGGCAGTCTTCATAAAGCAGTAGAGGAAAAATTTCTCTATATAAGTAAGCAGGAGAAGAACGTCCGTAACGTAATAGCAAAGCTGGAAATTGGGTTTATCCGCAGGTTTGAGAAATATCAAAAGAAATGACGACCATTCAAATGAGACATTTCATACGCAAATAAGTTGTCTTTAAGTTGTCGTATAGCCCCCGTTTTTCAACCGGTACAAGTAGCCCCGATTTTACAGGGGGAACTCAATTGAATAATCATTCTTTTGTATCCTTAAACCCGCAAGTATGGGCTTGACTATTTGGTTCTTTAAACATTATGTACAAGGTTGTAATTTATGTCAAACCCCAATTAACTGACTCGTATAATGACATTTTCAGGTTTTAGGTTTTTTACAAAAGCTTTGTTCTGGTTCGTTAAATTTAAACAAATGTTGATTAACAGCGAAGACATGAAACTCCAAAATAATGAGGAAAAGAAACTTGCCAGAACAATTGAAAACAAAGAAAGGCGAAAACTTAAGCAAAAACGAAAAGCCAAACACCCCATCCTTAAAGGATTGGGAATGTTCGGCTTGATTGGGTGGACTGTTACGGCTCCAACATTATTAGGAACATTCGTTGGAATATGGCTCGATGACCATTATCCGTCAAAACGCTCCTGGACTTTGACATTCTTGATTACAGGGCTAATATTAGGTTGTATAGGAGCCTGGTATTGGTTATCAAAAGAAAAAAATGATATTCAAAAAGATGAGGATGACTTAAATGACTAATTTTTACTTTTTAGTACTGGCACTAGGTGCCGGACTTATCATTGGCACATTCTTTTTTGGCGGACTATGGTGGACTGTTAAAAAAGGTATGGATTCAAAAAATCCAGCTTTATGGTTTATTTGCGGCTTATTAATAAGATTTAGTGTTACTGTTTTGGCATTCTATCTCGTTGGGAACAACCATTGGGAAAGGATGCTGATATGTCTGGCAGGCTTTATTATTGCCCGTGTTATTATTACACGGGTAACGAGAATTCCAGAGTTTAAGGAAATTAAGTAAACAAATTATTATGAAAATCAGTACTGATGAAGTTATTTTCTTTGAGTATGATTTTATTAAAATCAACTTCACCATTGTTGCAACGTGGTTTGTAATGATAATAATGGTTATAGGCTCGTACCTGATAACGCGAAAGTTAAGTTCCGGAATAAAAATATCACGCTGGCAAAACTCTCTGGAAATAATTATACTGGGAATAAATAAACAAATCAAAGAAATAGGTTTATCAAAAGCTGAAAGTTACATCAGTTTTTTAGGCACCTTATTTCTTTTCCTGTTTGTTTCCAATTTGTTAACTGTTTTACCATTATATGAACCACCAACAAGCTCACTGTCAACAACCGCTGCTCTTTCAATTTGCGTGTTTTTTGCCGTGCCATTTTTTAATATACGCGAATACGGAGTCTTTAATTATCTCAAATCATATATTAAACCCAATGTATTCATGTTGCCATTGCATATAATAAATGAATTTTCCCGAACAGTAGCACTATCTGTGCGTTTATTCGGAAACATGATGAGTGGTATGGTTATATTGGCAATAGTGGTTTCTATTATCCCGTTTTTTTTCCCGTTAGTTATGAGTGCATTTGGATTGCTTACCGGAACAGTTCAGGCATATATATTCAGTATTCTTGCAGCAGTATTTATTGCAGCTGCCCACGAAACAGAAGAAAAGACCAATCATAATAATCACAAATAGTTTAATCATTATAAAACCGAAAAAATTATCATTAGTAAACAATTAAACATTTAGACGACAAGACTAGACGTTCCGTATTATCAGAAATAAAATTCTTTATCCCGATATATTTTCATTTAAAAAAATCACGGTTTCTAATAAATAGGAGGAAAAAATATGGATAACATTACATTGATTGCTCTGGCTTCTATCATCACTGCCGCTGCTACCATAGTTATTGGTTGTATCACTCCTGCCATAGGTGAAACAAAGTCAATTGTATCGGCATTAAACTCCATGGCCCAGCAGCCTGACATTGCCTCTACTTTAACCCGCACATTATTTGTGGGATTAGCTATGATTGAATCAATGGCTATTTATTGTTTCGTTATATCCATGATTCTCATTTTCGCAAATCCTTTTTGGGATTATATTATTTCGAATGTTACCGGAAGCTAAGCCATGCTAATTGACGGATTTACCCTTATCGCGCAAATCATTAACTTCTTTGTTCTGGTTTTGTTATTGAAACGTTTTCTTTACAAACCAATAATCAACGCTATTGACCAACGTGAACGTTACATTGCATTACAGCATAAGCAAGCTGAAGAAAAAAAAGCGGAGGCAGAACAGGAGCTTGATATTAATAAACGAATGAATGAAGAATTCAGGCAACAGCGACAGATACTTCTCAATAACACCATGAGCGATGTTAATACCGAACGGATAAGGCTTATGGACGAATTACAAAAAGAAATTGAAACGCTGCGATTAAACTATCTGGAAACATTACGAATAGAACAGCAAAACTTTAGTTCAGCAATTATTCAGCGTACACAAAAAGGAATTTTTGAAATTGCCCGAAAAGCCCTTCACGATCTTGCCTCTGTTGGTCTGGAAGAACAAATGACCGAAGCATTCTTAACTCGTCTAAAGGCTTTAAAACATGATGAACGCCAACTATTGATATCTGGACTGGAACAATCTCAAAATAAAGTCGAGATGCAAAGCTCATTTGATCTGCCGAAGATTCAGCAAAAGAAAATTAAGGATGAAATAACAAGTAGCTTTAACATTGAACCAAAAATAAAATTCGAAACCAATGCCAATATTATTAGTGGTATTGCACTTATTGTTGGCGGGCATAAAATCATGTGGAGTATCGATGAGTATTTGAATTCATTAAAGAGCAATCTGAACAATCTTATTAAAGGAAGATACGAAACAAAATAGGAGTTTAAAACCATGGAGTCGTTCAATTTATATGGTATAATTGACAAAGTTTTTGGTGAAATCAATCAATCATTGACTGATTTTTCTCACGAACTAACATTTGTTGAAGTGGGATTGATCTCAACCGTATCCACAGGTATTGTTAAGGTTACAGGCCTGCCGGAAGTGGGATTTGAAGAATTATTAAGCTTTCCCAATGACATTTATGGTATAGCATTTAATATCGACGAATTTGATATTGGAGTTGTTCTTCTTGGCGAATATTGGCAATTACATACCTGCGACGAAGTCAGGCGAACCGGTAGGGTTATGGATGTGCCCGTTGGCGAAGCTTTAATTGGCCGAATCATCAATCCTTTGGGAGAACCTCTTGATGGCCGCGGTAAGATTGAATATGAACAACGATTACCTATTGAGCGCACTGCTCCTTCCATAGTGGACCGTATGCCGGTAACTGTTCCGTTACAAACAGGAATCAAGGTGATTGATGCGCTTATTCCGGTTGGTCGCGGCCAGCGCGAATTGATTATGGGCGATCGCCAAACAGGCAAAACGGCCATTGCTATCGATGCTATCATCAATCAAAAGGGGCAAAACATGCTTTGCATTTATTGTGCAATAGGCCAGCGTGGGGCCAGTGTGGCCAATGTAATTGCCAACTTGCGCCATAAAGGAGCGATGGATTATACCATTGTGGTTGTGACAGAAGGGAACGATGCCCCAGGTTTGAATTTTATTGCTCCATATGCTGCCACCAGTATTGGCGAATATTTTATGGCACAAGGACGAGATGTGCTAATTGTGTACGATAACCTTACTCATCATGCCCGTGCCTACCGCGAGATTTCACTTCTGTTGCGCCGTCCACCAGGAAGAGAAGCTTTTCCGGGAGATATATTTTACATCCATTCCCGGTTACTTGAACGATCAACGCATTTATGCAAAGAACTGGGAGGTGGATCTCTAACCGCCTTACCTATTGTTGAAACAGAAGCTGAAAACATTTCTGCTTATATTCCAACCAATCTGATCTCTATTACAGATGGCCAAATTTACCTGTCACCAACCTTGTTTGAGCTTGGAGTACTTCCGGCTGTCGATGTTGGAAAATCTGTTTCACGCGTGGGAGGTAAAGCTCAGCATCCTGCTTATCGATCGATTACCGGTTCATTAAAGCTGTCCTATTCTCAGTTTGAAGAGTTGGAAGCCTTTTCCAAATTTGGTACCCGCCTGGATGAACATACCCGTAAAGTAATCGAACATGGGCGCAAAATTCGTTCTTGCCTAAAACAGCCGGCGTCGGAACCGGTAGCATTAACAGCTCAAATTGTAGTGCTGTTGGCATTGACAAATGGCATTTTCGACTTAGTTCCTCTTTCCAAAATGAAAGAAGCTGAATTGGCATTACTCCAAATGGCCCTTGAACTGCCCGAATCCATTCTCCAACAGTTTGTGTCAAAATCACCTCTCAACGAAACCTGTTCACAACTCATATTGGAATCTGCAATAAAAGTAATTGAACCCTACAATGAATAATTATGAGTAATACTTTGCAAAGCCTTCGACATAAAATATCAGGGGCAAAAGATCTTGAATCAGTTGTTCGAACCATGAAGGTTCTGGCAGCATCCAATATTGTTCAATACGAAAAAGCATCTTACTCACTAACCGACTATTACCGTACAATAGAATTAGGTTTAGCCATTTGCTTACACAATATCTCAGAAACACAAATCACACCTGAAGAAATACAAGAAGAGCCTACAACCATTGGTGCTGTTGTTTATGGGTCAGATCAGGGCTTAGTAGGACAATTCAATGACATTCTTTCTGATTATGTTTTCCAAAATTTGAAAGACCTGCCGGGTAAAAAAAAAATATGGCCTGTAGGTGAGCAAATTAAAGTTCAGCTGGAAAACCTGGGATATCCTCTCTCCGGCCTTTTCGAGGTTCCAAGTTCAATAAACACTATCACAACGGTTGTTGGTCAAATCTTACTCGAGAGTCAGACATTATGGAAACGAGGTGAAGTCTCCCGGTTATATATCTTCTATAACAAGCCAAAACAGAGAACCCTTTTCGAACCTTCATATATTCAATTATTACCACTCGATGACAAATGGCGCAATAGTTTTGCTAAAATGAAATGGCCTACGCAAAAAATCCCTGAAGCATTGAACGGCGTTGAATTCACGCTTCACGGACTTATTAGAAGTTACCTGTTTGTTTCACTTTTCAAAGCCTGCACAGAGTCGCTTGTAAGCGAAAATGCCAGCCGGCTGGCATCAATGCAACGCGCCGAAAAAAACATTAATGAACTTATTGAGGATCTAAACCTTAAGTATCATCAGTTGCGTCAGAGTTCAATTGACGAAGAGCTTTTTGATGTAATCTCGGGTTCGGAAGCTCTCTTAAATGAGAAATAACAATTAACATTTTAACTATACAACTCAAGCTAGCTAGCTAACCTGTGCCGATAATAAGGATAACGAAATTTAAAAACAACTTGACTGATCCCAGCAATGAGTACATAATCTTTCTTTTGGGAGACCAATAGCAGCAACCAAATCATCTATTTTCTGGAATTTAAGAGTAGTCAATCCCAGGTTTTTCCTTATTTGTTCAACCATATTGGCAAATTTTGCATTACTGGTATCGGAATAGGCCTTCAAATCAACATCCTCATGACCTTCAAGTTGCTTTATGGCCATGCGTGTTGCTAAATCAAGGCTTGTACGGGATCTACTAAAATTTAAATATTCGCAAGCATAAATCAAGGGTGGGCAGGCAATTCGCATGTGAATTTCTTTAATTCCCCCAGCATGTAAGTGTTTTACGTTATCCTTCAACTGAGTTCCTCTTACAATGGAATCATCAAGAAAAACGCCACATTTTCCGCTAAGAACCGATTTATTGGGAATAAGTTTCATTTTTGCAACCAAATCACGGGTTTCCTGATTTTGAGGCATAAAACTTCGTGGCCAGGTAGGCGTATATTTCGAATAGGGTCTTTTGAGAGGTATGCCGGTTTCGTTGCTATAACCCATTGCATGACCTACTCCTGAATCGGGAATAGCTGCAATAAAATCGGCACTTATATTTTCGCCTTTTGCCAATGCAGCACCACATTTATAACGCGAGCTATCAACATTAATACCTTCATAAAACGAAGGTGGATAACCATAATAAACCCAAAGGAAAGAACACACCTGCATTTTATCGCCAGGTTTTTGCAACTGTTCATAACCATCGGCAGTTATTTCAATAATCTCGCCAGGTCCTAAATAATGTATAGTCTCAAAATCCAGATTGGGAAATGCACAAGTCTCAAAAGTAACAGCATATGCATCCTTCTTCTTTCCTAAAACTATAGGCGTTCGTCCTAATTTATCACGTGCTGCAATTATTCGATCTTCAGTCATCACAAGCAATGAACAAGAGCCCTTAACTTTTTCAAATACATTATTTATCCCTGAAACAAAATCGTCACACTCAGCAATAAGCATGGCAATTAACTCGGTAGGATTAACCGATCCCTGACTTGTTTCCGAGAATGTACGTCTCTCATTTATAAAGCGTTTCTCAAGTTCGTCAATATTTGTAATTTTACATACACTAACAACAGCAAAACGGCCCAAATGGGTAGTCACCAAAATTGGTTGGGCTTCGTGGTCACTAATTACACCAATACCACATTTCCCTTCGAACCCTTGAATATCATTATCAAACTTATTTCTGAAATATCCATCCTCCAGACTGTGAATTGCACGCTGAAAAGCTTTTTCCTTTGAATAAAAAGCCATTCCAGCTCTTTTTGTGCCAAGATGCGAATGGTAATCGGTGCCATAAAAAACATCCATTACACAATCATTCTTTGAAATACTACCAAAAAATCCACTCATGTTTTCTTGTTATTTGAAATGAAAGACAGCGTAAATTTAGTTTAAACATTTAAACAGCCTTTTGATAGTTAATAAATAAGCCATTTTGTTGAAAGATTTATGAAAAATTGATTTAGAGCCATTATTTGACATTATTAGTAAACGATTTTTTTTTAAATCATTGGAATTAGATGCCAGCAATAAATTAGGGTGTCTGATTTTACAAAATTATGCAAAAAAAATCCCGCCAATAGCGGGATTTAAAATTTTAAATGTTTATAGTAGTGTATAAATTATGCTAATTTAACATTTACTGCATTTAATCCTTTTTTACCTTCTTGCAAATCAAAAGTTACTTCATCATTCTCTTTAATACTTTCTAGTAAGCCAGATGAATGTACAAAATATTCCTTTGTAGAATCTGCGTCTTTAATGAATCCGAATCCCTTCGTTTCATTGAAAAATTTTACTGTTCCGTTGTTCATAATAATAGATTAAAATAAAAATGCAATTTATGAATTAAAATTTTAATATTCCAAATTTAACTTCTTTTTGTTTTAATTTTCAGCCCTATTCCTGCAACTTATTTAATAAAATTATGCGATTCGCTTAAAGAACATATTTAAGTTGACTAATTTCATTCAATAATGAACCTATTTAGTCAATACTCCTGTTTTGAATTTGGCCATTGATGAAAGTCTATATTTTCACCACTTTATATCATATATTTTTAGGATCATATAATTACAAAAAAGTAATATATCTACATTCTAATTCCCATCAACAACACATCATCAATTTGTTCCAGTGCCCCCTTCCAGGCCTCAAAGAAAATATCAAATTGTTTTTTCTGTTCAACCATTGGCAGGTGATAATTATCCAGGATAAGCTGACGAAAACCACTTTGCTTCATCTTTTTGTTATTTGGACCTCCAAACTGGCTTGCAAAACCGTCTGTAAAGAGATAAAAGCAATCTCCTCTACAGTAAGGAATAATAGTATTTTTAAACGGCTGATTAATCTCTCCAATTGATACTGGCATGTGATCAGCAGGAAAAATAGTTAATTCTCCATCTCTAATCAATAAAATGGGATTAAAAGCTCCTGCATATTCTATTAAACTATTTGGTGCGTCAATAGTTATAACGCTCATATCCATACCATCTTTGATCTCACTATCTTCATTTTGCTGAAGTGATTCAATAACAATCTTTCGCATATCATTTATAATACTAGCAGGCGATGTTACTCCATTATTCCCAACAATTTCATTAAGATAGACTACTCCAAACATACTCATAATAGCTCCGGGCACCCCATGTCCTGTACAGTCAGCAACCACTACAACTACCTTGTCATCAACCTTTCCAACCCAGTAAAAATCACCACTAACCACATCACGAGGCTTTAACAGAATAAAATATTCGGGCAATACCTTATTCAGGAATTCCGGTTTTGGAAAGCTGGCTTTTTGAATCTTTTGAGCATATTCAATACTGGTTGTGAGTTTTTCATTAATAGCTTCTATCCTTTGCATCAATCGAAGATTCTGATCATACGCCTTCTTAATGGTTATCTGAGTTCTAACTCTTACCTTTAACTCAGGCATATTAAATGGCTTTGTAATATAATCTATGGCTCCAATTTTAAAACCTTTAATAATGCTCTCAGAATCATTTTGGCCTGTTATAAATATTATTGGAATGTCGCGAGTGAGTCGGTTATTTTTTAATTGCTTACATACTTCATAACCATCAATACCAGGCATAATAACGTCCAGAAGTATTAAATCGGGCTTTGGAAGCGACATTGCCAAATTAATAGCATCCAAACCATTATTAGCACTTAAATGATTGTAACTCCTTAAGGCATCCTTCAATAATTCAATATTAACTTTTGAATCATCAACTAATAATATGGTTGGAATAGTTTCTAACATTATTTGAAAGGAATTCTGATTAGCTATCTTAAATTTAACCACAAAAGAGGAAGAAAGAAAGAATACAATGGCTTAATAATTTCATTAATTATTGAAATATTTGATTTAGCAGAAAAAAAACAGGATGAACATCATTAAAAGGTCTAATTTCAGGATGAATACAGAGCATTCCTGAAAAAATCAACGATTGAATATGATGAACAATACATTTGGAATTAGAAATTTTCTATCGCCATTTCAGAGGGCTTCATATCAATAAACCTGTCAAAGCAGAATTAACCAATCCTTCATAAAAAATAAACCAATGCCTTTAAACCCTATTAAATAGTTAATTACACTTGAGTTTTTCAACGGTATCTCCATCTCTAAAAGATTGAACAGTTAAGGTAAATCCTGGACTCAACAGACTATTTATTTTTTCTAAAATTACAGGTGTATGAATACCTGGAATAACTGTTGTTCGAAACTCAACCTGAATTTGCGCTTTTTGAAGAATTATAAGGGATTGTTCAACTTTTTCCATATCTGTATTACTCATCATTATTCCTGTAATTTGAGAATATGAAGTAACCTCGGGAACGGTTTTAATATCCATAGCAACATAATCAACAAGATTTTGTGATAATATTGATTTAAGAAGATCTGGATTTGTACCATTAGTGTCTAATTTAGCCTTGTACCCAAGTGATTTTATAAGATGTAAAAACTCAGGCAAATCGCTGTGAATAGTTGGTTCTCCACCCGTCACAACCACAGCGTCGAGCCAGTTCTTTCGGCTTTTAAGCCAATTGAAAAACTCCACTGTTTGTATGGATTTTTGCCTATGAAACAAATTCGGTAAAACCAATTCCGGATTGTGACAATAACCACAACGAAAATTGCAGCCGCGTGTAAAAACCACGGCTGATAATTTACCTGAATAATCAATCAGACTTTGCTTAATGAAACCACCAATTATCATAAATTAATCTACTTTAATTAATTTGGATAGTGTACAATTAATGTTGTTTAGGTAAGGATGCGATTAATTATGTCTCACCCCTCGATACCCAAAATGACCTGCCTGCAATTACCTTTAACGAAATTACAAAGAGTACTTAGGAAAATTGCCAATCAACATTGACAGTACAATTACAAATAAAACATGGAAGACTGGATTTCAATGCTTAAAAAAACTACCAAAATTGATAAATAAACTAATCACTTAATGTTATAATGCAGGACAGATATTTTTTTTCATCACAAAACTACCAGTCTATATTCCCACTTCCGGTTCTAATACTCAATTCCTACTCTTGCATCCACCCCGTTGTTATAATAATGCTTAATTTCCATCATTTCGGTTACTAAATCAGCTATCTCAATAAGCTCAGGTGCAGCATAACGACCAGTAACAACAATTTCTGTTTTTGGATTTCTTTTTTGGATGGCCAAAATCAACTCATTAACTGTAAAAAGTTTAAAGAAAACAGCAATATTAGCTTCATCAAGCACTACTAAATCGTAATCTCCTGACTCCATTATTGCTGTTACCTCTATCAAACCTTCTTCTGCCGATTGAATATCGTCGGGAGTTGGTTCTCGGACTATAAAACAACCTAAACCATATTGTTTTATGGTAATCAAAGGAAGAAACTTCTGAACCGCCTCGATTTCGGAGTAGGTTTTCCCCTTTACAAACTGTGCAAAATACACCTTTTTACCAGCACCAACGGCACGAAGGGCCAATCCAAATGCTGCGGTTGTTTTACCTTTACCGTTTCCGGTATATACCTGAATATAACTTTTCATGTTTATTATTTGTTTTTATCTATTCACTTCTCTTTAAATCAAATAGTTTTCGCTCCTTAAACTCGGCCTGTTTGCCCTCGTTCCATTGCTCCACAGGGCGCAAATACCCAACTATTCGCGAATAAACCTCGCAAACAGTTCTATTACCATCCTGGGTACATTTAGGACAGGTTTTATGCTCACCAAAAAGATAACCATGTTCCGGACAAACACTAAATGTAGGCGAAAGGGTAATATATGGCAACTTAAATGCTGATGTAATTTTCCGTATTAAGGTTTTAACCGATTCAACGGGCAATTGAGCTTCTCCAACAAAAGTATGAAATACCGTTCCTCCAGTATATTTTACCTGAAAAGGATCCTGTAGTGTCAAGGCTTCAAACAAATCATCGGTATAATTAACAGGGAGTTGAGAGGAATTGGTATAATATGGTTTTGCACCATTGCGAACAAGCGCTTCATTGGCCGTAATAATATCAGGATATTCCTTTTTATCGATTCGGGCTAAACGATAGGAAGTTCCTTCAGCTGGGGTGGCTTCCAAATTGTAAATATTACCGGTTTCATCCTGATAGGTCGATAGTATTTCACGCATAAAATCCATTACCTTAAGTCCAAAAGCAGAACCTTTTTCCGTTGCAATGTTAACACCCAAAAAATTCAAACAGCACTCGTTCATGCCAATAATACCAATGGTTGAAAAATGATTCTTCCAGAACTTTCCAAAGCGTTGTTTTACATGACGTAAGTAAAATTTTGAATATGGATACAAACCTTTATCGCTAAGATTTTCAATGACCTTACGCTTTGTTTCGAGACTTTCCTTTGCCAGTTCCATTAATTTCTCAAGTCGCTGAAAAAATTCCTGCTCTGTTTTCGATTCATACCCAAGCCGGGGTAAATTTATTGTAACAACACCCACACTTCCTGTAAGCGGATTGGCACCAAAAAGCCCCCCTCCCCTTTTTTGCAACTCACGTTTATCGAGCCTTAGTCTACAACACATGCTACGAACATCATCGGGGCTCATATCAGAATTAACAAAATTGGAAAAATAGGGGATTCCGTATTTAGCTGTAATTTCCCAAATTTTTGTGTAGGATGGGTTTTCCCAATCAAAATCAACGGTAATATTATATGTTGGTATTGGAAAAGAGAACACACGTCCACTGGCATCACCTTCGGCCATTACTTCAGCAAAAGCCATATTAAACAGATCCATTTCCTCCTGAAAATCGCCATAAACAGCATCTTGAATTTTACCCCCAACAATTACCGGTTGATTTTTCATGAACTCAGGCACTTTCAAATCCATAGTTATATTAGTAAAAGGTGTTTGAAAGCCAACCCTTGTTGGAACATTAATGTTAAATAAAAACTCCTGTAACGACTGCTTTACCTGAGCGTAACTTAGGCTATCATACCTTATAAAGGGAGACAAAAAAGTATCAAAGTTTGAGAAAGCCTGTGCTCCGGCAGCTTCTCCTTGCATAGTATAAAAAAAATTAACAACCTGCCCCAATATTGTTCGCAGGTGACGTGCCGGACTACTCTCAATCTTTCCACTAACACCTTTAAATCCTGAAATAAGCAGATCTTCCAGATCCCATCCCACACAATAAACACTTAAAAAACCCAAATCGTGAATATGAATTCGTCCTGATAAAAATGACTGCTTAACTTCGTCTGAATAAATACGTTCAAGCCAATATTGGGAACTCACAGCTGTTGCAATATGTTGGTTAAGACCCTGCAACGAGTACGAAGAATTTGCGCTCTCTTTAATACGCCAGTCGTCAAGAGATATATACTTGTCAACCAAATCTAAATTTGAAAAAAGCTCTTTAGTGTTCCTTAAGCCCTCATGTTGCTTACGATAAAGTATATAAGCTTTTGCCACATCAAAAAACTGATTCTTAAAGAGAATCTGTTCTACAACATCCTGAACCTCCTCAACCGATGGTAGGAAATCGATTTTACTAAAGCTCCCCAATTGGTTAAGCACGTCAAGCATTAGGTCCTGAGCCAACATACGGTTAGGCTTCCCTGTGGCACGTAAGGCTTTAAAGATGGCAAATGTTATTTTATCCGCTTCAAAAGCCACAATACGACCATCACGTTTACGAATGTTGAGTTTTTTGAACTTACCATGTATTTCCATAATAACTTAATTTTTGTATCTCACCCTGAACAGGATAAACCTTTTCATAAGCGATACAGGTTAATAAAACAGGAAAAATGGTAGCTACGATAAGAACTGAGAAAAATAAAGAAGAATGTCTTTACCCTTCGCCTTTCACCCGAAAGCTACGAAATGAATCATGCGGCAGGTCTTCTGGCTTGTCCGGTTTTTAACAGCCTTCCCATTCTTTATAATTCGGAACAGTGGCAATTAAGAAGTTAAAAACTTTCTTATGGACTTACAGCTACGGGGATAGCTCCTGTTTTTCACAGGATTCCCTTTTAATCCGGTAGTATGCAAAATACATCCGGAACCGTTTGATAATTTAAATCAAAGAAAAGAAATTTAGTTGTTCTGATAAAACTATTAGGTTAATATTTTTGAACACTCATTTGTTGATAAGTATTATTATCAACCAACAAATACCTCATTACCTAGTTGTTAAACGAAATTAATTTAATAGAATAAGCCATTCAGTTTGATTTTATTATCGCTCAATACCCTAAAACAGCAAAATGGCTTGATTATTTTACTATTAAAACATTGTTTCAGCTTTCAATTTTCGTCAAACCAATCAAATTGATTCAGTTATTTCCGATTTATCATTTAACTGGTATTAATTAAAAATCAACTTTATCAATATAAATATCAATTTTATTGATTTTAATATTGATTTTATTAATTTTGATTTATATATTTGTACTTTAAAAATCAATAATGGAAAATAAATTACCAATAATCTGTCCCAGTTGCCAATCCGACTTAAAAGTACAAAGCCTCCATTGTGAGGCATGTAAAACTTCAATAACCGGGTCGTTTGGATTGCCAATGTTTTTAAAACTTGATGAAAAAGAACAGAACTTTATTCTCGACTTTATTAAAAGTAGTGGGAGTCTTAAAGTGATGGCGCAACAACTTAAACTCAGCTACCCTACCGTAAGAAACATGCTCGACGATTTAATCAACAAATTATCAGAAACTCAAAACTCAGATAAATGACAAACTTTCTCTTTAATCCGTTTAAAATCATAGCCGGTGGACGATCTTTACTGCTGGGCCTGGTAATAATGCTCTTAACCGCCTTAATAGCTTGGGCAAGCAACGTTCATTTCCCGGATATAATTTCACTAAAAACAAGTCCTGACCTACCTTTAACCTATCTGCTTACACAAACATTAGCAAACTGGCTAGTATTCTCAACCTGCTTATTTATTTTTGCCCTTATAGCATCGCCCTCGTCTATCAGAGCTATTGATATTTTTGGAACTCAGGCACTGGCAAGATTCCCATACTTACCGGGAGCCCTTATTGGATTTTCAGGAACCATGGATCGATTTGGACAATTCATCCTCTCCAAGACAATCCAACCTGATATACAATCAACTATTTCGTCTCTGGATATTCTTGTTGCCATTGTATTAATAATTTTTTCATTGCTGATGCTGATATGGATGATTACACTAATGTACAATGCTTTCAGTATTTCAGCCAATATGAAGGGTGCCAAAGCCATAGTGGGCTTTATTGTTATACTTATTCTCTCAGTTATTGTAAACCAGATAATTTCATATCAGTTATTTAAGCTGTTTAGTTGATGCTTTTTTAATGGACTAAAACTTATGAAGTTTATTGAACGCCTCATAATTCATTAATTAACTGGCGAGTTCTCCCGAAAACGGGACTACTTGTCCAGACATAAAGACGGGAGGCTATGTGGCAAAAAAAAAACTAAAATATAAACATATGAAAAAACTTATAACTCTATTTATCATTAGTCTGCTTGTTATCAATTTAGCGGCCCAAACTACCGATACAATTTTTATTGATATTGACGGAGTGAAAATTCACACGGTCCTGACCAATCCAACAAATTCAACATCAGTGCCTTTAGCAATAATCATAGCAGGCTCAGGCCCTACTGATTTGAACGGTAATCAGCCAATGTTTCAGAACAACAGCCTGAGATACCTCTCAGATGCTTTAGTTGATAAGGATTTTGCTACTTTGAGATTTGACAAACGTGCAATTGCTAAAAGCGTGATACCAAACTTTAACGAAGCTGACTTTTCTATCGATATATTTGCTGACGATTTATTAAAACTAATTGATTTTTCAAAAACAAAAGGCTTTAGTGAAATTTTCATAATAGGACACAGCGAAGGTTCCCTGATTGCACTAATAGCCCTTCAAAAAGCAGATGTGAGTGGTTTTATTTCTATAGCAGGGGCAGGAAATCCAGCCGATGAAGTACTTAAATCACAGCTAAAGCCAAAACTACCTCCAACAATGTTTGATCAGGCTGTAAGTATTATTGATAGTTTAGAAAATGGTTATACTGTAAAAAATATACCTTCTCATTTTTATGCATTATTCAGGCCATCGGTACAGCCGTACCTTATATCATGGTTTAAATACGACCCGGCCATACTAATAAGTCACGTAAAATGCCCGTCGCTTATTATACAGGGCGACAATGACCTACAAGTAAAAGTTGAAGATGCTCAAAACCTTGCAGAAGCGTTACCTTCATCCCAGTTATTGATAATCCCCGGGATGAATCATGTACTGAAAACAATTGAAGGAGATATGCAGGAAAATATAAGTGCTTATACAAATCCAGCGTTACCTGTAAATCAAGAATTAACCTCAGGCCTTATTAATTTTCTAAAAAAAAACAGTAAGCAATGAGAAAAACACAAATTGGTTGGGCTATAATAGCCATCGTTGTTATACTGAATGTAATTACTCTATTGGGCGCACATACTCCAATTGGTAGTCAAATCATGGCTATTATTTCAGTCATATTGCTGTTGTTGTTTAATAGCCTGACAATAGCGGTTGAAGATGGATTTGTTAAATTCTGGTTTGGGATTGGCTTAATAAAAGGCAAGTATCGTTTAGAGGACATCGAATACTGCCGACCTGTCAATTATTTCTCAATGGGATGGGGTATCAGATTCAAGTCCGATGTAGTTTTGTATAATGTTTCAGGAACCAGAGCAATTGAATTATCAGTAAATGGGAAAACGCGTAAAATATGGATTGGAACCAACGAACCTGAAATACTGGTTAATTATATCAAATCTCTTTTAGCAAATTGCACTAAATAACATCTCTGATAAACAGGTTGTTTTCTTAATGACACTATTTAGCAAAATAAGTAGAAGGATATTTATTTACATCCTTATTAATAAGTAAATTAATAGCTTATATCATCTATTAAAAAACTATAGCTATAAGGAATCAAAAAACTACCTAAGATTAATTGACTGAGTGTTAGCAAAACGGCCAAATATTAATGAATGGAATACAATGCCGTTAATTTTATTAGTATTTTTAGTCAGGGTTTCTCTTAAAATGAAGCCCTAACTAAAACAAAGTTCTGAGACCTTACTGTTTTATATATTTTCAGTTTTTTCCAGTAAATTTGCTTTTTTGATCATTCGAAATCAAATTATAAACACATGAAACGAGCCACAGAGCAAGCCTTTATCTTTGCTGATCTTCAATTCTCACACAGGGGAATCGAAGATCGGCGAAGCTAATGATTATCTGGCGAGTTCCATGTGGCATAAAAAATCAAATTATAAACACATGAAACACTTATTTAGTGCACTTTTGGCTGCTCAATTAATAATATTAGTTGCATGCCAACCCAAACAGCAAACAATAACTGAGATGCAAAAGAAAGTAGACAATTTTGTTGAAGTTGAGTTAAAAACCGACATCAGTCACCTCTCGGAAAATGAAAAAAAAATGTTGCCATTGTTTTTTGAGGCTGCAAAAATTATGGACGAGATATTCTGGATGCAGGCTTATGGTGATAAGGATGAACTTTTATCGAAAATTCAAGATAAAGCAACCCGGGATTTCATTAAAATAAACTATGGCCCATGGGAAAAATTAAACAACAACCAGCCATTTGTTGAAGGCTTCAATGCCAAACCATTAGGAGCAAACTTATATCCGGCAGATATGACTAAAGAGGAGTTTGATGCTTTTGAATCAAAAGATAAAACCAGCCAATACACCATATTACGACGTAATGAAGAAGGAAAACTTATAACCATTCCTTATAGCATTGCATACAAACAACAATACGAGAAGGCGGCAACTCTTCTTCATCAGGCAGCAGAACTTGCCGAAGACGAAAACCTGAAAAATTATCTGAATTTACGTGCTGAAGCACTACTTACCGATAATTACCAACCCAGTGATATGGCCTGGATGGATATGAAAAATAATAACATTGATTTCGTTGTAGGACCAATCGAAAACTATGAAGATGCACTATTTAATTACAAAGCAGCTAACGAAGCATATATTCTTATTAAGGACTTAGAATGGAGCAATAAGTTATCCCGCTTTGCTGCACTTCTGCCGGCGTTACAGGAAAGCCTGCCTGTTGAAACAAAATATAAGACTGAAGTTCCTGGCAGTGATAGCGACCTTGGTGTTTATGATGTAATATATTATGCCGGCGATTGTAACAGCGGAAGCAAAACAATAGCCATCAACCTGCCCAATGACCCAGAAGTACACTTAGCAAAAGGCAGCCGCAAGCTTCAACTTAAGAATTCAATGCGTTACAAATTTGATAAGATATTGGTTCCTATAAGTAAAATGCTTATCGACTCCGCACAACAACAACACATAAAATTCAACGCTTTCTTCGAAAACACCATGTTTCATGAAGTTGGTCATGGATTAGGAATTAATAACACCATTAACAACAAAGGAACCGTCCGTGATGCTCTTCTTGAATGTTATACTCCTATTGAAGAGAACAAAGCTGATATTCTTGGTCTTTATATCGTAACCAAACTGACTGAGATGGGAGAATTGGAAGGAAAAGACCTTATGGATAATTATGTCACCTTTATGTCGGGTATTTTCAGATCAGTGCGTTTCGGTGCCGCATCATCGCACGGCAAATCAAATATGATTAGTTTCTACTATTTCCAGGAACAAGAGGCCTTTACCAGAGATTCTAAATCAGGAACCTATAAAGTAAATTTTGAAAAAATGACACAAGCCGTTAGTTCGCTTGCCAATAAAATCCTGCTGATACAGGGTAATGGTGATTACGATGAAGCCATTGCCTTGCTAAAAAGCAAAGGATTTGTTCAGGAAGAATTGCAACTGGATCTTAACAAAGTAAATAATTCGGGCATACCTGTTGACATCAGATTTAAGCAAGGGCCCGAATATTTGGGCTTAAAACAATAAAGCAGGAGAAAGTACAAAACGTCCAGGTCATATGTACCTGGGCGTGACTTTCAGACCATCTGTAACTTTATCAGTTTGAACTCAAGTGAGAGGGAAAAACGAAACTCTCAATATGCTTTGGATGCCATGGCTGGCGTATAAAGCTTTGTTGTGCTCTGGCATTACTATATTCGTACAAATTCTCTAAAATCATTTCTGTCAATTACATGACCTTCTGCTTTATATGTTTCAATAAAGTTTTGAGGAAATCTTGCCTTTTTGTTATTCCATTTGAATTCAAATCCTTTAATTTGTCCATTATTTTCTTCTACAAAATCAATTTCTTGTTGCTGCTTGGTTCTCCAAAATTTGTTCTGTTGTTGGACTTTGCAATAGATTTCTTGTTGCAGGGTCGTCAGCATCTAGAAATAAATAATCCTTGTTCTTTAGAATCTTGTTTAGTAAGGTTGTTTTACCAACTTGTCGTGCTCCCACAACAACGATAGCTTTCCCTACGTTAATCTTTTCCTTTATTGTATTTTCTATTATTCTATCAAACATTTTTTATTTCAAAGATACGATTGAATATCGTAATGACCAATAGTCATGCTTTTGCGTCGCTATGTTATCGCAATGTCATTCCTTCTACTTGTACAAAACGTAAAGAAACAACCATATAACAGCCTATAATTATCGGCTTGTTATATGGTTGTTTTTTTATCACTGACCAATAAAAACAATAAGATTCTTCGATGCGTTACCAATGACAGGTTTACAATCTGTCATTGGTAACGTAGCGAAAAACCAAACCCGTTTGATATGGAAATAAACGCCCTCTTACATTGAACATTAGATCCCTCACTCCGTGCGGGATGACAACACAATAATATAGAGAAGGAAATAGTAGAAGGCGGGCATCGCCCGCCTTCTACTTTTTACTTTTACCCAACGGCAGCTTGTCATCCTGAGCGCAGCGAAGGATCTATTTATCAATAAATCGGAGACCTGTTATTGGTAGCGCAGCGAAGGATCTATTTATCAATAAATCAAAAATCTGTCATTGGTAGCGTAGCGATGGATTTATCTATCAATAAATCGGCAGTCTGTCATTGGTAACGAAATGAGGGATCTAACCTTTATGATAACATATTAGATTGTATTTATCATTTTTTATAAAATAACGCTTTCTACTATTAGCAAATCCACAAAAAAGCTCACTTACTGTTCAAAAAATGCTGTTTTACCCGGATAATGATACCTTCCCGTTGCTATTACATCCGGAAAAGTGAAATAAGTAACACGTGCTGAAGCACAAACCTTATTCTTCTGCTGAATTTCGGTAAATATTACCACTTCATTTTTCCCTTTTTTTTCAAACAGCGTTGCTTTTACTAAAATCAATTCTCCGGTAACCCTAACAGGTAAATGGTATTCCACCTCCATTGATTTTGTCACACCAGCGGTTCCAATCTGCGAATAAATAAACCAGCTAGCAATTTCATCCATTAAAGTAGCCTGAATTCCTCCATGCAAAACACCCGAATATCCTTCGTAATTCTTACCCGGACACCATTCGGCATAAAGAGCATCGCCATCCTGATAAAAGTTAAGCTTTAGCCCTATAGGGTTATGAGGAGAACATCCAAAACAGGGATACTTTTCGGGAGAACCATCTTTAAATGGATTTAGAATTTTTTTCATTGTAAATTGATAATCAATGGCTTAAGGAAATTAATCACAAAAATGATACAAAAACACGATCTCGCCTTCGTAAGCTGGTTTTTTATTGCCTTCAATTTCAAGTTTCACACCAATATTAGTCCTTATTACGCCCCTAAGATTCACCGCACTAATAACTCGTGCAACCAGTCGAACCCTGCTACCAACCAATGCCGGCTGGTTAAATTTGAACTTCTCAATACCATAATTAACCTGTAATTTCAGGTTTTGAACATCCACAATCTGATTCCACAAATGAGGTAAAATCGAAAGAGTGAGGTAACCATGAGCAATTGTATCGCCAAATGGAGATTCAGCTTTTGCTCTTTCCTTATCAACATGAATCCATTGATGATCAAGGGTAGCATCGGCAAACAGATTAATCTGTTCCTGGGTAAACTGGTGATATTCGGAAATACCAAGCTCACTGCCAACTAATTTTTCCAACTCTTCAAAACTTCTGATAACAACTTTACTCATATAACTTAGATTTGGGTTTTATAAAAAAATATAACCTGGCACATATTCATATAACTAAAAACTATTCATTTGTGTGTAAATTGGCTTTCCCAACCTTTTTACTTCCTTCATACATTGAAAATTTCTGATACCGGCATTCCAGAGCTCCATTAAAAAGAATATGTTTATCTTCCGGTTTAAGGCCCACAAGTTTAAGAGCTTCAATATTAGAACTAATCACCCAAGCATCCCATCCTGAAAAATTCTGCTTAAGATGCGACCCTATTTCAATGTAAAGCTTAACAATATCACGTGTTTTCATCCTTTCGTCGTAAGGAGGATTCATAATAATTGTTCCACCTTTACCGGTTCGTTTTGTTTCGTTAAAAGGTAATACCGCAAAATCAATAAACTGTTTCAACTTAAAGTCCAGAGCAGACTGCCGAGCAATATCAATAGCCCTAATCTCTATATCGCTTCCGGAGATTCTTACAGCAGGTGTTTTAACACCGGCGTTAGCTTCCTCAACAATTCTCTTCCAAAGGGCAGCGTCAAAATTCTTCCATCGCATAAAGCCAAACTCCTTATTTTGAATGTTAGGAGCAATATTGGCTGCTATCATGGTTGCTTCCATTACAATGGTTCCTGAACCACACATGGGATCAAGAAACGGAGATGTTCCATTCCAGCCCGATAATAAAATCATACCGGCAGCCAGTGCCTCATTTATTGGGGCCGGATGATCTTTGGTACGATAACCTCTTCTATTTAGTGGAGCTCCCGAACTATCAAGAGATATTGTGAAAGTATCCTCGGCCACATGAACATTCAATAACATATTGGGCGATTCAATATTAACAGAGGGACGTCGTCCTGTTTTTTCTACAAAACGATCACAAATGGCATCTTTCACCTTCAGAGCGACATATTTTGAATGGTTGAAAAAGCGCGAAAAGACCACTGCATCAACGGCAAGCGTTTCTTTATTGCTGATAAAGTTGCTCCAGTCAAATTCTTTAATCTTTTTATAGAGTTCATCTTCATTTTTAGCCTTGAACGTTGTAATTGGTAGCAGAATGCGAAGCGCTGTTCGCAACCAGAGATTACTTTTATACAAGATCTCATCATCTCCCTCAAATTCAACCGCACGTTTAAGTATGTGAATCTCCTTTGCGCCAATGCTCTCCAGTTCGGATGCCAATACGGATTCAAGACCGTGAAATGTTTTTGCTATTAGTTTCAATTCTCAAATGTATTAATACACGTTATATCTAAGCACAAAAGTAACTCCAAATATGATAACTAAAAAACTGCAGGTAATACTTCAACCAAATCACCTTACTTTTTACGCCACAAAAAAAGGGAAGGTCTCCCCTCCCTCAAAAAATAATACAATAAAATAAACTATACAGCAGTGCCGGTTCCGGCAACTCTCATGCCCAAAATGTCTCTGTCAAACATATACATGTTGTTATCACCAAGAAGCTTAAGTTTATCAATAATAGCCAACGCAGAAGCTTCTTCTTCAATCTGCTCAGTTACAAACCATTGAGCCCAGTTCTGAGTAGTAAAATCCTTTTCTTCAATGCAAACTGCAATAATATTGTTTATTGAAGCCGTTACATATTGTTCATGTTCATAAACCATATCAAAAACCTCACGTACATTTTTATATTCAACAGGAGGTTGCTGAAAAGATGGAATAATAGCATGTCCACCACGTTCGTTCACAAAAGCAATGAATTTAAGCATATGCATGCGTTCCTCATTTGCCTGGGCATATAGCCATTTTGATGTGCCTTCCAGACCGTTGCTTTCAGCCCAACTTGCCATTGCAAGATATAAATTTGAAGAGTATCCTTCTTTTTCAATTTGTTCTATCAGAACTTTTTGAACTTTTTTGTTTAACATAGTTATAATAATTTAGTTTCAATTTCAAATATAAGGCTTTCAAGCCCTAAAGGTTCAAAGGTTTTTAGGTTGATTATGCAATTTGTAATCATTCCAATTAAACAAGATTCATAATAATGTGTTAAAAGATTGGTTGATTATTTTTTAGATTAACACTTGAGAATTTGATTAAAAGAACTTAAAAAGAATATCCGGATGAATTCCTAAAATCCTTTTCATTGAAAAGAAGCACGTCATCGCCCAGAAAAACATTACATCCAGGCATCAATACAGGTATCAATCCAGGTATTCATTTACCATAAGAAGAGAAATTTTAATACTCGGTAATACCATTAGGCAATAAAGGAGAAATTGCTGTACGTATAATACGCTTGTGACGGAAAAATGAGTCTCGATTATAAAGATATTACCATGATAATCGCATATCTTGATAATGAAAACAAAAAGAAAAAATGACCCGATTTCACATAAAACAAGCGATAAACCTACATTACAATTCCATTTACACTAAATTTATGTGGAGTAAACACGCCTCCCTCCCATTCCCACAACTCCTTATAACCAGCATCTATAAGCATAATCGCTACATCTTCAAAACCTGAGGTCAAGGCATCGGTTTTATGGGCATCACTATTAATAGTAACCTTTATACCGTTCTGTTTCATCCACTTAAAACACTCTTTACCGGGAAAAAGAATACCAAAACGTTCATAATATTTGGTATTAATCTCCACAATTATACCTTTCTCAGCAGCCAGTTTTAGAGTATCATAAACTAACTGAAGATACCATGAATCTTGTTCATTAAAGTAAAGTTTATGCACATTTTGCATCTTAATTTTATCCATGTGTCCCAGAATATCAGGGGCCTGGGTGTCACACATCTCCTGCTGTAAATAAAAATACCGTTTTGAAGCATTTTTAATATTATTCTTAAAGATTTCCACAACACCTTTTTCAAACTCAGTATTATTATTATCAATGCTCCAATGTTCGCCCGATTCAAAAGTATCAACATAATGTACCGAACCAACAACATAATCCAAATTAGCAGAAACAATTTTGGGATGTAAAACTCCGGCCAAACCGGGAATATAATCAACTTCCAAGGATGTCAATAATTGTATCTTATCATGATATTGCTTTTTTAACAAAGTCATCTCTTCAATATAGAGTGGCAATTTTTCACCCCGCATGGTCCATGTTGTTTCAAAAGGGACAGGTGCATGGCATGATATTCCTAAAACAGGCATTCTTTTTTCAATAGCCTTTTGTACATATTCTTCCGGGGTTCCTTTACCATCGCAGTAATGACAATGTCCGTGATAATTGCTCCAACTCATACTTTAATCTTAATTTATTCAAATAAAAGCAAAATAGCCCATTTTAGAAACAAAAGAATGTTATTTTAATTCAATTCATTTCTTAAACTAACAAGTAAAAGAGCTTTAGGGTTTCATTTACATTGTGTATTTTTGCAAGCTCAAAAAATTAAGAATGACTTTTAAGGAAGAAATCAACAGAAGAAGAACATTTGGCATCATTAGTCACCCCGATGCCGGTAAAACTACGCTAACAGAAAAGCTTCTGTTATTTGGCGGGGCCATACACGTTGCCGGAGCAGTTAAGTCGAATAAAATAAAAAAGACTGCAACTTCCGATTTCATGGAAATTGAGAAGCAGAGAGGAATTTCGGTGGCTACTTCTGTTATGGGTTTTGAATACAACGGATATAAGGTTAATATTCTTGACACACCAGGACACCAGGATTTTGCAGAAGACACCTACCGTACTTTAACAGCGGTTGACAGTGTTATTATTGTCATTGATGCTGCTAAAGGAGTTGAAACACAAACCCGTAAACTAATGGAAGTTTGTCGTATGCGCAATACTCCCGTTATGGTTTTTATCAATAAACTAGATCGTCCGGGACGCGATCCCTTTGAAATTCTCGATGAAATTCAGACTGAGTTAAAGATTGAAGTACAACCATTAGCCTGGCCCATTGGTAATGGAACTGATTTTCAGGGGGTTTACAATATTCATGAAGAAAACCTTTACCTTTTCACGCCTAATAAACAATCACTTGAAAAGGGACTTGAAATAAAAGACATTAATGACTCCCTTATTGATAAAGAAATTGGACCAAAAGCCGCTGCTAATCTCCGAGAAGAATTAGAGTTGATTAATGGTGTATATACATCGTTCAACAGAGAAGAGTATCTTAAAGGTTTACTTGCACCGGTGTTTTTTGGTAGTGCACTCAACAACTTTGGTGTAAGAGAATTGCTCCATGCTTTTCTCGAATTAGCTCCTTCCCCACTGGCATCTCGCACCGACCTGCGTGAGGTTAGTCCGTATGAAGAAAAATTAACTGGATTTGTCTTTAAGATTCATGCCAATATGGACCCAAATCACCGAAACCGTATCGCGTTTTTAAAGATATGTTCCGGCCATTTTGAGCGTAACACCAACTACTTGCATGTAAGATTGGGTAAACAGCTAAAATTTAGCAGTCCTACAGCATTTATGGCCGAGAAGAAATCAATTATTGATGAAGCCTTTCCAGGTGACATTGTGGGCATTCCCGATTCAGGAAACTTTAAAATTGGTGATACCCTAACAGAAGGGGAACAAATATATTTTAAAGGCTTGCCAAGTTTCTCTCCCGAATTGTTTAGATATATTGAGAACGCGGACCCCATGAAATCAAAGCAATTAGCCAAAGGTGTTGATCAGTTGATGGACGAAGGAGTTGCCCAGCTATTTATTAATCAGTATAATGGTCGAAAGATTATTGGTACAGTTGGAGCTTTACAGTTCGAAGTGATTCAATATCGCTTATTGCACGAATACAGTGCCGCCTGTAGGTATGAGCCCATAAATTTGCATAAGGCTTGTTGGATTAAATCAGATAACCCAAAAGAGTTAGAGGATTTCAAAAAGAGGAAATCGCAATATATGGCTAAAGATAAATATGGACGGGATGTTTTTTTGGCCGACTCGCCTTATATGCTTCAAATGGCTCAGGAGAACTTCAAGAACATTAGATTTCATTTTACATCAGAGTTCTAATTCATTTGATCGTTATTAGAGAATAGCTCAGTATTGTATTTATTCTAAACCATAACCTTAGGATTGAAATAGTAATCCTGATTGTGGAGATTAAGGAGTAAATAATTCATAATTCTAAAATTCATACACCACACCACACAACCTGATTAAAACGCTGCTTATCAACAGCTAAGCGATTTACCAACAAACAAGTACTATAAAAAGGGACCTGTTTATCTGTCTTGTAAGTAAGTTCGATTCAAACAAAAAAAAATCAAGACTAAAATACATCAAAATCTTTTTAAATCAACCTGTTTGACTTAACTTTGAGAATACAACAATATTTTATTAAAAATGAATGTACTAGTACAAATTTGCATTTTAGTTAAATTGTATCATTTATAGATATGTCATCAAATCAAATTCAGGAAGGATTACGACTTACGCTTGAAAAGCGGGTTGAGGCAAGCGATCTTGCAAAAAGTATTGGCACATCTAGTGTAGCAGTACTTTCTACATCTGCTCTTATCTATTTCATGGAAAAAGCGGTGACTACCCTTATTTCTCCATACCTTCAGGAAGGCATGGAAACAGTAAGTTCTGAAATCAACATCAAACACTTTAAACCAGTTGGAGAGAATGAATTAATACGCTGTATTGTACATCTGAAATTTGTAGAAAAAAACAAACTGTTTTTTGATGTGGCCATTCTGGACGAAAATCATGATGAAGTTGCACTTGGAGCTCATGGCCGATACATCGTTAACAAAAAGAAATTTGAAAAACTTGTTAAAGACAAATCAGAATAATGGATATTTTCAATGATTTCTGGGTTACCTGGATCATAATACCCGGATTAATTTTTCTGGCACGAGTATCTGATGTAACAATTGGTACATTACGTATTGTTTTTATTTCAAAAGGTTTCAAAGCTCTTGCTCCAATTCTTGGTTTTTTTGAAGTTTTTATATGGTTACTGGCAATGAGTAAAATCTTTCAGAACCTCGACAATTGGCTTTACTATGTTGCATATTCAGCCGGTTTTGGCACAGGTAATTATATTGGAATGCTTATTGAGGAACGTCTGGCTCTTGGTTTTATCAACTTAAGGATAATTACCAAGCGTTCAGGTTTCGACTTAATAAAAAGACTCTCAAGTGAAGGCTATGGTGTTACATCAGTTGATGCTAACGGATCGCGCGGTAAAGTAGATATTATTTATTGCATTATTAGAAGAAGTGATTTTAAGCAGGTTGCTGCTCTTATATATGAATATAATCCAAGAGCCTTCTTCACAATTGAGGATATTCGGTTTGCAAATCAAGGCGTTTTCCCAATACGTTCAATGCTGAGAGGCTATACCAATTTCCCTTGGAGAAAAGGTAAGTAAACAAGCCTTTTTAAGGCTAATAAAAGCCTAAAAACTTGCAGAGATACCGTTAAAAAGGTATATTTGTATTAAGCTCTTTGATAGAAAAACCGCATCAACTGCTAGTGATTGTTAAACTCAACACTATCAACATACCGAGAAAGCTATCGGTTTCAAGGACAGGCCTCACCTTTCGGGGTTATCTTTATGGTACAGAGGATCTTCGCGAAGACGGTGCACTCAAATTCCTGTAAATAGGAGTTTAATTAGTCTCAGTTGATGCGGCCAATATAAAAAAACGGCACTTTAGGGTGCCGTTTTTTTTTATGCTCTTAATAATTATTACAAATCACGTAAAAGAACATTTTCCTTCATCAATAATTGTTGTTGATTAAAAGAATCCAATATACCCCGAATAGTTTTATAGTCACCGGTTTCTTCAAAATGAATATCAGAAGTACCATGATGTTCAAGCTTATTCAAAATGCAATTAACAGTCATTTTATCAATAGCAAAAGCAGGAAGATAGGATACTTCTGTGGATGAATCATTGGAATTAAGCTCCACCAATACACGTGCTAGAAGGAGTTCATGAAGTACTTCAGACACCAGCCTAACAGGCAATTTTAACGATACAGATAAATCAGAAAGAGTGGGTGCCGGTTTTTCATTATTAAATAAATCAACAACTTTTTTCACAATCAGTAAACTAACTAATCTACGGTAAAAAGCGCTCATATTTTTTGTGTCGGCCTCAAATTCAAAACTATGTTCATTTTGATGAGCAAATGATAATTCAGCACCAAAAAGAACAATAAGCCAAGATGATTGCATCCAAACTAAAAACAAAGGTAAAGCAGCAAAACTCCCATAAATGGCATTATACCTCGACATGCCCACCTGAAAATAAATATAAGCAAACTGAAGTCCAAGAAACAACGACCCAGCAAGAATCCCCCCAAAAAAGGCCGACCCAAATTTAACTTTTGTATTGGGCATAATCATGAACATAATGGTAAAAACAATCCAAACCATTATATAGGGGAACATATATAATATTAATGGACTGGCAAACTTCATCAATTCAAGTCCTTTTATTCCGTTAGTGAGAATAACTGTTACGCTTGACGAGGACACCATTAATATAGTAGCTACCATCATAAAGGAAATATAATCACTGAATTTGCGTACCAGTGATCGGGAATGTTTAATATCCCAAACATCATTAAATGATTCTTCAATATTACCAAGAACCTTCATGACACTCCATATAAGCATAACAACGCCAACACCTGCAATCATTCCGCCTTTAGCATTATCTAAATAACTAAAGGCAAAATTCTGAATAAAAGTTAAAACTTCCTCATGACCAACCAACTGTTTTTGAAGTTCAATCTCCAAAGCTTCACGAAAACCAAATCCTTTTGCAATGCCAAAAGCCAAGGCTAAAACAGGGACTACCGATAAAAGAGAGTAAAAAGTAAGGGCTGAAGCCTTTACCTGACAGTTGTCCTGAAGAAATCTACGTCCTGCTAAAATTAATATTCGTGCATTGCGTATTAACCAAAACTGATGTTTTGATGTGTGATCGCGCCGGATTCTCCAAATGTCTTCCAGAACATATTTAGTAATATTATCAAGATGCTTCCGCATATAGCATGAGATTAAACAGAAACCAGATTTAGGTAGTAAATATGAATCTGATCAAGAAAAAATGTTACAATAAAAAAAGAAAAACAGTAAGCTTGTAAGCCGGATTCTGTACCATTGAAATGGCGTCTGTCATTAATCTGTGATTTTGGTTACCCAAAACCTAAAGCGACCTACCCTCCACGGCTGCTATAAGCATCAGGACGAGCAATCCTGTACATCAAGTGAACCGAGGTATACATGGTCTTGCAACCCGTGTGGTGTACGGCTATTATGATTACCCATAATACCGGTGAGCTCTTACCTCACCTTTTCACCCTTATCCGCCTTAACGGACGGTTATTTTCTGTTACACTATAATACCCTCACGAATATCTCCCCGTTAGGAAGCACGGTGCTCTGCGTTGTCCGGACTTTCCTCCCTGTTAAGAGCGACAGACCAGCCTACTGAAATTCTTTATGCAAAGATAAGACCGATTTTTGGTTATTGGTTCATCTATTCAATTTTATACGGGAGATAATCATCAAGCTCGACAAGAAAAGCTCCTTTATAACCCATATTACGTATTCGTTCCAACTCGTCCAAAGCAGCTTGACCCTGATAAACCCCAACGCAATAACGATATATTCGATCCTTCATAAAATACTCCTTAACATCATCAAATTGCTCAAAATGACTTAAGTAAACAGGGAAACGCAATGCTGCAAGTTGTACAGTATAATTACAATCAGGAGTTGGTACAAAAACGCCTGAGGAAGAAGATTCAGAAGTAGAATAAGAAGTATTGTCGCCTGAAAGCTGAATTTTTCTTAAGTCCAGGACAAAGGCATCACCGTAACCCAGCGACTTAATCTTATCGAGATCCTGCGCTGCCAACTTAAAAGAATTATATTCACCAACAGTATATCGTACAAATCCATCCTGGCAAATGTATTCCTTGATTTCATCCAAATTTTTAAAGAATCCTGGTTCACCGGGAGGAAGACGCAAGGCTACAACCTGAATAGTATAATAAGGCGCAGAAATTGTGCTAACAGTTATTATTTTTTTAGCTGATCGCAGATGCGCTAATTTATCTCCACCTCCATATGAATACTGAGCCAGGATAAGGAAAATAATGGTAAAAATCCTTGTGAGTTTCATCACTCTGATGTTTTAATTAAAACCAACCTAAAAATACTTAGATTAATATAGTTTCTAATTATTATTTACTTAAAAATTACTTTATAAAACGCCATACAGCAACTTCAATCCTCCTGTTTTCAAGATGTTGTTCTTCAGAACATAGTTTACCACGACCACAACGGTTACGTAAATAACGTTCTCCATAACCACGCGGAATAATGTTTTCATCAGAAACACCTTTATTAAGGAGATACTCTTCAGCTTTTTCCGACATAGATTGAGAAACATTTAAATTTGTTAATCTGTTGCCTCTAGCATCGGTAAGTCCGTTAAGTTTTATTATCACATGTTTGTTATTAATAAGAAAGGCAGCTAAACGATCAAGTACCTGATATCCTTCTGCAGTAATTGTTTCACCTTCATAAGGGATAACCATCTCTCCTATTTCATTTAACCCAGCATCGCTAAAGATTGGAGTAAGTGCAACACCAGCTTTTCCAAGCTCGTCAAGTTCCAATATATTTGCGACTAGTCGTTTTGCCTGAAATCCATCTCCTTTTGAAACTATAATTTCAAATTCTTGACCTTCTTTTTTGTAATCATCCGGGATGTCCAATAAGGCTTTACCCTTATCACCAGAAACGCCTTTAATAACCATTCCACCAGTAAAGGCATCATTAATAACAATATCGGCACCAGAAATAACATCACCATTAAATGTACTTGTAACTATTGTGCTAAAAGCACGCGGATATATTGTAAGATCCACTTTCGGTTCAGGCTCAACTATAGGCTCTGGTTCGGGTGTAATAACAGCTACTGGCTCAGGCTCAACTACCGGCTCTGGTACAACAATTGGTTCTGGCTCAATAACTGGTTCTGGTTCAACAATCGGTTCAGGTATTACAGCTTCTGTTTCTCGTGGAAGCACATAAAAGATAGCATCAATACTGCCATCACTGGTTCTATTGGAAGAAAGGAAACCCTGCTTTTGATTATTAGGATTTATCACATAACCAAAATCGTCTTTATATGAATTAAATGGAAACATCATATTGGTAACGTTCTTCCATTCACCATCTTTATTATCTGCTCTAAACAAATCCAAACCACCAAATCCAATATGCCCATCACTTGAAAAGTAAAGTACATTATCTTTACCAATAAAAGGCCACTGTTCTTCACCAAAAGTATTAATATTGGGTCCTAAATTCCTAGGAATACCATAAGTTCCATTAGCATTTCGATCAACAACATAAAGATCTTTTCCACCATATCCACCCGGACGATTCGATGTAAAATACAGATATTTATCGTCAGGAGAAACAGCAGGATGGGCATTATCAAAACTATTGCTATTAATACTTATTTCTTGTTCCTCACCCCAATCATCTCCATCAAAAGATGACGAATAAATCTTCAAAATATTATTTCCACCCTTAACACGGACAACTTTGGTGAAATATATTATTTTATAGTCAGATGTAAAAGAGATTGCTCCAACATGGTAAGGAGAAAGAAGATTCCTGGAAAAAACCCTGCTCCCTGATACTTCACCATCTTTATAATCAGAATAATAAAGAGATAGAAAATTCATCCCCTGTTTGTCTTTCACTTTTGAATCCTTATCAGATGATGCTGAAGAATAAACAATTCCATCATTAAAAAACTGAATTCCAAACGATTGTCCGTACGAGGTAATATCCAATGGGTTAACAAGAAACTCTCTTATTACATTTTGATTTTTCTCAGCCCACTCGCATGCACGTATTAGTTCATCTATATGCCCCTGGCGACCAGGTAATTGAGGTCGAACTTTTTTATACAAATCAATAGCACCCGAATAAAAACCAAATTTATGTGTTGTAGAAGCATAAGTAAACAAATCCAACCCCGATAATTGCCCTTCCAATTCTGAAAATATTTCAAAAGCTTTATCGATGTTATTAAGATTATAATAACAATGGCCTGTTTTAATCTTGGTGGTATTATCAAGTTCTACGCCATCAACAATTACTTGATTATATAATTGTAATGCAGCATAGTATTCACCCCGATTGAATAAAGAATTGGCTTTTCTGAGCATAGAGCTCTGACCCCAAACAATAGCAGTGGTCATCAAGAAAATGTATACCAATAATGATCTTAAACTTGGTCTCATATCTTATAGTTTTCTATCCTTATGTATAGCAACAATCTTCAATTATTTCCAAATTACTAGAAATATCTGATTGAACGCATTCCTGGACGACGATTAAACGAAAAGTCAAATTGCAGACTAATTTCGTGCGACCCGGCCTTAGCATATTGAGAAATTGGTGAAAATGAATAATCAAATGAATAACGTAGCGTAAACTGACGATTAATGATATACTCAGTCAAAAATACTACTTCAGAAACAGTACGATACGACAATCCCACCCATACTTGTTCGGCTAACAGAACATTAACAGAAGCATCAAACTGCATGGGAGCACCATAAACTTCTTTAATTAATAAAGTTGGTTTTACTTTAACAGGACCCCAATCAAAAATATACCCTCCATATAAATACATGTGCATATTTTTTGGATCCAGTTTATTTTTAAACCCTTCTGATCGGTCATCATAATTGTCGGAAAAAAACTTAGGTATAGAAAAACCTAAGAAATAATCTTCAGCATAAAAATATGATCCAAATCCTGCATTGAAGTATAATTTAGATTCCTTCCCATCAAAAACCGGATCACCATACTCTTCGGTTATAGCTTTTGTTCCATCGTAGACAACTGAACTAAAACCAACCTGAAGACCAAGCGACACAAATTTATCCCTATCAAGCTGCAGTTTATATGAACCTGCCGCCATCAGATCAAATGTATTGGAAAAACCCAGATGGTCATTAACCAAATTAAGACCTAAACCGATATTTGTATCTTCTATTGGACCATGCACGTTTAGGGCTTGATTCATAGGAGCTCCCTCAAAACCAATCCATTGGCTTCGATGAATCAGTAAACCACTGATAACATCACGCGTTCCGTTATAAGCCGGATTCAATAATCCCTGATTTGCTATATAGTGGTTAAAGCGGTACTGGTTTTGAGATTTTGCTACAAAACCACCCAGCAAAAGCAAAATGAATATCAGAGTTTTCCTTATCATATTTTTGGGTCTATATTGCCATAACAGTTTAATTCTGCCATAACAAAAAGGTTAATTTCTATCTTCTAAGTTCAATATATCCATTATAATTTTTTGAAACTACGGTACCTTCTAAATTCTTTTTGACTTTATATATGTAGAAGTAAGTTCCATTTGGAAGTTCCTTACCAATAGATACCATGGCACCAGTATTGGAGCGACCATCCCAATCATTTTCATAAGAATTCCCTTGACTACGGTATACAATAGTTCCCCAACGATTAAACACTTCTAACGAGGATTCCTCTGTACTTCCCAATCCTGAAATCACGAAGTAATCATTAAGGCCATCGTCGTTTGGCGAAAAGGCATTGGGTAACAAAAAGGACAATTCATCTCCCAAATCTTTATTACCAACCATTATGTATACTTTAGCTGCTGAGGCTCTTGTTATTATGTCCTTATTTGTGACAATATATGTAACAGAGTCTTTTCCGTAGAAGCTTGGCAATTTTTGATATACCATTAACCCTGTTTCCGGATCAAGAGTAACATTTCCAATAGGAGGAAGACCAGTAACAGTGAACTCAAGATTTACGCCAAGTATATCAATTCCTGACAAGAAGAAATCATTATCACCTACATTAATCTCACCTACCAACTCACCCTTTCTAAGATAAATAGTATCAGCAACCGCAACTAGTGGTGTTTCAAAGATAGTACTGGTTCCATTCATCCAGGTTGAACAACCTTCTTGTCCTATACCTTTAACAGTATAAATTCCAGATAAACTAACTGTTCCAAAACTCAACGGTGAACCATCAGCATTTCCATCTAAAGGAGTCTGCACAACTTCTATATCATCGAGATACAGATAATACTTAACTCCACCTTCTGATCCATCAAGTGTTATTTCATGATCATTAATTGATCCTCCACTACTTAAATTATAACTCATTGGGTTATTATGCATTACAATATTAAAGCTCTCTGAATCAAAGAAACACCCCGATTCATAATGTCTAGCCCTAATGAAATATGTTCCAACTGTATGGTAAAGATTAAACCATCTTTCCGTTCCATTACCTTCCATAAAATCAACAGTATTTCCATCCTTAATTAACTGGTAACCCACACCAATATCGGTAGTAGAAACACCAATTAAAACACCGGGATCAACTGCGCAATAATAATCAGCTGGAAGCAATACACTAAATGCAGTGGCTGCTAAACGAACATCAATCATCGTCCAAACTGTTGTTGATGAACAACCATAATTGGTGCCGTCATAATAACTGGCTTTAATCCAGAAGAAGCTGACTCCGGATTCAAAACCGGTTAAATTAAAGGTCAAGGCATTGCCATCACCTACCTTATCGTAACCGGCAACATAGCCTTCCTCATTTCCAGGAAGCATATAGGCATCCGAAAATAATTGATATACAACACCCGTTTCACTACCGGATAGATTTAAGATAATAGATGAAGCGCAGCCCGAAGCAGGTCCGCTAAGTTCATAAACAACCGGTGAAGGTTTTTCGGTTATTATAATACCAGATTCAATTTCAACTTCACACTCTCCACTCCTTGAAGCCACCACACGATAAGTACCTTCAGGTATAGTTCCTAAAATTAAGGATCCAGTTGCTATAGGAGTAACTGAAGTAACTTCCGTACTGCTTATCTCATCAATAACAGAATAAGTTACTCCAACTTCACCATTGCTCAAACCTAACTCAACTCCACCATCAAAAGCGCAATAGGAATTGTCATCCATAACAACGGTTATACCAGTAATATCAGGAGCAGGAAGTTTCACAACCGTAATATCCCCATTCATGCTTGAGGTACAGCCGGTAACAGTGTTACGAGCATATACAGTGTAATTTCCTTCACTAAACTGACCATCAAAGAACAATGGTAAACCAATACCATCAATATCATCCTTTAATTCATTATAACTACCATTAAACCATAAAAGCTTATAATTTACATCCACTTCTGATCCATCAAGTCCAATACTTGCCCCTACAACTTCACCACAATAAATACCGGAGCCGGTTAACTGAAAGGCTATCGGTAGCGGGTTAAATCTGAGATTAAAGGTACCAAGCATGGTGTTTGAACAACCACTCACAGTAGATGTTCCAATGATAGAATAATCACCCTCGCTGGAAATCACTCCAAAATTCAGAGGAAATCCATCTCCCGGCACAGGCGCACCAACAGCCGTTGCGTTGGAATACAACTGATAGTTCACATTTATTTCAGAGCCTGATAATCCAAGCGTGCCACCTGCATCTCCAATACAAACATCACCGCTTCCGGTTATTGAGAATAACTTTACAGCATCAGGCATATTAACATAAACGGATGTAGCAAGTGTAACAGGACAAGCACCTCGTCGGGCTTGAATATAATATGTAGCATCCTTATCCTTTACTATTGAAGGAAAAACAACATCATTGCCATCTCCGGTTACTATATTCCCTGTAAATATCTGTGTTACACCTTCTACTTTAAACAACTCATATACAACATCAATTTCAGAACCTACAATAGTAAAGGACATACCCTTATCACAAACAGTTCCTACTTCAACTGTTGAAACAACCACATTTATATCTGGATAAAGAATTTCAGCTACAACTAACGATCCTGTCATAAGGTTAGAACAACCGGTAACAGTAGTTTTATTGGTTCCAACAATGGTGTATTCACCTTCCTGATTGACAATAAAATGTAAAACCCCTCCATTTCCAGGAATAATGTCACCCGTGGTTACACCATCAAGGAATAATTCGTAATCTACGCCTGATTCTGAACCATTTAAATATATGTTAGATGAGCCACCGGTACAGAAACCAGCATCACCATTGACTTCAAAGGCTGTTGGTAAAGCATCTGCAACCAACGTAACAATATTATTCATGGGTCCTTCGCAACCTCCCGGCAACATACCAGTAACAGAATAATCATCTTCGGTATTGTAATCTCCGGCAAATTCAAGAACCATTGAAGCATCATCAACTAAACCTGTTACTGTTTCAAGTAAGGTTCCATTAAGCCATAAAGAATATATAACACCAAGTTGCTGACCACTTAAACTGATTTTAACAGTACTACCATCATTACAAAAATGGCCATTATTCTCAGCGGTTACATTAAAACCTGTTGGCAATGGATCGGCCACAACTGTAACTGATCCGTTCATTGGAGCAATACAGCCATTTTGTGCAGCTACCATAACCATGTAAACGCCTTCGTCAGTAACATTATCAACCATTAATGGGTTCCCGGTACCAACAATAGAACCAATCTCTACATTATCTTTATATAATAAATAAGTAACACTCACATCAGAGCCATCAAGCCATAATTCTACACCAGTACTTCCCGGACAGAAATGCCCGCTTGCAGGGTCAGAGTATAGATTATAAATGGTTGAACTAGCTAGCACATCCACAATAGTACTTCCAGTCATTACACTTTGGCAACCAGTAACAGGGTTCTCACCTACTATAGTATATGTACCTGAAAAATTAACCGGAGCGAAGGTCAATGCTGAACCATCTCCCACAATAGATTCAACAATCATTGAACCATTAAGCAAAAGTCTATATTCGATGCCTAACGTAGAGCCATCCAACGTAATAACAATTCCTCCGGTACAATCACTAACGGTACCATTTGGTAATTGATTAAATACATCTGGAACAGGATTTGAAACAACTGTTACTATATCAGTATAATCAATAGATGTACCAACACCGGTTGTGCGTGTTGCACGAACAAAGTAAGTTCCTTCAGTTACATCGTTCCAGGTCATTACCCCACCCACAAGTGTTCCAAGACCAAAAGGTACTTCTGTTCCACCAAAATTATTGATCAACAAATAGTTCACATCAGGCTCATATCCTGTAAGGTATAGCTGAACACCTGGTTCGTTAGCACAATATTCGGTTGATATAGCACGTAATTCAAAAATTGCTGGCAAGGCATCTACCTCGATAGTAATTCCAGGATGTTCCACTTCACAACCATAAAGCCCATAATTATTCATTCCAATCACCGAAACCACATCACCATCTGCAGGAGTAGCAAAATTCCAGGTATCGTTTGTACTCCAAACACCTTCAGGAATTCCATTTAGCAGAAATTGATATTCATCAGCTCCACCAGCAACAACCTGTACAGCATCGCCAGCTCCAATATGCGAAGATGGTAATACAGTAAGCGTTACAACAGGATTAGGATTAACGGTGAATAAAATACTTGGCGATATTGAATTACAAGAATTTTCATCCCTTACAACCACATAAATCTGATCACCATTTTGTAATTCTGATGAAGTAAACGTATTTAAAGATCCTTCCTGCACCTGAATATCAATTCCACCGCGAAGAATAAAGAACCTATAATAATAATCAGCATCCTGAGTTGCAGTAAACAAAACAGATTCTCCTTCACAAATAGTAGCATCCACAGGATCGGACGAAAGCGTCACTATTGGAGTTGGATTAACAATAAGCGTGCGTGTAGCCGATTTTGCCTGACACCCAAACCCATCAGTAACCACTACATAAATCTCATCGCCATTTAAAGGAGGAAACAATGTGAAATTATCTACAGCACCAATTCCCTGAGACAAATTATTATAATAGAATTCGTATGAATCACCTCCTGATCCTGTAAATATCAATGTTTCATTGGCACAATGCTCAGCATTATTGGGATTAACCGTTAAGCCGGCAACAGGTTTACTTATAACTATATCTATAGTATTACTCTGAAGTTCACAACCATAGGCATTATAACCAATAACATAAACACTAAAGTTATCAGATGAGAAATGACTAAATGTATTGGTTGCCGACTTAGCTCCCTGAGATAATCCGTTAACAAAGAATTCATATTCATCGGCACCGGAAGCTGTAAAGGCAACAGGTTCATTGATACATACAGTTGTTCTGGTCGGGACATCCAATGATAATGAAGTAGTTGGTAATTCGCGAACTACAACCTGCTCAGTTGGCGTACTTGTATTAGAACATGAACCATTATTAACTGTAACATAAATATTATGAGTCCCTTCGGTCAATGTATTAATATCTAACACATTATTAGCACCATTATCAAAATCAGCACCATCAATATTAAACACATACGACACATAACCTGCAGGTAATGCAGTTATGGTAACCATATCGTTAAGACAAACATCATTATCTGAAATTGTTAACGAAACAGGAGGTATCAATAATACTTCAAATGAAGCAACACTGCTAAGAACAGAGCAAGTTGTAAAATTATCAGTAACTGTTACCCGTAGTTCATAATTACCAACAAGTAGTGTTGGAGAAGTTGTATAGGTAGAGATACCTGTTCCAACATTGGTCCATAAACCAGCTGGTAAAAGACGTAACTCATATTGATACGAATAGTCACCACTACCAAGAGAAGGGGTGGCTTCGTATGTTATTGTGCTACCATAGCAAATCTGAGTATTGATTGTTGATGCCGGAGGCAGAGCAGCCATAACAACATCAACCTGATTTACAGTTACAACTGCGCTTCCTGAAATATCGGCAGGAACTGAAGTACAAGTTGAAGCATCAGATAATCCGGTTATTGTGTAAGTTGATGTTATCAAAGGCGTAACAGGCAAAGTAAATGGTGAACTGCCGGCAGTTATTGTACTGGTTGTTGTTCCGTCAGAATAAGTAATATCCCAAGGTCCCAAACCAGTTAATATAACAGATAAATCAGCAGTTTCGCCAAGACAAATATCTTGATCACCCGATAAAACAGCAGTTGGTCGGGCATTAACATTTACCAAAGCACTTCCGGATAAACCAGATAATATTGCATCACAACCGTTACCATCTTCAACAGCAGTAATTGTATAAGTAGATGTTAGCGAAGGATTAACATTCAATGTAAATGGTGATGCAGTAGCGGTTTCAGTAATTGTGCTAACTCCATCGAAATAACTAAAATTCCATGGGGCAGTTCCGGTAAAGGCAACAGTTAATCCAATGGAGGATCCGTTACAGATTGTACCACCTCCACTAATATTAGCTATTGGAAGAGGATGAACAGTAATCTCCGCCAATCCTGAAAGATCACCAGGCTGACTGGAACATAAATTCCCATCAGCAACCGACACCAAGGTGTATGTGGTTGAAATTATAGGATTTACAGGGAAAGTGTAGGGCGAAGAAAGAATATTAGGGACTGTTACATCAGGATTTACACCATCACTATAGGTGATTGACCATGGCGATAAGCCTGTTAATGCAACACTTAAAGTAGCCGATTCACCGTTACATATACTAGTGGAACCCGATATATCTCCAGTGGGTCGTAAATTAACATCCACATCTGCTGAACCGGATATATCAATTGCATCGGCCGAACAATTTGCATCACTTAAGCCGGTAAAGACATATGAAGTAAATACATTTGGAGAAACCGGAAGCAAATACGGGCTTACCATAATTCCACTAACCGATTGTGGTGTACCATTTGCAGTATAATTAACCGTAAATGGAGCAACGCCCGATAAGGTGAAAACCAGATCAGTGGAAGAACCCTGGCAAATTGTGGTTGATCCTGATAATGTACCTGTAGGACGTGCATTAACAGTAACTGTGGCACTACCTGGCATATCACCAACAATTGCATCACATACATTGGCATCTGAAATTTTAGTTACAACATAAGTTGTACTAACCGATGGATTCACATCAAAAATATACGGGCTATTTAATATATTATTTGCAACGACAGTAGCACCATTTGCTTCGTACTCGACATTCCATGGGGCTGTGCCAGTCAAATCGATTCTAATCGGGGTTAAATCGCCATTACAAATTATAGTTGAGCCACTTATAACAGATGTTGGCCGTGGGTGAACTGTGATAGTTGCAGTTCCTGTTATATCTGTAGAGTTAGCAGAACAATTATTGTCATTTAACGCTGTAATTTGATATACAGATGTTTCAGATGGAGTCTGAGGCAAATCATAGGGGGTTGATATGATATTACTAACCGTTATAGGAACACCATTAATAGTATAAATCATATCCCATGGACCATCACCGGTTAAATTAAACTGAACAGTGGTTGATCCTCCATCACAAAATTCATCTAATCCAACAATTGAAACAGAACCCGTTGGACGCGCATCAACATCTATTACAGCTGAGCCAGTCATATCAACCGGCCAGACAGTACAACCAGTTCCATCGCTCAAAGCAGTAATGGTATAGGTTGTTAAAGTTGAGGGTGTTACCGGAATAATATATGGCGATACATTAGCAACTAAATCAAAAGAACTTAATCCATTACTATAAGTAAAGCTCCATGGAGCAATTCCGGTAAAAGCAACAGACAAATTGGCTGCTGTTCCATCACAAATGGTTGTGCTTCCGCTAATAATCGATGTTGGCCTTTTATCAACAGTAATCATAGGCTTACCGGAAATATCAGTAGGAATAGAAACACATCCATTCCCATCAGTAATTTTTGTAATGACGTATTCGGTTGTAACCGTAGGTGATACATTTAAAATTCCAGGAGATGGACCAATAATAACTGTATTAGATGGGCTTCCATTATAAGTATAATCCACCGACCAATTAGGTGTTCCTGTTAAATTCATTGTTAAATTAACATTTCCCCCTTCACATATGTTGGCATCACTACTAAAAACCACAGTTGGACGCGGATTAACAGTAACTAAAGCTGTACCTGTAAGATCAACCGGTTGAGCAGTACATTTAGAATCAGTTAAACCCGCAACGGTATATGTAGTAGTCACTGTTGGAGAAACAGATAAAGAATATGGATTGGTAGAAGTATTAATCACAGGCAGAGGAATACCGTTAGCCTCGATATAAATACTCCATGGCCCAGTTCCACTTAGAACAATGTTGAGAGGAGTGTTACCTCCATTACAGATTATTGCACCCCCTGATATGATCGCCGTTGGACGTGGATTAACCGTTATTACAGCATTTCCTGTTAATTCAGTCGCAAGAGCTGAACAACCATTCCCATCGGTTAAGCTGGTTAACAAATACGTTTCAACCCCAGGCGAAGGTGTAGCGTTTATTATATATGGGTTATCAGTTACTCCCGGAACCGAAGTTCCAACTCCATTAATTGAATAGCCAATAGTCCAGGGAGAAGCCCCCGTTAAATCAACTGATATTTGAGCAGTTTCACTATTACATATTGTAGTTGTGCCGCTCATGTCAGCTGTTGGTCGTTCATTAACTGTTACAGTTACATCGCCGGCAATATCAGAGGCTATTGCTGAACAAGAAGTTGCATCGCTTAATGCAGTTACTCTATAAATGGTGGTTATGCCGGGAGTAACAGTAACAATATACGGCGTTGAATTAGCTGTTACGGTATTAGTTACTCCATTTGCTTCATAGGTTAAACTCCATGGTGCTATT
>CAZSQG010000015.1:0-56677 GCA_964608615.1 uncultured Marinilabiliaceae bacterium
GGGAAAGTGTTGACCTATAACCACATTATTTGTGATGCACGATTCTCAAAATGTTGCGGAGGTGTTACTGAGTTATTTGAAAATGTTTGGGAACCGGTTCATCATCCTTATCTCACAAAGGTCATTGACGGCCCTGCAGCTCCTAAAGGTTATGCCATGGATTTAAAATTTGAATCCAATGCCGAAAAATGGATAAGAAACTCTCCAGATGCTTATTGTAATACCATGGACAAAAAAATACTGTCGCAGGTGCTTAACGATTACGATCAGGAGACTCCCGATTTCTATCGATGGACGGTTACTCATACTCAAAAAGAAATACAGCAACTTCTGAAAAAAAAAGTCGGCATTGAAGTGGGCAATGTCTTGGATCTGATTCCATTGGAACGTGGTGAATCGTCACGGTTAATCAAACTAAAAATTGTTGGAACCAAAGCAACCAAAATCATTGGTAAAGAACTTGAAATTCGTAAGGCACTTTCTGAATCGCATCTTTACAGCTCGGCCTTTGTGATTGAAAAGGGAGAATTACAAAATGGAGTCCCTCAAATATTTACCCTAACAGGTGCCGGCTGGGGACATGGTGTTGGCCTTTGCCAGATTGGTGCTGCGGTGATGGGGGCAAAAGGATTCAGCTATAACGAGATTCTTGCCCATTATTTTCGTGGGGCAATATTGGAAAAGAAGTATTGATTAAATATTATTGATAATTCCTTATCCATTAATTTTGATTAATACAACGCCCTCCGTTTATCTGTTTATAATAAAGGATTTGATGAATATTTAATGTATTTCCGGATGAACGCAAAATACTTTATCAAGAAGCTAATAACAAAATATTGATCATGCTAAAAAAAACCAATTCACCATGGACCTGGGTTCCAACCCTCTATTTTGCCCAGGGAATACCCTATGTAATTGTGATGACAGTTGCCGTTATCATGTATAAAAGATTAGGCATCTCAAACACCGATATAACACTTTATACCGGTTGGCTTTACCTGCCATGGGTAATTAAACCATTATGGAGCCCGGTTATTGATTTGTTGAAAACTAAAAGATGGTGGATCGTTACGATGCAGTTAATTGTGGGAGCTGGTCTTGCCGGTGTAGCTTTTACTATTCCTGCTCCTTCATTTTTCCAATACACTCTTGCATTCTTTTGGTTATTGGCCTTTAGTTCAGCCACACACGACATTGCTGCCGATGGTTTTTATATGCTTGGACTTAATAAAGGAGAACAGTCATATTTTATTGGCATCAGAAGTACTTTTTACCGCATTGCTATGGTTACAGGACAAGGTCTCCTGATTATCATTGCAGGTTTCTTTGAAATACAAACAGGGTTGGAACCTGTGAGATTTTCAGTTCAAACACAAACAGGTTCTGAAACCTCTTTTGAATTTCCTCAACCTGAAGAACAGAATAAGTCGGACGAAATGTCGTTTTATATTGCTGCCAATGAATACCAACTTTCAGCAACACCAATTGAAACCTCCATTGCCGACAGTCTAAAACAACTAGCCTCATCACAAAACATCAATAACGGGTTTGTGGTTCCCGAGCCACCAAAAGAAATTGAGAAACCCGGATGGTTTACCCGCAATATCTCTGCCCCCCTTAAGACTATGCTAAAGTCAGCTTTTGGAAAACAAGATAAAACATCGAAATTATCGGGAAATATAATGCTTGTGGGGATCAAATTATCGCAACAACCAGAAGAACCTGTCATATTAAACACCAATTTCAGACGAGGCGACCCAAGCCTAAAACTTATTTCCGGCGAACGACTTGAGTTTAACCCATCAAACTGGGACCAGACAGCATGGATAGCCATTCAGTCCGATCCAGAACTTAAAAGTGCCGTAGTAGCCCATTTTGAAGGCCTTTCGGGAAATATCCCTCTGGCCTGGAGTATTACATTTTTTGGATTAACAGGCTTATTCCTGCTATTCTTTTTATATCATAGGTTATTTCTTCCCAAACCCGATTCGGATGTGGCTGTAACATCAGAATCAGGTAAAGATCTTTTTAAAGAGTTCTTTAATACATTTGGTACATTCTTTAAAAAGAAAGACATAGGCCTCGCCCTGGCATTTATATTATTATTTCGTTTAGGTGAAGCTCAATTGGTAAAATTGGCCATACCATTTTTGATTGACACACGCGAAAGTGGTGGATTGGGGATGACTACAGGCGATGTTGGATTAGTTTATGGAACATTTGGCGTAATAGCTTTAACGCTTGGAGGTATTCTGGGCGGACTAATGGCCTCAAAAAAGGGTCTCAAATATTGGATCTTCCCCATGGCACTGGCCATTAATGTTCCCAATCTGGTTTATGTTTACTTGTCGTATTTTACACCTGATAATCTCTGGATAATAAGTGCCGCCGTGGCCATTGAGCAATTTGGTTATGGATTTGGATTTACTGCCTTCATGCTCTATTTAATATATTTCTCCGATGGGAAGAGCAAAACGGCACACTATGCAATTTGCACTGGGTTAATGGCACTGGGGATGATGATTCCGGGCATGATATCAGGGTGGCTGCAAGAAATTGTCGGTTATGAAAATTTCTTTATCTGGGTTATATTATGTACCATTCCAGGATTCATTATAATACGTTTTCTGAATATTGACCCTAAATTTGGAATAAGAGAGAAATAACAGATAATTCAGTTATTATCACCTGCGATATTTCAATCGCGGGTTCAATTGGTATTTCTGCACATTCTTCGAAAAAACAACCATCAAAACAGCCTGTTCTTTCAAAAAATTGACCTAAATTGAAATGATGCAACACTTACACTATAAAACTATGAGAATAATAGCATTTGTGGTATTGGCCGTGATTCTTTGTTTTTGCCAGCAGCCCCAGGCTGTTAACAAGCCAATAATAACCGGTGCTGAAAGAATTCAGGAATGGCTTTCCCTTGTTAAAGGTAAAAAAGTGGGAGTTTTAGCTAACCACACTGCTACAGTTGGAAACCAACATCTTGTTGATACGCTTTTGAAATTAGGCGTTAATGTGGTTTATATATTTGTTCCTGAACATGGTTTCAGAGGAAAAGCCGATGCCGGTGAAAAAGTGCAGGATGGTGTTGATCCTTCCACAGGCATCTCAATTATATCGCTATACGGTGCAAACAAAAAACCCTCACAGGAACAGATGGCCGGTATTGATATAATGATCTTCGACATTCAGGATGTTGGAGTCAGGTTTTACACATATATCTCATCGCTGCATTACCTGATGGAAGCTTGTGCTGAGAATAACAAACCTTTAATTGTGCTTGACCGACCTAATCCCAATGGAGAATACACTGACGGACCTGTTTTAAAGCCGGAGTTTAAATCGTTTGTGGGCATGCATCCAATCCCTTTAGTGCATGGACTTACAGTAGGCGAACTGGCTCTGATGATAAATGGCGAAGGATGGCTTGCAAATGCTCAAAAATGTGACTTAACAGTTATTGAAGTAAGTAACTACACAAAACACATGAGGTACTCGGTACCGCAAACACCTTCACCTAATCTTCCCAACGATTTATCGATAAGATTATACCCTTCACTTTGTTTTTTTGAAGCTACAAACGTGAGCATTGGACGAGGTACTTATTTCCCGTTTCAGGTTATAGGTTACCCCGATTCAACATATGGAGAGTTCTCCTTTACGCCGGTCAGCATTGATGGAATGGCAAAAAAACCTTTACAGGAAGGGAATCTTTGTTTTGGTGAAGACCTAAGAAACCTTGATCCATGGGAACAAAAATTCACTCTAAAATATTATATAAAATACTATCAATTATCAGGAAAGAGTATAGACTTCACATCTCGTCGCAGATGGTTCGATCTTCTTGCCGGCACCGATTTATTACTAAAACAAATTGAAGAAGGACTCACTGAAGAAGAGATAAAAGCATCGTGGCAACCCGAACTTATAGCTTTTGATAAGATGCGACAACCATATTTGCTTTACAAAAATAGCTTTGATAAATAAACTCAGAAAGGTTTTCTCTTTAAATGAGGCACTAACAATAAAACAATATAAAGGGTTGAGGGTTTGAACGAAGTGAATCCTGATGCCTGATGTTTATTCACTTCGGGATAGGGTTTAGGGTTTAGAGTTGTGGGTTTGAACGAAGTGAATCCCGATGCCAGATATTTATTTACTTCGGGATAGGGTTTAAGGGTTATCTCTAATATTGGTGTTTTTTTGCAGAATATTTTTAAACACATTATGCAGGCTGCTCATAATAGCCGCTTCTTGATTTGAGTTGATGAAGTGATGATTGGTTAAATTACCTCTCTATCACCGCTCGGCGGTTTTAGAAGGCTTTCGAATTGTTCACCAACTCATCAGCTATTAATAGCCGCGGAGCGGCGACAGAACGGTAGCAAAAATGAGATTAATAAAGTAGTAAGCTGCGGAGCGGCGACAGGTATTGTAAAAATGTGTTTGGTTCTGGCTCGTTCAGGTTATGGTTTGAACGAAGAGAATCCCGATGCCTGATATTTATTTACTTTGGGATAGGGTTTCACTCCTCCCCCCTTAAAAGTTAAATATTATTAATTTTTCACTAATCATTTTTGCTGTCTTTTTCTTGTTTTTTTGACCTCCATACATAGGCTTCATCAATAAAAACAAGAAAACAACACCTTCTTCATAATTATTCTTATGTTTATTTAAGAGGAAAGGGGGTAAAACAACCTGTTTGTTTTTCTAATTTCCAATTTATAACTTGATTGTTTCAAATTAAACTGTTTATCATAATCAAACCCAACCCTAATACCGATTTTATGACCCTAAATCAAAGAATCGAGCTACTACAGCGATTAGACACTCTTATCAGGTTAAAAAACACAGGAAATCCAAAAAAGCTTGCGGCCAAACTGGGTGTATCCGAAAGTACCCTCTTCGCCCTTTTACAACAAGCCAAAGATCTGGACGCCGAAATTTGTTATAACCCACATCGCAACACCTACGAGTACATCACCCCCATGCGGTTTGTATTTAGCTTTGTTAAAGAGAAAAAACACGACCTGCGGAAAATTATAGGTGGACTAAATTTTAACTTTAATCTGTTTACCACCAAAACACGCCTGAAAACAAGCATCCCAGTTTGTCTTGAATAGAGAATTTTGAAAAAAATCACCCGCTTATATTTACTCTGCATTAATAGCTATCCCGGCCGGAAAAACTGATGCCCCGGATACCGAAAAGGGTCACATACAGTGTAAAGAGTAGGTTATTACTTTAATACTATTTGTTATGAAAACTTTAAAATTAGATCAGTTTGAAAAATCTGAGTGTAATGTTTCGCAGTTAGAGGAGATCAAGGGAGGGAATGGTGTTTATACCGGAAGAGGTAGAGATGCAACGACAGGAGGATGGGTTAAAGATTGGTGTTTTGATAATGGGCATATTGAATATTGGAAATGCCAATCCACAATTAAATCTGAATCAAGTATAAAAGTATCCCCTTTCAGTGAATTATTAGTTGTTTAACAGTTTGCTAAATTTTATATAACTGAGAATTTGTTAATGGGGGGATTATTACCCCCCTAATTAAGAAATATATGAAAAGTACAAAAAGATTTTTACTTATTGTTTCGGTGTTTTCGATTACTCTTTCTTCTTTTGCTAAAGAAAGTTTTGTTGAATACCATAAAAAGATTTTTGATGCTGAGAAGCTCATTGCCCAAAATGAGTATGACTCTGCATTTTTGGTTTATCAATCTATTTTTAGTTATTATCCTCACGCCTTTTACAAAGACCTTCACAACGCCTGCATTTGTGCATGTAAAACCGGTGACTTAAAAAATGCTTCACTATATGCCGAAAAACTTGTTTTACAAGGGTATGAGATGGATGATTTTAACAATACAGGCTTTGTTCCATTAAAGGAAAATAAAAGGGTTTGGAATAAATTTTTAAAAAAGCATCCGCTATTGCGCGAGCAATATAACAATAGTTTAAACCACGAACTACGAAAAAAATATTACGATTTATTTGTATCTGATCAAAAAGCAGCCAAACCGGATAACAGTTTGCATTCTCAGGATAGTGTTTTTTACCAACAGGCTGTAAAACTTTCAATAATGTTTCAGGAACAAGGATTTCCATCATTGGACTTAAATAAGGATACTATAAATATCAAGATATTTGCAATGTTACGCCACTATTTTGGGCTGGCAAACCGTTTTAACCTCAACGAGGAAATGCAGTGCGACTCATTTTATACATCCATGAACTTTAAAGCAATACAAATCGACACCCTTGTCTTGGAAGCTCTATATAACGGAAGGCTTTTGCCACAAACATACGTTGATGCTACTTCTTATTTTGCAGGCAATCCTTATGGAAATCTGGCCATTAAAATTGATTTTGATAAAGAAACGGTAGGCTTTCATATCAATATGAAACCCGAACAGGTTGAAGAAATAAATAAAAGAAGGGAGAAAATAGGCCTGTTCCCAATTCAAATACTATCCAATGAAATTTTCAAATCAACCTGGTATAACGAATATCCATTTAAAGAAATTAAAGAAGCCTTTTTAAAATGTAATGCCTGTGAAATGGGAGACTATGTTACCTTAAAGAAAATGGAGGAAGATAAAGTTCGTAACCGTTTTATATTAAAAAAGGATAACGAATTTATTCTTTTTGATTTTAACCAAATTAAAGAAACTTGGAATACTGGAATAGATAAATATATGAAAACTAATTAATAAATAGAATATTAATCATCTAATACATAGTGAACACTTTCGACACATCCTTACGTTATAAACTATAAAACAAACTACAACAATATTTATATGATCCTGATAATTAGTGAAGATATCGATCACACCACCGACAAAGTTCTTGATTGGTTGTATAACAATGTTGCAGGCAATGTTTTAAGATTAAACACAGGAAATAAGGTAAAGTGCGAAAGTTCGTATTCACCATACACCTGTAAATGAGATATAAAATGAATACCAATCTTTATGCAATATTATTGACATGACAAGACTTATACTTATCGTACTACTATTTATCCCCATAAAATTATTTAGCCAAGGATATAATTCTCTTTATATTGGGAGATTAAAAGATTATGAAAATAAAATATTCGTTCACGGGCGGGTTTTTTCCTACAACTATTCAGTTGCGGTTGGTGATACAGTTGGCAAAATTGAATTGAGTTGGTATAATAATCCGAATCTTAAAGGCAGAAGGATTCTAGACAATTGGACTTTTGTTGCTGAATCATGTTCCCAATACCTAATTAATGAAATCCGTTATACGGTAATACACGATTCGTTGGTTATAAATAGAACGAACCGAAACCAAACTGAGGTTCTTATTGGAATGTATAATGAAAATTTAATAGCCGGTGGATATACCGGTATCATTGAAAATGAGCGTAATGTGTGGATACATCCCCCGCGTAGTAACTTTTTCAAGGTATTAAACACATGCCCCTATCCTTATGTCCAGTTGCCACTTTACATTGGTAAAAAATGGAGTGATAAAATGAAAATTTCTGACCATTGGGCTGACCCAAAGTGGGCAACCTGGGAAAAAAAATTACGAATGGACTTGTCCTATGAAGTAATCGGGAAAGAAAGTATAAATGTTAATGACAAGGAATATGAATGTTTTATAGTCAATAGTGTTGCTAATTCAAAAATTGGCAAATGTGAGCTATTATTCTACTTCAATAAACAGCTTGGTTTTATTAAAATGAAGTATGATATTTTGGGTAAAATTGCCGTTAATTTTGATCTGATGGATGTTAAGTAAATAAATGCATGATCTATTGCATTCTGTCAATTACTATTTTACTAAATTTACATAAACTCAGTCAGGATGCTACTTTACCATTAGCTCTTCCTAATTTATCAACAAATTACATTGCATTACTTTTTATCCTTTTAATATTTGAAAATTACTTTTTTACAAACATTTATAGCTCAGAAATCTGATAAAACGATTACAAAAGAAAATATCAACGAAATAAAAAGAAAATCACATAATCACATGAATAAAAAAAATCAGAATAAAGACAGGGTATTCCCAGTATCTACAATAACGCTATAACAATCAATAAACCATAAACAATGGATAAATTCCAAAATAAATACCGCATACCTTCATCCCGATTGCAAAATTGGGATTATCGTTGGGCCGCAGCCTATTTTATTACCATTTGCACCAACGAACGTATTCATTATTTTGGTAAAATCGTATCTGATAACAACATCGAAAACCAACACATGCAATTATCTAATATGGGCGTTATTGCCGATATTCTATGGAACGAAATAAAAAACCACACGATTGATTTGGAATTGGGCGCATTTGTTGTAATGCCGAATCATATCCATGGCATATTAATATTGACGGGCAATAATAAAAATGATGGAAATGATGGAAACGTAGAGACAGGGCATGCCGTAGAGACAGGGCATGCCCTGTCTCTACCACCCGTCCCAAACCCCATCGGACAAAAACGGTTTCAAAATATTGGAAAAAATTCCGTATCATCAATAATTGGGTCATACAAATCGGCGGTATCGAAACATTCACACCGGTTAGGATACAATTTTGAATGGCAATCACGTTTTTACGACCATATTATCCGCGACGATTACTCATTCCGAAAAATATCGGATTACATCATCAACAACCCGAAGAAATGGGGAGATGATAAATTTTACAATGAATAAAAAACACAACACAACAACAACTGGGTAAAATCCTTCCCGCAGGGTTTCAATGGATGAAATAGAAACAAATGGATGTCCAATTTGACATTAATAAATTAAAGGATTTCCTAGAGATTCATTATGAAAAACAATTATTGGCTAAAGAAAAGGTATAAAACGCTTGTTGCTTTTTGCACTTTTTGTTTTGTAAGTTATTCTCAGAGTTATATAATAAAGGGTGTTGTTACCGATAATAACGCCACTCCAATTGAATACTTCAACGCTGTTTTGCTATCATCTGTCGATTCTTCGTTAGTTGTTGGAGGTGCTTTTTTTGAAGGAGAATTTAGTTTAGAGTACAAGTTAAAACAACCTTTATTGTTAAAAATGTCAGGATTGGGTTATAAAAACCTATATAAATTACTTCCTGAAAGTATTCCCAATATATTTGAAACCGATACGTTGCATCTTGAACCTGTTAGTCTGGATGAGATAACCGTTTTGGCTAAGCGGCCTGTTTTCAGTCATAATGGAGGAAACCTTAATATTATTGTTAAATCAACTATTCTTGAGGATGCAGGATCGGCATTAGATGTTCTAAAGTTATCTCCAGGATTACTTATTGATAACAGCAACAACATATTAATATTTGGTAAAGGGATTCCATTGATTATTATTGATGGCCGCGAAATTAGTTCGCGACAGGAACTAGAAACATTACAATCTAACCAAATTGACCGCATCAGTATTGATAGAAACCCTTCTGCTCAATATAGTTCATCAGCAAGAGCTGTTATTATTATAGAAACTTTACAGAGAAAGAGTGATCAATTGAGTCTTCAACTTTTCAATAGCGTTGCCTTTGCAAGGGAAATATGCAACAAGTCGGGTTTTTCCATTAATGCCAAACAAAATAAATTGTCTGGCTTTATAAACTATGTTTATGCCACCAATAATTATCGCAATAACATTGAAGCATACGAAAATAATATCTTGTCCGATTATACTATTAACAATGAGTCGTACTCGGTAGAAGAATCCAGTTCTAATAATCATAATCTTATGTTGGGTTCAGAATATGTTATTAATGAAGCTAGCAGTTTTAATTTTATCTACAATCTATCTCTTGAAAATGATTATGTTGACCAAGAAACCGATCAGATAATTCAAAAGGCTGACGACGCACCTATAACACGACAGATATTTCAGGATGGCGATGATAATAATTATTTACACAACTTTAGCTTAGGATATAAGGTATCACCAGATAGTATCAGGAAATTTATTATTCAGACTGATTATGCCAGAAAAAGTGCCGAAGGAGCAACTAATATTTCTGAAAAAAACATAAATAACGGAACAGCCTCTTGTTCAATTCTTGACAACAAAAACACCTACGATGTATTTACTATAAAAAGCGAATATAACTATCCTGTTTATAAAGGCTTAAACATGCTTACCGGTGCCCGCATGGCCTTTATTTCTAATAATGGAAGAACACAACTTACCGAGTCCAACATTAATGGAATACGCTACAGCGATAAACAGAATATAACAGACAGGATAATGGCGGCATATCTTTTAACCGAAAAGAAATCGGGGGACATATTCATTGAAGGAGGCATTCGTACAGAATATACCCAAACCAAAGTTATGGCAAATAGCATTGATGTCTTGGACAGCACATATTTACAGTTCTTCCCTTCCATGAATTTTAATGTTGATTTATCAGAAGAGATAGCAATAGCCCTAAATTATAATAAAAAAATAAGCCGCCCCGATTTTAATGAATTAGATCCGTCTGTAGTATACTTTGATTCTTTGTCTTACGGACAAGGGAATCCTACTTTAAAGCCCTCAATTATACACAGTATAGCATTTGATATAGAATTACCATTTTCTCTTTATTTTTCGGCTGAATATAATTATACCCGTAATACAAGGATTGTATCGGCTTTAAATGACAATATAAACCCTCATATTATAAAGTACACACCAATTAACATTGATAAATCGAGATACCTAGAGTTTGGGCTTTCATATAGTTACTCAGGTAAACGTTTTAGCACAAATACCAGTTGTTATGTTGAGTTCCCTTATGTTAATATACCATATTTAAACACATTGGTTAAACAAAGGACACCCGGATGGTATTTTGCTTCAAGCAATGATTATACTTTCGGCAAAATTTTTACTTTTTATTGTAATCTATCGTATCAAAGCAGAAATGTCGAACTTATGACAGAGTATGAGCCCAGCTGCAACATAAAAACTGGTATAAAAGGAAAATTCTTTAACAAAAAGCTTTTGGTTTCATTAGATGCCAACAATATTTTTAAAACTGACAAATCGGAATGGAACGATAAATACGGAAATATTACAAGCGGCCAAAAGACTAATTACGATAATCGTTACATTCGTATTTCACTACGTTATAATTTTAACGATTTTAAATCGAATAACAAACATCAAAATGGGAATGAAGACGAATTAAACAGATTGTAAAACCATGAGTGTTCCCTTTATTCAGCAACCCGATGCCATGGACTGTGGTCCCACCTGTCTGCAAATGATAGCCAGACACTATGGCCGTAATTACACATTGCAAACCTTGCGCGACCGGTGTAATATTACCCGAGCCGGCGTTTCCATGCTTGGCATTAGCGAGGCCGCCGAGAGTATTGGTTTTCGCTCCAGGGGCGTTAAGATTGGGTTTGAAAAACTCAGTATGGATGCTCCTTTGCCATTAATTGCCCATTGGAACCAGGAACATTTTGTAGTAGTGTATGCCATTAAAAAAGATAAATTATTTGTGGCAGACCCAGCTCATGGAAAAGTAATATTTACAAAATAAGAGTTTATAAAAAGCTGGGCAACCACCCAAAATAATGGAGAATCACAGGGAGTCTGCTTATTACTCGAACCTACACCCGACTTTTATAATCTAGAAGATGAAAAGCCTGATAAATCGGGTTTTCAATTTCTGTTTAAATACCTGAAACCGCATAAAAAATTTGTGGTTCAGCTGGTACTGGGATTATTATTGGGGAGTTTACTGCAGCTCCTCTTTCCTTTTCTAACCCAGGCTGTGGTTGATGTGGGTATTAACACACATAATATCAGTTTTATCTGGCTGGTGCTTATGGCGCAACTGATACTATTTATCAGCCGGATGAGCGTTGAATTTATCCGGTCGTGGATATTATTGCATGTAAGCACCCGCATTAACATATCACTTATCAGCGATTTTTTAATAAAGCTGATGCGATTGCCCATTCGCTTTTTCGACACCAAGATGACCGGCGACATAATACAACGTATTGAAGACCATGCTCGCATTGAAAATTTCCTGACCGGGCAAACACTATCTGTACTTTTTTCAATGGTGAATATACTATTGTTTGGGGCTGTATTAGCCTGGTATGACACACAAATATTCACAGTTTTTATTCTTGGTAGCCTCCTTTATTTTATATGGGTTTGGTTGTTTATGAAAAAACGAAGAACTATTGATCATAAACGCTTTGCCCGGATGTCGTCGGAACAAAGTAACCTGATACAACTTATTACCGGAATGCAGGAAATAAAACTGAACAATTGCGAAAAACAAAAACGTTGGGAATGGGAAAGGATTCAGGCCGGATTATTTAAGGTAAATGTACAAAGTTTATCATTAAAACAATATCAGCAACTGGGCGGTCTGTTTTTTAATGAAACCAAAAATATTGTTATTACCATTATGGCGGCCACTGCTGTGGTACAAGGAAGTATGACACTGGGTATGATGTTGTCGGTTCAATACATCCTGGGGCAGTTAAACAGTCCCATCGACCAGATGATTACATTTGCTCATTCAGCACAGGATGCTAAAATAAGTCTTGAACGTTTAGGTGAAATTCACAATAAAGCTGACGAAGAAAATCCTGACGATGAGCGATTAAAAGAACTACCCGATCAAGCTGATTTGAATATTAAAGATTTTACCTTTCAATATGAAGGCCCTCATTCACCGAAAGTTTTGGATGCTATTAACATTAACATACCTCATAACAAAATAACCGCAATAGTAGGCACCAGCGGAAGCGGCAAAACCACCCTGATAAAAATGCTGCTTGGTTTTTATGAGCCAATTAAGGGTGAAATAAAGGTTGGCGAAATTAACCTTAAAAACTTCAACCAGGGTTGGTGGCGAGGACGCTGCGGTGTAGTTATGCAGGATGGGTTTATTTTTTCCGATACAATTGCCCATAACATTGCCCTAAGTGATGAAATAATTGATAAGAAAAAACTGGTATATGCATCAAAAGTAGCCAATATCCATAGTTTCATCGAAAGTTTACCTTTGGGGTATAACACAAAAATTGGTCAGGAAGGAACCGGGTTAAGCCAGGGTCAGAAACAGCGACTGTTGATTGCAAGAGCTGTGTATAAAGATCCGGATTTTATATTTTTAGACGAAGCAACCAATTCGCTTGATGCCAATAATGAAAAAAAAATTATGGAAAACATGAATCAGTTTTTCAGAGGTCGAACGGTTGTTATTGTAGCCCATCGGCTCAGCACTGTTCGCAATGCCGATCAGATAATTGTATTGGAAAAAGGGAGAATATCAGAGATAGGAACCCACCTTGAACTGGTTGATCGTTCAGGCTCTTACTTTAACCTTGTAAAAAACCAACTTGAATTGGGTGCATAGCTGTATTACATAAGTAAAATCATAAATTATAAACAAATGCTTACCCAAGACGATATTACCGAAATTGAGGCTCAAAATATTAACCTTAGAAGTGAAGAGGTAAGGGATATAATGGGGAAAATACCTTCCCGAATTATTCAATATGGGATTACCGTGATCTTTTTAATCATCGTTGCTATATTTTGTTTTTCATTTATTTTCAAATATCCCGATATTATTTCAGGTAATTTTGTGTTACAAACAGTAAATCCGCCTGCTTTTCTTTTGGCAAAATCAAGCGGCAAACTTCAATATCTTTTTGTTAATAATGGCGATACCGTTATAACAGGCGATTTGCTTGCTATTATTGAAAACCCTGCCAGTTTTGAGGGTTATCAAAGCATTAGGCAACTTATAAACTTAAACATGGAGCCTTCCATTGTGGGAACAAAGCTGGATTCTATGATGAAAAACGGTGTCAGATTTGGGGAGTTACAGGTATCGTTGGCATCATGGTTAAAATCGATTGATGACTATAACGCTTACAAAAAAACGCAATACTTTCCCACCAAACAAAAAGCCATTGAAAGTAAGATCAGGGATATGCAAATACATGGACTGTTACTATCCAGTCAGCTTGATGCATCCAAAAAAAACTATGAATTGGCAATACGTGCCAATAAAAGAGATTCTCTGCTTTATTCTGAAAAAGTAATTGCCACGCTCGACATTGAAAATTCGCAGAAAGAACTTCTTTCGCAAAAAATGGCTCTGACAAATGCAGAAATAGCGTTATCCAATGCCCGGTTAACTTTATCAGAATATCAACAACAAAAAGTTGAATTATTAATCACCGAGCAACAAACCATATCTTCTCAACTGGCACTGATAAGGCAAAATCTTGAAAACGTAAAAAGTTCCCTGGCCGACTGGGAAAACCATTATGGAATATTTAGTCCCATCAATGGGCTGGTCGCTTTTTCCGGAATTTGGAAGAAAAACCAGAATATAACACTGGGTCAGCATGTAATAACAGTAGTACCATATTATAAAACAGAAATAGTTGGCAGAGTTTATATTGCTACATCCCGCGCTGGAAAAGTAAAACCTAACCAACCGGTTAATTTAAAATTTAGTGATTTCCCATATAGCGAATATGGAATGATAGTTGGTAAATTAAAAGATATTTCAACAGTCCCTGACTCTGTTTATGTTGGAACAATACTTCTACCCGATACATTAGTTACCAATTATGGAAAGGCTTTACCCTTTAAACAAAACATGCAGGGAGTAGCTGAAATAATAACAGAGGATATCAGTCTGGCTGAAAGATTAATTTACCCGTTGAAAGCTATTTTTAAAAATAATATTGAATAAAATAAACTTATATGTAGTCACTCCTGAATTTTAGCAGTGTCACAACTTATATTTACTCCGCATTATAGTAATCCCGGCCGGAAAAACCAATGCCCCGGATGCCGAAAAGGGACACGAGTAGGTACTTTATTTAATTCAAGAAATTATGAAAACTTTAAAATTAGATCAATTTGAAAAATTTAAATGTACCCTAGATCAAATAAATAAAATTAAAGGAGGTATAACAAGGTCTGGGTTTAGGGATGTTTGTGATTATCTTTGGAAGAATGGACAATATGATCAACTTGCGGAGGTCATGAAAATGGCGAATTCAGGCAACATTCAATTTGAAAATTAAAAATAACAAAGAGGGATTATAAAATGGGAATCCCTCTTTTAAACAATTACTATGAAGTCGATATTACTTATTTTTTTATTATTTCCACTATTCATTGCAGCTCAAATACCTTCACTGCAAAGTGATTCTATAATTACTAATCTTAAAAATCATGTTTTGTTTCTCACATCTCCTGAGCTAAAGGGAAGAGGAATTGATAATGAAGGTGCAGATTTAGCGGCTGATTATATTCAGAAACATTTTAAAAAATTTGCACTGGCACGTTATCGGTTTTATAATGACTCAACTTACCTACAGAGTTTTATTGTTAATGATTATAGTTCATTAACTCCAGAATCGTTTGTACAAGTTGGAGCCAATAAATTTTATTCAGGCCGCAATTTTGTTTCAATAAAATTTGGGGGATCAGCGCCGAGCGGCATTTTAAATGACCTACATTATTTTAATATTCAAAAAACTAAAAATTTGAATTTTGTCCTTCATTCCATAGAGGGAACGGAGCATTCCAAGGGAAACATACGTATGGTAACAAGTGAAAAAGAGTTTAATTCAGCTTGTAAAGCTTTGTCTATGTATGAATTGTATTTAAAAACCGATCCGCTATTTGTTTTAAACACATTGGGCGATTCTATTATCTTTGATATAGTAGCTTCACCAGCCCTTTCGAAAGCATTTAAACAAGCACAGGAAAAAGATAGTGTTACTGTGTTTTTCAAGCGAGAGTTGCAGGCGTTAAACTGTAAGAATGTTCTGGGTTACATTCCATCAGCCAATAAGACAGATAGTTTCATTGTTTTTACAGCCCATTATGATCATTTGGGAGAGATAAACGGAAATCTGTACCCGGGAGCCAATGATAATGCTTCGGGAGTGGCCGTTATACTTGAGCTTGCCAGGATTGCTTCCAAAGCGATTAAAAATGGATGGCAACCGGATGTTAACCTCGTTTTTATAGCTTTCTCGGCAGAAGAAGTTGGATTATTGGGGTCCGGTTATTTTGTAAATAACCCGCCTTTTGAATTGTCGAAGATCAAGATTGTTATTAATCTTGACATGGTAGGAGGCATTGCGAAAAATTCTGTTATGGAACCTGAAAAATTGTATTTGTACCACTCATCCGGTGTTGATCAAGAAATTATTAGAACCATTATTTCCCAATCGGAAAAGCTACAAAACCTTACATTCGATCTTAATGGAAAAGAAAAGTATTTAAAAGCCTCTGATCAGGCTTCGTTTATTAAAAAAGGAATCCCATCTATATTTATATTTTCAGGGGTAGATAAAAATTGTCACAAACCCACCGATACTATAGATTTTCTCTCATTTCCAAAAATGACCGATCTAACATTGGTTTTAAAAAGATTAATCGAGAACCAAGCTTTTTCCATCAGTAATTCTATAAAAGAATAATTTGTTTATAGATCAGCAAGATAGAATAAATAACCAGAAATGTACCCGGATAAAAACTAAGAGCTAATGGATAGTTCGCAACGCATAGATCATAAAGTTTATTAACCCATAGTCTCTGAACTCTTAAATTCTATTTTTTTTGACCTTCGCTCTTTGTTTCCGGTCTCCGGTTTCCTGTTCCGATAAATCGGAATTCCCCTTTGCTCCATCTCTGGTTCACTCGTGTTACTTGCAAAGTCACTTAAACCTTAATAAAGATCTTCTTTTTATAAAGAACATAACCAATTAACCAAAAGAAGAATATATGCGTCAGAGCATATAGCAGTGACCCATTCATATTACCGGCAAGTGGTACAAAAACATTCTGATAAAGCCAGGTACTACCTGCGATGGTATTTCCTTCAACATCCGGAATCCGGATTAATCGCGAGAAAGTCTTTGCCCAAATGCCCGACAAAGCAAAAATAAATAAGGGATTCATTCCAAAAACCACAAAAAAGGATGTCCATTTACGATATCCTTTAATATCGATAATAAAAATAAGCAGGCCAAACAAAATTGCAGCTAAACCTGCTGTATATAATACATACGAACTTGTCCATAAAGGTTTATTTATTGGGAATGCGAATCCCCAAACATACCCTGCAATGGCAGCTATGCTTCCAAAAAGAATTAATTTTAAGGGTACGCGATTCTTTTCGGTTTCTTTAATTAATACACCAGCAAAATAACCCAATAAAACTGTTACAATAGCAGGTAAAGAACTAAGTAAACCCTCCGGATCAAAGGCTCTTCCGAATCCTTTGTATAAATGATTTACCCCAAAGACAGAACTATCGAAAGGAATAGTAACATTACCTTCAAGACTATAAGGAGCATTTGTACCGAAAAAATATAGTATAGCCCAATATCCCAATAAAATCACAGCACACAACAAGGCAATGGTTTTACGCGAAAAAGCGAGTACAATTACAGCCGCCAAACCGTAAGCCACAGCAATTCGTTGCAGCACGCCCATAATGCGAAGATGGGGATAATCGGTAAGCCATTGTGGAAACGAGTTAATAAACAACCCAATAGCGAAGATTAACAGAGTACGCTTACCCACATGTAGCAAGGTGTCTTTGTTAAAAGAGTTCTGATACTTCGAAAAAGAGAAAAACATTGACACTCCCACTACAAATAAAAAGAAAGGAAAAACCAGATCGGTTGGAGTACACCCATGCCATGAGGCATGTCGCAAGGGCGAATAAATATATTGCCAGCTTCCGGGGGTATTAACCGTGATCATAAAAGCAATGGTCATCCCCCGCAATACATCGAGAGCCAGGTATCTTTCAGCTTTCTTCATAATACTAGATTTTTGCAATGGGTCACATATTCAAGATTACATTTCATCCGAACATTAAATATATAATTGGTTGGATAAAACTTACATTATTTACTTATACACATACCCTTTTGTAAGTTTTTAATCATATTAGCTTCAAAAGCTTATGCTAAAATAAAGAAAAAGGAAATAAAGTCTAAAAACAGATTATGATTTTTATTCTTTTTTTGAACTCAGCCAAAGCCCTATAAAAACAATAAACCCATTAAGCAAAAGAAGTTCAAATCCAAACTGGTAACCGCCCAACCATTTGTCCGAATTTACATTAAGGATATAACAGATAATGGGTGATGCAACACCGATATAGGGGACAAACCGGTCGCGTACCTGCCGTTTGGTTAGTATACCAAAAGTGAACAACCCAAGCAAAGGTCCATATGTATAACCAGCTGCTTTAAACACTGAATTCACAACACTCTCATCATTTATCATCTTAAAAAGAATGATGACAAAAAACATTATAAAAGAAAAAGCAATATGAACCTTAATGCGTTTCTGATTAGAGCGGGAAGCTACAGGGTCAATCTTCAAAAAATCGATACAAAAAGCTGTGGTTAATGCTGTAAGAGCTGAGTCGGCACTTGAATAAGCAGCCGAAATAATGCCAAGCAAAAAGAATGCACCAGCCACTACTCCAAAGTGTTTTATGGCAAGCAACGGATACAGGTCGTCAGTATGTTTAGGAACATCTATTCCCATTGTTGAAGAATAGTGATAAAGCATAACACCCAGACTTAAGAACAAAAGATTGGCAAGAACAAAAGAAGCGCTAAACCAGAAAAGATTCTTCTGTGCATCTTTAATGTTTTTACATGTAAGGTTTTTCTGCATCATATTCTGATCCAGACCAGTCATAACAATGGTAATACCAATCCCGGCAAAAAACTGTTTAAAGAAGTTGGTTTTCGATTGCCATTCCCAATCAAAAATATCACTGTATGGATGATTAGCCACTACCGTATACACATCACCAACACTCATATTCAGGTGCTTAAGCACTACAACAATAGTAATAATAACCGATAGAATGATAAAGAAAGTCTGTAGTGTATCAGTCCAAATAATAGTTTTTATGCCAGCCCTGAAGGTATATAACCAAATTAACATAATTGAGCCAAAAACTGTCACTTCAAAAGGTATTCCAATGGCATCGAAAAAAGCAAGCTGAAGCACCCCTGCCACCAAAAACAGTCTGAACGAAGCACCAATGGTTTGCGAAAGAATAAAGAAAAACGAACCTGTTTTATATGATCGAAAGCCAAATCGTTGATCAAGATATTGATATATAGAAACCAGATTCAATCTGTAATAAAGTGGCAGTAAAACAAGAGCAATTATCAGATAGCCCACAAAATTCCCCAATATAAACTGAAAATAGCTCCATGCACTATTACCAACTTCACCCGGCACCGATATAAAAGTAACTCCCGAAATGGTAGCGCCTATCATTCCAAATGCTACAATATACCAGGGCGATTTGCGGTTCCCTGTAAAAAAGGTCTCACTGGTTGAATTACGTGAAGTAAAATATGAAACTAAAAACAATACAGTAAAAAAACCGACTATTACAATCAGAACTAAAGTGTTACTCATTTCAATTCAATTTTCAATTGAATACTTGTTTTGATTATCTGACAATATCAATCCACTATAATAATAGTCTTTATTACAAATACTATATAGCTACCTATTTTCTTTTAAAGACAGTGCCTGTGGATTCATGATTTGTTTGACTTAAAGCGGTAACCACATAAACATATCTGTTTAATTTGGTTTCTCTGGACTTTTCAACTTGCAATGTAGTTTCGCCAGTAAGCAAAAAAATGTTTTCAGGGTTTTCCAGATCAACAAGACTTTTCTTCCTGAATTTATAAATCACAAAACTCTTATTGTTTTCTTCTTTTTCCCAACTTAGTTTAATCGACTTACCTCTTTTTGATATAACGGCTTTCACCGGAGTCTCAGGCGTAATTGGTGTAATTAATCGGTTAACCGGAGCAAGTGACCAATATCTATAAAAATCTTTTAAGAGATTCTCCTTCAAATTCATTGGGTTTTTACGCAAACTATTGGCGCTAAAATACATGCTTCCGCTAATATTGGTCATTTTCCGGTTTAGCTCAAGCTGGCGTATTATTTCATCAGACGATTGCCAGGAAGGCACTTTTGATTCTGGATCAATTCTATACCATGCCTGACCGATATACAACTGGCTACCATAAGTATTGTTATTCCACCATTCGGCCAAAACAGCATAATCGGCCACTTCCATTCCAATATGCCAGTACAATTGGGGTGTAATGTAGTCAATCCAACCCTCCCTTTGCCACTTTAAAATATCGGCATATAAATCGTCGTAATTGGTCATCCCAGCCTTTGTTTTAGATCCCGAATAATCTTTATCCACATTTCGCCAAACGCCAAAAGGAGAGATTCCAAATTCCACATAAGGCTTTATGGCTTTTATAGAATCATGAACCTGCTTAATAATCAAATCCACATTATCTCTTCGCCAGTCGTCTTTTCTCTCTGGAGAAAACCCTCGTGGATTATTTACAAATGCAACACTATCAGGAAACTCAACCTTTGCAATTCGATATGGGTAAAAATAATCATCCATGTGAATAGCGTCCATATCGTAACGCCTAACCAAATCGGCTACTACGCTTGAAACATGATTGCGTGTTTCTTGTAAGCCGGGGTTAAAATAACGTGTTTTTCCATAAGTTATAAACCATTGGGGACTGGTTTTATACGGATGATTATCAGATAACCCAAGCTTGGCAGTATCCATTTCGGCGCGATAAGGATTTAACCAAAGATGAATGTTTAATCCGCGTTGACGACACTCCTGAATGGCAAATGCAAGTGGATCATAATATGGATTGGGTGCTTTACCCTGCTTACCAGTTATCCATTGCGACCATGGCTCATAGGCTGATGGATAAAAAGCATCACTGGCCGGGCGAACTTGTAATACAATTGTATTTAAATGGTATTCTTTTACCAAATCAAGCAGTTCAATTAACTCCTGTTGCTGCTCCTGCGTAGAAAGACCGCTTGTTGATGGCCAGTCAATATTACTGACCGAAGCTATCCAAACGGCTCTCATTTCACGTTTCGGTGCATTATGGCCTTTTATGCCATTACTAAATATTAACCAGAGCATTATAAAGCTAAAAGAAATTCGCATCACCATTACAATTGTAGTATATTAATCATTTGTAATACATATTATAGAAACATAGTATATTTTTATCTTCCATAAACTAATCGCACTATTTAAGACAATAAATGTAAAAGAAGTTAATTAAACATTGGCACCCTGAAATTTAAATTCTTCTCCAAACCACTAATGACAGAATTCGACATAAATTGAGGATTAGCTCCTTCGCTGCGCTACCAAAAACAGATTTATGCGTCTCGCTCTGTCATGTTCACATTTTGCCGGTTGTTTCCACGGCGCGACGTCAATAATAATCTTTGATATAACCCTGATATCTTTTGTTTCTAATCGATTTTATTATGATTTCAGGGCTACACCCCTAATATTATTTGTTCATATTAAAAAAAAACCTGACCGGATTTATATCTGGTCAAGGTTTTTATATTATCGAACACAATTATGTCCTATTCGATTTCCGTTCAGGCAATCTTCACTTCCTGAACTATTTCAGTTCCTCTCTTGATAGCATTCTGATTAACTGGCAGCAAGTGATGATGACGCTCAGGCAGCGACTTTTTCAATCCATTCATCACATTCTCCATAGTTACAACAGGTCTAATCTTCAAATAGGCACCCAGAACAATCATATTGAATGTCTTAAGACTCTGCATTTTCGAAGCTTCTTCGGTAGCATCAACCCTGAATATTTTTATATCCTTACGTTGTGGATGACGGGTAATACCATTACCATCATAAATTAATATTCCACCGGGTTTAACACTCGACTCAAACTTATCCATCGATTGCTGATTCAAAATAATAGCCGTATCAAACATTTTAAGTGCAGGAGAGCTAATGCGACTATCACTTAAAATCACAGTTACATTAGCTGTACCACCGCGCATTTCGGGGCCATAGGAAGGCATCCATGAAACTTCCATATCTTGCATAACACCGGAATAGGCAAGTATTTTTCCCATAGAAAGGACTCCTTGTCCACCAAAGCCGGCTATGATTATTTCTTCGTTCATACCTGATATTTTTTTTATCTTAACCAGCATAAAACACATCCTGGCTCAGAAATTTAAGTTCAATTCATATTTTTTGGAATCCAACCTTATGCAAATTCTATTATTATTCGTTTTTCAGGTCACCCAATGGATAAAATGGAAACATATGTTCTTCCATCCATTTATTGGATTGAACAGGATTCATTTTCCATCCTGAGCTACAAGTTGAAACCACTTCAATAAAAGAAGTTCCTTTATTTTGCTTTTGATTATCCAGCGCTTTTATCAGAGCTTTCTTTGTTTTACGAACAGCAGCAGCTGTATGTACCGATTGCCGTGTTACATAGCAGGTACCTGGTAATGTAGCCACAATCTCGGTCATTTTCAATGGATTCCCATCGCGCTGCACATCCCGACCAAAGGGACAAGTAGCTGATTTCATCCCCTCCAATGTAGTAGGAGCCATTTGACCACCGGTCATGCCATAAATTCCATTGTTAATAAAAATCATTACAATATTCTCACCCCGGTTACACGCATGAATTGTTTCCGCAGTACCAATAGCAGCAAGGTCTCCATCGCCCTGATAAGTAATAACGTATTTATCGGGTCTTAAACGCTGAATAGCTGTACCAAGAGCAGGAGCACGACCATGGGCTGCTTCATGCCAGTCAACTTCAATATAGTTGTACAACAATACAGAACAACCAACCGGAGCAATTGCTATTACATCCTCCTGAATGCCTAATTCCTCAATTACTTCAGCGATAAGCTTATTTACAACACCATGACTACAGCCCGGGCAATAATGCATTACATTATCAGTCAATAAACTACTTTTGGAATAAACCAGATTTTCAGGTTTTATTATATCTTTAATCTCTATTGCCATGCCATTATCCTCCTATAATTTGTTTCTCCAAAGCTTCAACAACTTCTTCAGGTGAATGAACAATTCCTCCAAGCCGTCCAAAATGCTCAACTTTAACTTTACCATTAACTGCAAGCCGTACATCTTCAACCATTTGCCCTGCACTCATTTCAACTGATAAAACACCTTTAATTCGATCCGCAAGTTCAGCAATTTTCTTTGTTGGGAATGGAAATAAGGTTATGGGACGCAATAAACCTACTTTTATACCCCTCTGACGGAAAATCTGGACAGATTTCTGACATATTCGGGCACTTGAGCCATAGGCAACCAAAATGTAGTCAGCATCATCACAATTAAACTCCTCAAAGCGCACTTCGTTTTCCTGTATCTGTCGGTATTTTTCCTGAAGCTTATGATTAAAGCGTTCAAAAGCATTTGAATCAAGCTCCACAGAAGTAATAATATTTCTGGCGCGCGTTTTAGGTTTCCCGGTAGTAGCCCAGGGATGTAACTGAGCAATTTCTTTGTTGGTCCATCTTGGCTTAAAAGGTTTCATTTCAACCTTTTCCATCATTTGACCAATCATACCGTCACTCAATATCATAGCCGGATTCCGATATTTAAAAGCTAAATCAAAAGCCAATTCAACAAAATCAGACATCTCCTGAACCGATGCAGGAGCCAGAACAATCAGTTTATAATCACCGTGTCCGCCACCCTTAACCGCCTGAAAATAATCAGATTGCGCGGGCTGAATAGTTCCCAGGCCTGGTCCTCCCCTGACCACATTAACCACTAAGCAAGGCAATTCGGCCCCGGCAAGATAGGTCAAACCTTCTTGCATTAAGCTGATTCCTGGACTTGAAGAAGAGGTCATCACCCTTTTTCCACAACCGGCACCACCATATACCATATTAATAGAAGCAGTTTCACTCTCAGCTTGAAGCACTACCATGCCTGTAGTTTCCCATGGTTTAAGTTCCATTAAGGTTTCCATAACCTCCGACTGGGGAGTTATAGGATAACCAAAATAGCCATCAGTTCCGCAACGAATAGCGGCTTCGGCAATAGCTTCATTGCCTTTCATTAACCTAATTTCTTTCATTCCTACGAATATTACCTGGATTAAATCTCCTTTTTGAATTGTAAAGGAAATAAGGACTTTTAATGTAATTTAAACTTTTAAACCGTTTCTTCAACTTTCATCTTATAAACGGTTATACAACTGTCGGGACAAACCATTGCACAATTGGCACAACCAATGCAAGCTTCAGGTTTATCCATGTAAGCAAAATTATATCCTTTGCCATTTACTTCCTCAGCGAGTTGAATTACATCTGTGGGACAGGCTTCAACACATAACGAACACCCTTTACATGTTACTGTGTCCACCACAATTGCACCTCTAATTTTTGCCATATTTATTGAATTTACAAAACTAATATGTTTACGAATTTAATAATAATTTGTCACACAACCATCTATAAAACGGTTCCAACACCTTCAAGTACCTTGTAAACTTTAAATAATCAGAAGGTTCAATTAATAACATTAAAAAATAAAGATAATTTATCAGCGTAATTTTCAGGCTTTCTTTATTTGAGAATAATCAGAAAAATCCAAAATACAACTATCAATGATCTTTTTTGAACAACTTTAAGCGTTCTTCAAAATCAATAAAACGATCTTTTGATGTATGCGAAACACAAATACGCAAACCTTCAACATGTGTGCTTCCTGTAGTATCAAGAGTTATAGCACTAATACCATAACGCAGTAATTCGCCTAATAATGTTTCACCTGACATGCCCGGATAGTAAATAGTAAAATAAAATCCATCCGCCAAATCCAGATTCTCATCTTTATCATAAACTAAACTAAAACCGTTATCCAAAAACAGTTTTTTCATTATAGCAGCCCTCTCACCATATTCTTTAACTACTTTCAAAAATTCAAAAGTACCATCGTTAGCCGATTTAAGCATTGCTGCCAACCCAACTTGGGCTGAGTGAGCAGTACCGGCAGTGGAAGAATAGATAGCGTCCTGAAGAATTACCTGACCAAAGCGGGATGCATTAAATGTCTTAAGCAGATTGGGATAATCTGAGTGATATAGTTTATCAGAAATCAGCAATGAACCAATACGCTGTCCGGCATAACTAAACACCTTAGAACTTGAAAACAATAAGGCATAATTATCAGAATAATGTGCCACTGTTGCCGGGTAGGGTGATTGACCGGGTTTACCAAAATCCTGACGGAAGTCCATACCAAAATAGGCAAGATCCTCCATAACGATTACCTCATATTTATTGGCCAACTCTCCAATAATTTTTAACTCAGTATCGGTAAAACAGATCCAGGAAGGATTATTAGGATTCGAATAAAGAAAAGTACTGATATTTCCTTTTTCAAGATAAGATTCCAGTTTTGCTTTCAATTTGTCACCCCTAAAATCATAAATATCAAAACTTTCATATTTCATCCCCAAAACAGCAACCTGACGTTTTTGAACCGGAAACCCGGGATCAATAAACAGAGTTGTATCTTTTTTGACATCACGACGGTTGGCAACCATAAACATCATCATTGAAGATTGCATGGCGCCAACAGTAGGAATACACCCTTCGGAACTGATGTCAACATTAAGAAAAAGCTTTGCAAACCTCGATAATTCATATTTAAGCGGTTGTATTCCTTCGATGGGGGGATATACCGATGCCACTCCACTTTTTAAGGCTTCAATTTCAGCTTCAACACCTATTGACGATGCCGGCAAACCAGGCACCCCCATCTCAGTTCTTATGAATCTTAAACCGGTTTCTTCCTGGATATCATTAACCAATTGAACTATTTGCCTAATGGTAGCATAAGCTAATGTTTTAATACCAAGTTTAGCACGGTACTTTGCAATAATATCAGAACTTAAAGGCAGTGAACTCATTATTCATTTCTGTTTTAAACCAGTTTACGCTTGTCTATTACTCTTACAGCTTTACCCTCGCTTCGCACAATGGTTTTTGGTTCAACCAGTTTAACCAAGACAGATAAACCCGTTGCACTTTCAATGTGGTTCTGAATCTTTATTCGTAAAGCCTGCAATTCACTTATCCGGTCAGAGTAAAAACTATCCTCTACTTCAACATGCAATTCCAGTGTATCAAGATTACCCACCCTATCAACTACCAAAAGGTAATGAGGTGTTGTTTCACTCATCTCGAGCAACACACTTTCAATCTGAGACGGGAAAAGGTTAACCCCCCGAATTATCAGCATATCATCGCTGCGCCCTGTGCATTTATTCATACGAACCAATGTACGACCGCACGAGCAGGTTTCATAATTAAGACGCGTTAAATCGCGTGTACGATACCTTATTAATGGAAGTCCTTCTTTTGTTACAGTTGAAAAAACCAATTCGCCCAATTGTCCTTCGGGTAAAACTTCAAGTGTTTCGGGATCGATAATTTCAGGAATAAAGTGATCCTCATTGATGTGAAGACCGCACTGATGTTCACACTCAAAAGATACACCAGGGCCAATTATCTCACTTAAACCATAAATATCGAAAGCTTTTATGCGTAATTTTCTCTCTATTTCACGTCGCATGTTTTCAGTCCATGGTTCAGCACCAAAAACACCTATTCTGAGCTTCAAATCATCCCTGTTAATACCACTTTCCTCAATGGCCTCAGCCATATAAGCGGCATAAGAAGGTGTGCATGCCAAAACAGTACTGCCAAAATCTTCCATCAATTGTAATTGGCGTTTGGTGTTACCTCCCGAAATGGGAATCACTGATGCACCAATTTTTTCGCCACCATAATGTACTCCAAGCCCTCCAGTAAACAATCCGTAACCGTAGGCAATTTGAACAAAATCATTTTTACCTGCCCCGGCAGCTGTGAGGGTACGGGCCATTACCTCTGACCAAACACCAATATCATGTCGCGAATAACCCACAACGGTTGGACGTCCCGTTGTACCCGATGAAGCATGAACCCTAATGATTTCTGTCATTGGTATCGCAAACAAACCATATGGATAGTTATCGCGTAAGTCCTGTTTGGTTGTAAAGGGTAATTTATGCAAATCATCAATCGATTGGATATGCTCAGGGCCTAACCCCATTTGTTGCATTTTCTCCCTGTAATTTGGGACATTATAGTAGATTCTTTCAACGGCATCGCGCAATCTCTCGCCCTGTACCTGTCGCATTTGTTCTCGTGGCATTGTTTCGAAATGCCGGTTCCATATCATTGTCATTAAGAATGTCTTTTACTTGAAAATTAAGGTTACATTAAATCAGATGGTCTAGTCTGATGATTTTAAAACTTATATAGATCGCTGGCACTAATCAGTTCCATCTCATGTCGTTGAAGTTCCATAATAGCTTTTGTTACATCATCGCTCCTCAAAACTATAAAAGATTTTTCGCCCAACGAAAACCCATAAAGATATTCAATACCAATACCTGCATTTGACAATAATCTGAGTGTTATAGCCAGAGCTCCGGGTGTGTTTGGGGTAGCAAATGAAATAACTTCGCTAACATTAACTGAAAAAAGCTTGCTCTTAAGAACCTCTCTTGCTTTCTCCGGATCTGAAACAATCATTCTGAGTATTCCAAATTCCGAAGTATCAGCTACACTACAGGCAGAAACATTTATCTTTTCATGCCCTAAAACCTCAAAAACCTCGTGTAAACGACCTGATTTGTTTTCAAGAAAAATAGACAATTGTTTAATTATCATTGATTTAGTTTTTTTATTAAAAAAACTTCAAAATACACCATTTACCTTAATTTATAGGAGTATTAAATATGTTTTACAACAGATTATTTCTTTTCAATTAGAATTCGTGCATCCACTGTGGTTATACTATCTCTATTCCCCAGTAATGGATTCAAATCAATTTCTTTAATTTCCGTAGCAAATCTAAGCAGCGATGACAAACGTACAATGATTTCAGCTAATTTTTCTTCATTAATCCCTTCTTGTCCACGAATTCCGCGAATAATTGGATACGCTTTAAGACTACGTATCATCGAAATGGCTTCATTATGAGTTAGTGGGGCTAAACCATAGGCCTGATCACCTAACGCCTCTACAAAAACACCTCCCAACCCACATAAAACAACATGTCCGAAACGGGGTTCATACTTAGCACCAATAAAGAGTTCCATTCCATGTTCCATACTCTGAACCAGAACAGATTTAACGCCTTTTATCCGTTTCATACGATGAAACTCGGCCAGTAAATGAGCATCTGATTTAATATTAAGAGTTACTCCACCCACATCAGATTTATGAACCGGTCCAATAACTTTCATTGCCACCGGATAACCTATGTTGCTCACAAGACGCAATAAATCTCTCTTTGTTTCAGCAGTTCCTTCCTTAACAACAGGTATGCCGGCAGCTTGCAGAAGCTGCTGAATAACTGCAGGTTCCTGAAATCCATTATTACAATTACTTATTACTAATCGGGCCTTTTCAATTTCAATTCCATCAAGAAAGATCTTCTCATCAGCAGGTGGCGGTGTATTGTAAACTTTAATCAATGCTTTTCCAAGTACTACTTCATCGGGAAAATTAACATGCCCCTTGGATAAAAAAAACTCCACTTCTTTCTTGGCACTGCTAATAGATGGGAGTATTGGGAAAACCGGCTTGGAACAACTGCGCATTTTTTCATGAATCATCTCATATGCATCATAAACCTTTGTAAGTCCGGTACTACCAAAAATCACAATCATCCCGTGGATATTATCCATCTTTGAATCGCAGTACTCCATTACCTGTCCCAACTGTGTGGCGGTTCCTGTTGCCAATATGTCAATAGGATTTGCGGTTGAGGAGCCAGCATTAAGGATGGTTAAAAGTTCTTTATGTTGTTCTCCTTCAATTTTTGGTATTGAGAGTCCTCCTGCCGAAAGAGCATCGGTAAGCATCACTCCCGGACCTCCAGCCTGGGTAATAATAACCAGGTTTTGCCCTTTCAGCTCCTTATACATAAAAACAGAAGCTACAGTGGTTAACTCCTCTCGTCCAAAACATCTCACAATGCCAGCTTTTCGGAACAGTGCTTCAACAGCCGAATCGGAACTGGCAATAGCACCTGTATGCGAAGATGTGGCCCGTTTACCAGCTTCTGTTACGCCTGATTTAATAGCTGCTATTTTGCAACCCTTTCTGATAAGCGACGATGCATGTTTGAGTAACTTATCGGGATCTTTTATGTTTTCAACATATATCAGCTTAATGCGTGAACTAACCTGCGGATCAAATGAGACATCCCAATGCTCTATGATTTCCTCTATACCGGTTTGAGCGCTGTTGCCAACAGTGAAAAGCGATGAAAAAGTTAACCCTTTGGGAAGGGCCGACTCAAGAATAAAAACCGCGGTAGCACCCGAACCTGATACAAAATCGCATCCCTCGGGATTAAGTTTAGGAACCGGGGAAGTGAAAACGCCATTATAGTAAGGTGTTATTAGGCCAATGCAGTTTGGTCCAATCAGAGTTGCTCCAAACTTTTCGACAACAGTCACCAATTGCTTCTCAAGCTCCATACCAGCAGCACCTTCCTCACTAAAACCTGCTGAAATCACAATAAATGACCGGGTTCCTTTGACAGCAAGTTCTTCGGTAAGCTGAGCACATTTATTAGCAGGAATAGCAAGTATTGCCAAATCAATAATACAGGGTATTTCATTAACCGAAGAAAAAGACTTAACACCCTGAACTTCCTTTCTGCCGGGATTTAAAACATACAAATGCCCCTGATACCCTCCATCCAACAAATTCTTAACAATTTTACCTCCGGGTTTAGCAATATCAGCCGATCCGCCAACTACCAATATACTTTGAGGATTTATTAGTTTTTCGTTTATCATAATACGGCTTCAATTTTAGCAGAACAATATTGGCATTTTTTTATAAATACAGATATTGTATCAAATGTACAAAATCATAACCATTGTTTCTTTGATGTTTTTCGCTCCCAAATATGATTTTTTTCAGGTTTTGAAAGATAGATACTCAAACATTATGCTCAAATAAATGTTAGAATACAACCATGCGAACGGCTTCACAAACCCTATTGGGTTATTATTTTTGTTATTTTTACTCTTTTAAAATAAAGAATGTTGAAAAATACGGAAACCGGAATATTATTAGGGAATCCGCCATCAAGGGCAGAACTAACGGAGTTAATAGCTTCGTCGGGGAAACTACACGCCCAACTGAAAGAGCAAGCCGCAAAAGTCACCATACTAAACAGGGGAAATGGCGTTTATTTACGTGGTTTAATTGAGTTCTCAAACATCTGTATTAAAGACTGTTACTACTGCGGCATTAGGAAAAGCAACAACAAAACACATAGGTATTTACTTGATGAAGATGTTATTGTTGAAACAGCTTTGTATGCCTTTAAAAATCACTATGGATCAGTAGTACTGCAATCGGGCGAAAGAAACGACAGTGCTTTTGTAGAACAAATAAACCGCGTTCTATCAAGAATTAAAAATGAGACAGAAGGAAAACTAGGTATTACACTTTCATTAGGAGAACAATCTGAAGAGGCTTACAACCAATGGTTTAAAAACGGAGCACATAGGTATCTGATTCGTTTTGAAACATCGAATCAAGAACTCTACAAGAAAATTCATCCAAATAATGAAACGCATTCATTTAACCATCGCATAGAGTGCCTGAAGCTGTTAAAAAAAATCGGGTACCAAACCGGGACAGGCGTTATGATAGGGCTTCCGGGACAAACCCACGAAGATTTAGCCAACGATTTATTAATGATCAAAGCTCTGGATACTGATATGGTAGGAATGGGCCCCTATATTGAACATGAATTTACGCCCTTATATAAAGAACGAGGTAAATTATGGCCGCTAAAGCAAAGGTTTGAAACAGCGCTAAACATGATTGCAACACTCCGATTACTAATGCCCGACATTAACATAGCTGCTTCAACTGCCTTGCAATCAATTGACCCAATAGGTCGCGAAAAAGCTCTTCAATGGGGAGCAAATGTAATAATGCCAAATATTACACCTTCAAAATACAGAGATGATTATCTGCTATATCAGAATAAGCCCTATACCAACGAAAGGGGTGATGATTTTTTATCAAGTCTGAAACTTCGTATTAATATGTCAGGTAAAGAATTAGTTCTTGATGAGTGGGGTGATTCATTACATTTTTTTAACCGACAACAAAAAAGAAAATAAATATCATGAAGAAACCTGAAAAACATATAATTGTCATCTTTGGTGCTTCCGGCGATTTAACTTATCGTAAACTTATTCCATCATTGTATGATCTATTTATACAAAACCTATTACCTGACCAATTTGGGATTCTTGGTGTTGGTCGATCTCAATTAAGCAATGAGAAGTTCCGCGAAAAAATGGAAGGCGGAATTGAGGATTTTGCAAGTACTTCAAAAAGCCCTGAAAAGAAAAAGGCTTTTCTAGAAAAACTTTTTTATTACGCTTTTAACTCCAAAGAATGCGAAGAATACAAAGGGTTTAAAAAAGAGTTGCTTGAGCTCAACAGCAAGCTTAATACCGGTAACAACTATATATTTTACCTTGCAACACCACCAAGCATGTATCCTGTAATCCCTGAATATCTTGCTAAATATGGGTTGCACAGCGAAGATGATGGATTTAAAAGACTTATTGTAGAGAAACCATTTGGATACGACTTAGAGAGTTCAAGGAAGTTAAACCAAACATTACTTAAAGAATTTAGCGAAGAGCAAATTTATCGTATCGACCATTACCTGGGCAAGGAAACTGTTCAAAATCTAATGGTTACACGATTTTCAAATGGTATTTTCGAACCGCTCTGGAACAGAAATTTCATTCATCACGTTGAAATAACATCCTCCGAAGATATTGGTGTTGGTAATCGTGGTGGGTATTACGAAGGATCTGGAGCATTGCTCGATATGGTTCAAAACCACCTGCTGCTGCTCGCCTCACTGGTGGCCATGGAGCCTCCTACTCTGATAAATGCAAACAGCATCCGTAATGAAATAGTTAAGGTTCTCCAGTCGTTACGCCCAATTCCGGTTGATAAAGTGGATGAGTTTGTAATCAGGGGACAATATACAGCATCTGAAGTTAAGGGAAAAAAATTAAAAGCATACCGCGAAGAAAAAGGAGTAAACCCCAGGAGTCGCACTGAGACATTTGTGGCTATGAAATTCTTCATTGACAACTGGAGATGGGCAGGTGTTCCTTTTTATATACGAACCGGTAAGATGTTGCCAACCCGTGTAACTGAAATTGTGATTCATTTTCAGTCAACTCCTCACCACTTGTTTGCCAATAATAAAGTCATTCAACATCAGCAAAACCAACTGGTGATAAGAATACAACCTGATGAGGGCCTGCTTTTAAAATTTGGGATGAAAGTTCCCGGGGCCGGGTTCAACGTACAGGATGTAAATATGGATTTTCATTATTCCGAACTGGCCGACACATATCTTCCCAGTGCATACGAGAGATTGCTTTTAGATTGCATGTTGGGCGATGCAACTCTCTATTCGAGGGGCGATGCAGTTGAAGCAGCCTGGAGTTTTGTGGAGCCAATACTTAAAGCGTGGAAAGAAAAACCTTGTATAAAAGTTCATGGCTACCCGTCAGGAACCTGGGGCCCCGAAATTTCCGACAACCTTATTGAAGGTCCTCAAACATGGCGCTACCCGTGTAAAAACCTGGTGGGTGATGGTGAATACTGTGAATTATAGTATTGGTTTTAGCACTGAGACATTATGATTTCAAGTTTTTACTATAAAAAATAAAGCAGTGAATATCATATTTTCCAAAATCTAGATTTAACCAATATGCCTCTTTGTAACTTCGCGTAATAAACCAAATAATAATGAAACCTAAAATACTGATTTTCGACACCATTGAAGAGTTGTCAAAACAATTTGGCAATGTACTTGTAAACCTCTGTAAACAAAAAAAAATTGTTAATATTGCGTTATCCGGCGGTAATACACCAAAAGCCATATTTGTCCGCTTATCAGTTGATTTTAAAACTCTTATTGAATGGGATAAGATCAGGTTGTTTTGGGTTGACGAGCGCTGCGTTACACCTAACCACCCCGACAGCAATTATGGCATGACACTCAACCATCTTATTTCTAAAGTATCGCTTTTGGAAAACAATATTTATCGTATTATAGCCGAAAATGAACCAAAAAAAGCAGCTCTGGATTATTCTGAACTATTAAAAAAACAACTTCCTCAAACAAACAACCTCCCCACATTTGATTTAACCGTTTTAGGTTTGGGAGATGACGGACATACTGCATCCATTTTCCCTAATGATATGTACCTCTGGAATTCACACAATCTTTGCGAAGTTGCCACACACCCTCAAACTGGACAAAAAAGGATAACTCTTACAGGAAGTATTATTAATAACTCTGATCAAATTATTTTTTTTGTTACCGGTAAAAACAAGGCGGTAAAAGCTTATGAGATACTAAATCGAAAGGGTGATTATATGCATTACCCTGCATCATTGGTTAATCAAAAACGAACTACTTGGTTTATGGATCGCGATGCTGCGGAAGAAATTAAATAACAACAAAAAAATAATAGGAATCCTAAAACAATTAACCTCCTGGCATGCAATTTATTTCACTAACTAAAACAAATACCATCATATATCAAATAATGCCATTATTACATTTTTCTTAGATAATAGACTAAATTAACAATAATACTTTATACTTTTGCATCACTTTTAAGGGAAGTAAAAACTGCCCAATAGTGTAATCGGTTAACACGTCTGTCTCTGAATCAGAAGACTCTAGGTTCGAGTCCTAGTTGGGCAACAAAGCAAATAAACCCATTTAATTATTTGATTAAATGGGTTTATTTTTTTGCTAATAGTTTAATCCTTAAAACAATCTGACTTTTACACCAACTTTCATAAAACTAAACTGATCAACATCAAAATAATTCTGATGGACAAAGCCTATTGAAGGTGATAACCTAAACTTCCCTCTTCGGACTACTTCATAATCAAATTCAAAAGAACTCTCCTGACGATAACGACCTCCTATTTGTGAATTCTGACTCCAACGATATTGCGCAAAAAAATTTGCCTTACTTTTAAAAAAACACCAGTCAAAGCCAACTGATTGATCAAAATAAGTTTTTGAAGGGGATATAAAATGACTGAATCCCAATCCATACTCCAACTTTGCACTAGCAATTGGTAAACGAATCAGTAACACCTGCCAGTCAATAGTTTGCATATTTCCAGTAACATCATTTACTCCAACAAAACGCAGATCAGAGCCAAAAAGCCCCCAATTAGCTCTAAGTGAAGGTGATAACATAAAGGAATTGTCTTTAGCATCAATACCTGTCACTAAACTACCCTGAAGAGAAACAATCTCAGGATGACGTTCACGACGATTAAGGATAGCAGCTTGACCGTAATAAACCCCTTTGTAAACCGCATAAAACGTGTAGTAACCTAAAGTTGACACAATAAATGCTCCAAAACTCATATCATCATCAAGAGAAGGAGCTGATGCTGAAGGCCCGGAGGAACCAGATTGTGAAGAAGAAGAAGAAGAAGAACTGCTTTTATCCTTTTTAACATTGTTACGCACATCACGAACCTGAGTAAAAGCCCAATTTGTCAGAAAAAAAGAAAGAACGATTAAGAGCAGATTTTTTTTCATCAATAACAGATTTAATCTGTTATTCCCAATTTTTATGCCAAAACGAACAGCTTTTTGGCTCTATTTTGATATGCACTTAGCTTATACTAAATTACACATTCAATCTTTAACGGGTTGTTTTTGAATCTTCATTTTCGCCCCAAATATCACATGGGCCTTAATACTTATGCCTTCAGGGCTTTTTATCAAACAGAATAGACTAAAAATAGAGATCGCGTTCGCCATTTTTTATCTTTTGCAATCGTTCCTCTAATTTCCCTTTGAATGCATCGTCAGTATAATTATTTAAATTTTGATTAATCAGCTTATAACCTTTTTCTTTGATTTCCGCGATAGCATAATCCTCAAGGTATTCGGCCAGTGTAAGCATAGCATTGGGTTGACAAAACCGTTTAATAAAACCAGGAACGGAAAATTCCATAAAATGCTCCCCTGTACGTTTAAGACGGTAGCAAGCGGTACAAAAGGAGGGAATGTATTGTTTTTCAATCAATTCGCCAACCACTTCTTCCAACGAGCGGTTGTCATTAATCTCAAACTGCTCAGTATCCAGATCCTGCTTATCGCGTTTTGCTGTATAACCTTTCAACTCAATATTAGTTCCTCCATCAATTTGTGAAACACCATACTGCAACACCTCATCGCGGATATGTCCCGGTTCACGGGCTGTTAAAATAAGTCCTGTATAAGGAACTGCCAACCTTAGAATTGCCACTAGTTTGGTAAAATCCTCATCGCTAACCTTATATCGTGGGTCAACCTCATAACCCGATGCTGTCTTTATCCTGGGAAAGGAGATGGTGTGCGGACCCACATTGTAAGCTGCTTCAAAATGATTTACATGCCTGACAAGAGCCAGCACTTCAAAACGCCAATCGTAAAGGCCAAGCAAGGCCCCAATACCAACATCATCAATACCGGCTTCCTGAGCTCTGTCAAGAGCCGTAAGTCGCCAGTTGTAATCACGTTTCTTGCCAGCAAGATGAACGCTCAGATAAGTTTCGTGGTGATAAGTTTCCTGAAAGACCTGGTAAGTACCAATGCCAGAGGCCTTAATTGTTTTAAACCCTTCAACATCAAAAGGTGCAGCATTAATATTCACACGTCTTATTTCGCCATTCAAATGCTTTACGCTATAAACAGATTTTACACTTTCTGCAATAAATTCAGCATTATATTTAGGGTGTTCTCCATAAACCAGAATAAGTCGCTTATGGCCTGCATCTTCCAAAGCCGTTACCTGTTCTTCAATTTCCTTATGATTAAGTGTAGTACGGCTTTGTTTTGTATTACCGGTTCGAAACCCGCAATAAGCACAATTGTTAGTGCATAAATTACCAATGTATAAAGGGGCAAACAATACAATTCGTTTTCCATAAACTTTTTCTTTTAATTCTCTGGCTCCATTTTTTATTTCATTAACCAGATCAGGATCAGTGGTATTAACTAAAACGGCTGTTTCTTCAAGTGTAAGTCGTTGCTTATTAAGCGATTTGGCTATAACTTCACGAACCCGGGATGCTGAAGAAGTTTGATTTGCCCGGATAAATTGCCAGATTTCTTCCTCATCGATAAAAGGAACCATAGGACGATCTATAATCCTGTAATTCTGGGGTGAATATATCATTGCCATAGTAATTCCTCCAAACTTAACTGTAATTACAAATAACAAGTAAAGTTAATACAACTCATCTTAATCAGATCAACTTAATTGTTCAAAGTTCAACATAATTAAAAAAAACATAATTAATAAAGCAAACTACGAACACAAACACAAGAATTAATATAAAATCTCAAATTTTTACTAAATTGTGTTATTAAAATTCCTGATTATGCGATATACCCTTGCTCTGATTTTGTTTATTTCAGCACTATTCAGCTTCTCCAATTCAGCTGCTCAGGAACCTGATATAAAAGATATTGTTCTTATAAATTCTTATCATCCATCATTTAAGTGGACCTTTGATTTAACTTATGGGGTGATGACCCAATTGCATATAAAAGAAAATTACAGGGTTTCAATTGAATTTATGGATGCAAAACGATTTAGTTCACAGAAACACTTAGAAGCCCTTGAAGAATTTCTTCAAATAAAATATAGAAACATTAAAATTGACGGGGTAATATGTAGCGACAACCATGCTTTTGAATTTTTTCTAAAACACGGTAAAAAAATTTGGGGAAATATACCTATGACCTTTTGCGGCGTTAACAATATCAAGGACTTCAATATCGATACTACTCTGAATAAAGGTGTTGAAGAAACAATAAATATAAAGAAGACCCTTAGTTTGATTAACAAACTCCAACCAAATCTTGATACCTTAATTGTGATATCTGATTTCTCTTTATCAGGTGTTATATTTCTTAAACAATTTGAAAGCACGGTAAAATCAGATTTTCCCCATTTGATGTATCATACTATAAATGCCTTATCTGAAGAGCAATTGAGCAATGAACTTAGAAAGTTCAATCCAAAAAACAAAGCCATTTATCTCCTAAGTCTTTATATGCCCCGTGATGGTATTAGCCTTGAAATGATTAATGAAGCCAAATTTCTGTCAACAAATCTGGACGTTCCAATATACGGGAACTGGGATTTTCTGTTAGACCACTTTATTGTTGGTGGTGCAATAATAGGAGGCTTTGACCAGGGCATGATTGCTGCTAAGCAATTAAAGGAGATTTTAAGTGGGAATAATGATGTCACCTTTTTAACCCCTACTCCTGAAAAAATTATTTTCGACTACAATCAAATGATGAAATATGGTCTTAATCCTGACATACTGCCATCACAGACTGAATTCATAAATAAACCTGTCTCATTTATTGAAAAATACAAAAAAGAGTTAACCATTCTACTTATAATCTCGGGAATACTTTTTGCCGTTATTATTATTTTGATCCGGATAATTTCCTTAAATAATATTACCAAGAAAAAATTGCAGAAAAGTCAAAGCCGACTTGGTTTAGCCATGGAAGGAGCTAACCTTGGTCTTTGGGATGTGGATTTTATAAATAACGACATTTTTCTAAGCTCTAAAACTTCTCAATTACTGGAAAACAAAAGTCCTAATGACATAAACATCAATCTTCATAACTGGACAAACATTATTCACCCGGACGACGTTGACCAATTAGTTGAAGTTTTTCAAATGCATTCGAAAAACATCATCCCTTCTTTCCGGGGAGAAATCAGGCTATTAACCGATGCCGAAAAATACAAATGGTTTTCGATAAATGGTAAAATCATTGATTTTAAAAACGGAAAACCAGCCCGGATGATTGGCGTGTTGATGAACATAAATTTACAAAAGGAGTTTGAAGAACAACTTAAAATTGCAAAAGACAGAGCTGAAGAAAGCGACCGTTTAAAATCGAGTTTTCTGGCTAATATGTCACATGAAATACGCACCCCCATGAATGCAATTCTAGGATTTACCGACCTTGTTATTAGCGGAGATATTAATCCTGAAGAAAGCGTAAAATACCTAAAACTTATACGTAATAGCGGAGAAACTCTATTAAACCTGATTAATGACATCATCGATTTTTCAAAAATTCAAACAGGTCAGCTATCCCTTCGTCCAGAAACATTTGACCTAAACATACTATTGGATAACATAACTATGGTTGCTTCAGCGTTAATTATTCGTTATAACAAGAAAATTAAAATAGTTGTAAAAAAGGGTAGTGCTAATGACAGTTTTTTAATAATTGCCGACCCTTTTCGTTTGGAACAGGTCCTTTATAATTTGGTCAACAATGCCATAAAATTTACTGAAGCGGGCGAAATTTCAATCGATTACAAAATTATCGATTCCAAAACCATCTCTTTCTCGGTAAAAGATTCAGGTATTGGTGTAGCCCCAGAAAACCAAGAATTTATCTTTGAGAGATTTAGTCAAGTTGAAAAATCACCAAGCACAAATAATGGGGGTACTGGTCTTGGTCTGGCTATTTCAAAAAGCCTTTTAACATTAATGGGAGGTACAATTAGTGTTGATTCCGAACTAAATAAAGGTTCAACTTTTACTTTTACTTTTAGTTACAAACCTATATCATTAATTCCCGGTACTCATTTCTAGTGCCACAACCATTAAGCTACGCTTTTGCTCTACCCCTATGCCCAAGGGAGTGCATCAAACGCACAACCTAATGAATACAATTCAGACTTGACACTAGTTTTGTTTTAGTCAGAAACAATCAAATTAACTTGTTAATAGTCATCCAATGATTCTTATTCTTCTTTAAGCATTTTCGGAAAAACAAATAAATCGAGACTCCCCTTTCCAACTTCCATATTGTTCCAATTGGTTATATTAAACGAAATAACAGTCGTTGCTGTAGTAGGATAATTAATAAAATTACCATTAGTAAGTCGCATTGCTAACATGGCCATATCAGGATTATGACCAACCACCATAACTGAATCATGTTCTCCTGCAAGTGAGGCTATTCCATCAATAAATCCTCCGGTGGTATGTCCGTCATAAATAAAAGGTGCCGCAACAATTTTCTCCTTTGGAATTAGAAAGGTCATTGCCATTATTTCTGCAGTTTCCATTGCTCTGGCCGCGGGACTCGAAATAATCAGAGTTGGCTGAACACCTTTACTTACCAATTCATCAGCAATAAGCTTAGCATCAATTTGCCCCCTGTTTTTTAACCTGCGATCAAAATCAGAAACAGAACTGGTTAATGGTTCAGTTTTTGCATGTCGAACAAGAAACAACTTTTTCATAGTATAGTGGTTTTAGCTTGAATTTACCAAACATTTCAATTATTATTGATTCACGTCCATTTTTACCTACTGAAAAATAATTTATTAAGCATATTTCCTAAAATACAGCCTTATACTTGTCAGAAAAAACACATTCTTTTTGGTGATAGTTTATTTTGGTCTAATAGAACTCGTATGAGTGTCTATAAAAAGGCCGACATCATGCTCGTTTCACAATTGTAATCTCTTTTAGGGCTTCTTTACGAAATGATCAAATAGGTATTATTGGGGTATTAATTTTAACTAATCTACTCATAAACCTGAATTCCCGGTTCAGATGAAGCAAGCATTCGGTATGTATCCCATTGCGACCGGATAAGAACATCGTCATGCTTAGGTATTGGCAAGTTCTCAAGGTTTTCAGAAACAAGTCGGGCTTTAGTATTATCCTTTAACTGTAAATCTAGAATACTCAGAATTTCTTTGCGTATAACAACGTCCTCAATAGGGAAAGCAATTTCAATCCTACGATTGATATTTCGGTTTAACCAATCAGCCGAAGTTAAAAATATATCTCTAGTTCCATTATTATGAAACATCCATATTCTGGAATGTTCCAGAAAACTATCCACTATCCTGATTATTCGGATATTATTACTAAAAGGTTGGTTAGGCACTACACAACATATACCCCTGATAATCAGATCAATTTTCACTCCTGCTTTACTGGCTTCATATAACTTGTTAATGAAGGTTTTATTCTGAATACCATTCATCTTCAACAACATATAGCCACATCCTCCTTTTTTTGCAATCTGAATTTCTCTGTCAATACATTTAATAAGTTCCTGCTTAAGATTAAATGGGGTAACGAGCAATTTATTAAAGACTGGCTTTGTGGACTGATCTTCAAAATATTTGAACAATTTCTCCAGGTCAAAGATAAATTCATCCTTGCTGGTAAATAATCCATGATCTGCATACAATCTGGCCGTTTTTTCATTAAAATTACCGGTACTAAGGTAAGCATACGACCTTTTTCTTAGACCTCCTGACCGTCGGATAACCAAAGCCATTTTTGCATGTACTTTCAATCCCGGTATACTGTATATAATTCTAATTCCCGCCTGTTCCATTAGTAAGGCCGAGAAAAGATTATTCTCCTCATCAAACCGAGCCTTAACTTCAACAAATACAGTAACTTTCTTTCCATTACGTGCCGCATTAATAAGAGCATTCACCACCGCTGAATTACTGGCTACACGGTATTGTGTTACTTTAATTTCATCAACCTTAGGATCAACCGAAGCTTCATTTAAAAACTTTAAAACATAATCAAACGATTGATAAGGATAGTGAAGAATTCGGTCCTTTTCTTTTATCGCTGCAAACATTGAAGTAAAGCCCTCCAATTCAGCCGGATGAATAGGATTTGGATGATTCAACTGTAGACGCGGTGCAAAAGGATTGGGAAAGATAAAGAAATCCTGAAAGCTTAAATACCTCTCTCCAGGTAATAAATCTTCCTTTAATAATGCAAATGACTCCTTTAACACATGTAAAAAATCAGTTGGGATGGTGCGATCATAGATAAAAAGTGCAGGCTCTCCAACTTTTCTAAGACCAATATTTTTCTTGATTTTTTCAATCAGATTACCACTGAATTCATCCAATATGCTAATGTCGGCATCGCGTAGCATCTTTACACAATAACTTGATTCAACATCATACCCTGGAAATAACTCCTGAAGGTTAAAGCGAACCAAATCATCCAGAAAAAGAAAATGATACATGCCATTGGCATCCGGAAGTCGAACAAAACGTGGTAAATCATTCGTTGGTAACTTAACAATTGCATACCGGGCCCGTCTGGAATCAAGTTTATCAGTATTGGTGGAATTCTTTTTTCTAAACAGCCTGATAGCCAGATAAAGTCGGTTATCTCTTAAAAAAGTTCGTGTACCTTTAGTAATTAAAACAGGTTGCAAATAAGGTATTACCTCGCGATAAAAATAATCACGAATAAAACTCTGATGTTCAGGCAGTTTAGGCATTTCTCCCTGATAAAGAATCAAACCCTCTTTGTACAAACCAGCTAAAATCTCATCATGAAATATCCGGCCAAAAGTCTGTAATTGTTTATCAACAATTTCGTTTATCTCTTTTACAACTTTACCCGCTGTTAAACCTCCTAATCCTTCTAGTTCATCGGGATCGACATTATTTTTATATTCAGCCACCCTAACTTTATAAAATTCATCAAGGTTGGATGAATAAATAGCCAGAAATTTAAGTCGTTCATATAATGGAATAGTCTTATCATCAGCCTCTTCCAATACACGGTAATTGAAAGATAACCAGCTAATATCGCGATTAAAATATTTAGAAGTTTTTAGCATAAAACAGTAACGCAGTTTTAGCTAAAATATTAAAAAAAAACGACAACAAGGCATTAAATCCTCGCTAATAGTTATAAATGTTAAGAATACTGACTTAACTTCCCATCTCAATTACTTCAAGATCTTTAATAACACCCTCATCCAAAACAAATCGTACAGCAGTTCTTACTGTATGAAACCCATATTTACCAGCAGCTCCAGGATTTATGTGAAGGAGTTTTAATTTGGGATCATTTATAACTTTAAGAATATGACTATGCCCACATATAAAAAGTTTGGGTGGGTTAGTGTAGATTTCATGTTTTATCTCCGATGCATATTTACCCGGATAACCACCTATGTGTGTCATTAACACATCCATCCCTTCGCAGGTAAAACGCAATGTTTGTTTTATCCTTATTCTGAGTTCCGCACCATCAATATTGCCATAAACAGCCTTAACAGGTTTAAAAGCTTCCATAAGATTCAAAACCTCCTCTGATCCAATGTCACCTGCGTGCCATATTTGATCTACACCACTAAATAACTCATAAAATCTTGGATCAAAAAAAGCGTGAGTATCAGAAAGCAGTCCTATACGTTGCATGAAATTATCCGTTTATTTTTTGCAAATTTTTCTTTAAAAGGCTAGGTAAACCATTTGTATTTATGACCTTACAAGCTTAAAACGAATTCTTAAGACACCTTCTTCAAACGATGAAGAGACAAGAACAAAACTACCTATTTCAGATGTATTGGAAACATGATCTCCAATACAGGGACAAACATCGTAATCGCCTACATAAACCAAGCGAATTGTATCCCCTGCTTCTTCTGACAACCTATCAAGACTGAAATCCTTAAGAGCTTCGTCCCTGCTTATGATGCGTTGACTTACATCAAGATTACAACTAATCTGGCAGTTGACTTTTTCTTCCAGTTCTTTCTCTTCTTCAAGAGTAAGCGCTCTGTCAAATTTGTAATCACATTTAGATTTTTTCTTTTCCAGATGATTGGAAAAAGAACGGTTGCAGCCAAACATCCTTACCATGGTTTGGTTCAAAATGTGTTCGGCAGTGTGCATATAGGGATCATAACTCTTCATAAATCATTCTTTGTGGGTTATTTAGCAAATACGGGATCCTGACTGTTGAATAAAACAAACTCAAATAACACCAAAAACATTATATAAACACCATAAACCTTAAACATAATCCCGAAGTAAATAAATATCAGGCATCGGGATTCTCTTCGTTCAAAACCTTAAACCATAATCGTCACATCTCAATTACACCCGAACAAATAAGCTCTTCTTTGCTATACAAGGCAGCAAACTGACCGGCAGTTATTCCTCGTTGAGGTTCTTCGAAAACAATATATAATGCATCTTCCATTTGATGTACCCTTGCTTTTTGTAACGGTTGCCTGTATCGAATACGTGCCTCAAAAGCCTTGCTCTGTCCAGCTTTCATTGCTAAATCAGGACGAACCCAATGCACTTCCTTGTTAGCAACTCGCAGTACAGAACGAAACAATCCGGGATGATTCTGTCCCATCCCAACATAAACCTGGTTATACTCCACGTTAATGCCAATAACAAATAATGGATCGGCAAAACCACCAATATTCAATCCTTTACGCTGACCAATAGTATAAAAGTGAGCTCCATTGTGATCACCAATTCTTTTTCCATATTTCGGATGCAATGAATATGGTTTGGAAAACGAATAAAGTAAATCTTCAGAAGGATTATCAAAAACCTCGTTCCAATTCCTGTTAAACAACTCACAATCGGGTGAAACCAAAAACACTCCCCCCTGTTTTGCAACTAACTTCTGCTGAAGAAAAACAGGCAAGTCAACTTTACCAACAAAACAGATTCCTTGCGAATCTTTTTTATGTGCCGTTACAAGTTTTAGCTCACTGGCAATTCGACGTACTTCAGGCTTTTGTAGGTCTCCAATTGGGAAAAGAGCTTTCTCAAGTTGTTTTTGTGATAACTGACAAAGAAAATAGCTTTGGTCTTTATTATGATCCGATCCGGCCAACAATCGATAAACAGGTTGCCCATCAACCATGATGGTTTCTTTACGACAATAATGACCCGTTGCCACAAAATCAGCTCCCAGTTTAATTGCCTCATCAAGAAAAACATCAAACTTAATTTCACGATTACACAGTACATCAGGATTAGGAGTGCGGCCTTTTTCATATTCCGAAAACATATAATCCACCACCCTTGTCCTGTATTGTTCGCTCAAATCAACCATGTGAAACGGTATTCCCAACTTACGGGCAACTGATTCTGCATCAAACTTATCGTCAAGCCATGGACAATCTGCTTTTAAAACACCTGTGGTGTCATGCCAGTTTTTCATAAAAAGGCCAATAACTTCATATCCCTGCTCCTTTAGAACATAAGCTGCTATACTGGAATCAACTCCTCCTGATAAACCAACAACAATTTTTTTCTTTTTTACTGACATGATTTTATGATAGAACGCTTCCTAAAAAATGGTTAATACAAATGAATAAAACGAATTGCAAATATACAGTTTTTAAACAGGTTAATGACATCTGGCCCTGTCCACGGGATTAAAAAATCGCTTATACCAACAACCATCTCGCTACATATAAATGAAACTTAAAAAAAAATGAGGCTTCATTAATTATCACTATTGTCCGATAAAAAATATTTTCTTCGCTCAAGTGCTCTCCCGCTAAAAAGCGGGATTACTTTTTTTATTCATTAGTGTGTTTTCTTTTTAAGGTATTCATGATCCGCTTCGCTCCACTACAGCAAAAAAAAGTAAGCAAATTTTGCGTTTAGTGAGCGCAGTGAGCAAACTTGTTTGCATCAATGCCGAGCGTAGCAAAATTCAAAGTAGTTAAAAAATGCCGCCGCTGCATCCCGATGTACATCGGGACTAAAAATCATATTAATAGTCTAATCCCGATAATAGTTTTGTAAGTTTTTTGTTCCTCAAAAAACAACAAAAACTTACATCGGGATTTTAACGACAATTAATCTGATTTTATTAACGGAAATTTTTGATCTCATAATAGTCTCAAAAGGAATCAAAGAACTATCGTTTCTCTGAGGCGGAAAGTAAGCCCCAAGAAAACAAGACCTCCCGAAATCCTTATTATTTAAAGCATTTAAATGATTTTTTAAAAATTTTACCGGACACCAATGATTAACAATATGAGGTTTTCTTATCAATATTAGTTCAGAACTTTTAAATCATCTATGCAAACAAAAGCAGGCGTAAGCATTTCGCCTCCTTCACTAAGAACAGATGAGGTTAAATTCAATGTAATACGGTTTACTTGACCCAGTGATGACAGATCAACATTGGTCCAATTGCCAATAATGAAATCTCGTTTGTTGTTATCTGATCGGTAATCAGCCAGATAGAAATCAACTTTTCCTGTAGAGTTTTCATTGTTATCATAGCCTTCAAAGGTCAATAAATACCAATCCTTTAGATTGTTTGTGTCACCTCCGAAGTGTCTTATTTCGTCAGTACCATATTTAATAACCAGATAAGTTAATGTTGAATTGCAAACTGAAATACTTCCAACAAGATGGTTTTTACCATCCTCAAACCTAATGGCACTTATATAGGGCGACGGGGATTGATTGTAAAGAAGAAAGACATTATCATTAGTATTATCATTAGTAGCGAAGGCACTATAAATATCAGTTGAAGTTGTCACCTGACTGTAAATATTGCTCATACCAAAACCTGTCCATTGGGTTTCTGAAGTTGCAGTGACCGGGAAGAGAACTCCTTTGGATGAAAACCAAGAGCTTTCATCAGGCAAATTCAAGCCAACATCATAGCCGTCAGTAAGTGAAAAATCATCAAAATCGATCTGAATAATTGTCTTTACCGGAATTCCAATAGAATCTTTGCCCTGGGGATTTTCAACAACAAAACTGTATATATCTTCTCCCAATTTGCTTGATATATGTTTAAAAGTTTTAGTGGTGATGCTTTTTTCTCCGTTTAAATACCACTGATAACGGGAGTTATAATCGTATGTGATTTTTGGTGATATTATAATGGTGTCCTTTACCTCCAACTCATAACCCTCTTCCGGCATATCAATAAAAATTGTTGGCGAAGGAATCTCTTTCTCGTTGTCTTCGCATGATTCAGTGAATAATAAAACTGAAAACAATGCAAAAACAAAGCAGTACTTTAATATTATTTCTTTGAAAAATATCATTCTTTAAATCCTTATTGCTATTTCAGGTTAAATAATTACCATACACTTAGCCTATAAATCAAATATAATGTAAGCTACAAAGAAAGATGAACTTCGTACCAGGGAGAAATGAAAGCAATAAGTTTTTTGTGTAACGCTGTGCCTTCTTGGTGGAATCTTTGTATCATTAAATTTATTTCATGTCAATATATTAATTATGGGCCTCATTGAATTATGTTACAACAAAAGTGGGAAAAATAGATGGATTATGTTGATTGTTTTTAAGGATTCATTATAACTTTTGTTCTAAAGCACGATCAAGAAAAGCGGGCAATTGCTGAACATCAATCCGTTTGGCAATAATCTTTTTATCCTTATCCAAAACAAATATCATAGGAGTGCTTTTAATATCGTAGAAATTTCTGAATTGACTCCGATTATATGGGTCATAAACGTTTATCCATCCAATCATTCCATGTTCATTAATAAACTCTGTCCATTTATCATGGTCGTTAAGGTTATAAACGGCAAAAACCTGTATTCCTTTACTCTGGTATGGTTCAAAAACCTCTTTGTAAAGAGCGGGAATTTCTTTTTTACAATGTCCGCAATCGGGTTCATAAAAAGCAACAATAGTTATTGGAGAGTTTATTTCGTGTAATCTGTAATACTCACCATTAATCCCTTCCAATTTCATGTCGTAAGCCACTTTACCAAGCAAGGTAGGCCTAATCTCCTCAACTCGTTTACCAAGAGTAGATATAAATTCCTCAGATGCCCAATAAGCTTCACCCGAAAGATAATATTTGTCGGCTAGAGCTACCATAGTTGCATCCATTCCCATTATTTGGCTGCTATTGGCATGATTAAAAATAAATTGCACCATGTAGCGAAACATTTCTTTATTACCACGGGCCAGTTCAATTAACCGTATAGATTGGCTGGTAACTGTATCAGGAATGGGAATTAAAATCTGGTTAAAATAACGTTCAAGCTTGCTATGAAAAAATGGGGTACGAGTAAGCCGTTCATCTGTAAGATCAATATTATCAAAAAAGTGATCTTTCATGTACCAGGCTTTTTTAAAGTGTAAAACAGAATCCGGATTCTGGGTCCCTTGAGGTAATTCAAATTCCGGTATAGATACTTCCTGAACACCTTTAACAAAAGAGGCTATGAAGCTACCTTTGTGGTTGGTTTCAATTTCTTTCCAATATTGTTGAACCTGATTGTTTATAGTCTCAAGCTGGTTATTAAGAGATTCCTTTTGATCAGATTCGATATCAACATCTTTCAGTTTTTCTCTTAAGCTATTGGCCTGTTTACCTTTTTCTTCCATAAATTTTTGAAGTTCAAGGAATACCTGCGGTTCTTTTGCTCCCTTTATTTTTAGGGTGGTATAAAAATCGATGGTGTCAGTTTCAAGTGAGAAATGCTGTTCTTTATCAATCAAAATATCAAAGAATTTGCCATTAGGAAAATAGAAAAGATAAATCCCACCGGGTAAACTTTCTGTACCAGAGAAAACGGCATTGCCTTTAGAATCAATTGTTACTGTATCTTTTACATAGATTTGTTTATTTGAATGGTAACCAAGAATCACATCCTTATTGTTAAAACCATTAACTTTTAACTGTATCTGATAGCCTTGCTGAGCAAAAAGATACATGGGAAACAGCATTATTACAGAAACAAAAAAGAATAGAATTGTTAATCTTTTCATTTTTAAGATTATTTATGTTAATGTTTTGGGGTTAAAAATCAATCACCAATTATTATCGAACCCATGTGTTCAATCAACAATTGTGCCTTTGTTTAATAAAATCGATAATCCTTTTTATAACCGGTGTTAAGTTAATAATGAAATGGGGTTATTGGTTCAAAGCGGACTGGTTTTTTCTTTCAACCATTTAGTATGTGGTTCATCAAGGAGTGGACTTATCATTTCAAATACTTTTAGGTGGTATTGATTTAGCCAGTCTGTTTCCTGCTGAGTTAAAATTTCTTTATTAATAAGGTTTTTGTCTATTGGACAAAGTGTCAGTGTTTCAAATTTAAGGAAATTTCCAAAGGCTGATTCATTGGCAGGTATACAAAGAATAAGATTCTCAATGCGAATACCGTATTCGCCATTGCGATACATTCCGGGTTCGTTTGAAGTGATCATTCCTGCCTCAATGCTAATTCCATTGTCTTGTGGTCGAATGCTTTGTGGGCCTTCATGAACATTAAGGAAGTATCCAATTCCATGTCCGGTGCCATGTCCATAATTAAGTCCACGTTCCCATAAGGCTTTACGCGCCAGAATGTCAAGATGTACACCCCGGGTGCCTTCAGGGAATATTGCTGTGGCCAGACCAATGTGACCCTTCAGAACCAGCGTATAATCGTCCTTTGCCTGATTTGAAACCTCTCCCAGAGCAATGGTACGTGTAATATCCGTTGTTCCACCAGGGTATTGTCCTCCGGAATCAATCAGGTATAATCCTTTGGCCTTTAGTTTTATATCTGATTTGGTGGATACATTGTAATGCACAATGGCTCCATGCTGTTCATACGCCGAAATGGCGGCAAACGATTCTCCTGAAAAGCCAGCTTGTTCTGAACGGAAAGCCTTCAATTTTCTGGCGGCTGAAAGTTCGGTAACATTTTCTTTTTCAACAGTATATTCAATCCATAACAAAAATTTAACCATGGCAACCCCATCATGTATCATGGTTTCTCTGAAATGGTTTATTTCAGTTTCAGTTTTCTTCGATTTCAATCGGGTTATTATACTAAGGCTCTCTTTTTTTGTTGTTTTTGAAGGGAGCGATGCAAAAACAGCTGAATTGATCCGGGAAGGATCAATAAGAACGACAGCATTATCGGATATTTCTTCCAACTGGCGATAAAAATTATCATACATATATACTTTCACATCGTCAGCAGAGAGTTCACGTGCTATTTGGGCTGTTAATTTGTGGGGATTAATAAACAACCTTACCTGATCGTTTGTCACTATTAGAAAGGCATGAAAAACAGGATTAAAGCAAACATCAGTACCTCTGAGATTTAAAGCCCATGCAATTTCATCTAATGAAGTTGAAATATAGTGCGAGATGTTTTCGTGGGCCATAACTTTTCGAATGTTTTGAAACTTCTCATTACGAGTTTGTCCATTCCACATCTGATCGTGAATAAAAACCGTGTCATCCGGAATTTGTGGGCGGGTGTCCCAAATTTCTTCGGCAGGAGTAACGGTTGTGTCGAGTTGGATTCTATTGTTTCGAAGCTGACGAGATATTTCTCTCATTCTTGATAATGAAATAACTGCTCCGTTTACTCCAACCTTATTGCCAGGCATGAGAACATCTGAGAGCCACGAAGCGATATTGGGTACACCCGGTTCTCCATCACGGAATAATTGAATGTGATCATGGTCTAACTGTTCCTCGGCCTGAAGATAATACCGTGAGTCTGTCCATAAAACGGCTTCTTCGGATGTAACCACCAGAGTGCCGGCTGAACCGGTAAATCCACTAAGCCATTCGCGCACTTTCCAGTGTTCGGCAGGGTATTCACTTAAATGGGGATCTCCTGATGGTATTATACATGCATTTAAACCGTAGGTATCCATTTTACTCCTAAGTGCTAATAATCTTTCAGGTATCTGCATCTCATTAAAATTTTATCATTAATTCATTTTGTTTGTTAATAGGCTATCTTTTATTGTCAATTAAAGACCATGAGTTATCCACAAAAAAATGGTTTTATAGAGTTTTGTTATCGATTGAAATCCAGGGCCAGGGAGGTTATTATCAGATGAAGATAATAAAAAATAAAAATTAATTCATCATAAACCTCTACTTTTAGCCGATGTTAAACTTTATAAATTTTTAAAATGATACAACTAGATTTATTTAAGAAGACTGCTAGTCTTAATTTTAAAAGATGGATGGGTAAAAATTATGCCGTATTTAATACGCTTAAAAAGGAAATTAGAATTGGATTTCTTCTCACATCCTATTTAAGCTGTTTAGGTTTTCACGCTACATTTGCTCAGGTTGATACTGCTTTGATAACTAAAAAAGTTAAACTCAACGAAGTGGAGGTTGCCGCGCGCCGGTCGCCGGCTCTTTATTCTGAAGTGGGAAGAGTTGTCACGGTGCTTTCGAGGGCTCAGATTGAAGCCATGCCGGTTCAGAGTGTCCAGGAGCTTTTGCGCTATGCCATGAGTGTGGATGTGCGTGAGAGAGGGCCGCTGGGCATTCAGGCTGACATCAGCATTAGGGGAGGCTCTTCCGATCAGGTAATGGTGTTACTTAACGGGGTAAATATTACAGATCCGCAAACCGGGCACCATACGCTAAATTTACCTGTTGATCTGCAGAGCATTGACCGTATTGAAATATTGCTGGGTTCTGCCTCACGAGTTTACGGTCCAAATGCTTTTAGCGGTGCCATAAATATCATTACCGGTGCATCCGATCAAAACAAAATCAAAGTTAGTAGTCTGGCCGGTGAACACGGTCTATACAGTACTGGTATAAGTACAACATTGCAATCGGGCGTGTTAAAAAACTTCATATCCGTTCATAAAGGAGGCAGCAATGGTTACATCTCCAACACCGATTTTGAAGTGCTGAACCTTTTTTATCATGGACAACTACAATTAAATAACGATAAGCTGGCCTTTCAGATTGGACAAACCAACAAATCATTTGGCGCCAATTCGTTTTATTCAGCAACTTATCCTAACCAGTTCGAAGAAACACGCACTACCTTCGCTTCACTTTCTTTTGAAACAGGAACAAAGATTAAACTTCGTCCGAACCTTTATTGGCGTCGTCATCACGACCGGTTTGAGTTGTTTCGCGATTTTAACAATGCAGCTTCATGGTATACCGGACACAATTATCATCTTACCGATGTCATCGGAGCAGGCATAAATGCTGTAATTCCATCTAAATACGGAAATACCTCCATTGGAGGAGAAGTTAGAGGTGAGAGCGTCTGGAGCAATGTTTTGGGTGTTCTCATGGATGAACCTATGAGTGTGCCAGGTGAGGCAGGGGCTAGCTTTACCAAAAGTTTTATACGTAATAATGTTTCGGTTTTTCTGGAACACAATTATTCAGTTGGAGGATTTAGTCTCTCAGCAGGTGTGCTTATGAATCAGAATTCCCAATTGGGCTATGGTGTTGATTTCTTTCCGGGTGTTGATTTGAGCTACTGGATTACACCCCAATTAAAATGGATGGCCAGCTATAATAACTCATTACGTTTACCCACGTTTACCGATCTTTTTTATTCAGGAGCCACCAATGAAGGTAACCCAAACCTTAAGCCCGAAGAAGCAACCACTATTGAAACCGCATTAATACTGACAAATGGTTGGTACAACACTCAGGTCGGTGTGTTTTACCGTAAAGGAAAAAACCTTATTGACTGGGGGCGTCTTGCGGATGAAACAAAATACACCACTTCTAATATAAACAGCGTAAATGCATTGGGAATAGAGCTTTCTGCAGTTATTGATTTTACCATGATAATTCCAGGTCAACAATGGTTAAGGAATTTTAATATGAACTATTCATATGTTCATCAGGATAAAAAGGCTGATCAGGGGTATGAATCAGCGTATGTATTGGATTATCTGCGTAATAAGCTGAATATTGGTTTTGAGCACGGTACCGGTTTGCGAAACATTTATGCAACATGGAATTTCCTTTACCGCGACCGGGTTGGTTTTTATAATGTCTCTGCAATAAACCAGATAAAGTCATACAGTGATTTTTGGCTTACTGATGTTCGATTAACATGGAAACGAAAGAATCTGCGGATATTTGCAGAGGCGTCCAACCTGTTTGATGAAAAATATGCCGATTTGGGCGAGTTGATCCAACCCGGGAGGTGGATTAAAGGTGGGATTCAGATAGATTTGGGATTCTAAAAAATTCACTTCAAAAGGCACAGTAGTTTACAATAGGAGAATTACCTATTGTCTTCTATTGTGCCTTTTATAGTAAAAAAGATACAGGCAAAGGAATAAAGCGAGCTATAAGTAAAGGTGTAAAAATGAAGTTAGCAGGTGGTTAATAGTTATCCCTTCCGTCTTCCTTTTACCTTTCTATTTCGAGGTGGTGGAATTTTGTTGTGTTAGTTTTTAACCATTATCACCAAACCCTAAACCCTTATCCGGCTTCAAAAACTACGCTTCGCTACGTTTTGTCAGACGGGACTACGCTTCGCTCCAAACCTAAACTCTATCCCGAAGTAAATAAATATCCGGCATCGGGATTCACTTCGTTCAAACCCTAAACCCTAAACCCTAAACCCTAAACCCTTATCCCGCTTCAAAAACTAGGCTTCGCTACGTTTTGTCAGACGGGACTACGCTTCGCTCCGACTCTCAACTATAATTAATTATAATGTAAAAATCTGCATTTCACATTTTTTGCAATCAAACTTAAGCAAGTAGCTTTTTCTTTCTGACTTAAGAATCAAATCATCAGGGCGGGCTTGTGGATTTTCACGCGGGCATAAATCTGTTGCATACCTTATGCAGTGTTTGGTGGTCATAACCTGTTTGCTACCTTGGGGTTCAGTAATCTCCATGCCGTAAGCAATGTTTTTTACGCCATGTTGCTCATAAAATTCCTTAGCCAGATGATTTAATACATTACTCTCAAATGAACCTAAAGCGTCAGGATATGGGTGTGAGGTTTTTGTAATTTGGTATTCGTAGCGTACATATTTATTCAGACGTTCTTTTATGTGAATCTCAGCCAAATCGCGTCTTATACCATTAATGACTGAAACGGGAATAAATAATGGTTGTTGCAGATCAATTTTAACTATTTGCGGTATAAATGGGGTGTTTCCCCATTTTAAAAGTTGAATTTTAATCTGCTCAAGAGCTTTTTCTGGTTTTTGTGCAGTTTCTTTAACTAAATCTGGTTCAAAAGTTGAAGCAATGCCATCCTCATCTTTTAGCTCGCATTTAATGCCTTTAATGGTTTCTGAGAATAAAAGATCAATAGCTATTTTACGATCATTTAAACTGTTGTCTAAATTTTTATTAAACAAATGATCATAATTCCTATAGATGGTTGCTCCCGAATAGAGGCCTTTGGTACTCTGTGAGTAAATCTTATTTCCCTGTACAACATCAGCTTTTAGCCCTGAGAGTTGCATGTTTCTGTCGAAAAAGCAAAGGCCGTCACCATTGTTAATTTGCTTAGATGTTTGAATAACAAAATAATTTAGTTCAACTTTAATAACCTCACTAATTTTTTCACCTAACGATTTTGGTGTATGCATTGACCAGATTCCTTTTTGACGTCCAGCAAGAAAATAGGTGGAAAAGCCACGCGAAAAAGATTTTTCAGGTTCTGGTATAAAACTGTTGCGGACATTGCCCGATGAACTACGCTCCAGAATAGGATTGTTTTCAATAATCGTGTCAAGGGCCTTTCGGTAATGAGCTGTAATGTTTTTAACGTAGGAGGTATCTTTTAGGCGTCCCTCAATTTTAAAGCTCGAAATTCCGGCGTCAATCAACTCTGTTAATTTATCAGAAAGGTTCAGATCTTTAAGTGATAACAGGTATTTGTTTTGAACTAAAGTTTTTCCGTTTGTTGTTTCAAGTGAATAGGGGAGACGACAGGGTTGGCTACATTCACCGCGGTTTGCACTTCGTTGGGTTGATACATGGCTCATATAGCATTTGCCACTGTACGATACACATAAAGCACCATGTACAAAGAACTCTAGGGGTATAGTGGTTTTTTTGCGAATTTCTCTGATTTGATCAATGTTTAGCTCCCGTGCAAGTACAACCTGCTGAAAACCTGAGTCTTCCAAAAATTTTACTTTCTCAATAGTGCGGTTGTCAGTCTGAGTACTGGCATGAAGAGGAATAGGAGGGAGGCTCATCTGCAATATTCCCATATCCTGAACAATGATGGCATCAGCACCTAAGTGGTAAACTTCCCATATAAGCTTTTCAGCCTCCTCCAGCTCATTGTCAAAAAGCAATGTGTTAATAGCTACATAGACTCTTGCATGGTACAGATGTGCATGGTTAATAAGGATGGCGATATCTTCCAGACTATTTCCAGCAGCTTTACGGGCACCAAATTTATTGGCTCCAATATAAACAGCATCGGCTCCATGATCAATGGCCGCTATGCCGCACTCCAGATCACGTGCAGGTGCTAATAGTTCCAGTTTTTGTTTTTTCATGCTAATAAAGCGCAAGCTTAAATAAGAATATTGAATAAAATAAAAAAAACCGGCTTGCTCCCAAAAGCAAATGCCGGATTTTAAACATAATATAAAGGTAAGGTTAAATCTTCTGGTAACACCTGATCCAGTCAATATCCAAAGTAGAAGGTATGTTTCGGTTGTTAGGGCTTTCAGACAGGGAAGTGCAGAATGTCAGATACATGGGTTCATTAGGAATATTTTTGCTTTCCCTGTTAACTTCAACTCCGTTAATCTTCCAAATAATGGTTTCAGGTGACCATTCAAGCGAATAAATGAAATAGTCGCCTGTAAATTTAGTTCCTTTAATTTTCTTTGTTTGGTGAACCGGCCCCTGTTTTCCATTAATGCTATGTAATCCGCACTCAATCATTTTTCCATTATTTACAGTAGATTTGAGTACATCAATTTGTGGTGCAATTTTCTCACCAACTAACCAAAAAGCATTTATTATTGGAGCAGCATCACTAAACCTAACTTTAGCTTCGAATTTTCCATGCTTCTGTCTGAAACTTTGGCCAGTACTTATTAAGCCTGAGGTGTATTCAAAGTCCTTTGTCATAAATCCGTGAACAGGATCCCATGTTTTTCCGGTAGTGTTCTCTCTACGGGTAGTAATGCGTATGGCGCTGTCGCGTAATTCAATATTATCCTCTTTGAAAAATTGTTTTTCTCCGGACAAGACGTATGTTTCGTTTAATAATGCTTTACCCCAATAATATCCTGTCATCCATTTGGTTTGATCAAGTCGTATAGCGTCAAAATCATCTTCAAAAGTTAATTGCCATTTTCTGCTTTCACTAAAGGAATTAGTTTTTTTGTTTTCCAGATACCACTTAATTTCATCATTCTTTTTAAGGGTTTCAAATTCCTCAACCAGTTGGGCTTCCTCCGATTTCTTATAGCGTTTTTTATCCTCCAAAAAAGTTTTGAATTGTATAAATTCTTCAGATTGAACAATGGACTCAAGTTCAAAAAAAGTTTTCAGGCGTTCACTATTTTCAACTTTGAGCCAGGTTTTATAATCATTTGACTTGTATGTTTTAAGAAAGAATTTAATATCAGCATCTTTACTTAATGATTTATATTTTTTGTATTCCTGAAAAGCTTCAGATTCCTTAAATTCTTTTTTAACTTTTGCAGAATGAAATTCTGAAGAGTTAATAAAAGCATGCAATTTTTGGTAATCCAGATAAGATTGCGACGATTCAATCCTTTTCATCCTATCGGCTTTGTCTGCTTTCACAAATTTTAAGTATGTTTTAATATCTGAAGCGGCCAGCATGGTATTATACTGATCGAGCTGACGAAATTGAGCAGTGTCTTTAAATTTGGCAGTCTTTAATTCTCTGACTTTTTTTTCAAAATCGCCTGAATGTACCAATTCGTCCAGTTCAAGATACCTGCTAAGAAGTTGAGATTGCTCGAACTTGTTAAACTTTTCAAAGTCTTCTATTTCTTTGTTAATAGCAGTTTCATACTTTTTAGTTGAAGTAAATTTACTGCCAAATTGAATTCCAAATATGGTTGCCATGGTTGAGGTATTGTTTAACTTAAAACAATGAATACGTAAAACTCATAAAAGAGTTTGCTCTTTTGCACTGGAAATTTAATAAAAATCCACTTTTTTTATACAATTATATGCATTTAAAAAAATATTACTGTCAAAGTATCAGTTCTAGTTCTGTTAAACCAAATGAAAACAATTAGTTAAAGACTGACAAAAGGGATTAAGTAGAAGCTAAAAAAAAGTATATCATTATTGTTAGTTACTCCTGAGCGACAAAAATATTAAGATGACAGAATTAGATTCTTCATTGTGTCACCAATGACAGGGAAAAATAATAAATCTGTCATTGTAGTGCAGCGAAAAACCAAACCCTTTTGATATGGAAATAAACACCCTCTTAAATTGAACATTAGATCCCTCACTGCGTTACCAATGACAGATTACCAATTTATTGGTTGTTAGACCCTTCGCTGCGCTCTGGATGACAGGCTATTGCGAATGAATTAAGGGTTAGATCCATCGCCGCGCTCTGGATGACACCGCACTTTTTTAATGGGAGATAGCTGAGGGTTTGAGGGGCAGGCTTCGCCTGCCCCTCAAACCCTCAGCTATCATGCGTGCAACTTATTGTCCTCCCGAACGGAGTGAGGGATCTAACCTTTAGGAAAACATGATATCCTTTTTGGTAATAGCAACGATATAATTTGAAGATTATTGATGATCCTTCGCTGCGCTACCAATGACAGATTTATGGTCTCTCTCTCTGTCATGTTCACGTTACCAATGACAGATTTATGGTCTCTCTCTCTGTCATGTTCACGTTTTACCCAACGGCAGCTTGTCATCCTGAGCGCAGCGCAGGATCTATTTATGTTTATTTCAACTGAAAAGTATACCAGTAGTTCAATCCAAAAGTATACCATT